>NZ_LR699166.1:1882589-2512678 GCF_902459525.1 Sideroxydans sp. CL21
ATGGCAACCTGATCGCCGCGAGTATCGCCCGTAGTGACGAAAGCCTGTTGTACCTCCAGGCTCTCAGCCTGTTGCGGGGTGGCAGGCGCGCCATTTTTGGCCGCGGCGGGTTTGACAATAAATACGGTGGAGCCATAGGGGTTATAGGTGATTGCAGTCTGCGGCAGAGTCAGATAATGCTTCTTCTCGCCAACATCAACCGTGACATTGGCAAACATTCCGGGCAGCAACTGGTGTTTCGGATTGGCAATGGTCGCTTGAATCTGGACGTTGCGTGTGGTCGTATCCACTTTCGGGCTGATCGCGGTAATTTTGCCGTGAAATATCCGGTCTGTATAAGAGTCGCTGCTGGCATCAATCACCTGGCCGACGGACAGTGCACCGACTTGCCGTTGCGGTAAATAGAAATCAACATAAATTGGGTCAATGGCTTGCAAGGTGACGATCTTATCGCCGGGGTTCAGATACTGTCCCGGATTTGTGGTGGTGATTCCAATTCGGCCTGTGAAAGGTGCACGTATGGTTTTTTTCGCGACCAGGGCTTGTTGTTGCGCAACTTGTGCATCCTTGCTTTTCAGGTCTGCCGTATCGTTGTCGACCTGCGTCTGACTGACTGCCTGGGCCGCCAATTGTGCCTGATCACGTTTCAAGGTAATCGCGGCGAGATCCGCAGCGGCTTGCAGCGAAGACAGCTGCGCAATTTCCAAATCGGCATTAAGCTGCGCCAGCACTTCGCCAGCTTTTACATCCTGTCCGGATTTGAAATTCACCGTGCGTACCTGACCGGCTACTTCACTGCTGATATCCACGCCATGCACCGCCGTTAACGTCCCCACCGATGAGAGCTGCGGCTGCCATTCCAGTGCAGAAACTACCGCCGCAGTTACGGTTTGCGGTCCGGGTTTTGGAGAATTGGCGATCAATTCTTTGATGTGCAAGAAAAAACCTAAAGCCAGCGCAGCTATAAGCACCAGCACGCAGCCCAGCATAATTAACATTCGCTTGGTCATAATTGTCTCTTTGAAAAACAGCTTACAAATTAGATACATTCCTCATCAGGCCGAAAAACCAAAAACTACGCGCCTGGTCAATCGAGCAGCCTAATCCTTGCCCACGGCGCCTTTGGCTGCTGCGGAATCTTCTTCAGTTCGATTCCACCAGCCCCCACCCAATGCTGTGAACAAGGCGGCCGTATCGGCAAGCCGTGCGGACTGGGCAACCACAAGGTTGATATGGGTCTGCTGATAACTGCGCTCTGCATCGAGCAGTGCCAGATAACTGGTGCCGCCCAACTGATATTGACGCCTGGTTATCTCCAACGACTCGTGCGCCAATGAATCGGCATTTGCCTGCGCATTGAGTGTGGTTGCATCGGCATCAATCGCTCGCAGGTTGTCTGCAACATTCTGAAACGCGGTCAAGACGGTCCAGCGATATTGAGCTTCTGCCTGATCATAAGCGGCTTTGGCAGCACGGCGTTTTGCACTAAGCGCACCGGCGTCGAAGATCGGCTGCGTCAGCCCTGCACCAAAATTCCACACAGTACTGCTTGCACCAAAGTTGCCCAGCTGCATGCGTTCTACGCCATAACTTCCGGTCAGATTGATTTGCGGATACTGATTGGCTATAGCCACACCCAGTTGGGCGTTGGCCTCGTGCAACAGTGCTTCGCTGGCGCGGATATCAGGCCGTTGACGCACCAGAGACGAAGGCAGTGAGACTGGCAGATCCCGGGGCAGTTGCAGGGAATCAAGCTGAAATTCCGGCAGGCCTGTTTCGCTGGGGAGTTTGCCCACGTAAACCGCCAATTGATGGCGTGTTTGCGCCAGTGATTTCTCCAGCGGTGCAAGTTGAGCATTCGTCTGTGCTACCAGGGTAGCCTGCGCAAGCTCTACGGAGCGGGTAACCGCGCCCAGGGAAAGCTGCTTCTCAATAATTTCCAACTGCTTCTGTTGTGCCTCCAGAATATTTCGTGTTGCTTGCAATTGCGCCCGCAATGAAGCTTCCTTGATTGCAGTCGTCACGACATTGGAGACCAGCATCTGGTAGGCGGCCTCAAGTTCAAACTGCTGGTAGTCAACCTCGGCCATCAGGTTTTCAAGTTGACGGCGTGACGCACCGAATACATCCAGCGTATAAGAAACATTGACAGAGGCGTTATAGAGATTGAAGTCGCTGGGGGTAACACTCACGATCTGTGCCCGCTCCCGGGTTGCTCCGAGTTGGCCGGTGACCTTAGGGTATTGCAGCGCACCTGACTCGGCATTGAAATTTTCCTTGGCCTGACGCAAGGATGCCTGTGCCGAAGCAAATGTGGGGTTTTGTTTAAGCGCGCTACGAATCAGTTGATCCAGTGCATCGGAATGAAATAATAGCCACCATTGCGCGGGCAACTCGCTTCCATAAACAATATGCTGGGCAATGCCCGTATTGCCAATCTCCTTGTTTGTCACCGCTTCGGTCGTTGCGGGCAACTCCGTGGAACCATACACGCTGCCGGTAGCCTGTGGCGCCGATGGTGATTTGAAATCCGGGCCGACAGCACAACCTGAAAATGCCAGACTGATCATCAGACCCAAGCTGAGCCGGGGCAGCGCCAGGTACAAGCGCCTATTAAAGAATTGCCCTTCCTTTACGCTTGTGAACATGTCCGACATTCTATCCCTACAATAATCGACACCGAAATTCTCCTTGCTTTAAGCATTGTCTTCATAGTTGACGAAAATTTTCATATCTAAGCACGCTTAAATTAGCAGTGGCATCAAACCAAGTACAGCCAAACCTGACAAGAATGCCAAGCTCATTGTGCCTGTTTGGCGGGAAGAAAGGACAAAAGCATAAATGCCTTTGACAACATTGTTGCTGGATGCAGCAATCAGGATGCTGGATGACGCCACATGTAACGGCGTGAGTGTTGGCGTAGCCTGAGTCAGGCCCATGATGAATGGATCCACATCGGTTACGCCCATAATAGTCGCAAGTGTGTAGACGCCCCTCTCCCCCAGATACACGATTGCAAAGTGAGTTGCTATCAACATAACCACAAAGAGCAGTGCGAAGAGAAGCGCTGCACTAATTTCGAGCGGGTTCTTGGGTTCGGATTCACTAATCAACTTTAAATCGTTCGCATCCCTCCGCTTTGACCACAGCCAGCCGATACCAACGGCAAGCCCCCCAACCCTACAAAGGGGATAGACAATTTTGCCATTAATTCCTGATTGAATAGCGCCAGTAAGACGGCCAGGCGCAGGTACATCATTCCCGATGCGATCAGTATCCCACCGGAAAAAAGATGGGGTTGGTTTTCACTCTTCGACCTTCTGGCAAGCGCCACTGTCGCAACCGTGGACGAATACGCACCGCCGAGAAACGCCGCAAGGATGAAGCCGCCTTGCCCTTTGGTCAATCTTTGAAGCACATAGCTGCCATACGAAACAGCGCTTACCGCCACAACAACAAGCCATGTCTTAAAGAGATTAATCTGGAATTGACTGAATGGGGTGTCGGGCAACAAGGGCAGAATGACGGAAGAAAGGAGCAGGAATTTGGCAAAAGTAAGAATGTCAGTTGTCTGGATGCGCTTCGCCAAACTTTCCAGTCCAGCCTTAAGTTCAAGCAGGATGATGCTTGACACTGTAAGCGTAGTGGCGATCCAGAACATCTGGTGATAAATAAGGGAGCCCACCAAATAGGTGGTCAGTCCGGACATCTCGGAGGCAACACCAGAATATGTGGAAGTGGTGAGTTTATGCCAATAGGAAATCATCAGAAAACCTGCCACAACTGCAAAACCCAGAGCCTGTGGCAAGAGTTCTCCTCCGGACAACAGTCCCATAGAATAGCCGATAAGCCCAATCAACGGAAAAGTACGCACTCCCCCGAATGAGTAATGGCCTTCATTGTCCTTGCGTTCTTCACGCTCAAGCCCAATAAGAAATGAGAGAAACAGCACGAAAAGAACTTGCACCCACTCGGGGGACATCCATTCCAAATATTTCATGACGTATCTAAAAGAGGGTGAGAGTCAACTCACAATGTCTTCCATTCTACCCACGGCTGTGAAGAATCTCACGGGCATGCGCAAAATGATACGTTGATGTCATCTTCAAGTTTCGACAAGGAATTGGATAACCAGCCAACCTCACCCTATGAAAGTCAGTTCCTGAGACGATTCTGAGGCAAATAAATGGCAAAAAGAGGAGAAATTAGACAGAAATCGGCAACCAAAAAAGCCCGCAAACCCATTGACTACGGGCTTTATGCTGAGGGACTGATGGCAGGCCCAGAAGGTAAACATTGCTATGCTTCTTTGAGCACTCACGCTAAGGTATTTTAGACACCCATCAGCGAAAACTCGGAATTTACATACTTACAACTATAGAGTGGAATCACTTCTTTAGCTCCTGCGGAAGTGTCACAGAAAGCGTCACAAATAATAAAAAAGCCAGCATAAGCTGGCTTAATTATTTCGGCAACCAATTGGTTCTATTGGTCGGGGCGGGGAGATTCGAACTCCCGACCCCTTGCACCCCATGCAAGTACGCTACCAGGCTGCGCTACGCCCCGAACTGTTGAATTATAGCAGAGCTCTATACTTTCCTTGAAGCGGTTTTAAGCAATTCACGCAGTTAAGCATGCAGCAGCGAAATAATCTCACGCAGTTCGCGTTTAAACGCATTCACGTTGAAAGCGTTGGAAACATTCTGCGACTTTTCTTCCTGATTCATGGCATGCTGATCCAGGCGGCTACGCGCACCGCTGATGGTGAAACCTTCTTCGTAGAGCAACTGCCGGATACGACGAATAAGCAGTACTTCGTGGTGCTGGTAATAGCGGCGATTGCCACCGCGCTTGACCGGTTTGAGCTGGGTGAATTCCTGCTCCCAGTAACGCAATACATGCGCCTTCACCCCGCACAACTCGCTCACTTCACCTATGGTGAAATAGCGTTTGGCCGGGATGGGCGGTAATTCTGAATTAGCTACGTGATGTTCCATGATAGTTCTTTTCTACCATGCTCTTGAGTTTCTGGCTGGGATGAAAGGTGACCACACGACGCGCCGTGATCGGAATCTCTTCGCCGGTTTTTGGGTTACGTCCGGGACGTTGCGGCTTGTCGCGCAGCTGGAAATTGCCGAAACCGGAAAGCTTCACGCTCTCGCCTTTCTCCAGTTGCATGCGTATCTCCTCGAAGAACGCTTCCACCATATCTTTTGCTTCGCGCTTGTTCAAACCTACTTTTTCAAACAGCAGATCGGCCAGTTCCGCCTTGGTCAATGTCGTCATATTCCCCTCTTACACTCGCAATTGCGCGCCTAGCCGTTGCAACGCTGCAACCAGACGAGCCACATTTTCTTCAATCTCGTTATCAGTCAAAGTTTTTTGAGTATCTTGCAATAACACACGGAATGCAAGGCTTTTTTTGTTTTGTTCCACGCCTTTACCTCGATACACGTCGAACAATGCCAATTCGACCACATTGGGTGCTTTTGCTGCCTGCATCACATCCAATAACGACTGAACGGCCGCATTCTCATCCACCAACACCGCAATATCGCGGCGGACTGGCGGGAAACGTGAAATATCCATTAACTTGGGAACGCTAGCTTGAGTCAGCGCAGCCAGTTCAACTTCGAACCACATCACTGCTTGCGGGAGATCATATTGTTGCTGCCATTGCGGATGCAATTCGCCGACCCAGCCGATGGCTCGCCCATCCAGCAGAATACGCGCCGAACGGCCGGGATGCGACGCAGGATACGGTGCAGCTTGGAAACTCAGACTGCGCGGCGCAAACAAAACCTCGATATCGCCTTTCACGTCGTAAAAATCCACGTTACGTGCAGGCGAGCCCCATTGTTCAGACCAAACGCCGCCGTAGGCCAAACCGGCAAGGCGTTCGTTTTGTGCATATTTACCCGCCTCAGTCGTAAAGCACCCACCGATCTCGAACAAGCGCACTCGAGGTTGTTTACGCGCAAGATTGGTACGCAAGGCGGCGAGCAGTCCGCCCAGCAGACTGCTGCGCATCACGCTCATCTGGCTGGCGATAGGATTTTTCAGGGCGATGGGCGCGGCATTACCACACAGATCACGCTCCCACGCTGCTTCCACAAAGGCGTAGTTGATGGTTTCCTGATAGTCGCGCAATACCATGGTCTGGCGCACCTTGGCCAAGGGACGCTCTGCTTCAATTTGCGGCAAGATGGCCATGCGCGCTTGTATCGGCACCGGCAGGATATTTTCATAGCCGTAAACACGGGCGACTTCTTCGATCAGGTCTTCTTCGATGACAATATCGAAGCGGTAGCTGGGTGGTGTCACACTAAAGTCGCTACCATTTACCTGGGATTGAGATGCCCAGCCCAGCCGTTCCAGTATCGCGAGGATTGCCAATTCATCTAGCGCCACGCCAAGCACGCGTTGTACGCGCGAAGTGCGCAGTTTCACCGGATAACGAACCGGCAACTCGCCCAGCACTTCCGTAACCACTCCTGCCTGACCGCCGCAAATGTCCAGTATCAGTTGCGTGGCGCGATCCAGTGCAGACTGCGTCGCTGCAAAGTCCACTCCGCGCTCGAAACGGTAAGAGGAGTCGGAACTGAAACCAAGACGGCGCGACTTGCCGACGATCGCACTTGGCGCAAAGAAAGCGCTTTCCAGGAAGATATCGGCAGTCGCGTCATCCACTGCGCTTTCCGCGCCGCCCATGATGCCTGCCAGCGCGATCGGTCCCTTGTCATCAGCGATCACCAGCATGTCGTCTTGCAGGTTCACCGTCTGCTCGTTCAGCAACTTCAGGCTTTCACCGGCACGCGCAAAACGCACTTCGATATCGCCATTCAGTTTGTTCAGGTCAAAAGCGTGCAGCGGCTGGCCCAGTTCCAGCAGCACATAATTGGTAACATCCACCAGCGCGCTGATGCTGCGCAGGCCGCAACGCTCCAAGCGCTGTACCATCCATGCGGGAGTGGCAGCTTTTGCATTAACGCCAGTGATCACGCGCCCCGTGTAACGCGGGCAGGCTGCGGGAGCGGACACCTTGATCTTGCGACTATGATTGTCCGTCTGTTTGAAGCTCGTAGCCGGAATTGCTTGCAGCGGTACGCCAGTCAATGCCGCCACTTCGCGCGCGATACCGCGCAGTGACAGGCAATCGCTGCGGTTCGGAGTGAGCTTGAGCGTGATCAGATGATCGTCCAGATCGAGATGTTCGCGGATGCTCTGACCAACAACAGCATCGGCAGCCAGCACCATCAATCCTGCGCTTTCTTCCGCCAGACCCAGTTCCTTTTCCGAGCACATCATGCCAAAAGACGGGATACCACGAACCTTTGCCTGCTTGATCTCGATACCGGGCAGCCTGGCACCAACCAGCGCACAAGGCGCCTTCATGCCGACAGTGACATTCTCGGCGCCGCACACAATATTCAGCGGCTCGGCTTGGCCGACGTCTACCGTCAGTACATTCAGACGATCAGCATCGGGATGTTTGTCTTTAGTCAGCACCTGCCCCACGACGACCTTATCAAAGGCTGGTGCGACGGAAGTCATTTCCTCCACTTCCAGTCCGGCCATGGTCAGCAGATGCGACAACTCCTCGCTCGATAGCGAAGGGTTTACGAAGGTACGCAACCAGGATTCAGAAAATTGCATAATTAGTTAAACTGCTTGCACGTCATTTTAGTTACGGCGTAACGCGGCAATGCCGCATTAGCCTCCACTGAGATGATCTTCAATAATTTTTTCATTATGAAAACTGCTTAAGGAATTGAAGATCATTTTCAAAGAACAGCCTGAGATCATTCACGCCGTAGCGCAGCATGGCCAAGCGCTCTACGCCCATGCCGAAGGCGAAGCCGATGTATTTCTCGCTGTCGATACCGACATGCTTGAGCACGTTCGGGTGCACCATGCCGCAGCCGCCGATCTCCAGCCAGCCGCCCTTCCAGCTCATATCCATCTCGGCTGAGGGCTCGGTGAACGGGAAGAAGGAGGGGCGGAAACGCACTTGCATGTCTTCAGTCTCGAAGTAATTCTGCAGGAAATCGGCAATCACGCCTTTCAGATCGGCGAAACTGACCTTCTCCCCTACCCACAAACCTTCCACCTGATGAAACATAGGGGAATGGGTTGCATCGGAATCCACACGATAGACGCGCCCCGGCGCGATGATGCGGATGTCCGGCATCGTTTCCAGGTGTTTGTAATTCTCCATGTGCGCTTGCATGTAACGGATCTGGATCGGCGAGGTGTGCGTGCGCAACACATGCTGCTCGTCGATGTAGAAAGTGTCATGCATGGCGCGCGCCGGATGGTCGGCAGGAATGTTCAGCGCGGTGAAGTTGTAAAAATCGTTTTCGATCTCCGGACCTTCCGCCACGGCATAACCGATGGAATGGAACAGAGATGCAATACGTTCCAGCGTACGCGTAACCGGATGTAAACCGCCGACACCCGTACCGCGCCCGGGCAAAGTCACGTCCAGCGACTCTGCTGCCAGCTTGGCGTTCAACGCACGATTCTGGATGGCCTCGCGTTGCGCATTCAGTGCCGCCTCGATCTGCTGTTTGACTTGGTTGATGCGCGCACCGGCAGTCGGGCGCTCTTCCGCGGAAAGTTTGCCCAAGCCTTTCAACAGGCCGGTCAGACTGCCTTCCTTGCCGAGATAACGCGCCTTGGCATTTTCCAGCTCTGCCGCATCTTCTATTGCGGCGAAGCTTTGCAGCGCGTCATCGAGAATTTTTTGTAGTTCTTGCATCGTCTAGTCTTGAAACAAAAAAGGAGGCATGACGCCTCCTTTTTTATATAGCGCAATATTTACGCGCCGAGGCTGGCTTTGGCTTGTGCGACGATCTGCGAGAACGCAGGTTTGTCGAACACGGCCAGATCGGCCAGCACCTTGCGATCGATCTCGATCATCGCCTTCTTCAGGCCGTTCATGAACACGCTGTACGCCATTCCCTGCTCGCGTGCAGCCGCATTGATACGGGCAATCCACAAAGTGCGGAACTGGCGCTTGCGTTGACGACGGTCACGGTAAGCATATTGACCAGCCTTCATCACCGCTTCTTTGGCAATACGATAGACGCTATTGCGGCGACCACGATAACCCTTGGCTTTGTCCAGAACTTTCTTATGGCGCGCGCGCGCCGTTACACCACGTTTAACTCTTGGCATTTTTTACTCCTTATGCGTATGGCATCATGGCGCGAACGGACGCCGTGTTGGTTTCGTGGACACCAGTCGAGCCACGCAGTTGACGCTTGTTCTTGGTGGTTTTTTTGGTAAGAATGTGGCGCTTGAACGCTTGACCACGCTTGATGCTGCCACCGGCGCGGACAACAAAGCGTTTCTTCGCTCCGCTCTTGGTTTTCATCTTAGGCATAACGACTCCATTTTATTTGATGACGCCGGGAGGTTCCTGACAGGAACGCTTGAAAACCCGGAACCACTTATCTGGGACTCTTTTTTACTACCACCGCAACGGCAAGTCCCTTGCTCCGTTGCGATACAAAATCATTTTTTCCTCGGACCGATCACCATCACCATCTGACGGCCTTCCATCTTCGGGAATTGCTCCACCATTCCATGTTCATCCAGATCGCCCTTAATGCGCTCAATCAGCTTCATGCCGATCTCCTGGTGCGCCATCTCGCGGCCGCGGAAACGCAAGGTAATCTTGGTTTTATCACCATCAGCCAGGAATTTGATCAGATTGCGCAACTTGATGTTGTAATCGCCTTCGTCCGTACCCGGCCGAAATTTGATCTCTTTGATCTGAACCTGTTTCTGCTTCAGCTTGGCTTCATGCTGCTTTTTGGCTTCCGCATATTTGAATTTGCCGATATCCATGATTCGGCAAACTGGCGGTTCCGCCAAAGGCGCGATCTCTACCAGATCCAGTTCCGCTTCGTCAGCCATACGCAATGCTTCCGCAATTGCCACGACACCAACCTGCTCTCCCTCCGCGCCGATGAGCCGCACTTGTGGTGCTGTTATCTGCTCATTGATACGCTGCGACTTATCTTGTGCTATTGGAAATTCTCCATTAAAAAATTAAACCGCGCTCTCCGCATGCAGTTCGGCTTGCAAGCGCTGAACCAGCGCCTCCACCGACATCTGCCCAAGGTCTTCACCTGTTCGGGATCGCACGGCAACGAGACTTGCAGCCACTTCCTTGTCGCCAATAATTAGCTGGTAAGGCAACTTCTGCAAGCTATGTTCGCGTATTTTATAGGTAATCTTCTCATTGCGCAAATCCGATTGCACACGGAAGCCGGATGCCCGCAGCGTTTCGGCCACTTTCCCGGCATATTCCTCCTGCGCTTGAGAGATATTCATGACCACCATCTGCGTCGGTGCCAGCCACAAAGGCATTGCACCGGCATGGTTTTCGACCAGAATACCGATGAAACGCTCCAACGATCCCAATATGGCGCGGTGCAGCATCACCGGCACCTTGCGACTATTGTCCTCATCCACAAATTCGGCGCCCAAGCGGCCTGGCATGGAAAAGTCCACCTGGATGGTGCCGCACTGCCAGGAACGGCCGATGGCGTCCTTGATGTGGAATTCGATCTTCGGACCGTAGAAAGCGCCCTCTCCCGGCAATTCTACCCAGGTCATGCCGGAGGCACGCAAAGCGGCACGCAAGGCATCTTCGGATTTGTCCCAGATTTCGTCGGAGCCGACACGTCCATCAGGTCGTAACGCCAGCTTTACCGCCACATCGTGAAAGCCGAAGTCCTTGTAAACCTTCAGTACCAGTGCATTGAACGCTGTCACTTCCGACTCGATCTGAGCTTCAGAACAGAAAATGTGACCATCGTCCTGCACAAACCCGCGTACGCGCATCAACCCGTGTAAACCGCCGGACGGCTCGTTGCGGTGACAGGAGCCGAACTCGCCATAGCGCAACGGCAGTTCGCGGTAAGAACGCAGGTCGGCATTGAATACCTGAATGTGGCCGGGGCAATTCATCGGCTTGATCGCGTATTCGTGCTTTTCCGACTCGGTGGTAAACATGCCGGCCTTGAAATGTTCCCAGTGACCGGATTTCTCCCATAGCACGCGGTCAATGATCTGCGGACAGCGGATTTCCTGGTAACCGTTGTCGCGATATACACGGCGCATGTACTGCTCGACCACCTGCCACATCGCCCAGCCTTTGGGATGCCAGAACACCATGCCCGGCGCTTCATCCTGCATGTGGAACAGATCCAGTTGCTTGCCGAGTTTGCGATGGTCGCGCTTCTCCGCCTCTTCCAGCCGGGTCAGGTAGGCGTCGAGATCTTCCTTCTTCGCCCAGGCCGTGCCGTAGATGCGTTGCAGCATCTCGTTCCTGGAGTCGCCGCGCCAATAGGCGCCAGCCACCTTCATGAGTTTGAATGCCTTCAGTTTGCCGGTCGATGGCACGTGCGGACCGCGGCACAAGTCGGTGAATTCTCCTTCGCTGTAAAGCGAAACATCCTGATCGGCAGGAATGGACTCGATCAACTCGGCCTTGTATTTCTCGCCGATGGATTTGAAATAAGCCACAGCCTCGTCGCGAGGCAACACTTTGCGTGTCACCGGCAGATCCTTCTTTGCCAGCTCCGCCATGCGTTTTTCGATGGCTGCCAAATCTTCCGGCGTGAAAGGGCGAGAATAGGCAAAGTCGTAATAGAAACCGTTCTCGATCATCGGGCCGATAGTCACCTGCGCCTCGGGGAACAACTCCTTCACCGCATACGCCAGCAAGTGCGCCGTGGAGTGGCGGATCAGATCGACGCCGTCCTCATCCTTGTCGGTAATGATGGACAGCTTGGCATCGCCGGAAATCAGGTGCGAAGTATCCACCAGCAACCCGTCCACCTTGCCAGCCAGAGCCGCACGCGCCAAACCGGCACCGATGCTCTGCGCGACCTCGGCCACGGTCACGGGGTTGGGATAACTGCGTTGCGAACCATCCGGTAGGGTAATGACAGGCATTTTATTCACTTTGCTAAAAACAAATGCGGCGACTGCCGCACTTTCAAATTTTGGCAGGCTGTTGAAAAACGTCGCGAGGATGGTCAGATGCAAGGCGCACGGCACGTAGCGACCGAGACATACCTTTTAGGTAGGCGAGGAAGCGAGTACCGCGCAACGCCGCAGATGACCACCGCAGTAGTTTTACAACAGCCTGTAGGCGCACCATGCGCCAAACGGGCGCGAAGTATAGCGCAACTCACTCCAACATGCCGAGGTAGGCTATCAAGGCATCCAGCGTGAACACGAACAGCAGGCTTTGCAGCACGGCCTTGATGGCGACCTTGGGCACTTCGGTCACCGAAGGCTGGGCTTGCATGCCGTTGTAGCAGGAGATGGTGGAGATGGCCAAACCGAACAGGCAACCTTTGACGCCGACTACGACGAATTCGGAGAGTTTGACTGTTTGCAGGAATCGCCCGACCTGATCAAGGTAAGACACATTCTGAAACATGGCACTGATCGCCAGTCCGCCGCCGATGGCGACAACCTGAAAATAAATGGTGAGGGCCAGTACGGCCAGCGTCACACCGGCGATACGCGGCACCAGCAGGTAATCCTGCGGCGGAATGCCCATGCGGATCAGGCTGGTCATCTCGTGGCGCGTCTTCATCAGCGCCAGTTCGGAGGCGATGGCGGCGCTGCTGCGGGCGATGATGATGATGGCGGCAAACAAGGGGCCGACTTCGCGCACCACGGTCCAGATCAATATCTTCACTGTCAGTTCGCTGTCCCCGCCGACCAGCGAGGTAATCTGGGTGATGACCAGTGCGCCGCTCAGCAGCCCGAACACGGCAACGATGCGCAATGCCTCAACGCCCGTGAAAAATATCTGGCGGTAAAACACTGCGTTCACGGGGGCGATGCGCAATACACGCAGATGCGTAAAGGCATACCAAAGCAGTTGTGAAGCACCAGCCACAGTCTGGCGCATCCGCGTCATCTTCAGCCAGGCGAAAAATTTCGGCCAGAATGCAAACATCAGATTGCGGCCAGCAACGGAGGGGTCCAGCCGTACACATGGAACGAAGCATCATTTACCGCATGCTCCCCGCAGTCGATCAAATCGCCCGAATTCTCCACCGCTTTTGCCACAGAGTCAGAACACACCACGGGATATTTCAAAGTCTTGGTCAGCCTTTCCAGCCCGGCGGTCAGGCTCACTGCTTTGCCGATAGCCGTGTATTCATGCCGCAACTCTGAACCGATGTGCCCGATGATCGCCTCCCCTGCGTGCAGTGCAATTCCGATCTCGATAGGTGCGATATCTTGCTCCTGCAAGCGCGCATTGATATGACGCAGGCGCAGCAGCATTTCCTGCGCCGCTTCGAGCGCATTCTTCTCCGGACATTCCAGTGCCTGCGGTGCGCCAAAGAAGGCCATGATTCCGCCTCCGACGAACTTGTCCACCGTGCCTTTATACTGGTGGATGGCCACAGTCATCTCGGAAAAATAGTCGTTGAGCAATGACACTACTTCTTGCGGCAGACATTTCTCACTGCGCTCACTGAAATCGTGAATATCCGCGAACAGGATGCATACCCGGATACGTGCGCCGACCAGTCCGGATCGGATATTGCCAGCCATGATCTCATGCAGTACGTCCTGGCTGACGTAGCTGCCAAATGTGCCGCGCAGCCATTTGCGTTGTCGCAGTTGCAACACACCCTCAAAAGCCAAACGTGCCAGAAAGGAAAACAGGCCGGAAAGCAGGATGCCCCCTATCGGCAGGTACGTACCCTGCTCCATTAGCCATGTTGAAACGGATACTAGCAATAGCGGGAAAGCGGCCACAGCAACAAGTTTTAACCAGCCTGTGCGTCCCAGCCAGAATAAGGCTGCAAGCAGCGTCAATGCCAATACTGCATAGTCGTTCGTTTCGCGTATCATGCCGCCGCCCAGCATCGAGCGCAGCATTTGCGCTTGCATCAGTACGGCGGGGATGCGATGCCGGGACGGGTCCCAGGCGGCCAGCGGGACAGGCGAATTCACTCGTTCGCCCAGCGGCGACACCACGCCCAGCAGCACAGGTTTGCCGCCGAAAATCCCGGTCAGTTGCTCCGCATTGCCTTGTACCTGCCATTCCAGTACTTTGGCAAAAGGGATGTACTCAAACGGCTGTCCTGCCCCGAAATCCACCAGCCCCGTGCCCGGTTTTGCATTGCCCAGATGCTCGGCCATTTTCTCGACCAGCATGGAGCCGTGCGCATTCACCGTACACCGGTTGGGATCGAAGTGACGCACTACGCCATCATCGTCCGGGCAAACCATCACCGACGCCAGCGTGTTGCCCCCTGAAGCTGCAACGACTGGCTCATACACTTTGCGGAACTCCCCGTTGACTTCCACCGTCTGCGCCAGCACCAACGGCGTCTGTGCCCGGGCGGTCTGCAGGCCTTGCAGCAGGCTTTGATCGTATTGCGGAATCAGAAACTCATATGAGCGCTCGGGCAACACGATATCCAGACCGACCACGGCGGGTTTGGCGATCGCCATCGCTTGCAGGAATTTGCCCAGATAAGGATGCCACAAGGCTAAAGGTTCATTGAACGTTTTATACGATTCCTCGTCGATGCCGACGATAACGACATCATTTGTCACCGGATGTGCTTCGTAACGATGCAGGAAACCGAATTGATCGTCCAGCACGCTACGGCTCAGTGCCTTGCCCGCCTGGGAAATATCCAGTAGCAATGCCGTCAACAGGCAGATACACAAGCCCAGCAGCAGCCTGATTTTCGGATCGTTCAGCCGCGTCAGCGCTTCCATCACGCCCTCACTTCAACGCAGTTGCCGCAATGCGTGCCGCCCTGTCACGGCACTGCGCGGCTTGTTCGGCATGACCCAGCTTTTCGTGTGCCTGCGCCGACAACAGCAGATCCTGGCGTATCTTTTCCGGCAAGCCCAGCAACTTGTCGATGGCCAGCGCTTCTTCCGACAGGCGCAGTGCGGTGTCGTACTCGCCCTTCATAAGCCTGGCAGAAGCCGTCAGGCGCAAGGAGTTGGCGTATTCCAATTGCGAACTGCCTTTATTTTCCGAGGTGGCATGCTCGCTCCATTGCAGGGCTTTATCCGCATCGTTCGCTCGCAATGCGATGCCGGCTCGCGCGTTGTCTATCACGCCGGCAAGCGTGCAATCCGGCCCGCAATACCCGGCAGATTTTTCCACCCAGGCCGTGGCGCCGGCCACATCGTTCTCCTGCAAGCGCAACAGGGACTTTTGCACTGCCGCAGCGGCAAGCTGCGCAGGCGGATAGCGGAGTGCCTTGTCTTCCAGCAGACTGTCCAGGTAGCGTTCAGCCAGTGCGGGATTGCCCAGAACCTGATACACCCTGGCGAGATTGAGCATATTGATGGCGATGCCGTTCACGTTCTCGATCGCGACATCCAACTGCAGCGCGTTCCCGTACAGGTCGGCTGCGGATTGATACTCGCCGCGCAGGAATGCGCGCTGCGCCCGCTGGTTGAATTCCGTAGCCCGTTCCTGCCGTGCACTGCGCATTTCTTCCACATGGCTGCAGGCAGACAGCAGCACAAGGCAGCACAGGATCGCAATGTGTGAGCGGAAGCCCATTCTCGTTCCCCTCACGGCTGCCTCGGCGCAACGTAGCCGTCAACCGGAAGCATCTGCTCTTCCGGTTTGGAGAACATGCCATTGAACAGCCAGGACTTCTTCACGCCCCCCAGAGTCTCCTGTCCGTCCTGAACCAGGGAATTGGTATTGCGCACCAGTGCAGGAATCTCTGCGGCTGATTCATTGGTGATTTTCTTGATGTCTGCCGTGGCCGACTGAACATTGCTCAGGGTCGTATCGGCTTTGTCCACCAGCTTGGGAATTCCCTTATCCAGAGTTTCCAGATTTGAATTGACGCGATCCAATGCCTTGTCGATCTTTACGTACGCCCCTTCCAGCTTCTTGTTACTGCTTGCGCCAAGTTGCGTGAATTGATTCACGGTCTCCCGAAAACTTCCCGAAGCCTGGTTCAGGTTCTTCAGTGTTTGCTGGACGTCGCCATTCGGATTGTTGACGGAAGAAGTGATCTGGTGAACGTCGCTCAGGATAGGCTGCAACTGCGCCGCCAGCGTTTCGACGACGGTACTGGCATCTTGTCCCCGTTCGAATGCCAGCACGCTATTTTGCGTCACCTGTTTCACCTGCTGCGAGCCGGGAATGATCTCCACCACGCTCTCGCCGACCAGCGCTTCCTTGATGAGTCTGGCCTTGGCATCCTGCCCGATCAGGTGCACGTATTCGTTATCCAGCGCCACCTTGACCTGCACTGTCGCGTTGGGCTGCATGCTCACATCCTGCACGCTGCCGACCTTGAAGCCGATGAACTTGACCGCCATGCCCTTGCTCAAACCCTGTGCGTTGGGAGTGAAAAAGTAGATCGAGGTACTGCGATGGAAATAATCCTGCCTGGACGCGATCATGGCCAGCACGAGCAGCATGACGCCGATTGCACCCAGCATGAATTGCCTGGTGCGCTTTTCGATGTTCTGCAATCTCAAATTGTAGGTGGCTAGCTTCATCCCGGAATTTTGGTTATAGATGAATCACAAGCTGCTTCGGATCGTCCTTGTCGCTGTATTCCTCGAAGCTTACCAGCGCCGACGTACGGAATGGGAAGTATAAACGGAATACCTTGTCGAATTTGACCACGCGCGCCAATTCCTTGCGCGACAGCCCCTCGTTCATGGAATCGTAAATAATCAGCTCCGGACTCATCAACATGGCTCGCACGAAACCGACCAGCCTCTTTTCGTATAACGACAATTGATCGGGCAGTTTAAGCAGCAGTTCGGACACGGCACTTTCGTCTAGCGCACCACACTGGACAAGCAACCGGGCCACGTGGTCTTCAAGTTTTCCGGCGACTTCGATGCCATGATACTGCACCGGCAGGGTGATGTTTTCCCATACCCGCAGATTGCTGATCAAACCGCCGTTGTGCGGCACGATGACCACACCGGACTGATCGCCCAGATTTTGAAGTAGCGCAGAGCGCTGGGATTCGGAACGGACGACAAGACAGTATGAATAGCCTGCTTGCAGCAGGGCCTGGGTACCTTCTTCTCCATGCAGACTGAGTGTAAACACGGGTTTCTCGAAATGCGTTTGTTATTGAATAGCTCGCGCAAACAGGCGTACTCGCCTGATACTGCAATTCGTGATGTCGTTTGTTACTCCCAATGTTACCCCCGTCAATGTTTTACTGTTGCGATGAAGGCGCAACTATACACTGCCGATAAAACGAGTCGCTTCTTTGGCTGGCGGCGAACTGACCTGCTTCGCCAATTATGTCAAGGTACAGATTGGAGATATCGTCTTTATTGAGATAAGCCCAAATCGCTTTAATAGAAGTTTGATATGGTTGTCACTCTCGAATAACTGCCATAATTCGTCCTTGAGTTTGTCGGCTACGACGAATATTCGTTCGTCAGCATAACACTTTGATTAATATAAGATGATTGCTATACCACTTGCGGATTTAAAATCCGTCGCTGCAAAATCGCCATACCGCTTCAATTTCAATTCAGGTTTAGAGTATTAAGCTGATGTCGAGCAAACTTAACCCCACGCAACGCGAAGCAATCAAATATCTGGATGGTCCCCTCCTGGTGCTGGCCGGGGCCGGCAGCGGCAAGACGCGTGTCATCACGCACAAGCTTGCTTATCTCATCGAAGATTGCGGCTATTCGCCGCGCAACGTGGCCGCCATCACTTTCACCAACAAAGCCGCAAACGAAATGCGCGAGCGCGTCGGAAAGCTGTTGAGCGGACGCGATGCCAAGGGTATGACCATCAGCACCTTCCATGCGCTAGGCATGCAGATCCTGCGCGAGGATGGGCCGCTACTCGGCTACAAGAAGCAATTCTCCATATTCGATAGCGCCGATACGGGAAAGATCATCAGCGAACTGCTGGGCAGTCCGGACAAACAGGAGATTCGCACCGCGCAAAGCGTGATGTCGAACTGGAAGGCTGCCTTCCTCACGCCGCAGCAAGCGGAAAGTCAGGCCGAAAACGAAGAACAACAACGCATCGCCCTGCTCTATGCGCGCTACCAGGAAACGTTACGCGCTTATCAGTCGGTGGACTTCGACGACCTCATCCGACTGCCGGTGGAACTGTTCAAGGCAAATGCAGAAGCACTCCAGCGCTGGCAGCAGCGCTTCCGCTACCTGCTCATCGACGAATACCAGGACACCAACGATTGCCAGTACCAGATGATGAAGCTGCTGGCGGGCGACCGGGCCGCCATCACCGCGGTGGGTGACGATGACCAGGCCATCTATGCCTGGCGCGGCGCGAGCACGGCCAATCTGCACAACTTGCAGAAAGACTATCCCACCCTGCGCGTCATCAAGCTGGAGCAGAACTACCGCTCTTCGCAGCGCATCCTGCAAAGCGCCAACCACCTCATCAAGAACAACACCAAGCTGTTCGAGAAGAACCTGTGGAGCGAACATGGTCCCGGCGATCCGGTGCGCGTGTTCGCGGCAAAAGATGAAGAAAATGAAGCGGAATCCGTGGTGCTGCGTCTGTTGGCGCACAAGTTCGAGAACCGTACCCGCTTCGCCGATTACGCCATCCTCTATCGCAGCAACCATCTGTCGCGCGTGTTTGAGGAGCAGCTGCGCACCCACAAAGTGCCTTACACCGTCAGCGGCGGCACCTCGTTTTTCGACCATGCCGAGATCAAGGATCTTACCGCCTACCTGCGCCTGATTGCCAATCCCGACGATGATCCCGCCTTCATCCGTGCGATCACGACACCCAAGCGCGGCATTGGCAACAGCACACTGGAAAAATTGGCGACACATGCCGGCTCGCGCAACATCAGCCTGTTCGAGGCGGCGTTTGACGGCGAAATGGCACATCATCTGCAGTCGCGCCAACATGAAGATCTGCTCACCTTCTGCAACTTCATCAATCGTATGCAGGCTCGAGCCGAAAAAGAACCATGCAGCGAAGTGTTGAATGACCTGCTCTCCGCCATCGACTACGAAGCCTGGTTATTTGACAGCCACGAACCGCGTCAGGCGGAAAATAAATGGAACAACGTGCAGGATTTCACCGGCTGGATGAATCGCAAATCCGAAACAGACGAAAAGACCATGATTGCAATGACGCAGTTGATTGCGCTGCTCAACCTGCTCGAATCGCGCGACCAGGAAACCGATGCCGTATCGCTTTCCACACTGCACGCTGCCAAGGGACTGGAGTTCGGTCACGTATTCCTGGTCGGCGTGGAAGAGAACATCCTGCCGCACGAGCGCAGCGAATCGCCGGAGCAGATCGAGGAAGAACGCCGTCTGATGTATGTCGGCATCACCCGCGCCCAGCGCTCGCTGCAGATCAGTTACTGTACCCGACGCAAACGCGGCAAGGAATTTTCCGGCTGCGATCCCAGCCGCTTTATCGCCGAACTGCCGCAGGCGGACATCGTTTATTCCGGGGTCGCGACGGTGGGTAACGCGCCTGCGGTCACCAAGGATGAAGGAATGGACAAGTTGGCACGGCTGAAGGCAATGTTGAAATGAATATGTCCTGAGCCACAGCCCGTGGCCGTACTTCGTTCATTGCACCTAGTGCAAATGATGCAGATCCAGTTTGCGCAGTCTGGGTGCCATAAAAGCGGTAGTCGACACGACAACCAGCGTCATGGTTCCGCCAAAGATGACTGATGGAACCAGTCCCATCAGCCGTGCAGCGAGGCCGGACTCGAACGCACCCAGCTCGTTGGATGAACCGATGAATATCCCGTTGATGGAAGCGACGCGGCCGCGCATCGTATCCGGCGTTGCCAGCTGCATGATGGTGGTGCGCATGACCACCGACACGCCATCGCAAATACCGGACAGCATCAGCAACAGCGCAGCAAGCCAGAAATAGTTACTCATGGCGAATGCAATGATGCAGACGCCAAACCCCGCCACTGCCGCAAGCAGCCAGCGCCCGGCATGTTTATTGATGGGATGCCTTGCGAGGAAGATGCCTATCATGATGGCTCCGACAGCGGGAGCGGCACGCAGGATGCCCAAACCTTCGGGACCGTAGTGGAAAATCTCCTGCACGAAAGCCGGCAACATGGCGACCGCACCGCCAAACAGCACCGCGAACATGTCCAGCGCCTGCGCTCCCAGGATGATCTGGTTGCCGAACACAAAGCGCAACCCTTCTCCTATGCTGGAAAATATGGGGGACGCTTTTGCGGGAGGCGGCTCCTCGATGCGCAAAGACAGCAACGTCAGGGCCGCACTCATGGCCAGGACCGCAGACACTGCATACGCACTCGTCAGGCTGGCCCAGGCGACCAATGCCCCGCCGAGCGCCGGTCCTGCGACCAATCCCAACTGGAAGATCGAGCTTCCGACCCCGGCAGCGCGCGCATATTGATCGCGCGGCAATGCCAGCGCGAACAGCGAGTTGTAAGAAGGACTGATGAACGCGCGCGCCACTCCGCCGCAGGCAATTGAGCCATAAATCCACAGCACAGGGTCCTTCAACGTCATAAAGGTAGTGGCTACCAGCACCAACGCGTTCACGCTCGTCAACAGGCCGGCCATCACGCCGAACTTGCGCCGCGAATGATGATCGATCGCATAACCGGCAAATAGCGCGCAACTGAAATACGGGATTACTTCGGCCAGGCCGATAAGCCCGAGCGCCAGCGTATCGTGCGTCAGTTCATAGATGTGCCATCCGACCACGACCGCGATGATTTGGTAGGCGAGAACAATTTGAATCCGAAAAGCCAGTAGCTTGAGAAAAGCGGGATTGCGCAAGGGGTGCATCGGGGATGGGGGAAAAGATTGTGGCATAGTTCAGCAGATGTCCTCGTTATCCAGCAAAGGATTCAAGTATCGGCCGACCTTTGCCTGTTGGATAGCGTTCACGCTGCAAAATGTGGCGGGCTTAAATCTATTTCCCGTTCGTCATATGCTTATATATCGCTTCCGCGGTCTGCTCCAGAAGCGCAACATCCAGCACGCCGATGCATTGTTCCGCGACTTCGATGCCGTCCAGCACGCTGGAGCGTTCGGCTTCTGTTATCTCCCATATGCCGGTCGAATCCCCCCGTCTGCGCACCTCGATCAATGTCAGGATGGCGGCATCCAGGGTTTCGATGGCATTGACGATCCGGGTATTCTTGTTCTCGAGAGCGGTGCGGACGACCGAGATTGCCGTCGCCAGGCGTGAGAATGCAATGACGGTGAAACGTCCTTCGCATGCAGCTTCGTAAGGCAGGTGCATGTCCATCGCGTAGATGTCTTTCAGACCTTGCGTGACCGGAACCCGCAAAGGCGGACGTTTCTTGCTCATTCTGTACAAACCTTCCAGATAATTTTTTTGCTTTACGGACTTTCCTGTCTAGCTGCAGGAAAATATCAGACAAGTGCGGCATTCAATTCAGTGCCAGAATTCCTTTTGTGCCGCGTATCTTTCCCAGGCTTTGCGGAACTCTGCGATGCGTTCGGCGTAGTCGTGTTCCATCCATCCGCGCACAAGCATGAGTGTATCGTGCCGAGCGGCATTATCCAACTCCGCCAGCAAGCGGTGTGCCACGGCAATGTCATTCAGGACACCCAGGATATCCTGCAATTCGGTCAATACCGTCAAGTAGTTGCCCGACTTTGAACCGGGAAACAAGGCACCGAACATATCGATGCTGTACCGGAGTTTTTTGCAGGCAATGCGCAAAGCATGAAGTTGTGCGGGGTCTTCGCCAAGCAAGCCCTTGCCGTGCACAAGGACTTGTTTGCTGCGCTTATCCAGGATACGTGTCGCGAATTTTTCCAGCGTAGCTTCGGACTCGGCCGACTGCAGACCATGCATCCACGCGCCAAAGCGCAGCAGCAAGCGTTGAAAATCCTGTGAGGCGAGGCTGCCTTCCATTCCGGCATGCTGGTGTTTGCGCATCCGATCAGCCGCATTGAGGACTTCCCGCAGCCCGTCATGATCAGGCAATCGGGCAAGGATCGGTACCAGCGTTTGAGTGACGAACACATCCCATTCACGCGCACGTCCCAGTTCCACACATAGTCTCGCCATCTGCAGACGCAGAGCCGCCAATTCGGCGTCATCGGGACGATGTCGCTGGGCGATGGCGAGCACCACGCGCAGACGTCGCAGCCCGACACGGACCTGATGCAGATACTCCTCGTCCAGTTTAAGCAACGCACCCGGCACGTTGGACTGCACATGAGACAGGAATGCGCTTATCAGACTTTGAAGGGCAACAGTGACCGGTTGAAGTTTTTTCAGGGCCGGAAACCTGACCTTGCTTACCGACGGCTTTGCTCCGGAAAACAGCAAATACCCGTATTCTGCCTTGCTGGTATGTTCGACATCCATCGGTACAATATTGAGCAGGGCCAGCGCCAGTTTGAACAGTTGCTGTGGAGATCCGGATTTCAGCTCGAGTTCCAGTTCCGAGATCGGGCCGGTTGACTGTCCGGCACGTATCTCGCCGCTGTCCATGCACAGCTCTATCTCGGCTCCTTCGAATTCCAGCATGCGCACGTTGCGCGAGAATTCGGTGACGAAAACAGGCTGCAGCCGATTGCGCACGCCGTGCGGCAGCTGACCGCCGCCGGCTTTGAGCAGGGCAAAATCCAGTTGTTCGGACGGGACCGGGGTTTCCCATTCGTTGCGCTGATGCAGGCCCGCGCTGACCTCTCCGCCGCCCTTCAGCGTCTGCACGAATTGCTTGCCTGCCCGTCGCAGCCGCAAAGCCATCGCCTGGCGGCGCAATTCAAGGTCTGCGGTATCGTAATAGATACTGTAGAGCTTGAGCGTGCGGGCGCGGCTGGCAGATAGAGAGCGAAGAAATGGATGCCGCTTGAGCCTGATCAGATTTTCAGGCGCAATGTGCAGCTTGAGTTCGGTTTCGATCGCCACAACGGACTCAGAGCAGGACTGGACTGTCCGGCAGTTCGTTGATCTTGCCGGCACCGATTTGCGGGTAATGTTGCGCAAGATGGCTGCCCACGCTGCGAATTCCGGCAATGACGCCTTGTTCGAACTTGCCCTGACGGAATGCGTTCTCCATCTCCTGACAGACCGCTTCCCAAATTGCCGGGCCAAGCCTGACGTGAATGCCACGATCCGCAACGATCTCGACTTTCCGGTCGGCAAGCAGCAAATAGATCAACACGCCGTTGTTATGTTCGGTATCCCAGACGCGCAGCTTGGAAAAGACTTCGATAGCCCGTTCGCGCGCGGTCTGTCCGGCAAGCAGGGGCTTGATATCCAGGGCAGCTTCAACCGCAAATCGGATCTGTCCAGCATGCATCTTCTCCGCTTCGGCTATGGCATGTTCGATGTTCTCCAGCGCCTTGCGCGGAAAGACTCGACGCATCGCAGCATGGCTTACCGACAGGTGTTTAAGGATACGTTTGAAGTTCATTTACCAGTCTCCCGAAGCACCGCCACCGCCAAAACCTCCACCTCCCCCGCCAAAACCCCCACCACCGCCTCCGCTACCCCATCCTCCTCCACCGCCCCAGCCGGAAGGAAAAGACGAACCGCCGCCCCCCATCCCGAAGAGCAGGGATAGCACGAAGGCTACAAGCGCCGCGGCAACCGCCCAGCCGATCGAGAGCAACATCACCCATGCCAGAGCGCCGATCACCCCGCCAACGATCAGACCGCTGGGAAGCCGTCCCAGCAACTGGCGCAAAATAATATTGCCCATCATGAAAATCACGAATCCGGCGCCGATCAATTGACCGAAGTTGTCCGATCCGTCGCCGGATTGCGAGGACGTCCGCTGTGACGGAGGCGGCAATGGTTCACCGTCGATGACCTTGATGATCGCGTCCACACCTGCATCGATGCCTGCATAGAATTCCCCGCGCTTGAAATCCGGACCTATGATCTCCGACACGACGCGTTTCGCCGTCGCGTCGTTCAGTGCGCCTTCCAGCCCGTAACCGACCTCAATGCGCAGTTTGCGGTCGTCCTTGGCGATGAGCAGCAACACGCCGTCATCCACGCCTTTGCGCCCAAGCTTCCAGACGTCGACAACACGGATACCGAACTGCTCGATTGTCTCAGGCTGCGTGCTGGGCACAAGCAGCACGGCGATCTGCGACCCTTTGCGGGATTCGAATGCCGCCAGTTTGGTTTCCAGCGCCTGTTTCTGGGTGGCATCCAGCGTGGAGGTGAGATCGGTTACGCGCTGAGTGAGTTTTGGAACGTCAACCTCTGCTTGCGCTGTGCCGCAAAGCAGTAGCGCAAGCAGAATAAGCCGCGTCCAGAAATGGTTCATTTATTTTGCCGGTGCTGCCTTGGGTGCCGAGAAATCCACCGTCGGGGCCTTTGATACTGCCTTCTCGTCCTCCACGGTGAACGAAGGCTTGACGCTGTAGCTGAACATCATGGCGGTCAGGTTGGTCGGGAAAGAACGCGCCAGCACGTTATAGGCCTGCACCGACTTGATGTAGCGATTACGGGCGACAGTGATGCGGTTTTCCGTACCTTCCAGCTGCGCCTGCAAATCACGGAAGACCGCATCCGATTTCAATTGCGGGTAGTTTTCCGTCACCATCATCAGCTTGTTCAGCGCGGAGGTCAGTTCACCCTGTGCCGACTGGAATTTGGCGAATGCCTGCGGGTCATTGATCAATGCCGGAGTGGCCTGAATGGTGCCCACCTTGGCCCGCGCTTCGGTCACGCCGATCAACACCTCTTTTTCCTGCTGGGCATAACCCTTGACCGTGTTGACCAGGTTCGGAACCAGATCGAAGCGGCGCTGATACTGGTTCAGCACTTCGGACCAGTCGGCCTTGACCTGCTCGTCATTCTTCTGAAAATCGTTGTAACCGCAACCGCTCAGCAATACAGTCATCAAAATCATCAACAGAACACGCATTTTAGATCTCCTTAAAGAAACTGGGTTACATCCGTAAAAACTATAGCACTAAACGGCTTGCCCGGCGGCATAGCCAGATGCCCACGCCCACTGAAAGTTGTAGCCACCAAGCTGTCCGGTGACATCCTGTACTTCACCGATGAAATACAGGCCCGGCACATTGTTGCACTCCATCGTCTTTGACGATTGCGCATGTGTATCCACGCCGCCGCAGGTCACTTCCGCTTTGCCATAGCCCAATGTGCCGGTCGGTGTGACCTGCCAGTTCTTCAACTTTTCGGCCAGCGCGCGCAACTCCTTCTCCGCATACCGGTTGAGCGGTTTGTTCTCCATCCATTGATTTGCGACGATCTCGGCAAAGCGCTTTGGCAAATATTGTGTGAGGAAGTTGCCCAGCAACATTTTGCTGCTGCGGTGTTGCGTGAATATTTCGCGCAGGTCGTGATCCGGTAACAGGTCGATGGAGAGCGGCTTGCCATGTTCCCAATACGAGGAAATCTGCAGGATGGCCGGTCCGCTCAACCCGCGATGGGTGAACAGCAGATTCTCGCGAAAACTCTGCTTGCCAAAGCTCACCGCCGCATCCAGGGAAACACCTGCCAATTCGCTGAAAGCTGCCCATTCCCCGGGATGAAAGCTCAGCGGAACCAGCCCCGGTTTGAGTTTGGTCACCGGCACACCGAACTGCTCGGCGATTTTGTAACCGAACGGCGTCGCGCCGATCTTGGGAATGGACAGGCCGCCCGTAGCGATGACCAGCGACCCTGCCCTGAATTCTCCGCGCGACGTCGACACGCGGAAGGTATCGCTACGCTCAATCTTTTCCACGCTGCATGGCATGCACCAGTGTACGCCCGCCGCATCGCATTCTCCCTTAAGCATGGCGATGACGGCTTCGGATTCATCGTCACAGAACAATTGGCCTAGCGTCTTTTCGTGGTATCCGATACCGTGCCTGTTCAGCATGGCAATAAAGTGTTGCGGTGTAAAGCGTGCCAACGCGGAACGGCAGAAATGCGGATTCTGCGACAGGAAGTTTTCCGGTTTGGCATTGAGGTTGGTGAAGTTGCAGCGCCCTCCGCCCGAGATGCGTATCTTCTCCGCGAGCTTCGATGAGTGGTCCAGCAAAAATACCGACCGGCCGCGTTGAGCTGCTGTCAAAGCGCACATCATGCCTGCCGCACCTGCCCCGATGATCAGTACATCGGCTTGTTTTTCGTTCATCAGGGTTGGGCTGAGTTGTGCTGGATAAATTCGCTTACGGTAGCCCGAAATTCCAGCGGCGCAATGATGCTTATGTTGCCGTGTTCGCCACCTTCAACCAATTTCAAGGTTTTCGGTTGCGGTGCATTATCGTACAGGCGCTGGCTCATCTGATATGGAACAAGACGATCCCATGTGCCGTGTATGAGCAGTATTGGAATCTTCAAACCGTGTATTTTTTCCAGAGAATCGAAGCGCTGGTTCAGCAGAAATTCAACCGGCAAATACGGGTATTCCAGTTTGGCCATATTGATCATTGAGGTAAAGCTGCTTTCAGCAATGATCCCGGCCGCTTCAGGGTGATGGACGGCCAGGTCGATGGCTACCGCGCTACCCAGCGAATGTCCGTAGATGAATACTCGTTTGGGATCGCAGGCCCGTTGCTTGATCAAGTAGGTCCAGGCCGCTTCGGCATCTTCGTATACCTTGAGCTCCGCAGGTTTTCCACCCGTGCTTTTGCCATACCCGCGATAATCGATCGTCAGCAGGTTGTAGCCCATGCTGTGCAGGCGAGCCACTCTGTCAATGTCATGCGCATATCCGATATTCTTGTCATTACCGTGCAGATAAAGGAGGGTAGACGCATTCTTGTCATCCGCCGGAATCCACCAGCCATACAGATCTCCATGTTCTGCGCCGTTTCCCGACGGAATATGAATTTCTTCGAATTTCATACCCAGCCGATCGGGAGTTGTCTGCAATAACGACCTGGGCACGAAGATATAATGAAGTTGCGTCGCCCACATATAAGTGCAGGCCAGTATATAAGCTGTCATCAACAACATCAGCGTCCAGCGGATGCGGCGGGACCACTTCAGGATCACGCCCGTCCTTCCAGCCTTTTCCATACACACGCTCCCTTGCTTGCTTTTTCAATGTCTTCCAATTGTGCATTATGCAGCGACAACTCATCCTCGCTTGCAGACAGTACCCGGACGCTCAAGCAGATCGCTTCGCCGGCTGCAGTAAATTGCACACCATCCGCATCGCTGCTTTCTTCGCCCAGCAGGCTTTCCTGCCCGCGCGTCATGCCCAGATATACTTCCGCAAGTAATTCAGTATCCAGCAACGCCCCGTGCAAGGTGCGGTGAGAGTTATCGATCTGGTAGCGGTCACACAACGCATTCAGGTTGTTCTTCTTGCCGGGGTGCAACTCCTTGGCAACTTTCAGGGTGTCGATCACCGGATTGTTCAGTGTCGGCAGTCCGGCCAACGATAATTCCGCATTGAGGAAACCGATATCGAAAGGTGCATTGTGGATGATGAGCTCTGCTCCGGCGATGAATTCCAGCAGTGCAGCAGCGATTTCGGCAAACTTTGGCTCGTTCTGCAATCGATCCAGCGTCAGGCCGTGCACTGCCGCCGCGCCTTCGTCTATCTCGCGTTCCGGATTGATGTAACGGTGAAAAGTGCGATCCGACACTTTGCGTCCGTTCAATTCGATGGCCGCCACTTCGATGATGCGATGTCCCTGCCTTGGATCGAGACCGGTCGTCTCGGTATCCAGTACGATCTGCCTCATGCCTGCCCCTTCAACGTTTCTATTCCCTTATTGGCAAGCTGATCCGCCCGTTCATTGCCGTCATGACCGGCATGGCCTTTGACCCATATCCATTCGACATGATGCTGTTCAGCGAGGGTATCCAATCTGCGCCACAGATCTTCGTTCTTCACAGGTTTCTTGTCTGCCGTCTTCCAGCCGCGCTTCTTCCAGTTATGCACCCATTCGCTGATGCCCTGCTGCACATATTTCGAGTCGGTATGCAAACGTACCTTGCATTGGCGTGTCAACGCTTCCAGCGCGGAAATCGCCGCCAGCAACTCCATCCTGTTGTTGGTGGTATGTGCCTCTCCTCCGCACAACTCCCGTTCCTTGCCTTTGACGCGCAACAATGCGCCCCATCCGCCGACGCCGGGGTTGCCCTTACAAGCTCCATCGGTAAATATCTCGACTACGTCATTCATCTTGTCCATTTTTCTTTTGTGTCACGCCCTTGTTCAATTTCGGTGATGCCGGTAACAGGTTCCTTACCAATCCATTGTTCCATTGCGGCTTGATCAGGCGCATGCCAGGTACACGCTTGATCGCATGCAGAAAATACACGCCACCACTGACCGCCCACCAACGGTCGCCCGCCTTTTCCATGAAGGAAAAGCTTTCCAGCCATTTCGTATGATGCAGAGGCGGCGCATAGGCGGCGAAACGTCCGCCGGCCACTTCAAAACCGAGCAGAGCCAACCAGTCTTTCAGTCGGGGGAGCCTGATAAAGTGCCCGCACCACGGATAGCCTTGTTTTCTGCCCAAGGCGCGATGCATGCCCCAAAGACTGAAAGGATTGAAGCCGCTGATGATGAGATTCCCCTCGGGCCTCAGCACGCGTTCCACTTCGCGCAATATCTGATGCGGATTATCGGCAAACTCAAGTACATGCGGCAACAGCACCATATCAAGGCTGTCGCAGGCAAAAGGCAATTCGTCGCAGCATATGCGCACGTCGTTTCCAGGCTGATTTCCCGCAGCAAAGCGCAACGGCATACGGCTGCTGCGCAGGAAATCGCATTCCTGCAAGCCCACCTGCATCGCGTTGAAACCAAAAATATCACTCACCGTATGGTCAAAATAGTCCTGCTCGCGCGTCAGCACATAGCCACCCTGTTCGCTGGCGAACCATTCACTCAGACTTTGCGCAGTTAAATTACAATTAGGCATCCGATTCCTGTTTCGATCATGCTGACCATTACCACCATCCCCGCTTTGCAGGACAACTACATCTGGTTGCTCCACCTTGGACGCCATGCCGTCGCGGTCGACCCCGGCGAAGCGGCTCCCGTACTGGATTTCCTGCAGGAAAACAAGCTGCAACTGGATGCGATCCTGTGTACCCACCGCCACCATGACCACATCGGCGGCATCTCTGAATTGCGTGAAGTATATAACGTGCCGGTGTACGGGCGGAAACATCCGAATAACCCGCACATCACCCACGACTTGCGCGAGGGGGACCGGCTACGACTCGACACACTGGACGCCGTTTTCGACATCATCGAGGTGCCCGGCCACCTTGACGATCACCTCGCCTTCATTGCACCAAGCGTCGTGTTTTGCGGCGATGTGATGTTTGGCGCGGGCTGCGGCAAAAACTTTGAGGGGACGCTGGCACAGTTGCACCATTCGCTGCAGCGCCTGGCCACACTACCTGACGAAACGCTCGTCTATTGTGCGCACGAATACACCGCCTACGACCTGCCTTTTGCCATTGCCTGCGAACCCGGCAACCCGGATATCCAGCAACGCAACCTTGAAACCAACTTGTTGCGTGCAGCAAACCGCCCCACGGTCCCTTTCACCATCGCATTGGAAAAAGCCACCAACCCCTTCTTGCGCTGCACCAGCCAGGAACTCATACAGACCTTGCAGTCTCGCGGCCTGGTTGATACCAGTGAACTTGCCGTATTCACAGCCTTGCGCCAGTGGCGCGATCGTTTTTGATTGCGGTAAAAGTCGTTCTAGTTTATTCTGCGCGCCCTTTCGGAGAGGTGGATGAGCGGTTTAAGTCGCACGCCTGGAAAGCGTGTGTGGGGTAATACCCCACCGCGGGTTCGAATCCCGCCCTCTCCGCCACGAGTATTTACGCTATTGGAATGATAATAGCTGCATGTTTTTTTATAGTATTTTCAGTTTCCGCACCACCCCGGAAATTTTCCGTACCTTGCAAAACTTGAGAAAACGAGCAGCAGACTTTAATTTCAAATAAGTAGCGCTTACTAAACGCCGCAAACAAAACGGGGAAGGATTTCGCCTTCCCCGCCCACCAGACTGAATAGGCTGCATTTTTCTGTCAGTTCAGATCAGAAGTAACAGGCTCGATGAGACAAAGCTCCAGCTGAGCAAAGTGAGATACATCATCGCTGCCCAAACCACCATACCCGCAGCCAGGATCGATCCGGACAACAACATCGCATGGCCCTCTTCCTCGACCTTGAGGATAGCCGGAACACAGTAAAAAATCAGTACGCCGGAAAGCATCATCGCCGCCGCCGCTATCGTGAGGTTGAGCATGAAGCTGGGGATGAACAGGAACAGTGGTGCGAGCCATAACGGCGTCGGCACCACCACCGCCAGCTTGTATGCATCCTCGAAGGCGGGTTTGATGTCAACCACTGCGCCCAAGCGTTGAACGATGAATGCGATGACGAAGGTCATGACCATTTCGGTCAGGAAGAATGCAACGCCGATCGTCTGCAATTGAATTTCGGTAAGGGTCGGCAACAATTGCCCACCATACATGACGCCTGCGTAATGCATCATCATAGGCGGGATTATGGAAAGCGGTAGTGCGTAAAGAAAAAATAGCTTTAAAACAGATACATGACTATGAGTTAACGTATACCACCCCCCAAAATTGGGCATGTGGGGTAAATGGAGTTGTGTCATGGCAAACCTCCTAACTTGTAAAGTTTCGGAGCCATATAGACCACAATAGCTGATAAAAGTTACATGTTATTTTTTTATCTAAACAACAAGCAATTGATACAACTTTATTCTGAACTTAGCTAGGTATGGAGGAGCTGTTATGACGCGGAGATTCCTGATTTAAATCTTAGGAGATTGGTCGAAAACTTGATGCCAGCCTGAATCATCAGACCAGCCATGCACAAAATTTTTTAGTCGGATAAAATCAAATCAACCTTGGTGCTCGCAAGCTTCCAGCTCTTCTGCACTAAAGAGAAATGGATCCACCTTGGATGCTTCATCGCGCCTTTGCGCCAATACGAGTAGATGTTTCGCTTGTTCGATCTCTCTTGTGTTCTCTTTCTTTATTGAAGCAAGAAGCCATTGGCCAAGATAAAAACCTCCGATTGCACCGGCTATCGCTCCAAAAAACCCCAATATCCATTGCCCAATAATTAAAGCACCTATCGAAGAAGTGACAGATAAGTACCAAGGTTGTTTTTTTGCTTTCTCGATTGCCTTTGACACTTCCTCTTTCGCAAAGGAAACATCCTGGTCGCATTTCTGAAGGTAAAGTCGATCAAGCTTACCGGTTGTGGTAATCAATTGTTTTTTGAGTTCAATATCCGGCACAGAATAATAGGCTGCTCTCAATTTATCCGGAGCGCCGGTTTCTCGCGCATGGTTAACGGCGTCCGTGATGCCCGCCCTTTGCTCAAGTAAGCTGATCAAAGCACTCAGCTTGTCAATTTCCCGGTTAATTTCATCCTCTCCCATTTGCAACTCCTGTGGTGATTTTTAGTAAATTCCAGCCTGTTTTTCTTAGCCGGTAACTCGCAGACCATTATATGCTGGCGTAGCATACCGAATATTCTCATCTTACGACTCTTTGGGATATAACCTAAGCATTCCAGTGACAACACACTGGCTGAATCCAAGAACGGTCGCGTTCATCTTGGGTTATGTGTGTGTAGTTCATTTGTGAAATTTCCACGTTAACTGGGAGCGTCTAGATACATATCTGCTACCGCCTGATGAACTGGATGCGGTTGCAAACCTGATGCTGAATGCCTAAAAGTATCAATCGTTGTGATTCTTCTGACGGCAGAAATTAAGGTATTTCATAACTTCGCTTCCAGCACTCCGAACTTTGCTAAGAGCCCCTTGGCACTATGATTGGGGGCAGGTCAGGTACAATTGCGCTTATACGCTAACAAAACTCATATCAAACATGGCCTTCAAGGATAAATCGTATAACCTGCGCACTAGGGCTGAAGCACGTCTTAGTGAAAAGCAATCAATAAATTCTGTAAAAGACGGCACGGATCTTAAACGGATACTGCACGAACTGCAGGTTCATCAGATCGAACTGGAAATGCAGAATGAGGAATTACGAGCTGCCCAAATCACATTGGAAGAATCACGAGATCAATATTTTGACATTTTCGAGTTTGCTCCAGTTGGATACATCACACTTGATAATAAAGGGATAGTCAGTTCAATCAATCTGACTGCCTGTTCACAGCTTGGTTTAGAACGAAATGATCTGATAAATTCTCGTTTCTCAAAGTTCATCTCCCCGCAGGATACAGATCGTTGGTATCGCCTGTTTATAAACATGATTCAAAAGCCGGATTTTGAAAAACAATCCTTCGAAATTGAAATGCTACGCGGTGATGCGTCAAGGTTTTATGCCCATTTAAGCTGTCAAAGTAGGGAAGCTGAAAACGCACGACCTATCTTGCGTATCGCCCTAGTTGACGTCAGCGAGCTTAAAGTTGCCCAAGAAAATTTGCGTAACAGCGAGGAATATTTACGCTTGCTGTTTGAGAACTCACCCACCAGCATGGTCGCCATCGACCCTAGTACTAGTCGTGTTGTTAAAGCGAATCTTAATGCACTAACCATGTGGGGTTACGATTCAAAAGAAATTCTGACCAAGACCATAGATGACTTGACCCACCCTGACGATCTGATGGAATCCAGGTTGCGGAATGAGCAACTATTCAAGGGAATAGTCGATCATCTGAATTTCGAGAAACGCTACATCAGAAAGGATGGAAGCAGCTTCTGGGCTGAAACAAGAGCATCAACCCTGAAAGATGCTAGAGGAAAGGCAAATATCTATATTGGTAGCACCATAGACATTAGCAAGCGTAAAGCAGCGGACGAAGCACTGAAAGAAAGTGAAACATTTTTGCGTCTTAGTCAGGAAGTTGGCGGGGTTGGCAGCTGGGAAGCCGATCTGATCAACAATAAGCAGATATGGTCAGACAATTGTATTGCCTTGCTTGGATTTCCTCCCCTGAAAAATCCGACGTGGGAGGACTTTCTGGAGTTGGTGCATCCAGATGACCGTCAACTGGTGATTGATGCCACACAAGCGCATCTTGATCATAGAACAAAATACGATGTGGAGTTTCGCGCGATTGCAAAAAATGGAGACATTCGCTGGATGCGTTCCACTGGCCAAGCCGAACGCGACGCAAACGGCAAACCAATTAAAATGCGTGGTATCGGTCAGGACGTTACCGAGCACAAGCGAGTCGATGAAGAACTGCGGATTGCTGCCGTAGCCTTCAAATCCCAGAGCGGTATGATCATTACCGATTCAAATGGGGTAATCCTGCGGGTCAACCCAGCCTTTACGCGGTTGACCGGCTACAGTGCAGATGAAGCAATCGGAAAAACACCAGCACTGCTCAGCTCGGGTCGCCAGGATAAATTTTTCTATCAGCGCATGTGGAAATCGCTAAAGACAGAAGGGAACTGGCAGGGAGAAATTTGGAATAGACGCAAGAACGGACTGATCTATGCCGAGATGCTCAATATTGCAGCAATTATTTCGCCCGAGGGGAATATCACCCATTACGTTGGTAGTTTTACCGACATCACCGAGAATAAAGAAGCAGAGGCTGAAATTCATCGTTTGGCCTACTACGATCCTCTCACCAAGCTTCCAAACCGCCGACTGATGCAAGATCGCCTTGGTCAAGCAGTTGCCGCATCTGCACGAAGTAATTTATACGGCGCAATCTTCTTTATTGATCTGGACAACTTCAAGGCACTCAACGACACACGAGGTCATGATGTAGGTGATTTGCTGCTAGTCGAAGTGGCGATGCGTTTACGGAAAGCCGTCCGCGAAGGTGATACGGTGGCACGCCAAGGCGGAGACGAATTCGTGGTATTGATGGAAGATATGGGTGAAGGAATCGATGAGGCAGCTGCCCTAGCCAAACACCTAGCTGACAAATTGTGTGAGGTTATTGACCGTCCTTTTGTGCTCAACAGTTATGAATACCATTGCAAGCTCAGTATGGGAATCAGCCTATTTAATGATAAGGATACGGTTGAAAATTTGCTCAAGCATGCCGATCTCGCGCTTTATCAAGCCAAGAATGCGGGGCGCAATACGTTGCGATTCTTTGATCCAGCCATGCAAGCAGCGCTGGAACTGCGCAGTGCTCTGGAGGCTGAGTTGCGACAGGCAATCGAATTTAATCAATTACGGCTTTACTACCAGCCACAAGTTGATTCCAAGAAGTGTGTCATAAGTGCGGAAGCTCTGCTGCGCTGGCAGCATCCGCAGCGCGGACTAGTGCAACCGGATGATTTCATCGGGGTTGCCGAGGACACGGGTATTATTTTGTCAATAGGTCTTTGGGTGCTGGAAACAGCCTGCACCCAACTTAAAACGTGGGAGAACGATTCACGTACGAGTATGTTGCAAGTCGCAGTAAACGTAAGCGCCCGGCAATTCCGGCAGCCTGATTTTGTTTTGCAGATACAGAAAGTCCTTGAAGATAGCGCTGCAAATCCAGTTTAGTTGAAACTCGAACTGACAGAAAGTATGGTCCTGGAGGATATAGAGGACACTATCGTGAAGATGCTGGAAATCAAGAAGCTGGGCGTCAGATTTTCGATGGACGATTTTGGCACAGGTTTTTCTTCTTTGTCCTATCTGGCACAGTTGCCGCTGGATCAGCTCAAAATCGATAGATCTTTTGTGCGCAACCTTCCTGGCTCCAGAAACGACGAGACGATAGCGCGCACGATTATTACGATGGGTATGGGATTAACCATGAACGTGATTGCAGAAGGAGTGGAGACTGAAGCTCAACGCGATTTTCTGGATGCCCATGGCTGTGATGCATATCAGGGATATCTTTTCAGTCGTCCTTTGTCACTTTTCGGCATTAAGGCGCCACTGATTTCCGCCGTAATGGCGCCACTTTGAAGTGCCAAATCAGGGGCTCAAACTGGGGGTAAAGAATGCGTGAAATGAGCTGTTTTTGCAATCGCATTTTCACTCTGTTTTGCTGCTGGTGTAGCTGTTTCAGGCTTGAGTAGGTTTGCCTCCTTTCCCTGTCGGCGTTTTTGACCTTTCCGGCATTGGCTTCGGGTCGCGGTAACTCTCTCCATCCAGCACCACGCGATACGCACCGTGGCGCAATCGGTCCAGCGTCGCTGCGCCGATCATTTTATTTGCGGCGAATGCTTCACCCCATTCATCAAAGTCGAGATTGCTGGTCAGAATGGTGGCGGCACGCTCGTAGCGTTCGGCGATCAAGTCATGGAAGTCTTCATCTTCAGGCGAACGCAAGGGTTTGAGTCCGAAATCGTCAATGATCAGCAGGGGCACTTTGACCAGGGATTTAAATCGCCGCGCATAATTGCCAGTCGCCTGAGCTGCGCGCAAGCTGCTCAGGAGCTGGGTTTGCGTGATGAACAGCACGTCATAGCCCTGGCGTGCAGCCGCATGACCCAGCGACTGCGCCAGGTGACTTTTGCCGGTGCCGCACGGACCCACAATCAATACGGCGACTTTCTCTTCAATGAAACGGCAAGTCGCCAGATCATGGACTGCCGAGCGGTTCAGATTGGGAAGTCGGTCGAAATCGAATCCTTCCAGTGTTTTTTGGTTACGGAAGCTTGCACGTCGTAGTCGCATATCCAGTTTCTTTTGCTCCCGCCGGGCGACTTCGTCATGAATCAGCAAGCTGAGGAAATCGGTGTAGGCCAGCTTGCGGTCGATGGCTTCGCGGTTGCGGGCCTCGAGTGAGTCCAGAATGCCGGACAGGCGCAGTTGTTTGAGCAGGGGTGTCAGTTCGGGAATTGGATGCATGATGGTAGTCCTCATTGAAGAATGGTTTGGGTATCGCGGCAGAATCGGCCGCCTTGGGTGTATGTGGTGGCCAGTGCGTCGAAGGCTGCCAGCGGCGCGAGCTGATCCAGTCCCTTCTCAAGAATGATCTTGACCACCTTGTAGCCCGGCGTGCCGTAATGGTTGGCGCGCTGGCAGGCCGCTTCCAATCTGGCTGCGCCGTATTTCTGTTTGAGCCGCAGCACGCCCTGTACAGCACGCATCTTGATCAAGACATGGTCGCCGAACATGGCATGCACCATGGCATGGCAGGCCGGACCAATCTGCAAGGCCGATTTCAAACACCACTGTGTGTCCTGCATTTGCCACGCCTGCGCTTCGGGCGGCATATGGTCGGTCACGGTGTCGCGCAGCCCTTTCCCCGTCAGTCGCACATGGCTGGCAACCGCTTCGTGTTCGCGGTACAGCGTCACCATGGTGCCGGTCGCCTTCAACCACAGGTCGCATCCGATCAGCCGGAACGGCACCGAATAGTGGTTGGTCTCGTATTGGACGTGCGCGTCACGGTGGACTTTGACCTTGGCCCAGCTGGCCAACTCAGGTGGAACGCTGGGCAAAGCATTGAGCAGGCTTTTCTCCACCTCGGCGAAGCGTTTGAGAGGGGCTTCGCGGGTCGTGCCGTGAATGCGGTTGCCCGCCTCGTTCATCACCCACGCCTGCAACTGGCGGTTGGCGTCATCCAGATCGCGGAATTCGCGCAGCGGCAGGAAACTGCCCTTGATATATTTGACGCCTGCCTCAACGATTCCTTTTTTTTGTGGATCCCGTGGAGGACAAGGATCGATTTTGAACGCATATCCTTCCGCACATTCGGCATACGCCCGTTGCACATCCGGCTCATAGACGCAGGCTTTGGTGATGGCGCACTTGGCATTGTCGATGATGACGCGTGAGGGTACGCCCGAGAACGACTCAAACGCACGCCGATGGCAGCCCAGCCATGTCGCCACGGTCTGGTCGCGGACAAACTCGGCATACTGGTGACGCGACCAGCACAAGGTCATCACGAAGAACCAGGTCTTGAAGATCTCGCCGGTGTACACATCGGTGATGAGCGGACCAGCACCGAAATCAACCTGAACCGCTTCGCCAGGCTTGAACGTCAGGCGTAGCGGAACATCCGGCTGCTGCAGGGAAACGAGTTGCCCCAGAAAGCGATACATCGAGGAATAACTGCCGGTAAAACCGTGATTGCGCACCAGCGTGGCGTGGATGGTGGTGCCCTGAATACCGGCCGCATGCCACTTGGTGATCTGATCACGCCAGGGTTCCAGCGTTGAAATACAGCTGACAGGCAATGCCTCCCTGCGCTCAAACAGCGTGGACAGCACTCCGTCATCGGGCAAAGGAAACTCGGGGGCAAGCCAGCCACGTTCGCTGGCGATCTCGCGAACCTGTGCGAGTTTTTTGCGTCCCATCGTTTTGGACCGGGCAATATCCCGATCAGAATCGCCTTGGCGCATGCGCACCAAAACATTTCGGTACTGATACATCTCGAACCTCCGTTTAGTCACAACCTCTCCCGGCAAAATGCCGGAAGTCTAGTTGCTTAATGAAAGTTCGAGCCCCTGATCAGGGTTCAAAGTGGCGCCTTAACGCCGGAAATCCTGTGGCGCCATTACGCCGGAAATAAAGTGGCGCCTTTATGCCGACAATCTACTGGCTCCTTAATGCCGGAAATGAAATGGCTCCCTAACGCCGAAAGTTCACATCCTTTGCCGATTGATGAGTTTGAAGCGTTTCTGCAACGGGTTTGAACTACTTTAATAAGTAAGTTTATTTGTCAGTGTCTCGTTACAAAATTGCAGATCCTCAAAAAGGCTAAGTGGTATCACGTCGACCTATTGTCAGTAGGAGGTCTGCCGCGACGGTCCGTTCTTGGCCGAAAGTACGCGCCAAGCAATAATGCCGCATTGCGATCCTTCATCTGGTGGGAAAGTTACCACCAAACAGTAGAAAGTCGAGCGTGCGTGCCAAGGTCGAACATGCCTTCCTGATCATCAAGCGCCTCTTTCGCTTTGCCAAGGTCAGCTATCGCGGCATGATGAAGAACGGCAATCGCCTGTTTGTTGTGGCGACACTGGCGAATCTGTTCAAGGCGCGCCATCATTTGTTTCGACTTCAGCAGGGAAGGTGTGTCTGATGAACTAGAAATCGACCAGAATGGTCGGTGAAATGACCCTTGCCAAGGTAATTCGTGGCCAGTTTGAATATCCACAGCAGATTGTGCGCGCGTCCCTATAACTCAAGCTGGCTCCAAGGCATGGCGACTGGCATTGAAGCGCGCAGGCATAACGGATTTTTGCTGGCATGATTTAAGGCACACTTGGGCGAGTTGGCATGTTCAAAATGGGACTCTGCTTCAGGTTTTGCAAGAACGGTGGTTGGTCGAGCATAACAATGGTACAGCGATACGCTCACCTATCTGGCGAACATCTGCGGGCTTGGGTAAACCCACCTTTGAAGATAGCTGCATGAGAAGTTGTTAAAAGAGAGTTCGGATGGCGTATGTCATGATTCTGCCATACCGAAAAAAAAGGCCGCACAAAGCGGCCATTTAGGAAAGTGTAACGTATTGTTTCACTTTCGATTTGTTGGTAGCGCGATTACTATCGAATAGCGCGCGAAGAGTGGCGCGAACAAACGATACAGCCAAACAGAAAGCCTCTGGTTACCCCCATTGTTACCCCCGCGACACTATCGCTGCCACCCATTAAAAGGGGTTGAATATGCACTGTAAAAGTTGCTTGCATGGGGTGTATCCTTGAATTTAGATGCTCGCATTATGCCGCACCGGCATAAGAAGGCGTAGTGATTCCGACGCCAAGACTTACACACAGGTCTGCAACTAGGACAGGTAAACGCTAAATGGACAAACAAGTGGCAAAAATATTGTGGTCGCTGCCTCAAGAAAGCAGGAATAAGGTGCTAAGAATGGCGCGCGCGCTGCATCAAAATCGGATCGAGCGGGCGCTGCAGTGGCGCGAGAAGCTGGGGATCAAAGAGGGTAGTGTCTTAGTGGACGACGCTAAGCATCTGCCATAGGAAGGCGATTTTCACCAGAGTTAAAGGAGTACAGATATGACTTCCAATCAGGCACTTTTAGAGATTTACAAGGACGACCCGTTACTGGCGAAGCCATGGCCGCCAATCTCCCCGAGGGATCGAGAATTGGCGAGGCGTCAGCGCGTCGCGTGGTTCTGCTTAAGACCCTCGTTTCAGAAGGCCGCGAAGCAGAGTCCGGAGGGAGAAGCGGAATACTGGAGCAAATTCTCCGTTGGGGGGCAACTCCCAAATCTCTCGACGCCATTTTCTCAAGAGCAACTTCTGAGCATGACGTACATGGAAATAGTCGAGGCGATGCAAGCTCTGAATCAGCCGTAGATTCATCAGGACGCGCCCAGGCGTTCTACAATCCAGCATACAAGACTAAAGGAGCACAGCTATACATGAATAAGGAAACAAAGGAGACACTGCGCCAGCTTTTCTGCGTTGTCGCTGTCATCGCGTTATTTGTTCTTGCAGTCAGAACCGTATTTCCGTATGGCCCACCGAGCGCGGGATTCGACGAACCCACTACAAATCCATATTATCTCGCAATGCCGTGGTACGAGAACCTGTGGCGCTGGTGCGTAGGGGCGGCCCTTATTGCATCTGCGGTCTCGGTGGTACTCACCATGATGGCGCTAAGCGAGGAGAAGCAGCAATTGCGCTACAAACAAGAGCAGTTACGCCAAGCTTTGTCTGGTGAGTTGAGGCGGACGTTGTGACGGTATTTGCGTCCAATCCATCATGAGCCTATCCTGAATTTTGTGTGTAATTCGCGGCCTGGCAGATGGTCAATTTAACTGTAGGTGAAAGCTGGCAGCTTAAAGGTTGCCTGTTTTCATAGAGTGGTGCTGCATTGCTAAAAGGCGTAGAATTCATATGTGGCTGATGCGATTTCTATTCGCGCCTCACGCAGCCATCCCAATCCTCACTGATTTAATAATCCGAAATTACCGGCCGATCCAAGGCCAGGGGATACGGCTGTCTATCTATGCCTGGTCGTTCGACTAAGGAGACATAAATGCTTAAAGATGCTAACAAATCACTGCTCTCGCCAAAATTTGCTTTGGCACTTCAATTTGCCAATGAAATACACGGTAAACAGATCCGTAAGGGTTTGGGAGCGCCTTACATTTCTCACTTAATGGCGGTGTGCGGCCTGGTACTGGAATATGGAGGTGACGAAACCCAAGCCATCGCTGCCCTGCTGCACGATGCGGCTGAGGATTGCGGCGGCAATCCTATGCTTGAGACCGTGCGCGTGATGTTTGGTGATGAGGTGGCCGAAATCGTAGATGCCTGCACCGATACCGTTGAAGAGCCGAAACCGGACTGGCTTCCGCGCAAGGAGTCCTACTTAGCAGGGCTGGCCACTGAACCGGGCGAAGCAAAACTGGTTTCCTGTGCTGACAAACTGCATAACATCAGTCACACCTTGCGCGACATTAGAAGTGAGGGTGTCGAGCCATGGAAGGCTCGGATGAAAAAAACCAAGAACGGCAGCAGCGAAAAACAGTGTTGGTACTACCTGGGCTGTTTGAAGTCGCTATCTACCGGATGGAGTAACCCGATACTTGGGGAGTTCGCGCGTTCAGTCCTGATGCTCTGCGAATTGGCGGGTACCGAAGCGGATGTAGCCAGGGCGCATCACTTAATTCGGAGCAGTGGCTTATGAATGCGACCACGATTCCAGAGAACGCAGTTGGCCACGTAGGAATGGTGGCAGCACTGAAACGTGTCAATGAAGCAGACGTAGGGAAGTTGGTTGCCTTGCGTGAACCAGTTGGGTTTGTGACTACATTGGTTGGTAGCGACAAGCCTGTATTCGCCTGGCTTGCGCTCCCTTTGGGAGAACCAATCGACTGCAATGGGAAGAAAAGTCGAAGTGTCTATGTCGCAGATCGCTGTCTGATCCCGATAAGCGATATGACAGATGACGAAGTCGAAACCATTTCTCGTTCACAAGCGGATTCCGACTTTAAAGCAGCCCTAGCAGAAATGAAGGAAATCCTCGAAAAGTGCGAGATCAAACCAGGAGAGCTTGGGCGTTTCGTGGATAAGGCTGCGGCTGAGTTTAGTATCAGTAGGGTGCTAGAGGTTGTGGCAGTCCCAGTCGCATTGAGAGAGATCGGCTTCTATCCTTCCCCCCAGTCCGATGAAGTGCTGCTTTGGACTGGAATACATGCGGGGATGGAACTCCATTTCCAGGCAGGCAATCAGTGGATTGATAGATGGGTACTAGTTGGCTCAGGTAAGTCCAGGCGTCAGGCGGTGTGGGATGAACGGGCATTACCCAACGAAGCGCCACGGGGGAAGATAGTCAAAACTATTCTTGATATTTGGAGATCCGCATTCTTGCAGGCTCCTGTTCCAGATTGCCTCGCACTAGGGGCGATTTACGAGCGCCATCAGAAAGATATGCAAAGCATTAATCTTGCATTGCCTCGTTTGTCGTTAGATCCAAAGGTCTTTAGGGCAGTACTCAAGTGGATTCGCTCGCGCCACATTCAATCTGCCAATGAATTGCTGACACTGTCATATTCCGATGGCTTACTGCGTCTTGATGTTGAAGGCATAGTCTACGGTTGTCCTGGTCGCGGTCAGTGGGTAGATGACTGCAAGGTATTTTGCTCAGACCTGATGGAACTTGCCGATCGTTTTGGTCGAGTACGGAGTATCCAAATGACGCAGGGTACGGATCATATTTTAGTGAACGAACACCCAGTTGTGATTCAGGCATGAAGAGGTATAGGCTCAGGCATAGATACTTTGGCGTATATACCTTTTGCGAAAAAAAGTGCAACATCCTAGCGTTCTGTTTGTGGTGAACTAGCCACCATTCCAAGCTAGTATTTATGCTGGGAGTTCAAATGAAAAAGTATTTATTGATTGCAATGCTGCTTTCATCATCATACTCAATGACAGTACTTGCTCAGTGCAGAAGTTCTAATGTTTGTGACAACTATGGCAATAACTGCCGTGTGCAAGATATTTGCGACTCAACACTTGATCTCCCTTCAACAAACTTGCCACCGCTCCAACCTTTACCGTCCATGGAACTAAAACCGCTACCATCGTTGGCACTTCCTCCAATTGGAACGTCTAAATGTGAATACGTCCAAGTAAATGGCCAATGGCAAAATATTTGTCACTAATTTCATTAGCACGACAAGAGGCTCGAAACTTATGGCAGTCCTGAACAGGATATAGAATCGTGTCAGAAAATTATGGTTAAAAATCTATGAAAATCTTATCAGCAATCGCTAAGCTAATATTTATACTTGGGTGTCTTTTACCACAGTCCGCTTGGAGCGATTACGAGCTAGTAGATGTCAATGGGGTCGTTTTGACTATGTCGATAACCAAATCAATCAAGGAATCAGACTACACAGACATAGTCAAGGAAGTGAAAAATTATGAAAAGTATAAAGCTATAAAAAAGTTGTCGCCAGCTTCAGTCTACCATTTCTACCTTGACTCTCTAGGGGGTAATGTTGCAACTTCATTGAAGATTGGCCGATACTTAAGAAAATTGCACGCTCTTGCAGAGGTAAAAGAAAATGCGGCTTGTCTAAGTTCATGCGTATACATTCTTGCAGGCGCTGCAATGAGGATTGTCAATGGACAGGTCGGTATTCATAGACCATATGATCCCAACGGGGAAATCACTACCGAAGTGCAGCAAAAGGAAAAATATAGAAAAATTGGCAAGCAAATTGTGGCATATTTCAAAGAAATGAATATTCCAACAAGGCTATACGAGGACTCGATGTATATCAGTCCAGATAAAATTAAGATCCTCAGCTACAACGAAATGCAGGCATACGGATTAAATACAAATGATCCATATTTTGAGGAATCGATTGAAAGTTCTTCTGCCAAAAGCCATGGCGTTTCGAGGCAAGAATATAAAGCGCGAGAAAAACGGGCGAGGAGCGAATGTCAAATGGATGCGATCGATGCCGCGCCTGAGGAAGAACAGCATAGTAGGGCAAAGTGCTTCGATGCAATTATGGCAGGAACGCGCTGATCTATTTATCAGCCGAACGACGATTCAATGATTAAGTTGAAATTGTCTGTCCAAGTCGCAACCATTTCAGGATCAGTAGTAACTTCTTCAACCCTATTCGAATAAGGCATCGCCCTGGCCCTTTGGTAGATGCTCAGCAAATCGAATCCGTGTTGTTTTGCTGCGCCCTTCAGAGCAACGTCCATTGAGAGCAGGTATTGTTGCCAGTGTTGAACCTCTCTTAGCGCATCATCTAGCTCACGAAATTTCTCTGGATGCTTTGAAATAAGCGCTTCCATTCGCAATGCTGAAGCGACCATCCAGTGCCGAGCAATCCAATGCTCATGGGCAAAAACACTAGCCAGCGTTGATAGTCCCTCTGCCCACTTAAGAAATTCCACATCGTTCATGGAGTAGGACTTTTTTGGGACTGACGACAAAACACGCATCGCCTCCAATTCATCCGCGTCCGTGGTGTACCGAAAGAACAATGCCGCCCGCTGTTTGTTGGTCAGGGCTGCATAACTTTTAGTGATTGCATCAGTTTTCATTTTCGAATCATCCTCTCCATAATTTCCAGTCGTGACTCTAATACTTCAGCTTCATATGCCTTACGGATAGCATCCAGAACATAGGCCAGTTTCGTACCGTCAGCAGTATCAATTCGCCCGGATCGCATATCTCGGTACACTGCTCCCAGTTCACGCCTGATGGCTGCCGCATCCCGAAGGTCGATTTTCGGGGGGGTAGGCTGCAGCAGTGTTACTTGCTGGTCGCCGATTTCCAGCGATTGTTTTCCACCGCCTTCGAGGTTATCGTTCATCTTGTCTCGTGTTCGTCGCTTGCGTTTCCATCGATTGCGACTAATTGCTCAAAACGCAGGTCGAAGAACTGTTGATCTTTCATACCGTCTTCAATGAGCGATTCTTGACGTGCCACGATCAAGTGTTGATTTGAGTTTGATCGCCAGCGGGTGAGTGCGTGTTTTCTTCTCTAAGGTTTGAGCCAGCCCCCCAGAATTAGTACTGAGTATTGGTACTAATTCATTGTCTGCACTTCCTGCCACCGTACATCCTGCATTCTTTGCAGGAAGTAAAGGGGTGAAACTGCATTTTTTGCCGGTCAACTCCTGCACTTTTTGCCGGGTGCTTTTTTCACCTGGCGCAGCCCAGTCACGCCACGCGCATGGCACGAATCCAGCAAGAAACAGGTCTTTTGTGTCTTTAATGGGAAGCCATGTAACAGCGTAACGGGCACAGACCTTGTTTGCGCCGTGACTGCGCGTGCGATAGATAAAACCATGGCTAATCAATTCGGCAATGGCTTTGCGCAAAGTGTGCTCGCTACCGATGCCGTAAGGCTTACACCACGAGAATGCCGCATGAAGATGCCCGTTGTTACCTTTCGACCAGACTAGATTCACAGTTAGCTGCCGAGCTATCAGGGTTAGCAAGCGGCACGCAGAATGCGACAAGTCGGCATAGGCGGGGCTATCTATCACCCGATGCTCAATCGCAGCGTATGGGTGCTTTATGGAGGCTTTGGCCATCACTCCGATCCTTTCAACTGCATGAGGCGGGACCGTATCTCCGCCGCCGCGACCTTCCTCTCCATCTCTGTAATCACGCAGAGTGATGACTCTGTTTTCTGATGGCACGGTGGATTCTCCGGTATTCCTTTCGGCCAATAGTGCAGGTCCATGCAGGCAAGCTCATTGTCGAACGATCCAAGCGCATCACATCCCCGGCAATTCTCGAACTTCAAAATCATGAACTTCAAAAACCCGTTCATGCTGCCCGCCTCTCTGCCTCGATGCGCGCGCAGTCCTCCGCAAATCGCTGGCCATGCTCGCCAGCAGCGGCGATAACTTCAGGTGAGAGGAAATACACTCCGATGGTGGCGTGCCTGCCTGCGTCGGTGGTTGTGACCGTCTGCTCGATCATTTGGACAGGCCAGCCGAGGTCACCACGTAACACGTAAACATGATGCGAGAGCCGGGCGCTACCGAATCGCTTCCAGCAGTCAAGATGAGTAAGGCGCTCGCCTCTCAGTAGCGCGCCGAGCGTGCGCCCCTTGACGGTTGCGGGTGATGGGTAGCAGAATGACGGCAGCTTGTTTTCGTAGTTCCCGAGGATGCCCTCCTGGCCGGGGGCATTTTCATTTGGGAGGTTCATTGCTCACCGCCTCGGCTGTCAGCGATGCGGGATTGCGCCCATGCTTCCACATCCACAGAATTCCATACGGTCGTGTTCGCTGCTAGCTTGATCGGTTTCGGGAATACCCCAGCCTTGACCCATGACCAGATTGTAGAAGGTGCTACGCCGCCGCAAATTTCACGAACGCGGGGGAGCCTGTAAAAGACAATTGGTGTTGCAGTAGTGTTTGGTTGCATCGCTTGCGCTCCATATGTATCCCGTTTCCGGTATGTGCGCACATTGCTTGGCAGAGTAGTTAATATATATTGGAGATATTGGGGGGATAAATTGGAGTATCAGCGCTGGCGTGTGATTTGGGGTAAATAATCCCCCAGTTTTCCCCTAGTTTTTCTGTGCGCCAAGAGTAGAGTATTCAGGGAACAGGTCGGTATAGGGATTGGGAGTACCAATTGCCTGTCGACCTTTCTTGAATTTCACGACCCCGGCTATGTAGTCATCGAAAGTGCTGAGTTCCACAGTCATAGATTTAGGTTCGAACTTTCTGGCAACGTAACGAAGTTGGTCTTTTGTTCCTGGCATCGCGTTCCTGTCGAGTTTCCCACCTTGTGTGTTGTATCTTTTATCAATCTCGTCCAGCAACTTATCGAATGCCTCGCTGAATTTTCTCGGCGCCTTACTCTTCCCCGTATACCTTTCCCCCGCTTGCACAGCCCTTTCAACAGCATCTGCAAACAGCGGCCACATGTTTACATCCGGATCGCGCAAATGATTGGCAGATTTCAGTGTGGGCAGGTCAAGTCCGTGCCTCTTCCCCCATGCCAGCCAATCGCTAGGCGATTGAGGATTTGCTGCTTCGCCTTTTGCAATTTCTAAACCTCGTTCAATTGCCGCAATCATGTAGCCCGGAAGGGGGTCTTCACGCCTGGCGCGTTCCCGCCATGATTCGGGGTCGCACCCATTCATAAGAGGAACTGCTTCATTGGCAACCAGTGTCGGTCTTGCAGCCCAGAAATCCCAGTTCTGCGAAATGGAGAGAAGTCCAATGAATAGGTTCCTGTTTTCCTCATCCGCACGGACCAGATCATGCTGACAATCAAGTTGCTCGGCAACACTGCTCCTAGTTGCTTCATCGAGTTCGTCCTGTGGAATCTGCGAGGGGGTAGATATTTCGCTGCCTTTGTTGGCCTGCTGGTCGTGTGTGCTGTTATGTACCGTAGAATTACCGTTAGCCATGAGGCGACCTCCGTACAGGTTGCGTTGTGGTCGGGCGGTTTGGGTGTTGACGCACCTTTGCCGCCGCTCTCCCATGATCCGCATGGGAACGGTGAAACTCTATGCTGCTGCGTTCAACGGTATTACTTCCGCGCCCGTTTTCAACTTATCCAGATAGTCCGACCATTGCTGCATCATCTTCCGGCGCTCAGCAAGGTGCGCTGTGCGGTTGTATGCACGCCCGTTCGGATCGCGCACGGCATGGGCAAGCTGGTGCTCGATGAAGTCCGGTCGTACCTGTAGCACTTCGTCGAGGATGGTGCGTGCCATTGCGCGGAAGCCGTGACCGCTCATTTCATCCTTGGCAAAACCCATGCGCCGCAATGCAGCCAGTATCGCGTTATCGCTCATCGGCCGGCCATTGGTTCGCGCGCCGGGGAACACATATCGCCCCGCGCCCGTTAGCGCGTGAAGCTCTTTTAAGATTGCCACAGCTTGTGCGGACAACGGGACAAGGTGCGGCTCGCGCATCTTCATCCGTTCGGCAGGAATGTTCCACTCGGCCTTGTCCAAATCAATCTCTATCCAGTCCGCTTTGCGCAGTTCGCCAGGGCGCACGAAAACCAGTGGGGCGAGGCGCAGAGCGCACTTGGTCACGAAAGCACCTTGGTAGTCATCCATGGCGCGTAGAAGCGCCCCTATCGCCTTGGGATCTGTGATGGCAGCGCGGTGCTGCGTCTCTGCTGTGGAAAGTGCGCCCCGCAAGTCAGATGCCACGTCACGCTCAGCACGTCCGGTTGCGATGGCATAGCGGAATATCTGGCTGAAGTAGTAGCGCATCCGGTGGGCGCTTTCTACGGCCCCGCGTTCTTCGATGCGGCGTAATGACTTCAGCAAATCAGGAGGGGTAATCTCAGCAATTGGCATCCCGCCAAGCCAAGGGAATGCGTCATTTTCCAGTCGGCGGATAATTTTGTCGGCGTTGGATGCTGCCCAGCCGGGCAGCTTCTTGGCATACCACTCGCGCGCAATCACTTCAAAGCTATTCGCAGCCCGGTCTGTCTTGGCTGATTTAACCGCCTTGCGGTTCTCGCTGGGATCTACCCCATCAGCCAGGAGCTTGCGCGCATCGTCGCGGCGATCCCTTGCCGCTTTCAGGCTCACTTCGGGGTAAGTTCCAAGTGAGAGCAGCTTCTCCTTACCCCCAATGCGATACTTGAGACGCCACCACTTACCCCCTGCCGGTGCGATGAGAAGGAACATCCCTTTCTCGTCTGACAGCTTGATCGGCTTTGCACCGGGCTTAGCGTTCTTGATTGCGGTATCGGATAGTGCCATTTGGGGTAACTCCTTGACATCAGGTGTGCGTTACCCCGAAAGTTACCCCCTGTTACCCCCAGATGTCAATGGATAGGATTGTATGGGGATAGACAACAAAAAACCCGCAAAGCTAATAACTGTGCGGGTTTATGTATTGGATTGGACTGCTTTGCTCTACCGTCTGGTAGGCGCGATTGGACTCGAACCAACGACCCCCACCATGTCAAGGTGGTGCTCTAACCAGCTGAGCTACGCGCCTGTAAAAGGCCGCGCATTGTAACCGAACAGATTCGGGGCGCCAAGAACTAAGTGCTGATTTGCCTAATACTGAGCCTATGCGTGGTTTTGGTTACGACCAATATCTGCGCCTGTAAGTCTTCACCGAAATCAGGCGCTCGCTCAATACTGGGCTGAGGCATGATTTTCAAATCTTGTGTACTCGCCACGGAAGGTAAGTCTTACCGTACCGATCGGGCCATTACGTTGCTTGCCGATGATGATCTCGGCCGTGCCTTTGTCCTGAGAATCCGGATTGTAAACTTCGTCGCGATAGATGAACAGAATCAGGTCAGCATCCTGCTCGATAGCGCCTGATTCACGCAAATCCGACATCACCGGACGCTTGTTCGGCCGCTGCTCCAAGCTACGGTTCAGCTGCGACAGCGCGATCACCGGCACATGCAATTCCTTGGCCAGCGATTTAAGCGAACGGGATATTTCGGAGATCTCGGTGGCGCGGTTCTCGCTCGCTTTGCCTGCCGGTGAAGACATGAGTTGGATATAGTCAATGACCACCAACCCAAGACCATTATTCTGCCGATGCAGTCGGCGCGTACGCGAACGTAATTCTAGCGCATTCAGGCCCGGGGTCTCGTCGATAAAGATCGGCGCATCGTTGAGCAGACCCAAGGCATGAGTCATGCGCGACCAGTCTTCGTCTTCCAGTTTACCGGTACGCAAAGTATGCTGATTAAGTCGCCCTACCGAGCCGATCATACGCATCGCCAGTTGGGCGCCTCCCATTTCCATACTGAAGATCGCTACCGGCTTGCCTTCCAAAGCCACATTCTCTGCGATGTTGATGGAGAATGCGGTCTTGCCCATACTGGGGCGACCGGCAACGATAACCAAGTCACCGGGCTGCAAACCGGAGGTCTTGCTATCCAGATCGGTGAAACCGGTAGCAGTACCGGTCACGTCACTGGCATTGTCTCTCGCATACAAAGTCTCAATGCGCTCCACCACCTGCGTCAACAGCGGCGGCATGGCAACAAAGCCCTGACTGCCCCGCTCGCCCTCTTCGTTGATCTCAAGCACGCGGCTTTCTGCCTCATCCAGTAACTGTCCTGCGGAGCGCCCGCCCGGGTTGTAGGCACTGGTCGCTATTTCGCTGCCCACCTCCACCAGTTTGCGCATGATGGCTCGCTCGCGCACGATCTCGGCATAACGGCGAATATTGGCTGCAGAAGGTACGTTTTGCGCCAATGATCCGAGATAAACCAGGCCGCCCGCCTTCTCCAACTCGGCATTGCTCTCCAGCGATTCGGCCAGGGTAATGACATCCACTGGCTGTGCATGTTCGGTCAGACGTCCAATATGACGCCAGATCAAACGATGCTCGTTGCGGTAAAAATCGCTTTCGCTCAACAGATCGGCGACCTTGTCCCACGCACTGGTATCCAGCAGGATGCCGCCCAGCACCGACTGCTCTGCCTCGACGGAATGAGGGGGAAGCTTTAAGGATTCAAGCTGGGAATCTGCAACGGGAACGGAAAAATTTTGCATGGTGTAACCGCAAATTTCGGGAGGGTGATTCTACACTTTTCAGACAACAAAAAAGGGCTGTTCCCAGCCCTTTTTCATAACCGCATGACAACGCAGGATTACTGCTCGCCCACCACTGTCACTGTCACGTTTGCAACCACGTCCGGATGCAGCGAGATGGTGATCGGATGATCGCCGATCTGCTTCAGGTGACCGGTAGCCATACGTACCTGGCTCTTTTCGACTTTGTGGCCTTGTGCTGCCAGGGCAACTGCAATGTCCGCATTGGTAACGGAACCGAACAACTTGCCATCCACGCCCGCTTTTTGCACGATCTGCACACTCAAGCCTTCCAGCTTGGCGCCGCGAGCCTGCGCATCGGCCAGTTTGGCTTGGTCAGCCGCTTCCAGTTCTGCACGACGTGTCGCGAAATCCGCCACGTTGTGTTCCGTCGCACGCTTGGCTTTGCCTTGCGGGATGAGGAAATTACGCGCGAAACCGTTTTTTACTTTGACCACATCGCCCAACTGGCCGAGGTTGATCACTTTTTCCATCAGAATCACTTGCATGATCTACTCCTTAGTGCAAATCAGTGTAGGGCAGCAACGCCAGGAAGCGCGCGCGTTTCACGGCCACGCTCAGCTGACGCTGGAAGCGCGTCTTGGTACCGGTAATACGTGCCGGGATCAGCTTGCCGTTCTCGGAAACCATTTCCTTCAGGATGTTGAGATCCTTGTAGTCCACTTCCGCAATCTTCTCGGCGGTGAAACGGCAGAACTTGCGGCGTTTGAACAATTGACGCGAAGCGCTGTTCTTCTTGTCATCTTTCTTTTTAAATACACGAGCCATGTTGTGCTCCTCTATCTCAATGTAACGTTATCAATGTGCAAAACCAGTTGCGCGATCTTCAGGCTGCGCTGCGCAAGGAAACCTTCGGCTTTCACCATCTGGCCGGGTTGCAAACGGCTGACTTGCTGTGCCGCTTCTCCCAGTGCCAGTGCCGGAACATCACACTGAACCTGGCGTTGCATCCCTGCTTCCTGCTGCATCGAAGTGTGGCGCAATTTGAACGCCACTCTCGCCAATCCCGCCGGGGTGTATCTCAAGCCTTCCGACTCGATCACTTCCCCTTCAATCACACAACGGTTGCTGCTCAATCCTTCTTACGCTGCAGGAGCAGCTGCTTCTGCTGCCGGCGCAGGTGCTGCGGCATCGCTGTTGAACGAACGCGACTTCTCTTCCTTCATCATGGCGGAAGGCGTAACGACTGCAGCCTTGGTCTTGATGGTCAGATGGCGCAACACGGCGTCGTTGAACTTGAATGCGTGTTCCAGTTCGTCCAGCGTGGGCTGGTCGACTTCGATGTTCATCAGCACGTAATGTGCCTTGTGGATCTTCTGGATCGGGTAAGCCAGCTGGCGGCGGCCCCAGTCTTCCAGGCGGTGGATGTGACCGTTCTTGCTGGTCACCAACGTGCGATAACGCTCAACCATCGCGGGCACTTGCTCGCTCTGATCGGGATGCACGATAAATACGATTTCGTAGTGTCGCATTACATCTCCTTGTGGATTAAAGCCCCCCGACATTAATGGACGGTGGAGCAAGGTCAAAAACTCCCTTTTTCAGGGAGGGGCGCATTATAGGGATATTCCGTGCCGCGTCAAGCGCTAAGCCATTAATCCGCCGCTAGAATGCGTAACGGCGGGCGCAAAACCAGCCGCCGGGTCGCCAACCACCCGGCCAGCGTCACCACCGCGATGCCGCCTCCGCAACCGATGAACCAGATGGAAACATCTGACCGGTAAGGGATATCCAGTACGAAACGCGCCAGCACCCAGCCCAGCAGCACTGCGCCCGCCGCCGCGAACAGGCCACTCAAGCCACCCAGCACGGCGAACTCGGACAGGTGCAGACGCCGCAGATAGAGACTGTCCGCCCCCAGCGTGCGCAGGATAGCTGCCTCGTGGCTGCGCTCATCCTGCGTGGCAAGCAGCGCGGCATACAGTACCGCGAGGCCGGAAAACAGGGTAAACAGGAACACTGCACTCACCGTTTGTGCGATCTGGTTCATGATGTTGCGCACCTGTGCGATCACCGCACCGGTATCGATCAACAATAAATTGGGGAATTCGCGCGACAGTTCGTCGCCCGTTCGCACCTTGTCCGGCGGCAGGTAGAAACTGCCCAGGTAGCTGGCCGGAAAATCCCTGAGCAGTTCCGGCGTGGCGATGACAAAGAAATTCACCTTCATTGAATCCCATTGCACCTTGCGCAGGCTGGTGACTTTCGCGGTAAATGTGCTGCCGGCCACATCGTAGGTGAGCACGTCCCCGAGACGAATGCCCAGCGTCTTGGCGATGCCTTCCTCCACGGAAAGTTGCCCTCCCGCCCCTGCCGTCCACCACCGCCCTTGCACCAGTTCATTCCAGGTTGGCATCTGTTCCATCCAGGAAAGGTTGAACTCGCGATCCACCAGTGCCTGGGCACGCGGATCGGGGTAGCTGCTGCCATTGATCGAGCGGTCGTTGATGGCGATCAGCCTGCCGCGCACCATCGGCTGCAACTCAGGTATCGGCAACGTCTGGTGCACAAAGAAATCCCGCACCGGCTGGATCTGGTCGGGCTGTATGTTCACCACGAAGCGGTTCGGCGTATCCGGCGGCAGTTTGCCCTGCCAGCTTTCCATCAGATCGGCGCGCACCATCGTCAGCACCAGCAAGGCCATGCCGCCCAGACTCAATGCCACCACCTGTATCGCCGCACTGCGCCCGTGCCGCGCGAGGTTGTTGAATGCATGTCGCCAATGCGATTGAAAGAAATATGCGTTGCGTGCCAGACCATGAAGCAGCACCCAGGCCAGTCCGCCGAACACCAGCAGCCCCGCGAGCAAACCTCCCAATACCGCCAAACCCAGTTTCAGCGAGCCTGCATGCCACAGGAACAGTCCTGCCAACACCAACAACGCAAGGCCATAAATCAGCCAGCCGCTGGCTTCCGGTGAATCCATCTCGCGGCGCAGCACGCGCAGCGGCGATACCTTGCGCAATTGCAGCAGGGGCAGGAAGGCGAAACCGAGCAGCAAAGCAAAGCCGCTGAGTGCAGCCTTGAGCAGCGGCAGCACGCCGGGTTGCGGCAAGCCTGCCTCGCGCATGGACGAGATGCTCTCGACCAACCCCGCTTGCGTGACATAGCCCAGCAAACCGCCGAGAAGCACCGAGACCACGCCAAGCAGGATGAATTGATAAAGGAACAGCCACAGTACCTGCGCCTGCTGAGCGCCGAGGCAACGCATCACCGCGCAGCCGTCCAGATGGCGCAGCACGAAGCGCCGTGCCGCCAGCGCCATCGCGGCGCCAGCCAGGATGGCGGCAGTCAATGCGGCAAGGCCAAGGAAATGCTCGGCACGTTCGAGCGCCGTGCGTATCTCGGGACGCGCATCGCGCACGTCCTCCATCTTTTCGTTGCCGGAAAGCTTTTCCTGCAGCGTCGCGCGCAGCGCAACCACCTGCCTAGCATCGCCTGCGATCATCAGGCGATATGAAATGCGGCTGCCTTCCTGCAGCAAGCCGGTAGAAGCCAAGTCGGCATCGTTCATCAGCACGCGCGGCGCAAAGCTGGCGAAACCGATGGACTGGTCGATGTCCTTCACGATGCGCGCTGCCACCATAAAACGCCGTGAGCCGATCCCAGCTTCATCCCCGATCTTGATATCGAGACGGCGCAGCAAACGTTCATCCACCCAAACCGTGCCGCGTGCCGGGATCGCCTGCGCCACGTGCACAGCGCCATCGTCGATCTCGATCTTGCCGCGCAGCGGATAGCCCGGCTCCGCCGACTGTATCTCGCTCAACAACACCTGCTCGCGGTGCGACACCATGCTGGGGAAAGTACGGCTCTCGACCACGCGCAAACCGAGCTTCTGCGCCATTTCGCGATATTCGGGGGAAAACGGTCGCGTCGAAGTGATGCGCAGATCGGCACCGATCAGGCTCTGCGCCTGCTGCTGCAACGCTTGCCTCACACGGTCGGCGAACAAGCCAACGGTAGCAAGGCTGCCAACCGCCAACATCAGCGCCAGCAGCAACACCCGCCACTCCCCGGCGCGCCAGTCGCGGCGCAGCAAATTGAGGGAGAGACGAAAGAGGTTCATTTTGTAAGTACGGAAAAATCGTGATTCACAATGCCGTTCCTTCTCGATTTACCACTTTTGTGCATCGCGCACCAAAACAGTGACAATACTTTGTAAGATTAATAACAATCCTGCCTTATACCGGCGTCATCAAAGACACCCCATAACGCCACGAATACCAATATCCTCGCCACTCTAAACCAAATCAACTTGATGTTGGCACGCAATATGCGACTAACTAAGCAAGGGTGGCAATTCCGAGCCCGATAGAAGTTGCCGCAACAAAATGATCAACGCAAGGAGGTGTGTCATGGCTATCGTTATGAACATGAGCAGCTACGAAATTGAACGTTGTCCAGTCGAGTTCGGATATGCCAAGGAAACCTTGCGTTCCGATTGGAACCCTGCCTTGACCCGGTTGAGCCTGCAGCCAGTTGTTTCGACAGCCAATAAGCAGAGAACCATGCCAGCCGAACTCGCGACGGTCAATGTGGAATTGTTCCTGCAGAGGATGTAAGCCTTGGATATGCGTGCTGCACATTCCGGCAGTCTCGACACGACAGAGAAGCCTGATCGACTCTTGGTTACCCTGCTTGGTAATCCCCCGGTCAAAAGATTTGATCCGCTAGTTGATTGTTAAAGTTTCGGTGTAACGACACTACACCACCCGCCCGGCCGCCAGTCTCAACAGCTTGCCACAGCGCTTCGCTAGTGCCTCGTCGTGTGTTACCAGAATCAGCGTCGTGCCCTGTGCACGGTTGAGTTCCAGCATCAATTCGATGACCTGTGCACCGGTGGCGGCGTCGAGGTTGCCGGTGGGCTCGTCGGCAAACAATATCCTGGGCCGGGTGACAAAGGCGCGCGCCAGTGCTACGCGCTGCTGTTCTCCGCCGGAGAGATGTTTTGGCAGGTGGTGGGCGCGTGCGCTCAAACCGACCTGCTGCAAGGATGTTTCGGCGCGCTGCCGCGCATCTTTTGCGCCAGTCAGTTCCAGCGGAAGCATCACGTTCTCCAGTGCATTCAGCGCGGGCAGCAACTGGAAGGACTGGAACACGAAACCCGCCAGTTCGCCGCGTAATCTCGCACGCCCATCCTCATCCATCTCGAACAGGTCTGTGCCATGCAGCAATACCTTGCCGCTGGTCGGGACATCCAGCCCCGCCAGAAGGCCGAGCAAAGTGGATTTGCCTGAACCCGATGCGCCGACGATGGCAAGGCTCTCTCCCGCTTCCACCTCAAAGCTGACGTCGTGCAGGATAACGAGCGGCTGATCGCCACTTAACACTTGCTTGGTGAGACCTACTGCTTGCACAATCGACGCCATGAAGACCTTTCTTAAAATCACATTGCTTGTCACTGCGCTGCTACTGCCTGCCCTTGCTCAAGCTGCGAAGAACATTCTGGTGTTCGGCGACAGTTTATCAGCCGGATACGGTATAGCACGAGACGATTCATGGGTGAATTTATTGCAGCTTGAGCTAAAAAAAAGTCATCCGCAGTTCGAAGTGGTGAATGCAAGTATCAGCGGCGAGACAACTTCGGGCGGGCTGCGCCGCATTGGCAAAGCCATGCAAGAACATCATCCCGTCCTGGTAATCCTTGAATTGGGGGCGAACGACGGGCTGCGCGGCGGCACCATCGCAGAGATGGAAAAGAACCTCGACCGGATCATTGAACAGGTGCAGCAAGCGCATGCCAGGATATTGCTGCTCGGCCTCCAGTTGCCGCCTAACTACGGCCTCGACTACACCAGGCAATTCCGTGCGCTCTACCCCAGACTGTCAAGGAAGCATGACATCGCACTGGTTCCTTTCATGCTGCAAGATATTCCGCCGGAGCAGTTTCAGGCCGACAACCTGCACCCAAATGCAGAAGCGCAACCGCGTATCATGCAACGTGTCCTGAAATCGTTATTGCCCCTACTGCGCTGATGCCCAATCACCTTTCGCACGAAACCAGCCCCTACCTGTTGCAGCACGCCGACAACCCGGTGGACTGGCATCCCTGGAATGCCGAGACCCTGAAGCTCGCACGCGATCTGGGCAAGCCCATCCTGCTCTCCATCGGCTATTCCGCTTGCCACTGGTGCCACGTGATGGCGCACGAGTCGTTCGAGGATGAAGCGGTCGCCGCCGTGATGAACGAACACTTCATCAACATCAAGGTGGACAGGGAGGAACGTCCCGACCTGGACCAGGTATACCAGAACGCACACTACCTGCTCGCAAAGCGCGGCGGCGGCTGGCCGCTGACCATGTTCCTTGAGCCGGACGGCACCCCGTTCTACAGCGGTACCTATTTCCCCAAGCAGGCGCGCTACGGCTTGCCCGGATTTCCGGATCTGTTGACGCGCATCGCCAAAGTCTACCGGGGAAAACGCGATGAACTGTCAGCCCAGGGCAAACAGCTCATCGCCCAGTTAGCCACCTGGCGGCCCGAGAAAGGCGCGACGGACATCGCACTCGACGCAACCCCGATCGACCTAGCGGTGCGGCAGCACAATCAGGATTTCGATCCGGTGAACGGCGGCTTCGGCGGCGCCCCCAAGTTTTTGCATCCTGCCGAACTGGACCTGCTGCTGCGGCAGGCTCACGCCACACATGACGAGCAAACGAGCCATGTCGCGCTGTTCACCCTGAGGCAGATGGCCCTGGGCGGACTGTACGATCAGCTCGGCGGCGGTTTCTGTCGCTACAGCGTGGATGCACACTGGGACATCCCGCATTTCGAGAAGATGCTGTATGACAACGGCGTGCTGCTCGGCCTGTATTGCGACGCCTGGCTAAGCAGCCATGATCCGTTTTTCGCCCACGTGGTGGTACAGACCGCAGGCTGGGTGATGCGCGAGATGCAGTCGCCGAACGGGCATGCCCGTTCCCCTCACCCCAACCCTGATATAACAACTAGCCATTCGACTAATCCCGCAAGCGGGCAAGTCGCTGGTTATCTCCCGCAAGCGGGCGAGGGAGCAAACGAGTCGCTACGCGAGATTGGGATTGGACGCGGCTATTACGCTTCGCTGGATGCAGACTCGGAACATGAGGAGGGCAAGTTCTATGTGTGGCAGCGCAACGAGATCCGCGACCTGCTGAGCGCCGACGAATACGCACTCGTCAAACCGTATTACGGGCTGGACAGCACACCCAACTTCGAGAATCACAGCTGGAACCTGCGCGTGACTCTACCGTTGGCCGGGATCGCTCAGCAGCTGAACATCAGCGCAGAACAGGCATCCGCACGGCTCGGCTCGGCACGGACAAAACTGTTCGCCGCGCGGGAACGGCGCATCCGCCCCGGCCGCGACGAAAAGATACTTGGTAGCTGGAACGGACTGATGATAGCCGGCATGGCAAAAGCAGCGCGTACCTTCAACCGCATCGACTGGTTACGGTCCGCACAGCAGGCGATGGATTTCGTGCGCGGCACGCTGTGGCAGAACGGCAAGCTACTCGCCACGCACAAGGATGGCAAGACACACCTGAACGCCTACCTGGACGACCATGCGTTCTTGCTGAATGCGGCGCTGGAATTGTTGCAAACGGAATATCGCGCCACCGACATGGCCTTTGCCATACAACTCGCCGATGCGCTGCTGGCCCGTTTCGAGGACACCGAGAACGGCGGTTTCTTCTTCACCAGCCATGACCACGAGGCGCTGATCCAGCGCAACAAGTCCGGCCAGGACGATGCCATCCCGTCCGGCAACGGCATCGCGGCACAGGGATTATTGCGGTTGGCGGAATTGACAGGCGATATGCCCTATATCGAAGCAGCCGAGCGTTGCCTGAAACTGTTCTTCCCGTTGATGCAAAGGGCAGCCGGCCAGTTCAGCAGCCTGTGCACCGCGCTGGATGAAGTGATGCAGCCGCCTTCCATGCTGGTGTTATGCGGCGCAAAAAATGAAACAACCGCCTGGCGGACGGCTGTGGCGGCGAAATATGCGCCGGGATTGATGATCATCGAACTGACCGGTAATGAAACCGGTTTGCCAGCCCCGTTGCGTAAACAGCGTACTGCAACAACGACGGCATGGCTGTGTCGCGGCACACAATGCCTGCCGCCGATCGGCAGCCTCGATGCGCTACTGGCAGAACTATAACCAACCACTAGTCAACCGTTCTCTGGTTGCTTAACGGGATGGCTAGTCGTTTATCAGCGTAGCGTTACCCCGCCCGCCTGAGCGCCGAAGCCGGGGAACATGCTCGCCACTCCGGCACCGAACTTCTTGGCAAGGCGATCCGCGAGACCTTCATGCGTGGTGAAGTCCACAACGTTTTCCACCTTGACCACGTCGCGCGCGACGGAATCCACACTGCCGATATCATCCGCCAAGCCCATCTGGATGGCTTTGTCGCCCGTCCAGAACAAGCCGCTGAATGTATCCTCGGTTTCTTTCAGCCGTTTGCCGCGCCCCTGTTTCACCACCTCGATGAATTGCTGGTGTATGTCCTCCAACATGTTTTTGGTAAATTCTTCCTGCTTGGGATTGAGCGGCGAGAACGGATCCATGAACCCCTTGTTCTTGCCCGCGGTCATCAGGCGGCGCTCTACACCCAGCTTCTGCATGGTGCCGGTGAATCCGAAACCATCCATCAACACGCCGATGGAACCGACGATACTGGCCTTGTTGACGTAGATCTTGTCGGCCGCAGCAGCGATGTAATAGCCGCCGGATGCGCACATGTCTTCCACCACCACATACAAAGGTATATCCGGATGCAGGCCGCGCAGACGGCGCATCTCGTCATTCACCAACCCGGCCTGTACCGGACTGCCGCCGGGGCTGTTGCAACGCAGAATCACGGCTGCGGTGTTTTTGTCCTTGTAGGCATCCTGCAAGCTGCCGATCAGGTTGTCCGCATTCGCATTGCTGTCCGCGGCAATCACTCCAGACAATTCGATCAGCGCACTGTGCTTGCCTGACAGAGAACCGTCGACCTTGTCGCCCATCCATCCCATGACCAAAAAGAGTATGAAGAACAGATATCCGAAACCAAGCACCTTGAAGAAGATTCCCCAGTGCCGGGCACGGCGCTGCTCCTGAACGGCGGATAACGCCAGTTTTTCCAGTACGCCGCGTTCCCAGTTGTTGTTGTTTTCTTCTGACATAAATTAAAACTCCTTCGATAAATTCGTTATGCGTTGACCCTGAACCACTCTCTCAGTTCAACAAAATCATCAAGCAGGGCGATCGGTTTCAATTCGCGCAATTGATCCTCAGGATGCGCGCCGTGTGTTACACCCACTGCATCCACCCCGGCGTTGATCGCCATTTGCAGGTCATGCGTGGTATCGCCGATCATCAGGGTACGTTCCGGTGGCACGTCCAGTTCATCCATGATCTCCAGCAGCATCGCCGGGTGCGGCTTGGAGAATGTCCGGTCTGCCGTGCGCGTGGCATGGAAATACTCGCCCATATGGGTGGATTCAAGGGCATGGTCCAGACCGTTGCGATTCTTGCCTGTCGCCACCGCAAGCCTGTAGCCTGCGCCATGCAACTCGATGATGGTCTCCCTGGCCTGGTCGAACAGGGGGATGGATTCATTCTGCGACAGGAAATGATGGCGGTAGCGTGCAACCAGCGGCTCATACATCTCTTCCGGCGCATCGGGAACGGCATGGCGCAATGCCTGCAACAGACCCAAACCGATCACATGACGTGCCGTTTCATCGTCCGGCACCGGCAATTTCAGGTCGCGGCAGGCAGCCTGGATCGATCCCGCGATGATCGCCGTCGAGTCCATCACCGTGCCGTCCCAGTCGAACACAATCAATTCGTAACGTTTTGCCATCTGCACCGCCAAAATAAAATAGGCGCGGATTCTACCATTTCGCTTGCCCATCACCGCGGTAATCCCTACCATGCCGCGCCATGAACACCTTACCCAGTTGGCTAATTTATTGTCGTCCTGGCTTCGAACGCGATTGCGTGGAAGAAACCCAGGCCAAGCCTGTCGAAACGACCGAGAACAGCGGCTATGTCGTGCTGCAAGGCAAGCCACGGCTGACTTACAGGCAATTGACCTTCGCGCGTCAATTGCTCAGCCTGCATGCGGAAGTAAGCGATTTGCCGGAACGCGACCGGCTTACACCGCTGCTGGCAGCGATACCCGCATCGCCTGAACGGTTTAGCGCCCTGTACCTGGAAGTGCCGGACACCAACGAGGGCAAGACGCTGTCGGGCTTCACGCGGCGTTTTCAGCCCCTTCTGGAAGAGGCGTTGCGAGTACAAGGAAGGTTGGCGGATGCGTCGGGTATTCACCCTTCGACAGGCTCAGGGCGAACGGATATTTCTCCTCGCCTGCACATCTTCTTTCCCGATAACCAACGCGCCCTGATCGCCACCGCCGATCCGCATAACAGCTCGGCTGCACTCAACGGCATCCAGCGCGTCAGCATGGCGAGCGATGCGCCTAGCCGTTCCTATCTCAAACTCGCGGAAGCGTTCGAGGTGTTCCTCGACAAAAAGGAACAGGCGCTATGGCTTAAACCGGGCATGACCGCAATCGACCTCGGTGCCGCACCCGGCGGCTGGACCTGGCAATTGGTGCAGCGCGGATTGAAAGTCACCGCCGTGGATAACGGCCCGCTCAAGGGAGCTGCGGCAGGTCATCCTTCCATCAGGCATCTGCGCGAGGACGGCTTCCGCTTCCGTCCGCAGCGCCCGGTGGACTGGCTGGTGTGCGACATGGTGGAACAACCTCAGCGTGTCGCGACCTTGATGACCGAATGGTTCATCGGCGGCCACACCCAGCGCGCCATCTTCAATCTCAAGCTGCCGATGAAAAAACGCGTCGCGGCATTGAACGATGCGCTCAACAGCATACGCACCGCACTCAACAACATAGGTATCCGTTACCAACTGGAAGCCAAGCAGCTCTACCATGACCGTGAAGAAGTCACGGTATACCTGGCACGCAAACGCTAGCAACCCGTTACGCAGTCTCGTCGATGTGTTCAGTCATGTCGCCCTCGCGCAGATTGTGACGACGGCGGTCGATACCTGATCGCAACTCGACCAGCACGGGCAAATGGCTGACGCGACGACAGGCTTTGCGGCGGTCTTCGAAGGCAACTGTACGATGCTGTTGCTGCGCGACCGGACGCACGGGTTCCCGATGAACCTCGTGCGGCTCGACATGGGGAAGGTCGGGTTGCTCGCGAGGAAATACGGGTTTCACCGCTTGCGCCGCGGACAGCCCCTTCACCTGGCGAGTCGTCGGACTCGCCGTCGTTGACGGAATACTGGGCACATAGCGCATGACAACTCCTCGCGACCGCATCGTGCGACCGGCAACCCTGTTATCGGCAAGTATTGCCTAAAACTTAGGCAGCCACAGCATCCAGCTTGTTCAGAAAGCTCTGCAATTCAGGGGGTAACGGCGCAACGATGTTTAGCGGCTCACCCGTCAGCGGATGGTTGAATGAGATCGAATGGGCATGCAGGAACATACGTTTAAGACCCCGTTTCGCCAGTTCCTTGTTTCGCGCAAAGTCGCCGTATTTGTCGTCGCCCGCAATTGGAAAACCCAAGTGCGACGTATGCACGCGAATCTGGTGTGTACGTCCGGTCTTGAGCTGCGCTTCCAGTAGGCTGAATTCAGGCCAGCTCTTTAGCAGAGTAAAGATGGTATGCGACGCCTGCCCGTCCTCGCGCACCATCACCCGTTTTTCGCCTTGCGGCGTGTCAAATTTGTGCAGCGCCAGCTTCACATGCTGTTTCGCGTTCTTCCACTGTCCCAGAACCAGCGTGAAATAGCGCTTGTCGCTATTCCCCTCGCGCATGATCTCGTGCATCCCGGTCAGAGCGGAACGCTTCTTGGCCACCAGCAATACCCCTGAAGTTTCACGGTCCAATCTGTGAACAAGTTCCAGAAACTTGGCTTGCGGACGTGCGCTGCGCAATTGCTCGATGACGCCGAAACTCACCCCGCTCCCTCCATGCACTGCCGTGCCGGCGGGCTTGTTGATGGCCAGAATCGCCTCATCCTCATACAAAATAGGGAATTCGGTCGCCGGGACGTACTCGCTTTCGGGCTTTTCCGCCACGCGAATGGGCGGGATGCGCAACAAATCGCCCAATTGCAGGCGATAGGTCTGGTCGATACGCTTTTTGTTCACCCGCACTTCGCCGCGCAGGATGCGGTAGACATGGCTCTTGGGAACACCTTTCAGGTGACGAAACAGGAAGTTATCGATGCGCTGCCCCTCGCTACCCTCGTCGATTTCGACCCAACTTACGGATTCTTTGCTCAAACCACTCATTTTGAATATACTCCGCCCTCGCGTGTGCGCCTTCGTGAAACGGGATACAAAATTTTCCCGTCCAACCTAAGGCAGGCAATCAAGCCGCCTACGAAGCAGCCCCGCCCGGTTATCTCACTCACCGGAGACAAGCAGTGATGGTAATTGATTTGCGCGCTCTAAGCACCAAAGCAGATAAATTTTGGCGTGTTGCCCTCTTTGAAATTTTGGCAACACGCAGATACAGACAAGCTAAAACGAGAATAATAATTTTGAACCACCGTCGTCATCACAACTCACTTAACAGTTTGCACGACCCAAATTCTCGCGCGCCACGCGGCGCGTAGCTTTGTCCTGCCCGTGTAAGAGCGCGGGAGAAAAATATGAAACGCATGTTATTCAATGCGACGCAGCCGGAAGAACTCCGCGTCGCCATTGTTGATGGTCAAAAACTCGTTGACCTCGACATTGAAACCGCCGGTAAAGAGCAACGCAAGAGCAACATCTACAAAGCCGTCATCACCCGCATCGAGCCCAGCCTCGAAGCCTGTTTCGTCGAATACGGCGGCACCCGCCACGGTTTCCTCCCCTTCAAGGAAGTGTCCCCGCAATATTACAGCGCAGCTGCAGGCAGCCGCCCATCCATCAAGGAAGCGCTGAAGGAAGGCCAGGAACTGCTGGTGCAGGTGGAAAAAGACGAGCGCGGCAACAAGGGCGCGGCGCTCACCACATATATAAGTCTGGCAGGCCGCTACATCGTGCTGATGCCGAACAACCCCAACGGTGGCGGTGTCTCTCGCCGCATCGAAGGTGAGGACCGCAACGAACTGCGCGACGTGCTGGCACAGATGGAAGTGCCACAGGGCATGAGCATCATTGCCCGCACTGCCGGTATCGGCCGCAACCTGGAAGAGTTGCAGTGGGACCTGAACTACCTCAAACAGTTGTGGGATGCCATCGAAGGCGCTGCCAAGACAGAAAAAGCACCGTCGCTGATCTATCTGGAAAGCAGCCTGGTCGTGCGCGCCATCCGCGACTACTTCAACCCGGAAATCGGCGAAATCCTGATCGACACCGACGATATCTATCATCAGGCCCAGGCATTCATGAGTACGGTGATGCCGGATCATGTCGACCGCATCAAGCGTTATCATGACGATGTGCCGCTGTTTTCCCGCTTCCAGATCGAACACCAGATCGAATCCGCGCATGCCCGCCAGGTGAACCTGCCTTCCGGCGGAGCCATCGTGATCGACCACACCGAAGCGCTCACCGCCATCGACATCAACTCCGCACGTTCCACACGCGGCGGCGATATCGAGACCACCGCCTACCACACCAATCTGGAAGCGGCGGATGAGATCGCCCGTCAGTTGCGTCTGCGCGACCTGGGCGGCCTGATCGTCATTGACTTCATCGACATGGAATCGAGCAAGAACCAGCGCGAAGTGGAAAACCGTTTGCGCGATGCCCTGCACTTCGACCGCGCCCGCATCCAGACCGCCAAGATCTCGCGTTTCGGCTTGCTGGAACTGTCGCGCCAGCGCCTGGCACCGAGCCTGGAAGAAGGCAACCACACCACCTGTCCGCGCTGTAACGGCATAGGCCATATCCGCGGTACAGAATCTTCCGCCCTGAACATCCTGCGCATCATCCAGGAAGAGGCGATGAAAGACAGCAGCGCGGCCATTCACGCGCAGGTACCGGTGGACGTTGCCACCTTCCTGCTCAACGAGAAGCGCTCGGACATCCACCGCATCGAATCGCGCTTCAAGATCAGTGTGGTGCTCATCCCCAATCCGCACATGGAAACGCCGCATTACACGGTCACCCGCCTGCGCCAGGACGACATCACTGCCGACCATCTGCAAGCCAGCTACAAGCTGGTGGAAAAACCTGAAGAGGTCAAGCCGGTGATAGCGGCCACAGCGCAGGAAATCAAGGCACAGCGTCCGCAAGCAGCGGTGCGCGGCATCACTCCGGCACAACCCGCCCCCAAGCATGCAGTCAAGGAAGAGGCAAAAACATCCCTGTTCGGCAGTCTCGTCGGCTGGTTCAAATCGCTGGGTGGTGAAAGCGAGCCCGCTAAACCCGTTGCGCCGGCCAAGGCGGGACGCCAGAATCCGCGCCGCGAACGCGGTGAGCGTGGCGACCGGAACGAACGCGGCGAGCGCAACGAAGGCAGCGGCAACAAGCCGCGTCGTGATCGCAACGAAGGCGGCAACAAGCAACGCCGTGATCGTGACGATGCTCCGCGCGCAGACAACAGGGAACCGAAAGAACAACAGGAAAATCGCGCCGAGCGTCAACCGCAGCAGCCACGCCAACCGCGTCCTGCCAACGTCGACAAGCCTGCACTGGAAACGCCGAAGCCCGTCGTTGCCGGTGAACAAAGCGAGGAAGGCAATGGTAACCAGGGTCGCAAACGCGGCCGTCGTGGCGGTCGTCGTGAACGTGAGCGTCGTGAGCAGCAAGTAGCGGCTCCGTCCGGCGAAGGCGTTGCAGTTCAAACGAACGAACAAGTCACCATGCCTGCAGTCAGCGAAGTTGCCGCCGCCGTGACACCTGCTCCCGTTCAACGCGCGAGGCCGACCGAGTACATCGCCTATCCTGATTCAATGAAGGATTCGATGAAGAAGGCCGTGCCGACTGAAGTTGTGTCCTATCCGACGCAATCATCCCCCCAGGCGGCGAAAGTGGAAGCAGTCCCGCAACCGGCGCCGCAAGTGCGAGTCGCGGAAGCCGTTGCTGCGGTTCAAGCCCTGCCCCCCGTCGACCTGGGCAGCAGCGGCCTGACCCTCATCGAAACCGATCCGACCAAGACAGCCAGCATCGCGCCAGTGCAGGAAAGCCGCGAACACGCACCGCGTCGCCGCCAGCGCCAGCGTGAGATATACACCATCGAGAACAGCGAACCGCTGCAACAGGTGGAAACTCACACGCCAAACTGAACTGTTTGTCGGATAATGAAAGCGCACGGCTTGCCGTGCGCTTTTTTTATTTTCGGGGTAATGCACACCATGTTTCGTATCCTGTCAGCGTTCTTCCTCCTTGCCGTCCTTTCGCCCGCACATGCAGCAATCGGCCCGACGCCCGGCCCGGATCCGGAACGCGACTGGCAAAGCGCAGATACCATGCATTTCCGCATCAATTACGCGATGCCCCGGCGCGCGCAGGCAGAGCGCGTGGCAGACATCGCCGAGCGCGTCTATTCCCGCATGAGCCGGGAACTGCAATGGGAACCGGGCGGCAGGATAGAGATCATCCTGCTCGATGAATTCGACATCCCGAATGGTTACTCCACCCCGCTGCCGTTCAACGAAAGCGCGATCTTCCTCACGCCGCCCAACGACGGCGAATTGCTGGACAACAGTGTCTGGCTTGAGATGCTCCTTACCCACGAACTGACGCATACCTTCCATCTGGACAAAGTACGCGGTGCCCCGAACGTGCTGCGCCACATCTTCGGACGCGACCCGCTATTCTTCCCCAATCTGTGGCAACCGGACTGGGCCATCGAAGGCATCGCCACCTACAACGAGAGCACGCCCGCACTCGGCAAAGGACGGCTCAGGGGGCCGATATACGAAGCATGGATGCGCATCGAACACGAACAAGGCTTCAAATCGCTGTCCGAGATCAACTCGGACGGACGCGCCCTGCCCACATCCAAGCAATACCTTTACGGGGTCTATTTCTATGAATTCCTGTCGCGCAAATACGGGCCGGATGCCATCTACAACTACATCAACAACTTCAGCAACAACATCGTTCCCCGTGTGTACACCAATCCTGTCGAGGTGACCGGAAAGCACATGGACGAGTTGTGGGACGAATTTACCGCCGACCTGACGGAGCAGATGAATCGGCGCGAAACACCGATTAAAGCCACGCCGCGCGCCGACGGCGATGTGATATTGCCGGCGAATTTCGAGATCGATTCGCTGGCACCCACAGCTGACGGCGTGCTGGCCGCAGTCAACGACGGGCGGCTGCAACCGTCGCTGGTGCACATCGATACCTATGGCAAGGTGAGCGAGCTCGCCAAGCTGAATCCCGGCGCCTACATCGACACGCGCGCCGACGGCACGGCGCTGATCGCGCAACCCGAAATCTGCCGCAACTTCAACTACTACTATGACCTCTATACATGGAGCGCGTCGGGCGGCTTGCAGCGGCAGACCACCTGCGGACGTTACCGCCGCGCGGTATGGCTGGGCGAGCGGATAGCCGCATTGCGCATTGACGGCGGCGTTTCCACCCTGAGCATCTTGGAACAGCACGGTAACGACTGGAGCGAATCGCGCACGCTCTACCGGACACCGGATCAGGTGGAAGCCATCGATCTGGCGGCCAGCCCCGACGGCCAGCGTATCGCGCTGGGCATCAAGCATGCGAACTCATGGCAAGTGCTGGAGTTCAACAGCGCAGGCGGCGAACCGCGGGTGCTATTCGACTACAACGCACCGCTGCATGGACTGCGCTATGCGCGCGACGGCGGTGCGCTGGAATTCATCGCCGTGAAGGACGGCATCTACGATCTCTGGAGCTACACCTCCGACACGTTACTGGCAGAGCCAGCCGATTGCGGGAGGAGGTGTGATACGGTCGCTCCCGCACCAGACGGCTCCGCCGCACCGCGTCCCGACCGTACCTCCGACACGTTACTGGCAGAGCCAGCCGATTGCGGGAGGAGGTGTGATACGGTCGCTCCCGCACCAGACGGCTCCGCCGCACCGCGTCGCGACCGTACCTCCGACACGTTACTGATAAAACCACTAGCCATTCGACTAGACGAGCCAACAACGCTCGCCAAGTCGCTGGTTATGGCAGAGCCAGTCGATTGTGGGAGGAAGTGTGATGTAGTCGCTCCTGCACCAATCGGCTTCGTCGCACCGCGTAGCGACCGCACGCCCGGCACATCCGAATTGACGCGCTTGAGCCACACCTACACGGCCGTGCTCTCGCACAGCGGTATCGCACAGGATGGCTCGGTCGTGCTGGCCGTGCTGGCCGCGAACGGCACGGAATTGCGGCTCATGCAAACAACTGCACCGATTACACAGGCAATGCCGGTATCGAATCAAACGGCAGTACTGCAGGGCAACACGCCACCAACGACATATAAACTGGGCGAACCCGACAACTACCACGCTGTGAACTCGATCTATCCGCGCACCTGGCTGCCGTCCGTGCTCATGGATCGCGGCTTGAGTGCATACGGCGCATCCACATTTGGCAGCGACGCTTTGGGCTGGCACAACTACACTGCCGATGTGATGTGGGAAACATCGCAGCATGAAGCCATCGGCAGTTTCAACTACGACTACCTCGGCGAACATTTCTTCAATGTCTCGCGCAACCTGTGGGCGCGGCAATCCACCGGCTCCGGCAGCAACCAGACCACCACGCTGTTCGACCGCACCACCGGCGCACAATGGGCCTCGATGCTGCCCTGGATGGGGATACAGCGGAGCGTCTATCTGGGCGTCGGTGCAGCCATGCAGACTACCGACCATGTGCAGGTTCCGGGGCTCATTACCCGCACGCAGGACGAGCGCGTCGGTGCGACCTTCCTGCGCTACGACACGCGCAACACCAACTGGTATGCCGACGGCGTCAATCGCGGAAACCTCACGACCCTGCTCTACGAGAGCTACCGCCCCTTCACCAGCTTTTACGACGGTTATATCTCCCGCTTCGACACGCGCGAATACCTGCCTGTCGGCAAAACGGTACTCAGTGGAAGATGGACGGAGGTCCGCGCTCAGGGCACGACCGAGCAATTCCAGCTGGGCGGTGCAACAGAATATGACCTGACACAGGCGCCCATGCTCAACCAGCGCAACCTGCCCTTGCGCGGCTATATCGGCAGCGAGGCCGCGTTGCGCGGCCAGAACACCAGCATGGCCAGCATCGAATGGCGTGCACCGCTTTCCGATATCGACCGCCACGCCATGTCCCCGCCCATCGGGATCAATCGCCTGTCGGCTTCGGCATTCATGGACGCAGGCAGCGTGTGGGACAACGGCAACCCGCGGTCGAGATATTATCGCGGTGTGGGGATCGAACTGCTCGGCGAGGTCATCGTGTATTACCGCCTCCCGCTTCCGTTGAGACTCGGCATCGCGCGCGGCCTGGATAATCCCAGCGGCACGCAGGCTTACCTGCAGTTGGGACAATCGTTCTAGGGAAACATCAAAATTCCATACTAAACAACTTATTTCTCTTTTGCTCCGCCTGGAAGCATTCGTTGGAATACCCTGTCTCGATCCACCAGCAGATGCTTGAATGCTGCCAACACATGAATCACTATTAGCGCGACCGGAAAAACTGATATCAGATCACTAGTGTCATCAGGACACTTCTCACATCCACAAGTATCTCAAACCTATCCACGCACCGCGCGGTGCGCTTGGGGCAATGAATTGCTCGTTGCTGATGTTGTTTCCATCAAAGGAGTGTCCGGGTCCGTTGAAGAAATTCTGTCCAAGGACGCCAAAATCCGCATATTGCCTGTTAAACAAATTGTCCACGCGCGCGAACAGTTGCAGATGCTTGGAGATCGTATAGTTGGTAAACATATTGACCACTGAGTAACCGGCTATCATGCCATTTCTGTCCTGATTGTTTTCATCGCCCCGCGCAAAAATTGCACTGCGGTACAAAAGATTGGTACCGATGTCCCACTGCGGCATCGCTGCATAATCCAGAAGCAGCTTGAAGGTGTTTTGCGGAATGCCCGGTATCTTGTTGCCCGACTGCACGTTAATGTTACCCTTGGCGTTAGCGCTCGAATTGCTCGCGCTCTGCTCGACAAAGGGTGTCTGATAGCTTGCATCAATATAGCTATAGCTCATGCCGATACCAAATTGACCTACAATCGTATTGGCCGCGATTTCCAGACCTTGCCTGCGTGTCTGTCCCACATTCTGAAAATACCCGGTGCTGGCCGTAGCGCCGCTACTGCTTATAAACTGGATGTCGTTGTCCAGAGTGGTCCGATATACCGAAGCGCTCCATTTCGACTTGTCGCCAAACTTCCCGCGCGTTCCGAACTCGGCTGTTCTTGCAATTACCGGATTCAAAGCAGGATCGGCAATAAAATCATTGGGTAATGAACAGGGCGCGCTTGGGTCTGCGCAAGCAAGTTCGATGGCTGTGGGCGCGCGCATGCCTTCGTTGTAGTTGGTATAGAAGGTCAGTCCCGGCTTGGGATTATAGGTCGTGCCCAAGCCAGGATTGAAGCGCGAAAATACATGATCGCCATTCAGTAACGGCTGCATACCGGTCTGATCATTGATGGTAACGCGCGCATCATTGTAACGGCCGGATGTAGTGATCGACCATTGTCGGTTGAGCGACAAGGTATCGGACATGAAAATACCGAGGTTGCTGTTGTAGGTTTTGGCATCAGTCCCGAGCACAAATTGGTCGATACCCACCGTATTTCGGTCCGCGGTAAATTGGGCATTCTGGCTGAAATTTTTGTAGCGGGAATTCGCAAAATCGCCGGAGATTCCAGTCACAAACTGATTTTCCATGGCAGCGAGTTTCCCCTGATAACTGAGTTGAAAGCCAATCCCGTAACTGTTCTGGTCTATCCTTGAAAATGCATTTGTAGCCTCAATCGAATTGTTTACACCATAATTGCCGTTAACGTTGCTGCTGGAATTTGCGTTGCTGTAGTTTCGAGAATAGGCATTGGTTGTCAACTGCACGTCGTCATTATAAAAATGACTGCCGGAAAAGCTCCAGAGTGCAGCCCGGTTAATGTTTTGATCCGGATAGGTGTAAGCCTGACCGGGATTGCTGAGAAAAGAGCGAGGAATGGTTTGCGTGCCCTGCATATCGTTGTTCGCTGCGGTCAGGCTCATATTTGCGCTCGTATCGGCATCCTGATAGCCGACTTTGCCGAACATCTGCTTGATCCGGCTTGCATTGTGCTCGGCCCAACCATGATCCGCTGCATCGTTGGCAGTGACAAAGTAGTCCAGATTATCGGTCGCGCCGCCCTGCTCAAATTCGATTGTTTTTCGACCGAAGGAGCCGTCCGATATTTCTATCTGCCCCCCCGGGTTGGTTCGCCCATTTTTGGTGGTAATCGCAATTGCGCCGCCTAATGTATTCAACCCGAATATCGGATTTGTACCCGGAATGACCTGAAGGTTTGCGATTGCCGATTGCGGCAGCAAATCCCAGTTGACGACATCGCCAAATGGCTCGTTGATACGGACGCCATCCTGAAAAACCGACAGGCCCTGCGGAGTCCCCAACAGCGGCGAAGCGGTGAAACCGCGAAAGCTGACATCCGGCTGATAAGGATTCCCCTGGGCTGAATTGACCGTCACACTACCCATATTTTGTTCCAGATACTCGGTGATATTGCCGGAGTGTTGCTGCTCAACTTCTTTGCCTTTGACTGTCTGCAGGTTGGCGGCAACATCCCGCAAAGGCAGGCCGAGACCGGGAAGCGGCATCGTGGCTGTCACGATAATATCCGGAAGAACCTGTTCGCCACCGGTCTCAGTTTCGGCAGTGCAAGTTTGTACTTGAAGCATGAGCAACAGACCACTCAGTGTCACTTGAATGACATCGGGCAACGATCTCCGGAATAATACCATCCCGGATTCATGCAATGGTTTCAGGAGACGAATCATCGGCAATTACTTTCGGGTGCACTCAATATCTAAACAATGTCTGGCTTGAATTCAGCCCCGGTCGGCAGCGTGATGCGGCTCCGCAATATCCGATTACTCCAGCAATTTGTTCTCCTCATCTGACAGCAGGCGCGAGCGCGTCAAAAAGTGCTTTCCGGTACCATGGTCAAGCGAATCCGTTGCGCCGGTACCTTTGACCACATCGATAGTCAGTTGAGAACGCTTCCAGAGTTCGAACTTTTCATGCTCCACGTAAAAAGGCATGCCATCAAGGTTGTCCAGATAGACCTCGTCACTGCCGGCATTGAATTCGCCCAGCGCATAACACATCAAGGTGCTGCTGTCGTTAGGTCCGCCCGGTTGAAAAAACAGCACCGGGCCATATTTTTCCCGCAGTGATTCCAGTTGTGCCAATGCACTGTCTGTCGCGATAACTCGGGTAAATAATTTTTCTGTCATAGGTTTCTTAATATTCAACGCGCAGTAGATACCGGGAATATGAGTTGCAACAGGCCTGCATTTCCGTAACCTGCAAAAAGTGCCGATACGCACTGCTTGCCACATCCATGTTTGCCATAAAACCTAATGCAGTTGTGCTATTTTCAGGTTAATTGATTCGTCACCATGGACACGATGCAGTATTTAATGCAGCAATCATCATGCCAGATCGTTTCGGGAATATTCTCTGTCTTTGCAACCGGGTCGTTCAGCTCGAAATGGTGTGTTCACAGCAAGACAATTGGTTTCAGCGGGTTTGTTTGTACTGCCCGCTGACCCTCAATCACCACAAACCGGATAAGGTTTGAAATTAACGTACCTCTCCGCAAGGCATTTCGCGTCACCTCCCTTATGAAGTGTGCGTATCCACAATTGGAACAATGCGTGTGCGCCTTTTTTCCAGCATGAGCGGCGCACATTTTTCATCGCTTGCATATACGATTACGCAATCCATGCACTGGAAGCATTCCTCGTATTGAATCTTTCCATCCCGCGCAATTGCCTGATAGGCGCATTGGTGACGGCAAATTTGGCACGGCTTTCCGCACTCTTTTCGGCGCGGTATCCAGTTCAATATTCGAAAACGTCCCAGTACCGCAAGACCGGCACCGAAAGGACACAAAAAACGGCAGAAAAATTTGTACACAAACATGTTGGCAACGAGCAAACCAAGTGCATACAAGACAAAGGGCCATGAGCGCATGAAGTTGAGCGTAATTGCAGTCTTGAACGGTTCGATCTCAACGATCATGTCGGTGATACGCGACGAAAAAATTGCGCTGACCACAATTACCGCCAATACCAGATATTTAACCCATTTCAGCCGGGTATCTGTTGTCGGCTTGAGCCGGATTTGCGGGAACTTAAACAACTTGCCGATTTTGGCCGAAAATTCCTGCAGTGCACCAAAAGGGCATAACCAGCCGCAAAATGTTCCGCGGCCCCACATCACCAGAGAGATGCAAACAAAGATCAACAGAATCATCGTGACCGGGTCGTAGAGAAAGTAACCAAGGCTGCGGACCGCTACCAGCGCCTGCAACAGGCCGGTAAGGTTAACGATGGATAGCTGACCCTGCGCATACCAGCCAATGAAGAACAGGGTAAATAGGAGATAAACATTTCTGAATGCTTTGAAACGGCGCTCTTGCGCAACCAGTATTTTTTGAAACACGAGTGCGAGCGTCAAGACCGCCAAACCAATTATAAGAACGATAATTTCTCCCCGCTTGTCGTGCCAAATACCAACCCAGGATTTGTTGTCGCTTTCCGGCGCGGTATAAAAACGCGCAGGAAGCGTAAAACTGAAGGTAAAGTCCTGATTGATTTTTTCCGGGAAGATAATCCCTTTGTAGCGTGTCACCGGCAGCACAAAATCGAGTGGCCTGGACGGATCCAGTCCTGCCTGGCTGTTGATTTTGAAAACGGTGACGGCACCCATTTCCATCCCCGGATTTGTCTTCAACTCAAGATCCATATTCAAATCCCGCATTTCAATCGGCAAATTATCCTGTTTCAGGATAATCCGATCAGACGTGCCGCCACGAACAAAGTCCTCGGCGATAATGCTGTAGCGCCCTTTCGACACGATCAGAATGGCTTGATCTCCGGGTTCCAGCCTGTTTTGCAGTTTCTTCCATGCCGCTTCGCTCAATAAATTCCGGCCTATGCTCGGGACCGAAACATAGGCCATGTATAAATCCAAGAAGGTATCTTTGGGGTGCGCGGTTGCGTCGGCATCCAGCCCGCTGCCTTTGGTTCCCATGAATTTCTTTTCGATTTCGGCATTGCTCAATATGACGTGTTCAATCAGGCCGGAATCGATCAAATCGTTAATGCTGTGCGATTCCAAAACATCCGGCTTGATTCGCCCCATCAACTCCGGATCGCGGCCTTCGGCAAAGCCGAGTTTCTTCCGCGCCACCCTGAGTGCAGAAGAAAGGATAGTTTGGTTAATAATGTGTACGGAAGCGGTGGCCTTCGTGATGCCGTCCAACTGGGCAGATTCATCAGACAGATTCTTTGCGCTATTGGAACCGGTCAATATCCTCATGTTTTGCTTGAGCGATAGGCCTTTATATTGATTGATGAAAGAAATGAGCGGACCTTCACCAAGACCATCGACAAAGACCGGTTCATGTTGCGAAAGAACTTTTACATCCAGAAAACTGCCCTGCGGGTCGAGAGTGATCAAAAGGTTGAGCGGTACTCCGGCAAAACCAGGAATGGGCGCCAGATCGATCGACTCAAAGACATAACCTACCAATCTGTTTTCAGTGGCGTTCTGTTGATAGATTGGCCATACCGGCGTGTTGATGTCCTTTTCACCCACAATATAGGGGGGCGGGTAGCGCCTTACCAATTCCTCGTGCGTCATCACACCGGCCAACGTGGCGGATGTGTTCAATAAACTCGATAGACATCCCAGGAACGACCAAAGCAGTACCAAAGATGACCGCCGTAAACTTCCGTTGCGCAATAATGAATCAACAAAGTCTGTCTTTTTTTTCATGCGCACGCCTTTACTTTAGATCAGCTATTTCTTCTGACTTAATATTGACTACACAAATAGGCATAATCTATGCCAATTCCTTGTTCAGCTTATGTAGTGGACGTGTTGCATTTTGAACAGGGTTTTCAGATAAATAATTGTTCATGTTGTGTCTCGTAATGGAACGGTCGATCCATATTGTGACAGTCGACGTTTCCTCACAAAGCTCCGATTTCATCAATATCTCTGACAGCCAAAATTTAACCCCAACGATATAAATATGGCCAAAGATTCACATCTGTAACGAAAATCCATTTTTTTAGAGACTTACGTTTGTAGCAACCGTCCCAAATGAGCAGGAGAACAAGTACCTTAAATGAGTGGCATGCAATTTGCCTTCAGGTTCCGCGCAGGTGCAATAAATTTCGTGACATTTCCGACTAAACAGGGAGGTTGAATATGAATAAAAAGCTTTTAGGGGCACTGTTCAGCGTTTTGGTAAGTAGTTCTTTTGCAGCTCACGCAGCAGGCGTAACCGATGCGATGATTGAGAACGATGCCAAAACGACGAATGACGTGTTGTCGTGGGGGATGGGAACGGAAGCACAACGTTTCTCTCCATTGACGCAAATTAATACCAAAACCGTGAGCAAGCTCACGCCAGCTTGGTCTTTTTCGTTCGGAGGTGAAAAGCAACGCGGACAAGAATCACAGCCGTTAATTTATAACGGGAAAATGTTTGTAACTGCTTCGTATTCCCGCATCTATGCAATCGATATGAAGACCGGCACCAAGTTATGGAAATACGAACATCGTTTGCCCGAAGGGATCATGCCTTGCTGTGACGTTGTTAACCGGGGCGCAGCCCTGTACGACAACCTGGTAATTTTTGGCACACTCGACGCGCAACTGGTTGCGCTGAATCAGGACACCGGCAAAATTGTCTGGAAAGAAAAAGTTGACGATTACGCTGCCGGCTACTCCATCTCTGCCGCACCACTTATTGCCAAAGGATTGTTGCTAACCGGAGTATCCGGCGGCGAGTTCGGCATCGCGGGACGTGTTGAGGCTCGCAATCCGCGGACCGGCCAGTTAATCTGGACGCGCCCGATGATTGAAGGACAAATGGGCTACAAATACGATAAAGACGGCAAGGCAATCGAAAACGGCATTACCGGAACCACCAATAAGACCTGGCCGGGCGATACATGGAAAACCGGCGGCAGTTCAACCTGGCTTGGCGGGACCTACGATAATTCGACGGGTCTGGCCTACTTTGGAACAGGAAATCCCGCGCCGTGGAACAGCTGGTTGCGTCCCGGCGACAACCTGTATTCCTCGTCCACTGTCGCCCTGGATCTGGACTCTGGACAGATCAAATGGAGCTATCAGACTACACCGCACGACGGCTGGGATTACGACGGAGTCAACGAGTTTGTCACCTTCGACATGGATGGAAAACGGTATGGCGCAAAAGCTGACCGCAACGGTTTCTTTTATGTGATTGACGCCACCAATGGCAAATTGGAAAACGCCTTCCCATTCGTCAAGAAAATTACCTGGGCTTCCGGCATCGACCTGAAAACCGGTCGTCCTATCTACATTGACAGCTCACGCCCCGGTGATCCGACCAAAGGTAAAGAAGGCGAAAAGGGAGAGACCGTATTTGCAGCTCCTGCTTTCCTCGGCGCCAAGAATCAAATGCCGATGGCCTACAGTCCGCAAACCAAGCTGTTCTATGTTCCTGCTAACGAGTGGGGCATGGATATCTGGAATGAGCCGATTACCTACAAGAAAGGCGGAGCTTTCCTAGGTGCCGGCTTTACCATCCATCCGCTCTTTGACGATTACATCGGTGCTCTGCGTGCGGTCAATCCCAAGACAGGCAAGATTGTCTGGGAAGTTAAAAACAGCGCGCCGCTTTGGGGTGGGGTAATGACGACGGCTGGTGGTCTGGTGTTTTACGGAACGCCTGAAGGATACCTGAAAGCTCTGGACGCTAAAACAGGTAAAGAGCTCTGGAAATTCCAGACCGGTTCCGGAATCGTTGCTCCTCCGGTGACCTGGAAGGATGGCGATACGCAGTATGTTGCCGTAGTGTCCGGTTGGGGCGGTGCAGTACCGTTGTGGGGAGGTGAAGTTGCCAAGAAAGTTAACTTCCTGGAACAAGGTGGTTCAGTTTGGGTTTTCAAACTCCCATCCAAGTAAGCACTTGATTCGTCCAGATTATGTTTGAACTTGCCTGCCCGCCAAGTCGCGCATTGACGGAGCTTGCGATTTCAAACTTTACCTGGCCGGATCAAACGCTGACCAATGATCAAAAAAACTGACATTAATTATTGATATCAATTTTTCAGGGGATTAAATTATGCAAAAGAAAATTATCGCGCTTGCAATCGCTGGCGCATTCGGAGGTCTCGTTGCAGGTTCAGCCTTCGCCGACGCGACTATCTACGGCAACGCCGATATGGGCGTGGTTAGTCGTAGCGGCAGCAGCGGCAACGTCAATGCCAACGGCACCGCCACAACCGCGGATTCCGGTGTTTCGGGCGACAGCTACCTTGGTTTCAAGGGCAGCGAAGACCTCGAGAACGGTATCAAGTATATTTTTGACGTCAAGGCTATCCTCGACTTCAGTTCACAAGCGAATAGCAAATCATCTAATGGAACACCTGGGGGCACCTTGGCTGGCGGTGGATTAACGTCTGGACACGCTTTTGTTGGTCTGACAGGTGATTATGGTACAGGCGTAGCTGGACGTCTTGACGGCGCTCGTTACACCTTTGCTGGTAAGTACAATGCGTTCGGACTGGGGTCGGTTGGTGAATTTGCTGACCTGCAAATTCATCAGACGCGTGCAGACAACGCCGTTGCCTATATCTCCCCGACCTTCGCTGGTGGCTTCAGCGTGCTGGCGGCATATACATTCAACCTGACCGGTCTGACACAAATTAATCCCGCCGCTCAATGCAAAACCGCTGGCTGTACACCCACTGCCAGCGCAATGGATGGCAATAATCACCTGTATGCGATTGCACCGCAATACAATAACGGTCCGATCAGCTTGACGTATGACTATGAAAAAGCTGATGTGAATGGAGCTACTACTCCTTCAGGTATTGCAATCAACGTCCTTGGCGGTTCCTACGACTTCGGCGTTGCCAAAGTTTTGGGCTATTGGGAATCAGTAAAGGATGACACTGCCACTGTTTGGGATACGAAGAGCTGGACACTCGGCGCGACTGCTCCTTTTGGTGGCAATTTCCTGGGCAAAGTATCCTACGGCAAGATTAATGACGCTAACAACGGAACAGGTGCTTTAGGCATGGGTAACCTGAGCAAATTTTCCCTCGGTTTGGACTACACTCTGTCCAAGGCGACTAACTTGTATGCGGATTTCGCCAAGATTGATAATGGGACAGGGGGTAAAGGCACGATGGCTTACTCAGGCTATACCAACTCACTTGATGGTGGTACAGGTGCAGCAACTGGTTTCGGTACCACAGGCTTCGACTTTGGTCTGGCACACAAGTTTTAATAACTTAGTCCAGTTTCTTAGTTGAGTTAAGCGGCTACTTTCGGGTGGCCGTTTTTTCGCGCCCTGAATTAGCGTGATCTTTGAATGTATTCCATAGCGCAACTGAATGTGCGCGGTCACGAAAGCGGGTAACCAGCAAAGCTGGGTTATGGCTGTTCTTCACTTACTGAATTTTCAAGGCTCAAACCAACTGGTAAAAGTCAGCGGTTTAAGCCTTGTGATCGACTATAACAATATGAGCCATCAAGCAATGCAAAGTATCTTAAAACTTATAAGTGGCCTTGCCCCCGGCTAACCAATTACGCCCGGGGGCACCTTCGTAAAACTGGCTGGCTGCCTGGTTGACGATGACTGAGCCCACATAGAATCGGTCGAATACATTATCGACCCGTGCAAACTCGGAGAGTGACCAGCCTCCGATATTTTGTCTGACAACTGCCCGCAGATTCATAATCCCGTAGCCACTTGAATAAGCCTGGTTCAAGTCATTTGCCGCAATACTGCCTGCAGCTCTCCCCTCGACCCCATATTCAAGAGATTTATCCGGCTTGCGCCAAACCATTTCAGCAAATAGGCCCTGCTTGGGCACGCCGGGTATTCTATTGCCGTTGTTGACTGTAACCGATTTAGTATTAATTGTTTCGGTGTAAGCCTGTTCGACTGTCGCATTGACCAGGGTATAAGCCACGTTTGCCTGCAATTGATAGGGCAATTGCCACTGCGCATCCAGCTCCATTCCTTTACGACTTGTCTTGGGTGCGTTCATAAACCCAGTCTTGCCGAAGTTGCTCGATGCAATCACGATATCGTTCGTTGTTTCCGCATCAAACAAGGCAACCTTAACCTGTGCAACGCCGGTAATTTCGCTCTTGGATCCAATCTCCAACTGCTGCGTGCGTGCTGCCAGCAAGCCGATGTTGCCTGTATTTGCTACAGAACCAGGAACAGCATTCACATAGGCCGGACTGTACAATACTTGGTTAAGCGTGGGAGTATCAAAACCTGAACCATATGACAGGTACACATTTGAATTTTCCTGCACATAATATTGTGCGGAGGCCATGCCGGTCATGGCCTGGTAATCATGAGAACCCAAAGTGGGGAGCGAATTCTCACTGATTGCGCTCAATGTGGTTTTCGATTGCCGTGCACCCGCCGTCAACGCAAGACGATCTGTCGGACGCAATTCACCCTGCATATATTCGTCCAGATTCCGCGCTTCCATATCGTATACCTGGTCGGTGGTTGGTGCGACCAGCTGTTGCCCGGCACTATTATTGAAGGTGAGCCGATGATCCTTATTCTGGTTGCTGTCTATACCGGTGACCAGTTTTAACGGGATGGATCCGACTTCCCCAGTATGCAGCCATTTGCTGTTCATACCATAATACTGCCGGTCCAGATTGATTACACCATTGAATGTTGTCGCAAGATATTGAATAACATGACGGTCGCCATAATACGGGGTTAGCGTAATTGAATCACTGTCACTGATACGCTGGGTTATCACCAGCCCCCCTTGGGCCTGGTCTACGCTTTTGCGTGTGTCATAAGCCAATGCTCCCGTACCGGCTGCACGGGAATCGCTTCTCAACTGCGAAGCTGTCAGGCCGAGCGGATCCGATGCGCTCAGATTAACGTTATTGGCAACTACTGTCACCGAGGTATCTTCGCCAAATTTCAAGACCAGCTTTGCATTCTCGTTTTTCCGATCAGCGTTGCTATGATCACGATAGCCATCGGTATGCAAGGCACCATCATCCAACACGTAATTGATATTGTTCTTTTCGCCATCAACCTTAAGTCCATACTTGACCTGTCCGTAAGATCCGACCGAGAAATAGGGCGTAGCCTCGGCACCCGGTTTGCCGTTTTCCGTGAACACATTGATAACCCCGCCGGCCGAGTTCCCGTACAGCACAGAAAACGGACCGCGCATGACTTCTATATGATCCGCAGAAGCGAGATCGACATGAGAAATCTGACCCTGACCATCCGCTGCCGTACCTGGTATGCCGTCAACAAATATCTTGATGCCACGCGAACCAAAGGTTGAATTGGCACCAAAGCCACGGGACGAAATCAATAGGTCCTGGGCATAGTTTTGACGGTTCAACGCAAAAATACCGGGAACACGCTGAAGTGGCTCGGATAAATTCTCCTCCGGTTGACCATCATGAATCTGCGCGGAATTCACCACGCTGATTGAAGCTGCTGTATCCATGATGCGCTGCTCGGTTCTGCTGGCGGTTACCACCATCGTGTCGAGTTGGTTATCTTGTGCGCCTGCGTTGGTTTCGACCAGCGGGAGGATGCATAGCAGGACAGTCTTTGCAACAGCACGCCTGCGCAATTGGATAGTTTGAGCGATGCCAATATCATTTGAGTTATTCATCGTATTTTCATGTCCTTGAGTTGATCGGAATACCTGCATGGGGCATGGAAAGCAATGCAAATACTGTGCCACTTAACTCAAGGTAATCGGTAGTATCGGGCTGCAATGGAAAACATTCGGCTGTAGAAATTCCGCCGAACAAAACTCAGCAGGTTTGTTTTACATGATGGGTACTACGTAACGCGATCAACGTATACGGGGTGTTATTTTTTTGTCGCGTTGTGGCGATAGATAGTATTGCGCGATACGCCAAGCATTTTGGCGGTCGCCGATACATTGCCGTCGTTCTCCTCCAGAATCTTTTGAATGGTGGAAATTTTTATTTTCTCAAGATTGGCATGGCTGATGATCGAGTGATCGGCAATATTGACGGTTTCATTTCTTTCAATGCTTTCGCCAGTGCATTCGGTTTTGGAAGCTTCGACATCTTCAAGAAAATCATCCGGCAAATGTTCGCGCCGTATCTCCCTCTCATCGCCGGCAATCACCATGGCCGTGCGCAATAGATTCGACAACTGGCGAAAGTTTCCCGGCCAGCGATGTCGCTTGAACAATTTCATGATTTCAGGCGAAACTACATGGGGAACATCGGTAGGTTCGGCAGCTAGAATTTTTTCTATCACAGGTTCGAGATCGGTTCGCTCGCGAAGCGGGGGTAGTCTTACCACCAATCCATTGATACGGTAATACAGGTCTTCGCGAAATTCACCCTTGGCTATCATGGCCCGCAGATCGCAATTGGTTGCACAGATCAGTTCGACATTGACCGCTATTGACTGGGTACTGCCAAGCGGCGTGACTAGACGTTCCTGAAGTACGCGTAACAGACGCGACTGAAGATTGAGCGGCATATCGCCAATTTCGTCCAGAAACAGAGTTCCCCCGTTTGCTTGCAGGATTTTGCCAACACTGCCTTTCTTGCGTGCACCGGTAAAAGCGCCGTCGGTATAACCAAACAGTTCCGACTCGATCAATGTCTCCGGGATGGAAGCGCAGTTTACTGCGACGAACGGACTCTTCGATCGCGGAGAATCGTTATGGATCGCTTGCGCAAGCAATTCCTTGCCGGTGCCGGTTTCACCCACAATCAGGATAGGAATGTCGCGCCCCAGCACCTTTTTGACTTTGTCGATTACTGCTGCGAGTTGCGGGTCGCCGGTGTTCAAATAGCGTAAACATGACAGCCGCGGGCTGTCTTGCTGAACTTCCTTCTGCCTTGGTTCGTGAACAGTCGTATTGGAAACATGCTGGAACGCGTTATTGGTGCGGTTTAGTTGCGCACGACTGAATACCCGTATGCCATTGTGTAAACAAAGACTCAACAAGCCGGGTGTTGCAGTACGGTAATGGTCAAACAAAGAGGAAACCGGCAAACCAAACAGGGAGCTAAAGGTGTGCGATTGAAGCGCAACCAGCGAAAGGCCGAGTTGGAATTGACCAACCCTGTTGGCGGAAAGGAAGCGACCAGAGGGAGAGAATGATGCGATGCCCTCCATCAGGGTGCCGATAAATTCCGGACGCGGATGAAAATGCAGGATGATCGCGTCCTCAAATGCCGACAGGAACAATTGATTTTCGATCATTTGCGCGGACATGCGCACCAGTGCCATCGTATGTTTGTGATAACTGCGTTGGTCACCGGAAACATCCAGTACGCCGATCACTTTTCCCTGGCAGTCTATGATGGGCGCGGCAGAACAAGTCAGGAAATGATTGGCGCACAAATAATGTTCGTCAGCATGGACAAGCATGGGCTTTTGCTCGGCAATCGCAGTTCCGATCGCATTTGTGCCCTTGCTTTCTTCCGACCAGGCGACACCGGGACTGAGCGCGACACGATTCGCTTTTTCCAGGAAATCATCATCACCCAGCGAATGCATGATCACACCGTTCGCATCGGTCAGAAGCACCATGTTGTGGGTATTGAAGATTTGCTCGTAGAGTGTTTCCATTACCGGCACCGCATGCGTGTGCAAGCGCTGGTTTTTTTCAATCAACAGGGACAAATCAGTACGGTGCAGGGGGCTGAACTCGGGCTTTATTTCTTTGTCCAGGCCAAAAGCAGCGGAACGCTGATGCGATTCTTCTATCATGATGAGGCTATCACTGACAGAAAGCGTACTTGATGCAGGCTCCATAGTGTGCCCGCTGTGCAATTGCGAAGGCTCTGATGAGTTCATGTTGGAATGATTAATTCCTTGGTTTTTTCCCAGCTTCATAAATCAGCTCCCTACTCCCTGCAGTGATAATTAATTATTTTTTTTCAGGCTGTTCCTTGGCAAATATTGAATGAGGGAACTTTACCGTTATGATTCAAAATGAAACATAACGCGCGCATGTGACTCAATGCAGCTTGATGACTAGAATGCGCAATCAAAAACTGCGCCAGAACGGCGCAAGCTCCATTCATGCTACGCGCGTAGCGAGTAGCACGCAAGACTACAGATACGTCGCCCCGACATTATTAATTTTTATTTATCTTCCGATGGCAGGTCAAAATTTACATTCCAATGTTTGGTGTATGGTTAATAATGACAACTTTCAGCCAAGTATTTCATTCCGCAGAGATTCATGCATTGCATCAAAACGAGAGTTGACAACCCACAAGTTGCAACGACAGTTATGCGTGTGAACGGACTTGAAGCAAACATCCCCGCACCCGATTCCTTCTCTACGCGTTCTTATCTTAATCTTTGGTGTAATAACCGACTCCAAGCAGCACGTCGCCCACCCGTTGGATCAGGGTGTGCTTGTTTTCTATGGCGTTGGTCGCCGGATTACGCCAGACGTAGTCGATAGTTCCACCATCGTTTTGTTTTGCGAGTTCAATCATTTTTTTGAAGATGGGTTTTCCAGCTGCATCAGTCAACTCCCGCACATCCGTTCCTGTAAGGTATGGTGCAGCACCGGAGGCGCGATACTTGCCGTCATCAAGACCGATGGCAAAAACATACTCGTCTTTAATGACGAAACCACTTGCGGGATCATTGAAAGCTGCAAATGCAGTCTTGCCGCCCGATTTTTTCAGGAATGCAACTGCCCTGTGCAGCATGACTGTCGCTTCTTCAAGCGATGCACGGTGGATGTAATAGCCAACGCAGACTAGATATTTACCCACTTTGCGAAATTGGGTCGTCGTGTTTTCTATTCGATTATCAACACTGTTCAGCCAGTGGTATTCGATTGCTCCGGACTCACTGGTCTTTGCAATATCCAGCATGTCGCGAATGATATTAATGCCGGATGCATCACTCAGATTAAGCACATTTGATCCGATCAGGGAATTTGAAGCGCCACCGCTGGCATACATAATTCCATCCAGCCCGACAACAAAAACATAGTATTCATTGCTGACGAATGGGCCTTGGCGGTTGCTGAACACACCAAAAGAATTTTCCGGACCGTTTTCCTGCAAAAAATCAACGGCGCGATCCAGCAACGCTGTAGCTTGCTTGGTTTCGGCACGCTCGATGGAGCCCTTATGCACGGGAGAAGTGTTCGGCGGGATATTGTCGGCGGCATATACACAGGATGCACCAAGCAGAGGTAGAACCAGGAAATTTGAGAGTTTGAATTTCATTATTTAATTTACTCCAGTCAGAAAGTAAACGCCGACGAAGTCCGCATCGTCGGCGATGCTGTAAATAAGATGCTGCAAAAATGATACATCGCGATATTTAATCGTTGGACGAGGCAAGTAAAGTTACTGACGATGCCGGGGACAATTAGACACATTCAGGCAAGCCAGAAGTATGCTCGACGTCACAAATCCGAGGTGAGCTAACGTCCCTCATCGTCATCTCACGGAGTGACCAACTGTACGCCATGTTTAGCGAATATTTTTGTCATCTCGCCAGATGAAACCAATTCATTGGTCGCGTCTTGTAACAATTTAATAAGCTCGACGTCATCCTTCTTCACTGCCATTCCAACAACCCAACCTGCGGATGACAAGCGTTGAAACTCGACCTTGCTTATTTGAAAATTTGGATCGTTTCTCAAAACCGATTCAATTTCGGAGCGGGCAGCGAGAACTCCATCCAGTTCGCCAGTCTTGAGATGTTCAAGTGCTTCCGCAGCAGTCGAATAGATTTTTACATTCTCACGAAACTTGCCGTCTTCAGCGCCTAGCATCAGAACAGCACTCATGGAAAGCTTTTCGACGCCTATCTTCTTGCCTGTCATCGAGTCGAGATTTTCGAAATCAGGCACTTTGCGTATATCCCTCACCAGACGAATCGTCTCGCGATGATAAGGTGCGAAAATTTCGACTTTATCATTTTCCGCCATCAGTCTCCGATCTACCGGCACGTGCAGCAGAACATCAGCCGGACCATATCCAAGATAGTGACCCTTCCAAACCATATCTCTCAAATCATCATTTACGTCATCTCGGGCCTGGAATGGAAGCAAGCTCAGTGTTAGCCCGATTTTTTTTGCCAGCGCGTTCGCTATATCAACATCAATGCCTTCGTCATTCGCCGAATAAGGCGCGAAATCTTTATAGACAGCAACCTTCAACGTACCAGACTGTTTGATTTTCAAATACTCTCCCTCAGCTCGCGCTGATGAGACCAAACTTAAGCATGACAGCGACAAAATTGCAGCGAGTACTTTACAAGTAAAATTGCTCATCATATGCACTCTTTTCTTTGTATAAGTAATATTGAACAATCAGTATCAATGGACGCTTCAGATGCGATTTATGCAACACGTTTCAATTATTGGGTTACCCGCAATGACTCAAGATATGTCTTGATAGCCCACATGGCTTCCTGATTTAAAAAACCCTCGAACGGTGGCATGTATACAGCGCCATTACGTACTTTCCCGTGGCGTATAGAGACCAAAAAATATTTATCTGTCTCTTTATAACAAGCTTGTTTCTTCGCATCATTGAGGTCAGTACAATCGCGATCCAATAGCCGCAAATCTGGCGCAATACCGCCGGATTGCGCTTGCAGTCCATGGCAACGTGCGCAATTTTGAGCATACGCCGAAGTTCCTATTCTCGTTGCTTCCTTTTGTCCACTGTAGGGGTTTTCGTCAAGCCATTCCGGCCCCAAAGCAGGCAAAGTCTTGGTATCCACTGGTTGGGGTGTCACATCACCGTGAGCCGATGCAAGTGAGGGACACAATGCAACTGCGAACAATGAACAAGCAAAGATTACGTTTCTATATTGTTTCATTTATAACCTCCTCCACATCACTTTTAAAGAATGGTCAACATAGTGCAATAGCCATGCCAATTAAAGTTTAAGTGGCTTCGGCAATGCGTTAATCGCGTCACGCATGACTTGTGGACTCGTTCAAAGTGGAATTGGGGCAGACTTTATTAAGTCGGGCAGCAAACATCCTCATCTCATTGCCATGCATTTGTCCCATTTATGAACAGTTGAAATCAACACAACTGAGAACAAGTGCTACAAAAGGCAACAGAATTCAAAAAAACCTATGCAGAATGGCTGGGAGATAGACTACGACAAGATGGAAACATCCATTGTCTTCGTGTTGGAGATTGCTCGCTTTGGCTTTGGGGTTGCCAAGACTGGGCTATGAAACAGATCGATGAAAAATCAGACTACGATATTTTCAATTTTCTCAATGGACTAAAGAATTCAAAGATAGTGAATCCCAAGGTGAGACCGTGGTAAGTCGTGGGGGTGGCAACACCACTGCGCTCTGGTCATTGACCCAGCCCCCCCGCTACAACCCAACAGGAGCTTTAGCGGTGGGTCATTCAGGTGAATTACTGAAGTGACGTTGCCGGACGTGCAGCAACAAGCCGTTCGAGGCATCCTCCACCATATCCAGAACGCGCTCGAAGCCGTCCGATCCGCCGTAATAAGGATCGGGTACCTCGCGTTCGGCGTGATGCTGTGCGAACTCCAGGAACAAGCCCAAGTGGCTCTGCACATCGCGCGGGCGCAGGCGCCTGAGAATATCGAGGTTCGCCTCATCCATCGCCAGCACGTAATTGAAGCGCATGAAATCTGCCGCCTCCACCTGGCGCCCGCGCAAATTGCTCATGTCGTAACCGCGCTGTTTTGCTGCACGTTGCGTGCGTGCATCCGGAGGGTCGCCAATATGGTAATCGTGGGTACCCGCCGAATCGATGTGGAATTGTTCCGTCAGTCCGGCTTGCGCGACATAATGGCGAAACACCGCCTCGGCAGTAGGTGATCTGCAAATATTGCCCATGCAGCAAAACAGAATTCTTACTTTGCCAATATCATTCATTGCATTTCGCCTGCAGGTCAACCTTTTCGTTTGGGTCCGACATCCGGTTCTTTGGCTTCTGAATATCAAAACTTCCAAACGCATCCGTGATGGCCTCGCACAATGTCTCCGCTTTTGCAGGCTTGTACAAAATCGGAAGTCCTGCATTTTTGGCAAGGGTATGCGTCTCTTTGCTGATATCGCCGGTGAACAACAAGGCAGGTAATTCGGCTCCCCAGCGTTGACGTATCCGGGCAATCGCTTCCACGCCGTTGACTCCTCCTCTCAACCCGAAATCCGAAATGATCATTTCGACAATCTCGCCCATCGAGTCGAGTTGTTCGATCATGTTCGCGGCTGAATCAGCAGATACTACCCTGCAGCCCCACGATTGCAGGAGGTTATTCATCCCCGCGCGGATATTGCCTTCATTCTCAATGACTGCGATCAACCTTCCTGCCAATACGGGAGCCGTGGCTGCTTGCAGCGGGGCAGACTGTTCTTTGGCAACGCCAGTCTTCGCGAGTGGCACCGTTAATGCGAATGAAGATCCCATTCCCAACCGGGTAGTCAAAGTGAGAGTGTGTCCCAGCAACCGTGCGGCACGATCGACTATGGACAAACCCAGACCCAATCCCTGTTGTCGATCCCGTTCGGAATTGTCAACCTGGTAGAACTCTTCGAAAATCTTCGGTAATTGATCTTCGGCGATCCCGATGCCGGTATCGTGGACTTCGATGGACAGCATACCCTGACGATGACGACACCCCACAAGAATGCGCCCGGCAGGCGTGTAGCGGATCGCATTGGAAACTAGATTGCGCAAAATCTGCCCCATCAAAACCCTGTCGCTTTCTATGACGGCAGAGCAAGCCGAGAATTTCAGACGAAGCCCCTTTTGCTCCGCAAGCTGCCGGAATTCATCTTCCATTTCGTCAAACAACTTCCGGATGGAAAACGGCCTGATTGATTTCCTGATAGCCTGACCATCCAGCCTTGAAATATCGAGTAGGCTATCCAGCAAGCTGCACATGGAAGAAGTTGCCTGCTGCGCGTGCTCCAGTACTCCCTTTCCCTTTATGGACAGATGTTGTTCGAATTCAAGCTGTTCCAGGAAAATCATCAACGCGGCCACAGGCTGGCGAAGATCGTGGCTGGCGGCCGCTAGGAAGCGGGATTTCGATTTGTTTGTCCGCTCCAGCAAGTCGCGCTGTCTTGACAATTCTTTTGCCAAAAACTCGTTCTGGAAGCGGAGATGCTGAGCTTCGGTAAAGAGGTGGCTCTTCTTGTTTCCGATCGTTATCACGATTGCAAGGAATGCCAGTAACATGATGGCAAGTACGATATACATCTGGTCGTCTTGAATTAACATCCAAAGGACTGGCGGACTGATACTGGCAAGGATGAAAACGCGTGGTGGAAGGACCAGCACAATATCTTCGGAAGCGGTCGTTGCGGCCACCACTGTAGAAACGGTCAACACAAACAGCTGCAATGCGGTTGGCAAATACATCAGCAGCAGCGTACTCACCACACCCCAGCAAATGCCGGCCAATCCGGAATAGACCGTTTGTCCAAATATCCATTGCCTGGAATTGCGATATTCCGGTGTACGGCGGTATCTCCGGATCTCGATGGCACGCAACAAAGTAACGAGATAAAGGAACACCAGGCCAGGCAGCCATGTCCACCAGGGTGTTGCATCCTGCACAACAAAGACCAGCAGGGAAAGGATCAGTACTCCCGCGAAGTTGAGATCATTCGCATTTCGAAAAGAGGCATTGACCAGTTCGGCCTCGATTGCATTGTGTTCGTTCTGTGTGGTCATTCCGCCTAGCATGATGTGCGATGTTGTCCTGTATATTCGCAGCTTATATCTTGTGAAGATGATACGCGCCGAGATCGGCGTTCGGTATATTGCCTGTAACCCCTTCAGCTATCCATTCCGAAACTGCAGAAATAGTGGCTGCCGGATTGGCACCGACCGCCCCGGGCAGGAGCGAACCATCCGCAACGTAAAGCCCTGTATAGCCAAAAACCTGACCGCGGTCATTGCCCGCGCTGACCACTCCCCGCTCCGAATCATGTGCCAGGGCGCAGCCTCCCAGCGGATGCACCGTGATGTTGTTCCGCATCGGCCATTTCCATGTGGGAAGCGGCGTAAAGAAAGTGGAACCGGCAAATGCCCTGAATCTCTTGCCGCAATCAACGATGGCACGGTAAAGCGGCATGCTGGACTTTTGCGGCCATTGGATATCCAGGCGCCCCTCCTTCAGCGACAAAACACCATCACCCTTGTCCAGCCCCATGCACAAGAGCACGCTGCTGCGATAGGACAGGTCTCCCTTAAGTATTTCATGAAAAAGGTCGGCGACCTGGCCGCTCCACTTGCCGCCGATCAGCGTCCGCATGACGCGCTTCCACAGCCATTTGAGCGTATGCCAGACTTTCCGGAGCAGTCCAAACGGATTGAGCATGGGTTGCATGCCTTCGATGAACCAGGCCATGAATACCGGATAACTGGCGTCTTCCAGAATGAAAGACCGCTGCGGATCATGCGCCTTGAACAGATTGAAATCCGAGTACTGGGTGATCACCGGCCCGTAATTCGGATCGGCGGCCTTTTTCCCTTCCACAACGAAAGAGACAAAGTCGCCGTTGCCGGAAAAGCGCTGTCCCAGTTGTCGGCTGATACGCGGCAAGGTTCTGTGTACATCCCGACAACGCAGCAACAACTCATTCGTGCCCAGGGTTCCTGCGGAGACCACGACACGCTGCGTGTCAACAAAGGTCGCAGCGCCATCGAGTTCAAGGTAATGCACCCGATATCCATGCTTGCCGTCTGCAGTGGTGTCCTCGTCGCCCTGTTCATCCAACGGAACAATTTTTTCCACCAGGCAACCTGTTTGAATTCGTGCTCCGTGAACATGCTCGGCAACATGGAGGTAATTGAGATCCAAGGTATTCTTCGAGTGCGTGTTGCAACCCACATCACATTCGCCGCAATAGGTACAGGACGTTTGCGTTGCACCGTAACGGTTCTTTTCCTGCAGGCCGATCGACAAGGGCAAGGACCGGGGATCTTTATAGTTATAATTATTGCCGAAGAATACGCAAATATCTGCGAGCCTCGATTCGCGTCCCTGTTCCCTGGCGAAATCCCGGAAAAATTCGGTACGCTCGATACGGCGGCGGGGATCTTCCTCCCAGGGAGGAACGGGACGCGCACCGAGAACGTTCCTGGCAACATCATAATAGGGTCGCAGGAAGTCCCGGTCGATTCCGGCAGGCCAACCCGATGCGAAGACATGCTCGGGCGGCTCCAGGAAGACATTGGCATAGATCAGCGATCCTCCACCCAACCCGGCGCAGACCACGGCATCCATATTGGAGTAATTGCGGATGTCATACATACCGCGCAGGCTGCGGTTGTGTATGTGTCTGGGACGCCGAACCTTGTCGTTCGGGTCGCTCCAGAAATTGTCGGCCATCTGGTGCGGTGCCCGCGGGAAAGAACCCATGGGGTAGCGCTTGCCACGCTCCAGCAGCAGCACGCCCTTCCCCCATTTCTGCGCCAATCTGCAGCAACTGATCGCACCGCCGAAACCGCTGCCGATGACGACAGCGTCCAGCTTCCCTGGAAATTTTCCCGCATTCCTGACAGAGCTGGCTGGTCCCATCATTCCCCCTGATACGTTGAACAATGTTTCGTCATTTTCTTACCACCGGTCTAGCCGGTCTCCCCAACTCGTGATATCGCGCAAGGTAAAACGGTAGTCGCTTTCAGCCAAGCCGGAATCTGCACTTCTCACAATCAACGCACGGCCGGCACTGCGGCGGCGATAGCCCTTGTTCCCGAATTTCTGCACGATGCGGTTGCGCCATGCACCCAGGTTCACATAGGTGTAATTGCGCGGTTGTTGCGGAGTGCTGTAGCGCAGGTCGGTTTCCATCGCAAAATGGGTATGGCCTTCGGCATGCAGGTGGAACCCGCAAGGCCGGTAATCGGCGAGGAACGCCGGCAATTTGTCGTAAGGCGTATCACCTTGCCTGTCCGATGCATTCGCCATCCAGCGCATCAGGAGAGTATCCAGCCATGCCCAGTGCGGGCGACTCAACAATGAAATGACGGGCAACAGAACAATCCTGAATATCAGCGGCGCTGCATGAAAAGTCTCCGGCTGATCCAGCCACAATCGCAGGCTCAAGCGATATTGATCGACGACCGCCTTGTAAAGCCGCGGCGTATTTGCATCCTTGCGATCCAGTTTTCCAATCTCTTCCAGCAAGCGCACGACGGCTCTTGAAGCCGGGCGATACAGGTCCATTTCGCGCAGCACATTCCGGATGTGTTCGATCCCGTCACTCCCGGAACGATTGATTGCGAACGGTATGACATCCCGCTCAATGGCACGAGTGGCGTTCCATATAAAACCGGAAAGCAGCCCGCTCGCTATCGTATCGCCGAAGCAGGGATCACTGAACGCGCGGTACTGTTCCTGCCGCCAGGCCTGCGGCTGCCAGCCGTGACGGCATTTCCAGCGACTGGTCGTGCGCGAGTTCGTGTTGTCGCGCCATTGGCCATGCGTTGCAAACAGGCGCAAAGTTGGGTCCGCAAAATAGAATGGCAACAGCGGCCAGGGATCGGCGGTATCGCTGCCCATCTGTCTCGCCACCCATTCGCGGTAACCGGCACCCAAGTCGTCTGCAGCGAAACCGAGGCATTGCCGGTAATAGATCTCCCGCGCCTCGGGAACGACTTGCAGCTCCTTGTCATGGTTGCCGACGATGGGAATGATGGTGACGTGACGGGTCTGCTGTCTCAGCCGTTCCACCATTTTCCGCAGATAGTGGAAGAACCCGGATGAACCACTGATTTTTGCCGGGTCGCTGGCATGCCTTTCGACGATGTCGTGCATGATGTCCAGTATGATCTTCCCGAAACCCGGGTCGTCGCGCCGCCACGGGTAGACATTCGCGGCAGCCCATTTCCCCGAGCGCAGCAGGTCGACGACATCGCCGTTCAGGATCAGCACGACCTCGCTCGCGTCAGTGGTCGAGGCATCGAGTTTCAGTTCCAGTTCGCCGAAAAAACTCTTCCAGTCGGTTTCGTCCGCCGTCTGGTTGCCGACCGTGCAATCGGTGCAATGTATGTCGCTGATCAGCACGCCGATCCTTTGATGGACACCTTTGGTGCCGGGCCACAGCACCAATCCCGGCGGCAACCGGATTTCAACCATGACTGTGTTCCCGAAGGAATGCGATCAGCCGGGGAAAGATGTCTGCATGCACATTCTTCCCCATGAATACATCCTGATGCCCGTAGCCTGTAAATACCTGCAACCGATGACGCCCGGGTGAGATCTTCTCCAGCCGCTGATGGCAAATGATGTTCGAATCCATGAACACGCGGTTGTCTTGCCCCTGCGTCAGGAGGATGGGCGTTGTCATCTCTACCGCCTGCCGGAAATAATCGTCGGGAAGCGCCGCGTAACGCGGGTCGGAAGGATCGTATTTGATGGCGGCGTTGTTGTTCCTAACCATCTTCAGCACGTGCCGGTAGTAATGCACACCCGTTCCGCCAAACAGGTCGCCGAGGCGGTCGTGCGTCTCCGGCGCAATATTGGCGTGATCGAACAGCGCAGGACGCCCGTTCCCCCACATGAAACTCAGCATATGGCATTCGGGAGAATCGCATTCCTTGTGGACGAAGTCGGCGCCCAGCGCCAGCAGCTTGCCTGCCGACCAGCCCCGCTGGCGCCGCCACGACGGGCTGAAATATTCGATGCCGAGCAGATAGTCGGAAGCCCAAGGCCCCGCGGCAAGCTTCACCCTGGCCCAGGAAGAAATTTCAGGCGTGAGCGCAACGCTGTTGAGAATGGCGCTGCTGATGCCCTGTATCGTCTTCCCGAACAGGCTCATGGCAACCGTCAGCGCGCCGACGCAATGGGCAACGATATGGATGCGCCTGTCGGGACCGATGTGTTTGCGCAGCTCGGCAATGGCAGCCGGATGATCGAACAGGGCGATGTCGTCGAAGTTGTAACGGTGGCGGGCAAGGTTATAGGGGAAGCGGCAGCTGCCTCGGTAGTCGAGCGTCCATACATCGCCATACCCCTGGTCGAGCAGCGTTTGCGCCAAATTCTGGTGCTCCGGCATGATGAACATATCGGAGGAAGATGTCAGGCCATGGACAAGCAGCACTACGTCATCGCAATCGCTGCGCCGGAAACGGGTCAGCTGCAGGGTCAGTCCGTCGCCCGTGCTGAACGGATGCACCGAGATTGCCGCGTTGCTCACGCCTTCGGTAGTAAAGCGGGGATACCGCCGTTCGGGACGGTTCGGCGGCAGCGGCAGCGATGGCGCGTAGACATCCCACAGCTTGCCGGCAAAGAACCTGCCGAATCGCGCGAGCCCTGCCAGGCTGGAACTGCCGTCAGATGCCGTGGCGCGCAATTGCCCCAGCACCCTGATGAAGTCCGCCACACCAAGGCCGATGATGCCGGTGACCCACAGCTCTGCCTGCACCGCCTTGTCCGGATCGACATGGCCTCGATAGATGTTGACGTAGAGAGTCGTCGTGTCGTGCCACAGATCGAATAACTGATCGTGCTGCACCTGCTTTACGCCGACGAAAGTGACGGGCTCTTGTTGTGGCGTCAGGGCATACAACTGGTAGTACATCACCTTGCGGTCGAGGTCTGCGGTGTCCGGCAGCAACCTGAATACGCCGGACTGCACCGGGCATACGCCGCCAAGCAGGAGGCTGTCTAGCTCGCCGCTGAGCGTGCCGATATGTGCGGGTTCGTCCAGAAAATGCGCAAGGTCGGGGATGAGTACTGAAACATCGATGGACAGGCTGTTGCCCGCTTTCCTTCCTTCGGTATAACCATCGGCGAAAGTAGTTTGCGCTGCGCTGGCATAACCGCGCATCGTTTCTGAAAACGTGATCCTGACGCTGCCACCCTCATTCGCCATGTTATTTTTTGTAAGTATGTTGATGCGTCAACAACTGTACTGGCACCCTGAAAGCCGAAGCCTACCACATTACCCGAAGCCCTCTGCAACCCCCTGCCCCGGCTCACAACGGCGAGATGAACACGCTCTCGCGCAGCTTCTTCAACTGGTCGCGCAGTTGCGCGGCTTTCTCGAACTCCAGGTTTTTGGCGGATTGCAGCATCTCTTTTTCCAGGCGGGCGATCTCCTTCGAGACTTCCTTCTCGCTCATCGCCAGATATTTGGCCTGGGTTTGCGCTGCCTTTAGCGACACGCGTTCATCGTCCACGTCGTAGGCGCTGTCGATGATGTCCTTGATGCGCTTGACGATGGACTGCGGCGTGATGCCGTGCTCTTCGTTGTAGGCCACCTGTTTGGCGCGGCGGCGGTCCGTTTCGGAAATGGCCTTGCGCATGGACTCGGTGATACGGTCTGCATACAGGATGGCAGTACCATGCAGGTGGCGCGCGGCGCGGCCTATGGTCTGGATCAGCGAGCGTTCTGAACGCAGGAAGCCTTCCTTGTCCGCATCCAGGATCGCCACCAGCGACACTTCGGGAATATCCAGCCCCTCGCGCAGCAGGTTGATGCCGACCAGCACATCGAACATGCCAAGGCGCAAATCGCGGATGATCTCCACGCGCTCCACGGTTTCGATATCCGAGTGCAGGTAGCGCACCTTGATGCCGTGCTCGGCAAAATATTCGGTAAGGTCTTCGGCCATGCGCTTGGTCAGCGTGGTAACCAGCACCCGCTCGCCCACGTTCGTGCGCAAAGTCACTTCTGACATCAGGTCGTCCACCTGGTTGGTGGCGGGACGCACTTCGATGGCCGGATCGATAAGTCCGGTCGGACGCACCACCTGCTCCACCACCTGCCCGGTGTGCTCGGCTTCGTACACGGATGGCGTTGCGGAGACAAAGATGGTCTGGCGCATGATCTTCTCGAACTCGTCGAAACGCAGCGGACGGTTGTCCAGCGCGGAAGGCAGGCGAAAACCGTAATTGACCAGATTCTCCTTGCGTGCCCGATCGCCCTTGTACATACCGCCGATCTGGGGAATGGTGACGTGGCTTTCGTCGATGATCATCAGCGCGTTTGGCGGCAGATAGTCCATCAGCGTCGGTGGCGCTTCGTTCGGTCCGCGTTGGGAAAGATGGCGCGAATAGTTCTCAATGCCTTTGGTAAAACCAATCTCGGCCAGCATCTCCAGATCGTGGCGAGTGCGCTGCTCGATGCGCTGCGCCTCCACGAGCTTGTTCTCTTTCACAAAGAAGGCAATGCGCTCGGCCAGCTCGACCTTGATGGTTTCGATGGCGTGCAGAGTCGTCTCGCGCGGTGTCACGTAATGGCTGGACGGATAGACGGTATAACGCGGCACGCGGGTCTGGATGTGGCCGGTGAGCGGGTCGAACAGCGCCAGAGATTCCACTTCGTCGTCGAACAGCGTCACGCGCAGCGCGTTCTCGCTGCTTTCCGCCGGGTAGATATCGATCACATCGCCGCGCACTCGAAAATTGCCGCGAGCAAAATCCACATCATTGCGGTCATATTGCATCCCGACCAGACGCTGGATCACATCGCGCTGAGCAACCTTCTCGTGCTCGCGCAGGTGCAGGATCATGCCGTGGTAATCCACCGGATCGCCGATACCGTAAATGGCCGAGACCGTGGCGACGATGATGCAGTCCTGCCGCTCCAGCATGGATTTGGTGGCAGACAAACGCATCTGCTCGATCTGCTCGTTAATGCTGGAATCCTTCTCGATATACACATCGCGCGACGGTACATAAGCCTCGGGCTGGTAATAATCGTAATAGGAGACGAAATACTCAACCGCGTTCTCGGGAAAGAAATCGCGCAACTCGGAATACAACTGCGCCGCCAGCGTCTTGTTCGGTGCCATAACAATGGCCGGCCGCCCGGTGCGCGCGATCACGTTGGCGATGGTGAAAGTCTTGCCGGAACCGGTTACGCCAAGCAGCGTCTGGTACGCCAGCCCGTCATTAATGCCTTCCACCAGCTGCGCGATGGCCGTGGGCTGGTCGCCTGCCGGATCGAAGGGCAGGTGCAGGAGATAGGGGCTATCGGGGAAGGTGATGGTTTTCATGGTTAGTCGCTTATTTTACCGGCAAAAGCATTACATTGTTCGTCCTGCCGACATTGAGTGGACTGTCAAAGATTAGGGGTGAGGGGTCAATGCCAATTCCGTGGATTTAACTTTATGATCGACATTAATGTAAGTCACCGAAGCCTCAACCATCTTGAGCTTCACCCTGAAGTTGGTCGACCAATAGTAGAAATGGAACCTGAATAAAGGGAATGGGCCAATCACTTATGGAAATAATGGCTATATCGCTTTGTACCGGATTGATAGCAAATCTGTAATCATTGTAGCTCTTCGCCATCAAAGAGCAGATGAACGCTGATCAAGGTTCCAGCACTCTCAGAGACATCCCTCGCTATTATCCAAGCTGTTCCACATGAATAAAGAATAGATCACGTCGCTGCAAAGTTCAGGTGCCGCAGAATGTGCGATGGCATGCAGCTTGTTCGGACGAAGCTGGTTCAGCATAAAGGCGTGCAGCCTCGCGCTCGGTATAAGGGTCACGAAGTACTTCCAGCATTTGGTTTAGCGGAGCAAAGTCGTTATTGATAGTGGCTGCTTCCAGCACTTGTTCGACAAGGTGATTGCGCGGGATGACATAAGGATTAACGCGCCGCATGTCCGCAGCAATTTCCGCAGCCGCTCTTTTCTCCAAGGCCAATCGACTCTGCCAGCGCGGAAGCCATTCATCGATTTTTGCCATGTCGCCGCGAAACACACTCCGCAAGGGTACAGGATTGAATTCCGCTGCATCCGCGAGGTTGCGCCATGCCAGAATGAAATCAGCATGCCCGTCTTGCAACGCATCCATGAACTCCTGCGCCAGCTTTGCATCGTCCGTTTCGATACGCTCAAGCCCGAGCTTGCGTCGCATCATCGTTAGCCAGGCATTTTCGTATTGCTCTGAAAATGAATTGATAGCCTCTGTCGCAAGTTGCACGGCCCGATCGCTATCTTTGTCCAGCAGGGGGAGCAATGTTTCAGCAAATCGCGCCAGGTTCCATTGTGCAATGGTGGGTTGATTTCCGAATGCGTACCGTCCTTTGTGGTCTATTGAGCTAAACACCGTTGCGGGGTCGTAATGCTCCAAAAACGCGCACGGCCCATAATCGATGGTCTCGCCGGAAAGTAACATGTTGTCTGTGTTCATTACGCCATGGATGAACCCGACACACATCCACCTTGCAACAAGCTCGGCCTGCCGAGCAATCACTCCAAGCACAAACTCAATATAGGACTTGCCGATCAATTCCGGGTAATGACGCCGGATTGTGTAGTCCGCAAGCCTACGTACGGACTCAATGTCATTGCGCGAGGCAAAATATTCAAAGGTTCCGATGCGAATGTGGCTTGCGGCAACGCGGGTCAAGACCGCCCCAGGCAATGGGGTATCGCGATACACAAATTCCCCCGTGGCAACAACTGCCAAAGCGCGAGTGGTTGGGATGCCGAGATGGTACATGGCCTCGCCCATCAGGTATTCACGCAGCATTGGCCCTATCGCAGCCTTGCCATCTCCACTGCGCGAGAAAGGGGTACGCCCGGAACCTTTCAATTGGATGTCCCGGCGCTTCCCCATTCGGTCGATCACCTCGCCGAGCAAGAGCGCCCTGCCGTCACCCAGCCGTGGTGAAAAGTTGCCGAACTGATGTCCGGCATATACCTGTGCGATAGGAACTGCGCCGGGTGGAAGAATATTCCCAGAGAAAATTTCCGCCCCTTCCTGCGTATCGATCTCTTCCGTCCTTAGCCCAAGTTCTTCGGCCAACGCATGGTTGAACTTGACCCAGCGCGGCGCAGGTGCCGCTTCGGCCTGACATAGCGCATAAAATCCGTCCAACTCACGCTGATAGCTGTTGTCGAACTTGAATTGCATACTGTTCGCTTCGATAATTTTATTCATGGTGACCTCACGTAAGGATGCTGGTGCCCGATCTGCAGTTAAAGGTCTGTTTAATGTTACTTGTTATTCAATCGAGCAAGTGACCTGTCATTACAAGTATGAGGCAACCATCAACACTAAATGGATGGTGGGCGCTCATGTGGGGACTGCGCATCCAGGTTCCGGCAGGATAACTACCAAATTCATCCTCGAAAACACCTTTCAGTACCAGAATTTCCTCACCGCCATAATGGCGGTGTGGGTTAAACTTTGTTTTGGGAGCCCAGCGTACCAAGGCTGTATGTCTTGTACCAAATTCAGCAAGCGGCAGAACCGTCAACCCAGTAACAAGCCCCTCAAACCAGTCAGTATTTTGAGTATCAATAATCGTCCGCTGGTTGTCATCCGGAGGGAGATAGTTATTTTTAACGAATAGGGTGCAGCCGGATTTTGAGCCTACCGTGTACGATGAACCTGGTGGATTCTTAATATATGTTCCCTCACCATAACTCTCTGCACCGTCCTCATAGACTCCGGCCAGAACCAGAATTTCCTGCCCCAAGGGGCATATATGAGATTCAAGGAGCGTATTTACTCCGTATGTTACGATTGAAGTGAAGCGCGAAAATTTATCGGCCCGGTCTTCGAGCAGCTTGCTCTGTATACCAGACTGACCAGAATCAATCCAAGGTAATGTGTATGAGTGAAGCACAACTCGCTGTGAGATATCGTCGTTAAATTTCATAGTGTTCTTTGGCTCTGACTTGATTTGACTTGATTTTATTATCCACCGTTTCAGGGTGAATTGTGCCGTAGCAGTGTCAGGACGATGACTGCTATTGCTTGTTATTCACCGCCAGGCAGTTAGAGGAAAGGCTCAATTGGTGAAAAAAAGGATATCTATACGCAGATATTCCACTTCCCTGTTCCATATTGTTAAATTCCCTGATAATATGCGCGCCCTTACGGATTGGGGCGTTCTGAGTAAGGTTGGAAGTTTGACTCGGAACAGTGTTTTCCTCCTAAGTTGTAGAAAAATACGTTGTGGATTTCCTGTTCATAATGGGAAAAGTACTATAGGCAGGCTTGCAGCAGGCCTAACTTAGTATCACGCAGCAACACATATGCGCCGGTAGCTCAGCTGGATAGAGTACTTGGCTACGAACCAAGGGGTCAGGAGTTCGAATCTCTTCCGGCGCACCAATAAATCAAAGGGCTAGAGCAATCTAGCCCTTCTTCATTTTGGGCTTTGTGCCGTAAACGTGCCATTGTCCGAACCTTCCACAACCCTTAGAGCGCAGAGGCGATCCGCATACGGAGCGAGATGGTCAGCCGATAGATGCGCATAACGCCGCACCATTTCCGGACTTTCCCAACCGCCCAATTCCTGTAAGGCAAAAAGTGGCGTGCCATTCTGCACATGCCAACTTGCCCAAGTGTGTCTTAGATCGTGCCAGCGGAAATCTTCAATCCCCACTGAGGCGAGCCCCTTGTACCAAGCTTTTGTGCTGACTTGGCTAATTGGCCTGCCATTGAAGCTAAAAACGTGCGTGGGATGCTTCCCTATCCATTTGCGGATCAGCAAGACGGCTTCGCTGTTAAGCGGAACCGCAATCGCTTTTCGCGCCTTGGCTTGATCGGGATGAATCCACGCTAGCCTTCGCGTCAAATCAATCTGCGACCACTGCATACCAGTGACATTTGCCCGCCGTAATCCTGTAGCAAGGGAAAATGCCGCCATGTCTGCCAGATGTTCCGGCAATGCCGCTAACAGCCTTTGCGCCTCGTTGTGCGTCAAGTAACGGATACGGCGAGTCGGCTCCTTAAGCATCTTCACAAAAGGTGCACGATCCAACCATTCCCATTCGTTGACGCAGCGACGGAGGATAGCGCGTAGGACTTCCAGCGTGCGATTGACCGTTGCATGCGTAACACCCTCGGCAAGTTTCGCGTCCGTGATCTTATCGACCAGGTCGCGATTAATGCCATCCAGAAACTTGCCGCCCAGGAAACGATCAAGCCAGCGCAAATGAATCTTGTCTGTATTGATCGTCGCCTTGTGGCTTTGCTCTTTCAACCATCGTACTACGGCCTCATTCCACATATGCCGTGGCTTTATGCCCAAACGGGCAACCTGCCACAGCTCTACCTTGAAGCGGTCGTGGTACTCCTGCGCGAGGGATTCCTCTTCGGTGCCAGTAGATCGGCGTATTCGTTCCCCATCGGGGGCGGTAACGTCGATCCACCAGACCGTGCCGCGTTTGATAAGTGACATGGGTTAAGCTCCTTTCCCAGCATCACTTGCAACGCTTGCCGAGGCACAGCATAAAGCGAGCGCAGGTAATCGACAAGGTCAGATTTGAGAAACACCCAGCACTTGCCCACTTTAGCTGCAGGCACACGACCACCCTTGGCTCTACGGCGCAGTTCTTCCGGATGCAGCTTAAGAAATTCGGCAGCTTGTTCAAGATTGAAAGTCTCCATCATTCACCGTCCGATTCCCTGCGGTATTCATCGGCAGAATCACGCAGAACTTCTTTCATGCCCTCCTCCTGATCCGCATTCATCCGTGTGTTGTATTGCCTTTCCTTGACCGCCACCTTGTCACTCACAAAGTCCTCTAACGGTTTTCCGATTACGTCGCTCATCTTCGAAAAATGTGAAGCCATGCAACCAAACAATTCATTGCCCGCTTCACCCATATCCTGAATGCCGGACAGCGCCATGAAGGAAGTTAGTACACTCAAATAACGACTGTAGACTTCCTCCTTGCGCGGTGTCCGTTCGTACGAGAAACGGGCTGAGAGAGTGCCGCCAGATGTTTCCCAATCGACCGAGGATAGACAGCCCCATAGAGGATGAATAGGCCAGCGTGAGCGTGTCTCGTCGGCCGCATTGGGGATCGTCAGTCGTAGCCATTCCGTTGTGGCATAACTCCATAGGCCGTTAAGATTAGAGAGCGCAGCATCAAGACCGACTAGGCCCTTCTCTATGAGCACATCCCGCTTTAATTGGAACTCAAGCCGCCATACCTTAGAGGTGCCATCCCATCCGGCACGACGCCATAACTCATGCAGGTAGTATTTTTTACTCTTCTGGATTTCCAGCGTCTTGTCGTAGAGGCGTGCCGAGATAATGCCGCCCAGCCCGACAGTCCAACCGGAGAACTTGTTATCCACTGAATAGGCGTTGATGGAGCGCGCACGTGTAACCCATGCATTGCGATCCCAACTCTCCATATCGACGGATGAAACGAAATCGACAAATAAATCGATACGACTGACCCTCGCCTCGCTGACCTCCTCCCCGACATACTTAATAACTGGCTCAAGCTCCTTTTCCGCGGTTATGGGGAGGACATAAGTCAGGTACTCGCTGGACAGCTTCACATAAGCTAATGGCACCTTGCCCGATGAACGGGAGAGCTGAATACGAAAGGCATTGTCTTCAAGAATATAGGGAAATAGGGGAGCCCCCGATCTTTGACCTCGAAGATATGCCCTTCCAGCTTCAATTGCGCAGTGGCTTGGACAGATGGTATAGGAGATTGGGCCTTTTCTTTTAGGCGTCTCAAATAACTGTCTTGGTGTGACTTGAGCTTGCCTGCGTAAGACAAATACAAACTATCTATACCCCACCGAAGGGGAGTAAACCCACCTGTATTGCAGTTAGAGGACGTTGTGTTACTAGGCTGCACGTCCTTAATACTCCCACGCCTGCCGTCGTCTGTACGGTGCGCGCTGTCGCGCGCATCCGTGCAGACGCCGTCCTGCGTGGATGGATTTTCAGGAAACGCAGATAAAGCGCTACCACCGTCACCGGACATATATCCGGTCAAATTGTTGCTATTGCTCATGTTGAACCTCACTCGTAAGTTGAAATGAAGTCACAAGGCGCAATAAGCCATACCACAGCAGTTGGGTGGTGTTACTGATTCAAAAAATCTTGTTCAATAGTGGAATTGGGCGCGCAGGAATGGATTTAGACGGATTTAGATTAGGCACGTACGGATGGGGGCGCGATTCGATGTATGGACTCTAGAGATGGATTCGGGATGAATGGATTGATTTTCGACGTATATTTAGCTCATTGGGCACGTTGACCTCAATATCTGGCTTTCTCTTGTCGGTAGATTAGTTATTCCCGTTAATGAATGTAATGGTCACTGGTTAAATTAGGCGCAAAAGTAGTTTGTGTGCTCGGTATGTTTAATGTCTTCGGAAACGTTTAGGCGCAAAGTTTCTATCAGGTCTTAAAATCCCGGACATTTGCAGATGGCTTGTTAAAGAGCGGCTTGCGACGGACGCAATTTCTCACGATGAAATACCGATGTCAACAATGAAACTCTGAAATTGGACAGAATTGATTGAGATAGGACTAGATAGGAAATCCCTAATGAGTAAGTATGTTCCCTTTTGTGATATGTTTGTCAGGTAATACCTACTAGGTAGGTGATTAGAAAGTGAAAGAATACACATTATGCTAATTGAAAGACTCTTCATCCCAGCAGAAGAACTGAAAGACGTGGGCCTGCAAACTATCAATATGCCCAGGCTTGGTCGATATGTTGCAATGACCGGAAAGAATGGAGCAGGAAAGTCTCGGATTTTGGCCAAGGCTAATGCATATATTACTCAACGCAGCCAATATTTCATGCAGGCGGATAATTTACGCCAACAAATTGCAGCTCTTCAAAACCTCATCGCCACCCATCCAAACAATCCAAGTTGCGAGTCGTGGAATCAGCAAATAGTAGCTCAGCAGAATATGCTGACTTTAGCTACTGAAAGAGTCTTTCCTCAAACGTTGCCGGCGCAAAGCGTTCTGTACTTCGTACCAAAGCAACTTGGACTGATTGATTCGAGAGGGCACGCCAAAATTGCGGTAATGAACCTATACCATCAGGCCAAGAATCCAGGCTTTCAAGGATTTGAGTCAGCATGTTTCGCTTATATCCAAAAAATACAGGATAGAGAATGGGCTGCATCTCACCAAAGAGCTTCTCACTGTCACTTTTCGGCATTAAGGCGCCACTGATTTCCGCCGTAATGGCGCCACTTTGAAGTGCCAAATCAGGGGCTCAAACTGGGGGTAAAGAATGCGTGAAATGAGCTGTTTTTGCAATCGCATTTTCACTCTGTTTTGCTGCTGGTGTAGCTGTTTCAGGCTTGAGTAGGTTTGCCTCCTTTCCCTGTCGGCGTTTTTGACCTTTCCGGCATTGGCTTCGGGTCGCGGTAACTCTCTCCATCCAGCACCACGCGATACGCACCGTGGCGCAATCGGTCCAGCGTCGCTGCGCCGATCATTTTATTTGCGGCGAATGCTTCACCCCATTCATCAAAGTCGAGATTGCTGGTCAGAATGGTGGCGGCACGCTCGTAGCGTTCGGCGATCAAGTCATGGAAGTCTTCATCTTCAGGCGAACGCAAGGGTTTGAGTCCGAAATCGTCAATGATCAGCAGGGGCACTTTGACCAGGGATTTAAATCGCCGCGCATAATTGCCAGTCGCCTGAGCTGCGCGCAAGCTGCTCAGGAGCTGGGTTTGCGTGATGAACAGCACGTCATAGCCCTGGCGTGCAGCCGCATGACCCAGCGACTGCGCCAGGTGACTTTTGCCGGTGCCGCACGGACCCACAATCAATACGGCGACTTTCTCTTCAATGAAACGGCAAGTCGCCAGATCATGGACTGCCGAGCGGTTCAGATTGGGAAGTCGGTCGAAATCGAATCCTTCCAGTGTTTTTTGGTTACGGAAGCTTGCACGTCGTAGTCGCATATCCAGTTTCTTTTGCTCCCGCCGGGCGACTTCGTCATGAATCAGCAAGCTGAGGAAATCGGTGTAGGCCAGCTTGCGGTCGATGGCTTCGCGGTTGCGGGCCTCGAGTGAGTCCAGAATGCCGGACAGGCGCAGTTGTTTGAGCAGGGGTGTCAGTTCGGGAATTGGATGCATGATGGTAGTCCTCATTGAAGAATGGTTTGGGTATCGCGGCAGAATCGGCCGCCTTGGGTGTATGTGGTGGCCAGTGCGTCGAAGGCTGCCAGCGGCGCGAGCTGATCCAGTCCCTTCTCAAGAATGATCTTGACCACCTTGTAGCCCGGCGTGCCGTAATGGTTGGCGCGCTGGCAGGCCGCTTCCAATCTGGCTGCGCCGTATTTCTGTTTGAGCCGCAGCACGCCCTGTACAGCACGCATCTTGATCAAGACATGGTCGCCGAACATGGCATGCACCATGGCATGGCAGGCCGGACCAATCTGCAAGGCCGATTTCAAACACCACTGTGTGTCCTGCATTTGCCACGCCTGCGCTTCGGGCGGCATATGGTCGGTCACGGTGTCGCGCAGCCCTTTCCCCGTCAGTCGCACATGGCTGGCAACCGCTTCGTGTTCGCGGTACAGCGTCACCATGGTGCCGGTCGCCTTCAACCACAGGTCGCATCCGATCAGCCGGAACGGCACCGAATAGTGGTTGGTCTCGTATTGGACGTGCGCGTCACGGTGGACTTTGACCTTGGCCCAGCTGGCCAACTCAGGTGGAACGCTGGGCAAAGCATTGAGCAGGCTTTTCTCCACCTCGGCGAAGCGTTTGAGAGGGGCTTCGCGGGTCGTGCCGTGAATGCGGTTGCCCGCCTCGTTCATCACCCACGCCTGCAACTGGCGGTTGGCGTCATCCAGATCGCGGAATTCGCGCAGCGGCAGGAAACTGCCCTTGATATATTTGACGCCTGCCTCAACGATTCCTTTTTTTTGTGGATCCCGTGGAGGACAAGGATCGATTTTGAACGCATATCCTTCCGCACATTCGGCATACGCCCGTTGCACATCCGGCTCATAGACGCAGGCTTTGGTGATGGCGCACTTGGCATTGTCGATGATGACGCGTGAGGGTACGCCCGAGAACGACTCAAACGCACGCCGATGGCAGCCCAGCCATGTCGCCACGGTCTGGTCGCGGACAAACTCGGCATACTGGTGACGCGACCAGCACAAGGTCATCACGAAGAACCAGGTCTTGAAGATCTCGCCGGTGTACACATCGGTGATGAGCGGACCAGCACCGAAATCAACCTGAACCGCTTCGCCAGGCTTGAACGTCAGGCGTAGCGGAACATCCGGCTGCTGCAGGGAAACGAGTTGCCCCAGAAAGCGATACATCGAGGAATAACTGCCGGTAAAACCGTGATTGCGCACCAGCGTGGCGTGGATGGTGGTGCCCTGAATACCGGCCGCATGCCACTTGGTGATCTGATCACGCCAGGGTTCCAGCGTTGAAATACAGCTGACAGGCAATGCCTCCCTGCGCTCAAACAGCGTGGACAGCACTCCGTCATCGGGCAAAGGAAACTCGGGGGCAAGCCAGCCACGTTCGCTGGCGATCTCGCGAACCTGTGCGAGTTTTTTGCGTCCCATCGTTTTGGACCGGGCAATATCCCGATCAGAATCGCCTTGGCGCATGCGCACCAAAACATTTCGGTACTGATACATCTCGAACCTCCGTTTAGTCACAACCTCTCCCGGCAAAATGCCGGAAGTCTAGTTGCTTAATGAAAGTTCGAGCCCCTGATCAGGGTTCAAAGTGGCGCCTTAACGCCGGAAATCCTGTGGCGCCATTACGCCGGAAATAAAGTGGCGCCTTTATGCCGACAATCTACTGGCTCCTTAATGCCGGAAATGAAATGGCTCCCTAACGCCGAAAGTTCACACTCACGACGAAGCTATAAAAGTTGAAGCAAAAGACGATTATGAACGGCTAGTTATTCTCATTAAATTGCTTTTAAAAGCTGATTTAAAAAGATCAATTGACGACGACCCAACTCTGTTTGACAAGCCATTAGCTGAAGCAGGTCTATCGGACGGACAAAAAGTGCTTATACAACTTGCAGTCGCATTGCATGCTCAACGAGAAAAATTAGACAACACAGTTTTTCTAATGGACGAGCCAGAAAATCATCTTCATCCATCAGCCTTAATTGAATTTCTAGATACGTTGGGCGAAGCATCCAAGAACTCGCAATTTTGGATTGCTACTCACTCGGTTCCCTTGCTCGCACATATTGCGATGAAAGAGCCAATGTCCATATGGTATGTTGAGAACGGAAAAGTAACCAACTCTGGAAGTCAGCCAGAGCAAGTATTGCGCGCGCTATTGGGCAATGAGGAACAAATCGATAATCTGAATACCTTTACTTCTTTGCCGGCACAATATGCTTCAATTAGCTATGCTGCGGAATGTCTGTTGGAGCCAGTAACAGTAGGTGGAGGAAAGGGTGATCCTCAAGTTGCACAGATCGGTGGAATACTCAATTTTAATGCAACTATGCCAATTTCTCTCTTGGATTATGGTGCAGGGAAAAGTCGACTACTATCTGGTTTAGTTGATATTGCAAACACTCACGGAAGAAACTTAGCTGATGTGCTTAGTTATTTTGCATTTGATCCATCACCTCAGGATAAGGAAGATAGTCTAGCCATCATCAAGTCTGTTTATAGTGGGGACACTGTAAGGCATTTTTTAGATCAGGAAGATTTTTTCTCAACAAAAGATAATCTAAGCATAGATGTCGTAGTCATGTGCAATGTATTGCATGAAATTCAACCGGATGACTGGCTGAAATTGTTTAGCGATGCTTCACTTATAGGACGTTCACTTAAGGATTCAGGTTATTTGCTTATTGTAGAAGATCAACGTATTCCAACTGGAGAAAAGGCACACAAATTCGGTTTCTTGGTATTGGATACACCTCATTTACGTACACTGTTTTCTGTAACTGAAAAAGATATTCAAGAGGGTTTATTCTTGTCCAACGATCATAGAAATGATGGGCGCTTGAAAGCACATAAAATCTCAAAGACACTGCTGGGCCGATTGAATGGGGATTCGAGAAAGACAGCTATAGACCAATTGCGAGTAACCGCGAAAAGTCGCATCAGTGAATTGCGCAACTCTGAGCCAAATTATAAAAATGGACAGATGCATGGTTTTTGGACACAGCAATTTGCTAATGCATCTTTATGGCTAGATGGACACTAGATGATTTTGTTGAGTCGACATTTCAATCTAAGCTAATGCTGAATGTTTTATGGCCGAAAATATTTACCAAATGTACGTTGCCAATGGAAACAAGGCAGGGTTTTGGGTACAGAGGAACTCTTGGACATGGCAAACAGCATTGATAATATCAATCGACGGAAAAAGTGAGGGTGAGCTCGATGGCTTGCCGCCGTATTTCGGCAATCCAAAGGTTAAAGGATTAATTGGCGGGAGAGGTAAGGCGGTCGAGATTTCCTGCCCAGGCACTTACGGCTACAAAAAAATTGATGTCGAACCTGTGCAGAAGATGCATAAAGACTGACTATAGGAAGACATAGGAATGGCGGATAATCCGCTGATTAGATAGGAAATGCACTTCCTAGTGTAAAAATTAAAAATTTTTTAAATACTGGATCATTTCTCAATTGGTGGAGCAACTACGACAGTCTGGCTCAGCGCTCACACTCACTGGACTAGCCATAGGCAAGTAGAGGAATTTATGACGATTAAGATACGTTCTATTAATTCGGTTGGCGATTTTCTAAAACGACTCAAGAGCGACTTGTCAAAAGTCGATGAGCCAGTATGGTTCCGAGGGCATTCTCAAGCAAAATGGAAGCTAATACCAACATACCTGCGGCTAAAAAATCCTCCACCAGAAAGCGTGCTAATTAGTCGCTTTAAACAAAATGCAAATCTCTTGATAGAGCAGAGGCTCAATAACAACAACTTCGATTGGCTATTCGTCATGCAGCATTATGGTGTCCCGACTCGCCTATTAGATTGGACTGAAAGCCCCCTTGCAGGACTATACTTCGCGGCTACTCAAAATCCACGCGCCGAAGCTAGCCTATGGGCATTATTCCCGTTGAGATTAAATCAACAAACCACTTCCAGGCCAGAAGAAGTTCGGTACCTGCCTTCATTTGATGACAAGGCACTGGAAAATTATTCAACCTTAGCGATTGAGGCTAATCCGGCAAAAGGTGTCTTTCCGATGGCGGTTATTGCAACTAGAAATAATGCTCGGATTCAAGCTCAATTAGGAGTTTTTACAATTAGCCATCACACAACTATAGCTATCGAAAGCATTGGAAAGGGAGAGCATTTAATTGAGTACAGGGTTCCCGCATCAGCTAAGGCAACGATACTTGCTGAATTGAAGATGTTGGCTGTCACCAAGTTTCAGCTTTTTCCGGAGCTGTCGAGCGTTGGTGAACTCATTGGAGGGGAACTAAAATGACTGTGATAAATACTTTCGCGCTTCAGAATGAATCAGTTTTAACTATGTATGCTGACAAAGATCGGATCGATTTGGAGCCTCCATATCAAAGGCAAGGTGATATATGGTCTCGTGAAAAGAGACAATTATTGATCGACTCGATTATCAATAGGTACGATATTCCCAAGCTATATTTCCACAAACTTGAACGAGAGGTAGCAAAGAAAACTAAGAAGGACTATGCCGTTATTGATGGTCGTCAACGACTAGAGACGATATTTGGCTTTATTAATGGGGAATTCACACTTTCAAAAGATTTTGAATTCCTTGAAGATGAAACGGTAACGGCATCCGAGTTGACTTACTCAGACTTAGCTCTCAAGTATCCAAGACTCAAACAACGTTTTGATGCGTTCACTCTACCGATTATTTGCGTAGAGACCGAAGATCTTGAGCTTATTGAGGATATGTTTTCTCGACTGAATGAGGCGGTGCCGCTCAACGCTTCAGAGAAGCGCAATGCCATCGGAGGAGATATGGCGAAGGCAATAACAAAATTGTCTGGACATGCACTTTTTACAAAGAAAGTTCGATTTTCGAATGGTAGATATCAACATCGAGAAGTGGCTGCTAGACTTTTATATTTGGAATATTCAGTGCGCCAGGGGAAAGTTATTGACACAAAAAAGCCATTCCTCGATCAATTTACCAGGGATTTTAAGTCAAATAAGAAAAAGGCAGTCGAATCTATCTTAGATTCAGCGGAAAAAACATTAGATGATCTACTGCCACTCTTTGTAGCAAGAGATCCGCTCTTGGCTGCGCAAGCAGGTATCCCTATATACTTCTTACTTGCGAGGGATGCCAAAGCTGCCAACAAACTAAACAAAATCACTCGCAAGGATCTTATTAATTTCCAAAATGAACGCGCGAAGAATAAAACGATAGCTGCAACTGACATTACTAAGGCAATATTTGATTTACTTGAATACGATAGACTTTCACAGCAGGGCACCAACGATGCTAGCTCAATTCGTGAGCGTCTCCGCATACTCAAAGAGTACCTTCATATATGATCAGGGCAAAAAAAGGCGCGGACAGCGCCATCGACGGGCTGATCTATTTCAATGACGACGTCAATTCTCCGAAGAAGATCATCGTATTTGTTTTTTTTGTGCCTAGCTCACGTTGGGCATAATGCGCGTGAGAGTTGACGCAATTAATAAAGAAAATGGCAAGCGTTGTAAGTTGCTGTTTGGTAATAAAACAGTTACTTATAAGTCACCCCTACGAACCAAGGGGTCAGGAGTTCGAATCTCTTCCGGCGCACCAATTAGGGTTAAAAGTGGGCACTTGATACAAGTTGCCCACTTTTATTTTCTGCATCGTTTCCGCTAATGCCTCATAACCGCCCCTGATGGTGGCGGTTTTGTCCCGTACCACGATCTCATCCACCAGGATATTCAGATAGCTCTTTGCAGGTAAATTGTCATAGCTCTGAAGCGGACTTCCGCCAGCCGTCACAATCGACCCCAAGGAGACATACCAGCCTGAAATGTCGTCGTCTGAAAGCGGACAGTCATTTAATTTAATGTGACAATCGATCCCCAAAGACCACTTTTGTTTTTACAATGTGGTCGCCTCACCTCATTGGCGATATGTAGCATGGCACTCTACGCAATACCGCATCGTTTTGTTCAATGCGCGCAGGGACGCAGTGATATCTTTAGTCTTTAAGGTGTCGCCAAGTTCGTCCCCGCTTTTATGAAAAGCCAACCCCAGTTTTTTAAATTCCTTATTGTCAAACATTCCACACAACAGCAGAACCATAAATCTAGCTCGATGTCCCCCGGGCCGCATTCGGTCTGTAGCCTACGGCAAACACAAAGGTCTGCTTCACACCATCTTGTTCAATTAAATCTCTTCTTCGATAACACGAACGTCGCCGAACCAAGGTGATACCGCAACTGAGAAAATGACAGTATCGCCTTCTATCTCAGCAATAATCCAATATCCGCCTATTCCCAATACTTCAACCCACTTCTGCATAATCGGTTCAACCTTCGTGTCGCCAAATGAGAGTTTTCGACGAACAGCCTCGAATACATTTTTATTTTCTCCGGCTAGAGTCCGTATATTTCTTAGAATTTCATCCACTTCTCCACGCTCTGGTAGATACCCTCGATCGGTATAAGGAATCATCGAGGGAATTTTTGAACTCGGCATGTTATCTACGATGTATCTGGCTGCTGCAATAACTTCGTTTTTATTGTACTGGATTTTCATTTTATCCTCCGCGAGGATTCTTTCTCTTCACAAGATCTAAACCACAATAACGTCAAGTCATGAAAATCCCCAGGTTGGATGAACGTCAGTGGCCTCATTCTGCCCGTTGTCGGTTAACCAGGCCACCAGCTGCTTCTCAATTCCAGCAGCCGTTCGTCGTTAACTGCCTTTAGCTGGCAAACGCCAGCCCTAAAAGGTCATTGAATATATGAAGTAAAAGATTGTCTTTTTACCGCACATCAGAAGATGCCGCCTTTTCATCCTTGCATGGATTGACTACATCGGAGTCGCTCAATAATCTATATCTCATTGGCAAACATACCGAAAGGTAAGGGCGCAAAATTACCGGCCTAAGGGAGACTATGGCAGCGGGGTTGCGGTAGGGGCATTCATCCGTCTTCTCATGCTACTTATCCCCACGGTAGCTAAGACATCGATAGGAGAGCATATGTTCCGGCTCATTTTCAGTCCCAATCTAATACAAAAGGCCATGCAAGTAGGCTTTTGGTTTGTTATTTTTAGCTTGGCGGTTACTGCAACTACCGCACAATCCAAGGAAGGTTCATTTGCACTCAAGAAGCGTATGTTATCAAATAAGTTTCTAAGTTCCGGCACTCACGGGCTACCTTCTTACCTGCTCAATACGCATGCTTTACTTAACAGCACGAAGGATGGCGCACCTAGCGGGGCGACATTCGGCAGCGCACCGCAGCATGTCTCCGTCGCCGAATCGAAAAAAGATGACTGGTCAATAAGCTTTCAAAAGCAATTGCCTTCCAACAATGACTGCTCTCACTTGTCGTCTCTCCTGTGTTTCGATTCGAAAGACGAAGGACCATACAACAAACTTCAACACGACTCATATTGGCTTGTATTGCGTAAATCATTCCACTTTTGAAAGCACTTCGCTAATTTGAACCTTTCTGTATATGAATTGATCCAGACATGGGCATATGAAGCCATTCTGCAATAGTCACATGAAATTTAAGTAGGACAAATTATGGGTCAAGAACGATTTATGATTCTATCTTTAGTTGTCGTCGCGCTTTTGTTTTTGGTTTGGCAGGCAGTGTAGATTTGCTGAGCAATCTTGGTATCTCAGAGCCGAAACAACCAGCTCATGACACAAATTAGACGACACGCATCTATGTCCTTTCCTGGCCCAGACTGTGTAAAACGTACGAAAGTGTACACGTAGAATCCGCTGATGCGTTAATGGAAGTATCCTGTATTTGCAGGAGCGCACATGAAGCGGAGAAGATCGAACCCAGGCAACGATGTTTCCTGCTTCTTTCGTCTGTCTTGAACCAAGGCTCCTTCCCTCCACCGGCATTACCCGACTTCGGCAGTACTACGAGCCTCTCCGTGACCCCAAGGCGTCCGGCCTCTCCCTCGCGGGCGTCCGGTTGGTCATCCTTGCACCACGCCATGGGGTTTCCCGTGTTGCGACGCTTTCCTTGTGTGCATGCTGTCGCCATTACCCCGGCACAGCAACGGGCGATGTTCTTCGCTCAATGCTCCACCCACTGAAAAAGCACCACCTTTGCACGGCGCACGCCTTCAACGGACAGTCACGACTGACCGTCCTGCATTCAATAAGTGGGACACAATTTGCTACAAGCCCGATACAAATCTCTATGGAGAAACTGTATTCCAATTGGCAGTTGGTTCGTTAATGGTCTTGTCGCGAGTTATTAGCGATATCCATTAGGATTCATTAACACAGCTAGTTAATTTGCAACTACCGATATAACTATAGGAGAAATTTCATGAACTGCACAACACGTAGCACCCTTTTTCTTGCATCCAGCCTGTTGCTTGCTGGTATGACTATTAACGCCTTTGCGGCTGAAGGACAATTTGACAAGGATCACCCTCGTCGGGCAGAAGTGAACCAACGCTTAGAGAATCAAGATAAGCGCATTCAAAATGAAGTCAAAGAAGGCAAAATGTCAAAGGGTGAGGCGGCCAAACTGCATAAGGAAGATCGCCACATGCGCAAGGAAGAACGCGCGATGGCAGCTAAAGATGGCGGTCACATAACGAAGAAAGAGCAAGAGAAGCTGAACCATCAGGAAAATGAAGTCAGCAAACAGATCGGCAAATAGTACAGTGTCCCAGAATGAGCAGAGTCTCGAATTTAGAGATTCTGCTTTTTTCATGGAATGATTGTAGATGTCCGCTGCCAATAAAGGAAGATCGCGAGTGTCCTCCAATTTGAAGTTTTCAGGGGCTCTTTATAAATCGCTACTATTTTTTCTGGCGTTCAAAAGCGAGGATGCTGTGCATCGCCCTGTTGCCGAAATTAGGGTTGGACTGTGACATAGTGACTACGTACAGTTGGTCCCCGTCAATTTTGTAAGTTCGCAATTGATCCGTGCCGACCCATGCCTCGTTCCAGGCTGTATCGACTGTGGTGATAAACTTGTCACCCTCGATTCGATAATTTCCAGTGTAGGCGAACATGGAACGAAGTGCAGCACTACGCTCTTCGTCGGTCTGCGGTACCTTGCGCCCTTCGCCGGTCAGCAAGAAGAAGGCGCGGCCTGTGGCAGTGAATATCCCATACCTATGGCTACACAAAACTTAGATAGTTTGCCCCAGGCTGATATTTAGATTCAGAATCAACCGGTACCTCAAGTCGCTGAAATAAATAAGATGCTTTTGCCAAAGCAGATAAATTGAAAGCACGATCTGCATCGGCAAGGGGATGGACACTGGAATATCCTATCGATGCAAAAAAAACTACGTCGGCAAGTATCAAAATAATTAGTGATCCGCGGAGCATCTCCTGCTAGCAGTAGCTTGTGGCGCGAGAAAAGAAAACAACGAGGGGCTCAAAGAATATTTTGAGCGCCCTCCGGCATCATTGAGTCGAAAGCAATTCTTGACGAACCATCTTGGTCACTCCCGGTGGCAGGCGGTAATCTGCCGCTCGATGCTATTTGATGTCCAAGCCAAAGCTCCATTAGCGAGTATGAGAGTGAGGCTGCTTTACCATGCGCAGATACGGCTTGATTGTTTTCCAACCCTCTTTGAACATTCCCTTCGCCTCGTCATCGGAGACCGAGGACGAGATGATAACCTCATCGCCGCTCTTCCAGTTGACAGGCGTAGCAACCTTGAACTCTGCCGTGAGCTGCATCGAATCCAGGACACGCAGGATCTCGTCGAAGTTGCGACCTGTCGTCATCGGGTAAGTAAGCATCAATTTGATTCTCTTGTCGGGGCCGATAACAAACACCGCGCGCACCGTTGCATTCGCGGCCGGAGTCCGGCCTTCCGCCGTTCCCGATTCGATCGCGGGCAGCATGTCGTAAAGTTTTGCCACTGCCAGATTGGTGTCGCCGATCATCGGATAATTAACGGCATAGCCTTGCGTCTCTTCGATATCCTTCGCCCATTTGGCGTGGTTGGCCACGGGATCTACGCTTAAGCCGATAATCTTGCAGTTGCGTTTCTTGAACTCCGGCTCCAGCTTTGCCATGTAGCCCAACTCCGTGGTGCAGACGGGCGTAAAGTCTTTGGGGTGAGAAAACAGAATCGCCCATCCATTTCCAATCCAGTCGTGAAAATTGATCGGGCCCTTGGTAGTCTCCGCGTTGAAATCCGGAACTGTATCATTTATTCGTAGTGACATAATTAACTCTCCTCAGTATGAAAAAACCAATTTGAATCGCCGTATGCCGAACAATTGCCGATACCGCCGTTGAAAACATTGGATGTGCGTCTTGGGGAATTCCTGATGCATTCTGGAATTTCGAAGCGAAGGCGGTTCGTTCTTGACTGAGTGTCCAGCTTCGAACAGCCTGATCTGTTTACATGCTACAACGACATGGTTACCAACACTCGGTATACCGTGTTAAAGACTACTCCTCGGTGCAAGAAAGTCAATTTCCCGTTTTTTGCAAGTGGCTATACATCGAGTGCAGATATATCAAACGTCTGATTCGTTTTCTGAAAATTCATAAATTCAGCGACAGCACCAGCGAAACAATGATGCTGGTAGTTATCGGAAAATAGAAACCGATCCCTTGCGCCCGACAACTATGTTGCCTGGAAGATGACCGATGCCCAGCTTCGACAGCCAAGGTCAAGCCACGCCGAGCAGGACGAGGATAGCACGGACTATAACGAGCCACTTTGCCATAGAAGTTGCCGTCCTTTGAAATACTAAACTACCACCATCTCAAATCCGCCACACAGATCCGGTATTAACGCCACCCCGGGTGATCGTCATATCGCTGCCTCCAAACCTGCTCACCTTACCGAAAATGCTGTGGCGCTAAGGAGCTTCAGTAAAGTTAACATTAGAATAACTATTGACATTCACGGTTACGGATGTGCTTGGCGGGGTAAATGTATATCCCATTAAGGTTGGTGTAACCGTGTAGGACCCATTCGCAAGGCCGGTGAAGATATAGTATCCGCCAGCAGCCGTGATACTGCTCATTGTCGCCGCTCCGCTCAGGTTGATCATCACGCCACTGTGATTAGTTGACCCACCACTGACCGTGCCAGAAATATTGTAACCGCCGACAGGGGATCCACCCATGCCGCCGCCGCCATAACCACCACCATAACCGCCGCCACCACCACATGCAGCAACAGCGATACCGAAAAGTATTCCCAACAGCAATTTAATTGTTCTCATGGTAATTTCCCTCCATTAATCGGACTGCACTACGCTCGCAGCATCGATCTGCAGACTGAGTTGAGGAGTGCAGCGTTTGATGAAACCGACACAGACCACCTGACTCATCCACAATGGACAAGACTTACACTTGCTTTGTTCGACATCAGAGGGAGAAAATCACTCTCTATGTCATTGACGCAAATTTTTGCGAATACAAAAACCTCATCGAACCGGTATCCAAGGTATATCAGCAATGCCGAGTTCTATCGATTTGCCTGGAATGGATTAACATGCCCAATGCACCGCAGCGATGATTACAATCACGGCAAATGACAACGCTGCCACCAATGAAGACAATGGCTGGAATGTTCCCATTGTTGCGGGGAGCATGAACGAGCCATGAAAAGACTTATCATGTTCGGTCAATCTCCACTTGAACCTTGCCTTGTGAGATTCGCACAGGAAATGTGATCAAGTCTTCATAAGCAGGTGGTCCCAGCACAGTACCAGTCCTAATTGAAAATCGCGCCCCATGTCGCGGACATATGATCACCTCACCATCCAGTTCACCGTTGGACAACACTCCTCCATCATGGGGACACTCGTCCTTGATGGCAAAGTATTCGCCGCCGAGATTGAATACTGCGACATTGATCCCCTCCACATCGACCACGCGACGTGTACTCAGTGTCAACTCATCGATATTTGAGACATCCAGCCAGTTGCTCACCGCGTCCACCTTGGATCACATCAAACCGAGTTGCAATCGTGTTGCCTCCGACATACGTTCACGACCCCACGGTGGCTCCCAGACGAGCTCCACCGTCACGTCGCTGACACCGTCCACCAGCCACAGCGCGTTCTGCACGATATCCGGAAATCCGTCCGCAACCGGGCAGTTGGGCGCGGTCAGTGTCATGCGCACATGCACCTCGCCCGTTGCCTGCACATCCAATTCATAGATCAAGCCGAGATCATATATGTTCACTGGAATTTCCGGATCGAAGATCGTGCGCAGTTTCTCGACGACACGCGCCTCAAGTGTCTTCGGGTCTATTGTCTTTTCTTGCAAATGTTCGTTCAATTTTTCGAAATCAATCATGAACTACCCCTTGTAATTCAATTCACTCCGTCGTCACCGGTTTGTCGATATTTTCGAGTGCAGCTTTCAGAGTGTGCCAAGCCAGCGTTGCGCACTTGACCCGTTCCGGGAATTCATGGACGCCTGCCAAGACTTCCAGCTTTCCTGAATCTCCAGTTGTGGTGCCGCCCGTCACCATATTGTGAATCGTTTCCAGCAACTGTAATGCCTCATCCTCGCGTTTGCCTTTGATGCTTTCCGTCATCAGCGAGGCGGATGCAGTTGCGATGGCACAGCCAATACCTTCAAAACGGACGTTTCGAATTACGCCATCCTCCACTTTTAAATAGAGCTTCACCCTGTCACCACACAGCGGATTGAAGCCTTCGGCCATGCGATTACTGTCGGCCAGTCGCCCGGAGTTGCGCGGCTTACGATAATGGTCGAGGATAGTCTCCTGATATAGTTCGCGTAGATCGGTCATCTCTTGAACAATTCCTTTGTCTTACAGATCGCTGCAACCAGCACATCCACTTCTTGCCTGGTGTTATACAGGGCAAACGAAGCACGCGCCGTGGCCGGCACACCGAATCTTTCCATCAGCGGCATCGTGCAATGATGGCCAGTGCGGATAGCCACGCCCTCGCGATCCAGTATCGTGCCGATGTCATGAGGATGCACTCCATCCAACACGAACGAAAGAATGCCGGTTTTTTCGGGCGCATTGCCGATTATGCGCAGCCCAGGAATATTGTTCACCAACTGCGTTGCGTAAGACAGTAAAGCTTGTTCGTGCGAGACAAGTGCCTCAAATCCGATACTGCTCACATAATCAACCGCCGCTCCCAGACCAATGACACCGGCAATGTTGGGCGTTCCGGCTTCGAACTTGTACGGCAATGTGTTGTAGGAAGTCTCCTCAAACCTGACGGAGCGAATCATGTCGCCTCCACCTTGATACGGGGGCATGGCATTGAGCAAGGCTGCCTTGCCATAAAGCACACCGACCCCGGTAGGGCCGTATAGTTTGTGCCCGGAAAATGCATAGAAATCGCAATCCAATTCCTGCACATCCACCGGCAGATGAGCGACAGCCTGCGCACCGTCCAGCAGTACTGGCACACTACGGTTATGGGCAAGGGCAATGATGGACTTGACCGGGTTGATCGTACCCAGCGCATTGGAGACATGCGTCACTGCCACAAATCGAGTACGTTCATTCAGCAACGCCTCAAAGGCGTCCATCTTCAGCTCTCCGATATCGTTTACCGGGATTACGCGCAGCCTGGCACCTGTTTGCTGGCACAACATCTGCCATGGAACAATATTGGAGTGGTGCTCCATTTGGCTCAGAATGATCTCGTCGTCAGCCAGCAGATGGCTGCGTCCGTAGCTATGGGCGACCAGATTGATGGCCTCGGTAGTGCCGCGCACGAAAATGATTTCATCTGGGCTGGCAGCGTTGATCAGATGCTGAACCTTTGCCCGCGCCCCTTCATAAGCGTCAGTAGCAAGCTGGCTAAGAGAATGGATGCCGCGATGCACGTTGGCGTTGTAATGGCCGTAATAATCGTTCTCGGTCTGTATTGCCGCCAGTGGCTTCTGTGTAGTGGCCGCGTTATCCAGGTAAACCAGCGGCTTACCGTGGATATTGGATTTCAGAATCGGAAAGTCCGTGCGCCAGAATCGCGCCTGCAGATCATCGGGATGGCTATGCAACTCGGCCAGTTTCATAACAACTCCTTGATCTGTTCACCTAACGGTAAACGATCCAGCACTAGATGCTCGATTCGTGCGCGCATATCCGTCATTTCGACCCGCCCAATGATATCGTTGGCAAAACCGTAAATCAGTAAGGAGCGCGCCGATTCTGCATCAATCCCTCGCGAGCGAAGGTAGAACAGACTGTCATCATCCAATTGGCCAACCGTCGCACCATGTGTACATTTCACGTCATCGGCAAATATTTCCAATTGCGGCTTGGTATCCACCTCGGCTTGCCGAGACAGCAGAAGATTGCGGTTAGATTGGTGTGCATCCGTTTTGACGGCATTGGGATGAACGACCACTTTGCCATTGAAGACACCGTGCGACTCGCCATCCAGAATGCCCCGGTAATATTCCCGGCTGATGCCCGAAGGGGCGAAATGATCGATGCGGGTATGATGATCCACATGTTGCTTGCCCTCCAGCATGTACAAGCCGTTGAGAGCGCACTGGCATTCCGGCTCATTCAGATCGGATGTGGTGTCATTGCGTACAAGTCGTCCGCCAAGCACGAATGAATTTGAAACAAATCGGCTGCTAGTTGCCTGATTCACGTGAGTACCGGCAACATGAAAAGCATCTTTGCCTTCCTGTACCAATTTGCAGTGTTGCAATTCGGCACGAGCCCCGAGGTTGATCTGAGTCACGGCATTAGTGAAATTGTGTGAGTCCTGCATACCGAAATATTGCTCAATGACCGTAGCTCGAGCCCCCTCAGCGGCAATTATGATATTTCTCGGGTAGATTGCTGCACCGTGTCCACTCGCGACAAACAGCAGATAAAGTGGCTTTTCCAACTCTGTCCCGGGAGCCAGTTTTAGCACTGCCCCATCGGTAGCAAACGCATTGTTAAGCGCAGCAAAGATAGTGTGTTCATGCTGCCGGTCAAAGAACGCTTCTGACAAATCGGGGGACATGTCCAACAAGTCTGCCAGACTTTCCAAGCGCACTCCTGTTGGTAGTTCACCTATGTTAGACAGTTCGTCGGAATAATGTCCATTCACGAATACCATCAGATGTATTTTTTCTTGAGACAATGTCCATGCAAGTAGTGCAGCTTCAGATGGTGGATCAGGGGGAATATAGTCAGGTGCCAGGGTCTCGCGTTTGCCGATCGACGCAACATCGGTATATTTCCACTCCTCTTCTCGCCGGGTGGGAAAGCCATGTGCCACAAAACGTTCAAACGCGGACTGGCGTGCCATGGTTATCCACGGCACGCCAAAACCAGCCAAATGCTGCGGCACGTTTTCCAGCGCCATATTTTCCCAGGATTCAAGTTGAGCATTCATTTCAAACTCGCTAAGCCACTTTACGTGTTTTGTATAGATCTTCGACCCATCCGTAACCATGCTTCTCCAATTCCAGCGCCAGTTCTGCACCGCCGGATTTCACGATGCGACCTTGTGACAGCACGTGTACGACATCCGGGACGATAAAATTCAGCAGGCGCTGGTAATGAGTGACCAGCACGATGGCACGCTCCGGGGTGCGCATCCCATTCACGCCGTCTGCAACCAGCTTAAGCGCGTCAATATCCAGACCCGAATCTGTTTCATCCAGAATTGCCAGCTTCGGCTCCAAAACGGCCATTTGCAAAATTTCATTGCGTTTCTTCTCACCACCGGAAAACCCTTCGTTGACAGCACGAGGCAGCAGCAACTGATCCATTCCCAGCAATTTCATTTTGTCGCGTATCCAATAGAGGAAATCCATCGCGTCGAGTTCAGGCAATCCGTGATGTTTGCGTATGCTGTTAAGGGCTGTTTTGAGGAACAGCGCATTGCTCACGCCGGGAATTTCTACCGGGTACTGGAAAGCCAGGAATACACCTTCGCGCGCTCTTTCTTCGGGCGACATGGCCAATAAATCCCGCTCCAGATAACGCACCGTACCCGCAGTCACTTGATAACCTTCGCGCCCGGCCAGCAATTGTGCCAACGTGCTCTTGCCTGAACCATTTGGCCCCATGATTGCATGCACCTCGCCAGCCTGCACATTGAGGTCGATACCGCGCAGAATTTCCTTGCTATTAATACTTGCGTGCAAATTTGTTACGCTGAGCATGTTCTTCTCCTTCAATGGTCAGCCTGTGCTGCCCTCCAGGCTCACGCCAAGCAGCTTTTGTGCTTCCACGGCGAACTCCATCGGCAAATTTTGGAACACCGCCTTGCAGAAACCGCTGACGATCATAGATACCGCATCTTCCGGTGCTATGCCACGTTGTGTGCAGTAGAACAACTGGTCTTCGCCGATACGTGAGGTCGAAGCTTCGTGCTCAACTTTTACGCTGGGATTTTTTACCTCGATATAAGGGAAGGTGTGTGCCCCGCAGCGATCGCCCAGCAACAGTGAATCGCATTGCGTATAGTTGCGTGCGTTTTCTGCTGTCGGCAGCACCTTTATCAGACCGCGGTACGTGTTCTGCCCGTGACCGGCGCTGATACCCTTGGAAAGCACCGTACTCTTGGTATTGCGACCTATGTGAATCATCTTGGTGCCGGTATCGGCCTGCTGGTAATGGTTGGTGAGCGCGACCGAATAGAACTCACCCACCGAGTTGTCGCCGCGCAGAACCACGCTGGGATACTTCCAGGTGATGGCCGAACCCGTTTCGACTTGTGTCCAGGAAATGCGCGAATTGGCACCGCGGCAATCACCACGTTTGGTGACAAAGTTGTAGATGCCACCCTTGCCTTCCTTATCGCCCGGGTACCAGTTCTGCACTGTCGCATACTTGATCTGCGCACCTTCCAGCGCGATCAGTTCCACCACTGCCGCATGCAACTGGTTTTCGTCGCGCATCGGCGCGGTACATCCTTCCAGGTAACTGACGTAAGCATCCTTGTCGGCAATGATCAGGGTGCGCTCGAACTGTCCGGTGTTTTTTGCATTGATGCGGAAATATGTGGACAACTCCATCGGGCAGCGCACGCCCGGCGGGATGTAACAGAACGAACCGTCGCTGAACACGGACGAATTAAGCGTAGCGAAAAAGTTGTCTGTATAAGGCACCACGGAGCCGAGGTATTGCTTTACCAGATCGGGGTGCTTTTGCAGCGCTTCAGAGAACGAACAGAAGATGATGCCGAGTTCGGCCAGCTTATCCTTGAAAGTGGTGGCCACCGAGACGCTGTCGAACACAGCATCCACGGCCACACCTGCCAGCATTTCCTGCTCTTTGAGCGGGATGCCCAGTTTCTCGTAGGTACGCAGTAGCTCGGGGTCTAAATCCGTCAGACTGCGCGGACCATCCTTCTCCGATTTCGGTGCGGAGTAATAACTGATACTTTGGTAGTCGATGACCGGATGGTGGATGTTCGCCCATTGCGGTTCGGTCTTGGTCAGCCAGTAGCGATAGGCTTTCAAGCGCCATTCCAGCATGAATTCCGGCTCGTTCTTGCGTGCGGAAATCATGCGAACGATATCCTCACTCAAGCCACGCGGTACCGTATCGGTTTCCAGTGTCGTGGAAAAACCGTGCCGGTATTCGCGGCCTATCAGTTCATCTAATTGTCTGGTTGCTGTAGGCACATTGACCACTCCAACCCAATATACTTACCCCCTGTAGACGTTCCAATCCAATAAGTTGTTTCTCATTTATTTTCGTTACGGTACTCTAAGCAAAGTGAAGTTCAATATATTTCAAGAAATCTCTTGATCGTCTTCTGAAGGTAATGTCGTAAGTGCCAGTTCAAGGTTCGAGGCAAGATCGCTAGCATATTTTGCCGCCTCAAATAACCCAAGCGACTCGTAGTATTCAGCCTTCAACCGAAATATATCGACATCGTCCAACAGCATTTCTCTTATCTCGTCTTTGTTCATCTCGTCACTCCTATGTCTGGCTGATATGGGAAGTGATCTACAAGAAACTCACGATTAAATTTGAACTTCAAGCATCCGCGGAAGCTATAGAAAACTATGCTTCTATTATTTCCCCCATACATCGCGGGTGGCCTTCAGTGTGCAGCAAAAAATAAAACGCCCACTATAAAAAGTGACAAAACAATAACGATGAAGGTCGAAACACTGAGCCACATGCTACTCATGACAGTCTCCCTCACAGAAATAACTTTACGAGTACATCCAAGCTGTAAACCGCGAATCATGACACTTGTGCATTACCATTCTCTCGGCAATTGGTATTTTTCAGGCAACAAATCGATGATCTCTCTTTGCACCGAAATGTTGAACTCCTCATAAAGTGCTTCGCCGCATAGCGAAAGTACTTCATCCGTATTGACGGGTACTTTTTCGCCTTGCCACAGCCATTTAACCGGCAGGCATGTTCCCAAATCGCTTTCGGTTGGATAGTTGGACTGCACAATGCCGACCGCTTTGATATGCAGACTAAGTTGAGGAGTGCAGTGTTTGATGAAAACGATGTCTTCGTTTTGGATGGGAGAAGCGACAGCATGCAAGTCTGTCTTGCCATCCGGCGTAAGTGGAAAACACACTACGCTCTTGTCGATGAAACCTTGCGACTTGAGTTCGTCTATACCGAAAAATGCTGCCATATCATCCTCCATTTCTGCAGCAGTTATTATCAAAACTGCCCGGAGTCACTGGCACATGGAACACCTTGATTTTTCTAATTCATCGCTAAGAATCAGCCGCAACCAATCCAAAGCGTAGTACAGAACGATGCATACTTGATAGTCTGAGTGCCGCTGCAGATTACGTGTATTCACTATACATTTCGCAGTGAATTAGTCAAGTATTGCCTTGGCTGGAAGGAGATGTCATGTTGGCAGGTACAACCCACCGGTCATATTCTTCATTTGTGACAAATCCAAGTGAAATAGCAGCCTGCTTGAGCGTGCATGAATCCAGATGGGCGCGTTTTGCAATTTCCGCTGCCCGGTCATAGCCAATATGCGGAACAAGAGCAGTAACCAGCATTAAGGATTGATCCATTAATTCGGCGAGCCGCAGGCGATTGGCTTCGATTCCACGCACGCAATACTGTTCAAAGCTCGTCATACCGTTCGCTAGCAAGCGGAGACTTTGCATAAAATTGTATGCGATGAGTGGTTTATAAACATTCAATTCAAAATTGCCAGATGCGCCACCGATCGTAATCGCCACATCATTGCCGATGACCTGACAACAAAGCATGGTCAAGGCTTCGCATTGCGTAGGGTTAATCTTGCCAGGCATGATCGAACTACCCGGTTCGTTTTCCGGTAACTGAATCTCTCCCAACCCGGAGCGTGGACCTGAAGCCATCCAGCGCACGTCATTGGCTATTTTCATCAAGGCAACGGCGAGCGTCTTGAGTACGCCATGTGCATTGATCAATACATCGTGCGCGGCCAGCGCGGCAAATTTGTTCCGGGCGCTCCTGAACGGCAAGTGCAAACGTTCGGCCAATTCTGCTGCAACGCGCAACCCGAATTCAGGATGGGTATTTAAGCCAGTGCCTACCGCGGTTCCACCAATGGCTAAATCATATACAGGCTCCAAGCTATTCATAATTGCGGATTCAGCATGTTCCAGCTGTGCGACGTATCCGGAAAATTCCTGGCCTAGCGCCAGTGGAGTGGCATCTTGTAAATGAGTGCGTCCAACTTTAAGGATATCTGCGAATTCGTCGGATTTTTTGGTTAGACTTGCGCGTAATGAAATCAACGCGGGAATCAACTTCCGCGTGATTCCGATTGCTACAGCAAGATGCATGGCCGTTGGAAAAATATCATTGGACGATTGTCCGAGATTAACTTCGTCATTGGGATGCACGAGCCTGCCGGTTCCACGTCCTCCCCCCAAAAGTTCGGATGCACGATTAGCCAGGACCTCATTCATATTCATGTTGCTCTGGGTGCCCGAGCCAGATTGCCAGACAGCCAATGGAAATTCTTCCCGATGCAATTTCTCCAGTACTTCATCCGCGGCTTTGATGATGGCTTGGGATTTCTCAGCCTTTAGTAAACCCAAATCACGGTTGACGTGTGCACATGCACGTTTGGCTTCGGCAAGAGCGAGAATAATTTCATCTGGCATACGTTCGGAAGAAATGTGGAAATGAATAAGTGAGCGTTGGGTTTGTGCCCCCCATAGTCTTTCAGCGCTAACTTCGATGTCGCCAAACGAATCGCGCTCTGTTCTATTATTCATGACCGATCCCCAAAACGGTTGGAACTCGTAATACTCAGTTTCCTGAATCCGGAAGTAACAAATCCGTGGATCAAATGCTTCCGCACTGAGCGTCAGATTGAACGTATTCCCGCAATTACTGTGCCGAGCATATCGAAATTATTTTCTTTCAGTTTCTTCTTGGATTTCAAAAGCATGGTGCTCGATGAAAATTGCCTTGAGTGTCCCCAAAGTTTCATTTTCACCCTTCACAAGCACGCCTATCTGCTCTACCGAAACATTGGAACTATATAGCGATGAACGTTTTGCCGGTAGGCCGGCACATATCAGGAATCCCACCACGGTAAAAAATATACCGCCCAATATGAACATTTCATATGTCAACACAAGGTCCGGTGGTATTGGCACGATTGGTTTGCCACCTTTCATCTGTGCGTAGAAGTTGGATTGCGATCCAGCGATCAGCCAGAAACCCAACAAACCGCCCAAGATCGCTCCCACCAATGTAAACCATTGCACGTAGACAGACTTTTCGCCGAGCAATTCCTCCACTTCCGGAAGTTCAATCGGGGATTGGATCATCATGTCATTGACCGTATTGAACCCCTTTAGATCAGTATTGCGAATTTCGATGATCGCCGCTTCGGCATCTTCGACCTTATCAAACAAGGCAAGCAATTGACGTTGGCACATTTGAGAATGAACGGGATACTTTTTTGTGAAAGTTATCATATCAGTTGGTTGTGGTCTTGATTGTGTAACAGCTCAGGCCTTGCAAAGCTGCTACCGTCTACGTGAAACGGAATTCAGACAAATAAACACTTTGCTTGTTCGCTACCAAAACATCCAGTATCTGAACATCACTTGCAATTGTCAGTGGAAATTGTTGTTTGCTGCAGATTGTTGACTCACCTTTGCATTATTCCATTCAAAAATATTAGCGAACGTTGTAGTTTAATGTTGGAAAGTCAGAAAATGGCGTCAGTCTTCGCTGTCCGGCGACGGTTATGCTCGTCGAAATTAACGAGGAGGTAACCATGGAAACCCTCAATGTTTCCCAAACACTTGTCAGCGGAGATTCTGCCTCTGGTATTGCGTCCGCAAGGTCACTCGTTTTTTCCTCGCCGAGTCCGAAGCTGAACTTCTTGACAATTGCAAGCAGCATGATGGCTTTTAAACTGTAAACTATGTCCTAAATGCGTCTCTAGCCGGAAATCTTTTGTTCTGCGCCAAGTTCACAGTTGACACTGTGCGCGTGCACGTTTGACTTCTGCGAGAGCGAATATAATCTCCTCTGGCATCCGTTCAGTTGAAATATCAAAATGCAAGAGTGAACGCTGTGCCTGCGCGCCCCACAAATGATTTGCAGGAACTTCAATGTCGCCAAACGAATCTCTCTCTTTTCTGCTGTTCATGATTGTGTCCATGATCTGCCAAACAATTTTCTTTCGATATCTCTTTCGAATTCTTCAACCCATCTGGTTCCATCTCCGATCGGATATTGTGCTTTAAGATTTGTGGATCTTTGCGTGATTACGACAAAGCCGGTAAGCGCAAAGATTTCATCAGTTTTGGAGTCTGTGGTATCGGTCTCCGCCAACTCAAAGTCTTCCACAGATAGTTTGAATCGCTTCAATACCCTCTGGAAATCATCCTTCTCGTCCTGTTCGATGAGCTTCATCTGATTTTCGACCTTCCTTTATTGATAGATAATCCTGCCACTACTCATATGGAAAGGCAATCGTGAATGTGCAGTATCGAATGCCGCGCACGAACTGCTGCCATTAGCCCTTCTGCATCAGTAAGAACCGTACGAAGCAGCCTGTCACCAAACAGCTTCTTCGCAAATATTCCTTATATGAGGAATCGCATGCAAAACAATACGCGACAATTTCATCAACGAGCCGAGGCATGCAAGAATGATGAGCGGTATGGTAGCCTTTGGGTTCCTAAGCTCCCATAATGGCTTTCCTGCGGCTCTTCGCAGGCTTACCGACTACTTGTTTTACAACAACGTTCGCCGCAGTTGGTCAGCCAAGAGGGTATATGCGCTAATTGCAACGGGAGTCTCGATGTTCATAAATGGATTAGGAACGGCAAACCCGCCGCGCAGCTATAACAAGGTCGAATGTTGGGAAGCTTTCAAGTCCTCCGAATGGTTTAGAAAACTTGACCCGCGGTCGCGCATGATTGCGGAAGCTGTTCTCACTAAAGAAAACGGGATCGAATTCAGATCTCTCGCCGTTGCATCACTGGATGAAGTGTTCAGCATTGACCCCGATACCCTGCACAGACGATTTTTGGACAACGCACCAACACTCGGAGCAGCGGCAGGCGCAGCCGCGCTTAGGGATGCAGGCATCGATGCCGATGCAATTGATGGATTGGTAGTCAGCACCTGCACGGGTTATCTTTGTCCGGGCCTGACCAGTTATATCGTGGAACGACTGGGCCTGCGGGCAGATGTTCAAGCATTTGATCTGGTCGGACAGGGTTGCGCGGCAGCGCTGCCCAATTGGCGCCTCGCCGAAGGATTGCTGTCAACCGACTCCTGCCAGAACGTGTTATCGATCTGTGTGGAAGTAAGCAGTGCTGCGATGTATCTTGATAATGATCCTGGCGTACTGATAAGCGCGTGCCTGTTTGGCGACGGAGCTGGCGCGGCTGTGCTTTCCAAGTACGCAGATCCGCTGCGGCGCAGCATCGAATGGAAAGAGTATGCTTCACTCGTTAATCCGGCTGAACGTAACACTCTGCTGTTCGAAACACGGAATGGAATGCTGCGCAACGTCCTTACACGGGCCGTTCCAAGACTGGCTGCCGAACACGCCGAACAGGTGCTTCACAAAGCATTGAGTGGGGCCGGACTGGTACCTGAAGACATCAGCGCCTGGATCATGCACGCAGGCGGACGCGACGTACTGATCGCATTGCAGAACCGCCTGAAGATCTCCGCTGAAGATCTGCGCTACAGTGCAGACATGCTGCACCGTTATGGCAACATGAGTAGCGCATTTGTCTATTTTGTATTGCAGGAGGCGCTCAATGACAATGCGAAGCCAGGGTGGTGGTGGATGTCATCGTTCGGTGCCGGATTCAGCTGCCACGGTGCCTTGCTTAAAGTGGCGTAACCTGGTGGCGAAGGAGATCCAATCGTGGACTTTAACCTGCTGCGACAAGTTGAGCCGGAACTGCTCGATGTTCTTGCCGCTGATGATCCGCGGGCGCTAAGGTCACGCAAGGATTTGCGGCGCGTTCACCGTGCAATGGCGACATTATCGATCGTACAAAGCGCGCTTGACCGAGGCACTGCAGGATTCATACCGCACACGCTGCTTGAGATCGGTGCTGGCGACGGTTCACTGATGTTGCGCCTGTCCAGGACGCGTGCAGATTGCTGGAGAGGAGTCGACGTTACTTTGCTCGACAGGATGAACCTGGTAGAGACACCGACCCTCGAAGGGATTCACAAGTCAGGCTGGACACCCCGCGTCGTAGCGTTAGATATATTCAACTGGCTGGAACGCCCCATCGACTCGCGCACAGATGTTGTCATCGCCAATCTGTTCATGCATCATTTTTCGTCATACAAGCTTGTGCAAATTCTGGCGGGAATCGAGGCGCGCAGTCGGGTATTCCTCTGCTGCGAACCAAGGCGTTCGGCTCTGTCTCTGCTGGGAAGCCACTGCATTGGTTTGCTAGGTGCGGGTTCGGTTACGCGGCAGGATGCGGTATCGAGCGTGCACGCGGGGTTCCGGGGGCAAGAGTTGTCGGCACTGTGGTCGAACCCGCACAATTGGATATTGCACGAATATCCAGCCGGCTTGTTCAGCCATTGTTTCCTCGCCATACGGAAAGAACATATATGAACATCGGCTACGATGTGATTGTTCTGGGAGGAGGACCGTCAGGCTCTACCGCAGGCGTACTCCTGGCGCTGGCAGGATGGAGGGTTGCCATCGTCGAAAAAGCGGAATTCCCGCGTCGCAAGGTTTGCGGCGAATTCATTTCGGAAACGACATGGCCGTTGCTGAGACACTTGGAAGTTGCCGCCCCCCTGATGGAGATCGCCGGACCAGTCGTGCGTCGCATTGGCATTTATTCTGGCGATGCGATGGTAACTGCCAAACTCGCTTCACAAACCGATAGAATCGAGGACGGCGGCAGAGCAATCGGTCGCGAACACCTTGACTCGCTACTGCTCAAGCGTGCAGCTGAAGCCGGGGCTGAGGTATGGCAGCCTTTTGCACTCACGTCGTTTGTCGAAACCGACAGTGGCTACGTGTGCAGCATCCGCAACAAGCGTTCACGCGAAGAGCGCGCATTAAGTTCCCGACTGATCGTCGCCGCGCATGGCTCTTGGGAGTCAGGCGTAATGCCGACGCAGGACTTCCGCCGCCCGCGGCACGATTCAGATTTGTTTGGATTCAAGGCACATTTTTTCAAAAGTACACTTCCACAAGATTTGATGCCCCTGCTCGCATTTCCGGGCGGATATGGCGGAATGGTTTACAGCGATAGCGGCCGGGTCAGCCTTTCGTGTTGCATACGGCGTGATCGACTTGAAAGTTGTCGACAACAATATTCTCACTTGAATGCCGGATCCGCGGTCCTTGCGCACATCGAGTCATCCTGCATGGGCGTATTACAAGCACTGTCTTCCGCTAGCGTGGACGGAGCATGGCTGTCCTCCGGGCCACTCCGCACGGGCATTCATACCTTTGGTCGTGATGGCATATTCACTGTTGGCAATGCGGCAGCAGAAGCTCACCCCATAGTGGCCGAAGGCATCAGTATGGCCATTCAGTCTGCATTCCTGTTAAGCGAACAATTGAACGCGTGGCGCGTGTGCGGCGATCCGGATCTTTCAAATCAGACATTCGAAAGTATCCGGCATGAATATGAGATCGCCTGGCGCGACAATTTTTCACGGCGCATCAGACTTGCGGCACTATTCGCACATCTATTCATGCGTCCGGTTAGTTCACAGATCGCGACGGGATTGTTGAAGCGCTTCCCGCGACTCTTGACAGAGGGCGCGCGCTGGAGCGGCAAAGCGGAACCGTTTCGTCGTTCGTATCAGGCCGAAGCTGCGCGGTCGTGACAACTGGCACTAACTCATGTCCTTTTCATTCATATTGGAATCAAATGATTAACTGAATATCCGCATGATTGGGTTGGTTGTATTAGCAATCTTATGTAAGAGTTTAGAGGTCGAGGGGAGATGCTAATCCACATCCGCTCTCCCAACCAAGAGGCAAACACAGATAGAGCCCTCCGACCCACACCACTCAGCGTCGATGAGAAGTTCAACTATGGCCAACGATTTGACCGCAAGTTCGCATAAAGTACCAGTACATCGAATCCACTATAGCCATCAAGGGAATAAACGAATACAACAAGAAATGAACTTGTGCAGACATGATCAAGTCGAAGTCATTGTAGCTGGTTGGTTAGGCGACAACGGTGCAGACAGGGTGAAGGCAGTTCAATGGAGGAATGAGATAGTTCGCTCGTGCTGCCGAACGACCGGGTTCTGAACATGAATCTGCTATCGAACATGGAACAATTGAATTCTCGTCCTTGGAATTCGTTAAGTCCAGGAGAGAAGCAGTTGTTGACCTTGAATTTAAGGCGCACCTTGGAAAATATGAAGTTTCGGTCGACCGATATCGATTACGTAGCTAGTCATGTTTGGATAACGCCGGAATTCCTGGCAAAACAAAATGAGTTAATCCGGCTGGAATTTCAGCGCTTAAGAGAATTGCCACAATATCGAGACTTGAGCGATCTGTCTCTAATGGAGAGAGCGCAGGAATTCAGCAGGGTGTAGTTCTTTCACACTTGGCGTGAGAGCGATGGGCACTGTAAGAAACATCCCCAGGAGGTCATCATGAAATACAACGTAGGCGGAATCGATCGTGCGGCTCGACTGATTCTCGGGGTTATTCTGCTACTGGTAGGGTTGCTTGCACCTGTGACCATGATATGGCGAATTGTGCTGTTGGTAATTGCCGCTATTGCACTGATAACTGCAACAGTGCGTTTCTGTCCGGCAAATGCCATTCTGGGAATCAATACCGCTGAAAACAAATATCAGAAATAAGAATAATCAATGCAGTTCGAGGCAATCGACCAATATTGAAATTGATCTACAAGGTGATAGAGAGTTTCACTGCTCTTGGCGTCGCTGCGAACGATAATAAGAGTCAATTTCAATGCTCGTATTGATGAATCCCCCCAAAGAATGATGATGCAAAGATTGGATATTTGGAATATAAAAAACACTATAATAGTTGATTATTTTACATGGTTATGTAATAATGTCCATACGGTTCGTTGATAACTCTGTTATATCTCTCTGTTACCAAATTGGCACTTGCCGTGTCTAATTTGTTTTTCTAGCAAGCTAGAAAAACAAAGGGTGGAGAGTGTCGAAGTGACACTATTCATAAGTCTCTTTTCAATTTTCGAAGGAGAACTAAAATGAATTCATTCGAATTTTCAATACTAATGATCTCGATCATGTTAGGTTTAGCAGCAATTGCGATGTGGCTTGATGATGATGCAATGCACAAAGCTGAACATGACGATTTATTTCACGAGCACGCACATAATTAAATTGCTTGGTAATCAACCTTAATTAAAAGGATTGGCCGTTGTGCCAATCCTTTTCTTTAGTGTAGCTATCTTCCGCGGGGTGCAAGTCACTTGTGACTCTGATTAATCTTCATTTTTGATTGTGATGGGCATATTGAAAGTACAGCTGAAGGTGTATGCGCGATAGATAGCACATCCTAACAATTACAAAGCTGATCCGCGCAAAATAATGGCATTTCTCCTTTCATCTGATGGAAAGGAACATTATCCTACGACATATCATGGATTTGGTCGAAAGCACGCGCTTAGCAAAGGTACCACATAGCGGTTCCTCATCATTTTTGGAAAATTACCATAATGTCTGAGACTTCCTTCTCTATGCATCGCTTTACGCAGATTTTTCCAAGCACCATAACCGTAAGACTCCTTTTCCTGGAAAAGGAGAGTTACTGCTTGACACGCTTGAAGTCGGTAATGTCAAAGATTATTGAACGGCTCATCACGAAGCGGCCGTTATCCTTGACTGCGTTGGCATTCAGCAACACAGGCAGTTTGTTACCATCCTTGCTTACGAACTCTAGCTCAAGATTGCGTATCCATCCGTTCTCTTTGAAGTGTGTGTAGTTCGCAAGAAATATTTCTGCACTTTCAGGTGTCAAAATATCATTCAGTCTGATTTTTCCTACAACCTCGTCACGCGTAAAGCCAAGCCACTTGAGCTCGGTGTCATTGATTTGGACAATAACGCCATCCAGATCGAGCGAGTGGTAACCGCAGGGGGCGTTGTTGTACAGGTCTGAAACTTGATCGGCATATTGCTTGAGTGCACTCCCTGCCTGTGTGCACTCTCCAAGCTTGCTGACAAGATTGGAATTGGCCGATTCAAGAATCGATGTCCTTTTCTCGAACTGCATTGTGCGATTGGCCACCAGCTCTTCGAGTCTTCGGCGATGCTGTTGCAACTCTTCTTCGACTTCTTTGTCCTTCGTGATGTCGATCAGAATTCCCTGCAGGAACATCGGATCCTCCAATTCGTGTCGTACAAGGACGGCCTCATTAAGAAACCAGCGCACTTTGCCGTCACGGGTGAGCAGGCGACATTCGCAACGCAGAGGCTCACCGCTCTCGTAACAGAAAGCCACCTTTGCGTACGCTAGCGCTTTGTCTTCCGGGTGAAGCAGTTTGAGAAAACCTTCAGAATCCGCCAGCAACTCTTCTGGAGAAAAGCCGAGCTGGCGCACCTGAGGGCTTATATAAATCAGCTTGCCAGTTACATCCAGCGCGGTCGAGTAAGTGATTGCAGGAATCTGTTCTACGAGGAAACGGAACTTTGCTTCGGCCCGTGCCAGAGAAGATTCCATCAGTTGTTTTTCCTTCAACACCAGTTGCTCACGAAGCACACGCTCTATGACTGCGGGTAGAAGTTCCAGATATTGAAGGTTGGGATCCTTGACTACGTAGTCTTGAGCGCCAAGTTTTATCGCCTCTACGGCGACCGCAGCATTGTCAGCACCCGTTAGCATGATGACCGGTATCGGAATTTCTCCAAGGTCGTCTTTCAGTTTGGATAGAAATTCCAGGCCATTCAAGTCCGGCAAGTTGTAGTCGAGTAGCACGCAGTCCAGCTTTTGTGTACGGACTAACTGCAACCCATCCAGAGCGGTTTCAGCTTCATGCAGTACAAATTCGTAATCATGAATATCCTGCGCAAAAGAGCGGCGGCAGGCCATTCGGTCTACAACATCGTCTTCAATAATGAGTATGTGGATCTGCGGTTTGGTCATTGCGGCACCTCGCTGATAGTCCAGTAGGCGTCGAGGGTGCGCATTACCTCGACGAATTGACGGTAATCCACCGGTTTAGCCATATAGCCCGCCACTCCCAAGTCGAAGCTGTTTATTTTGTCCGGTTGCTCCTCGGATGTGGTCAGCACAACCACCGGGATGCGCTTGAGTTGGGAGTCTTGCTTTACTACATGCAGAAACTCGATACCGTTCATGATAGGCATATTGAGGTCGAGCAGGATAATGCACGGTCGCTCATTGCCGGGATCGCGCAAGTATTTCAGAGCTTCCTCTCCATTTTCCCGATTGATCACCGGGTTAGTTACGTGGATTTCCTCCAGGGCGCGCTTGACCGTCATGACGTCCACCTGATCGTCCTCCACCAAGAGCATTGGTTTGTCTGCAACTCTCATTTTTTATCTTCCCTTGCTGGTTATTTGTGTTGCGGAAGTGCGCGGCAGAGTGAAGAAAAATGTACTTCCTTCCCCGATAGTCGAGTCAAGCCAGACCTGTCCGCCATACATTTCCACGATTTTCTTGACCAATGCCAAGCCAACACCTGTGCTTTCCACGCGATCGCGCGGCGCAAGCGTCTGGAATAACTGGAAAATCTTTTCAAAATGTTGCTCCTTGATGCCGGGACCATTATCTGAGACGCTAAATTTCCATTGATTCCCCTCGGCGCTACAGCCGATACAAATTTTGCCCTCCGGCTTATCCATGTATTTTATGGCATTGGAGAGCAGATTCTGGAACACCTGCTGAATGCGCGTTGGCTCTGTCATGACGGTCGGTAAAGGATTTGTAATTGTGACGGTGATATTTGCTGGCGGTGCAAGCGAATCGATCACCTCCGGTACCAGACGACTGAGATCGACTGCGACCATCGTCTCTTTCATCCGTCCTATCCGCGAGTACAACAAAATTCCGTCAATCAGACCGTCCATGCGACGCACCCTACTAATCAAGAGGCGCATTTGCTCCTTGCCTTGATCGTCGAATTTATCCGCGTAATCCGTGGAAAGCCAATCCGCCAACGAGCTGATGGCACGCAGCGGCGCCTTGAGATCATGGGACACAACATAGGCAAAGTTCTTGAGTTCGTCATTTGCACTTTCAATTTCCCTCAACAGAAGATCGCGCTGCTTCCCAGCTCTCCGCCAAATGACAATCATGGCCAACATCATGGCGACGGCGAAATCTCCAATCCACACCCATCTTTTGATGAGATCGACCTTGGCTTCGTCACTCTGCATATCCAGGACAATGCTGGCCGCCCCGTTAACGCTCCCCTCTTTTACATGGTGGCAGGAAAGACAATTTGTGCCCCGAAAATCCGTGCTTACGATAAATGGGATAACGGCCCTGAATTGATGTATCCCGTCTTCCGATTGGCTTTCGAGGTAGACGGGTTCTCTTGCTTCAATGGCTTTCCGATCCAACTCATCGACTGCCTGTTCCGATGGCAGTCCCATGCCAAACTGATCTTGCACTTGCTTTGCCCGAATGATGCGCAATTCGACGATGCCTTTGGAATCCCCCATCTTGTGCACCAGTAATTTCCGGTTTTCGGGATCGCTGATCTTGCCGGTTACCATTAACATGTTCATGCCGTTGATCAAGCCATCCGCAATTTCTCCTGCATGTTGTTTTAATCCATTGATAACTTGGCCTTGCACGTAATTGATGATGATCTGCTGGGCGAAAATGGACAGCAAAAGTAGCAGGCCCAGTGCGATACTGGAGCCTTTCCATCTGGTCCACCTCTCTTGCCATAACAATAGGGTCATAAATATCTGTTCTTGAATTGCGATTATTTGGATACTTCAATTGAATAATGGACTCGCTTAATCGCTTGCCTTTTTTACAGCAAGCAACCTGAATATTCAAGGCTCGCGTGAAATCTTGCATCAAAATCCCTGATTCGCTTATTGGCCAGAATGAACATGCGTTCTTTTGTTACGAAGGTTGCGCGGCGTCCCTGCCATTTTGCAGGGACGATACGAAGACGGCACTCTAGTGTTGATTACATTTCCGGAGCTAATGGAGTATTGACAAATGGTTGACAATTGATCAGGAACCCTATGATGCTGCCTGGATGTTTTGCCATACCGCGTTCCCTCATCCCCTAATGTTAACTGGACACCCAATGTGTCTGGCAATCAATCATATTGCATCCCATCCTTGACCGCATGTGGCCGACTTGATCCCTTTACTGCATATTAATATTACGTTCCGCTTTAGCGTTTTGTCCCGTCCGAAATAAATAGACCAAATGATCGGAAGTCTTGACCAACCGTAATTGTGCCGCTTAGCGATCGTTCCTTATCTTATCAGCGAACGACTGTTGTTCATTGCTGAGCCTTGAGCGCCCAGTTGAGTGCCTGAAAATCGTATTTGAAAACTTTTCTATCACAACAGATTATGGGGTTTCTTTTAACTTTTTCTCCAGTTCTGCATCTTCTTTGCCAAATTCAAGCCAGTCACTTCCAAACAATTCAACAGGATGCTGCGCCCGGTCTGAACCGTTGCCTCAATTCATGGAGTCAACAGAGCGGTATTTATCGCCACCCCAGCATATCCGCTCTGGATGTGCTGGTTGTATTGGAAATTTTTTGCCATTTCACACTCTCTGATTCGGCAATTGATCAATACTACTTATCAAACAGTTTTGTTTTCAGTCTATCTCTCCGAACGGTAAAACCATCCGCAAGCAATTGCTTGCGAAGACGTCTTGGTATTGCGTATAAGTGCGGCGGGGCTCAACCTGTACTCCATGCTCTAGGGCGTTTCATCCCGGCAATCTTGCAAGCCTGCTTTACATAGCCATATGGAAATAGTTCAAATATTGCATTTCTCGAATCAGGACCCAATCGTTGTGCTAAATGTTTCGTAACATGACGAACATCGGGTGCGACTTGATGTTCCGAGTAATATTGGCGCATGAAATGAATCGCATCCCAATGGTCATCGGTAAGTTGGATGCTCTCCTGCGTTGCGAATAACTTTGCCACCTCCTCATTCCAGGTTAAAGGTTCAATCAAGTATCCCTCTTCATCCATATCAGGTAACTGCATATTTTTCTCCTCGCACATTTTAATAGCACACCAACATCGCCATGTTTACCTTACTTCCTTAACCACATAGGTGTTATGTTGCTTTACGAATTGAAACTGAACTTTGTTCCCCACAACGAGCTTCTTGAAAAGCTTCTTATCTTCAACAGTAAAATCCATGGTCATGGCTGGCCAACCCAGACTAGCGATGGGTTCATGGCTCAAAGTTACCACTCCCTTGGCCTGGTCGACTGCGTCAACCACGCCAATTCCTTTATTAATATCCGTCTTTGTACTCATCCCGGCCATTCCGCCCATGTCCATACTATCGTGCTCTGCAAACGCATTGTCGATTTGGAAAAATGCCAATGCTGCCAGTAAACAAACTACATTTTTCATGCTAAGTCTCCTTTGTTTGGGTTGAAATATTCGAATTAATGTTTGACGGTACGAGCCAGCTTTTGCTCCTGCCATCCAAGGTAAATAACCGGGATTACAATCAGGGAAAGCAGCGGAGCCGTGATCATTCCGCCAACTAGCGGTGCTGCAATCCGCTTCATCACATCGGTGCCGACCGCATCGCTGAACATGACGGGCAACAATCCGGCCACGATTACCGATACCGTCATCATTTTTGGCCGCAAACGCATCACCGCTCCACGCATTACTTCGCCGAGCAAAGCCTGACGATCAAGCACTCGGCCCGATTGGTATAATGTGTCAATGGCGCGATCAAGATAGAGCAACATGACAATGCCGAATTCTGCTGCAACTCCGGCCAGCGCAATGAATCCCACAGTCACCGCAACAGACAATTGGTATCCCAGCAAATAAACCAGCCAGACTCCACCAATCAGCGAAAACGGCAGGCACAACAGCACAAGGAGCACCTTGTCCCACTGCCCGAAATGAAGATAAAGCAGCAGCATCACCAGCAGAATGGTTAGAGGAACCAGCCAGTACAGCCGCTGTTTGGCGTGCTCCAGGTTTGCGTATTGACCGGACCACTTGATCGCGTAGCCCGGACCGATCTTGACCGATTTTCCTATCGCCTCTTTGGCGTCTTCCACGTAGCCACCCAGATCGCGTCCTGCAACGTTGATGTATACATAACCCACCAGCCGCGCATTCTCGCTCTTGATCTCTGCGGGCCCATCTTGAATGCTGAGTTGCGCCAATTCGCGCAATGGTATCTGTTCTCCCTTCGGCAACGTCACCCGGCTCGCTGCCAGTTTCTCCAGCGATCCCCTGAGTTCGCGCGGGTAGCGCAAGTTGACAGAAAATCGCTCGCGTCCTGCAACCAGTGTGCTGACGTTCTCTCCACCGATCGCCCCCTGGACGAGATTCTCCACATCGGCAACGGTCACGCCGTAGCGCGCTGCATTGGAGCGGTTGACTTCAATATCCAGGTAATGTCCTCCAACCACGCGCTCCGCGAATACATTCTGCGTACCCGGTATTTTCTTGAGCGCCGCCTCGATCTCGACGCCCAGCTCGGCAATTCCTTTCAGATCCGGGCCGGTGATCTTGATACCGAGCGGAGTGCGTATGCCGGTCGCCAACATGTCGATACGGGTGCGGATAGGATAACCCCATGAGTTGGTCAAGCCCGGAAGCCGGACTTCGCGATCCAGCTTGGCAATCAGGTCTTCCACACTTTCGCCGTTTGGCCACTGGTTCTTCGGCTTGAGCAGGATGGTGGTTTCGAACATCGACAACGGTGCCGGATCGGTCGCTGTATCCGCCCGCCCTGCCTTGCCGTATACGCGCTCGACCTCCGGCATCGCTTTGATCATGCGGTCGGTGATCTGCAGCAGATTGGCAGCCTCGTCCAGCGAGATGCCGGGCAGCGTGGTCGGCATGTAAAGCAGATCGCCTTCGTACAATGGCGGCATGAATTCGCTGCCGATCCGGCTCAAGGGATAAAGCGCCGATATCAGCAATGCGCCGGCCAGGACCAGCGTGAGCCTGCGATTCCTCAGCGCCCAATCCAGCGCCGGACGATAGCCCGCCTGCAGCATTCGGTTCAGGGGATTGCGCTGTTCGCCGGCGATTCTGCCGCGAATGAAATATCCCATCAGCACCGGCAACAGTGTCACCGCCAGCATCGCGGACGCCGCCATGGCGTAGGTCTTGGTATAGGCCAGCGGCGCAAATAACTTGCCCTCCTGACCCGTCAGGGTGAATACCGGCAGGAATGAAACCGTAATGACCAGCAGGGAAAAGAACAGTGCCGGTCCGACCTCCAGCGCGCTCTGGCGCGCCGCTTCCCAGCGGTCGCCGCCCTCGCCCATGCGTTCAAGATGTTTGTGCATGTTCTCGATCATCACGATGGCGGCATCCACCATCGCGCCGATGGCAATCGCAATGCCGCCCAGCGACATCACGTTCGCCGTCACGCCTTGCGCTTGCATGATGATGAAGGCGATCAAAATGCCCAAAGGCAAGGTAACGACAGCGACCAGCGAAGAACGCAGGTGAAACAGGAACAGCAAACACACCAGCGCCACGGCCAGCGACTCCTCGATCAGCTTGCCACGCAGGGTATGCACCGCATCGAGAATCAGGCCCGAGCGATCATATGTCACCACCAGCTCGACGCCCTCGGGCAATCCGGAGCGAATCTCCTGCAACCGCTGCTTGACTGCATTCACGGTATCCAGCGCATTCTGGTTGTGGCGCATCACCACGATCCCGCCGACCGCTTCGCCCATCCCGTCCAGATCGGTTACGCCGCGACGCGGTTCCGGGCCGGTGCTGATATGCGCCACATCCTGCAGACGTACCGGCACACCCTGTTCATCCACCGCCAGCGTGATGCCGCGAATATCGTCGAGATTCTTCAAATAATTTTTGGATCGCACCATGAATTCCGCACGCCCCAACTCCACAACCGATCCGCCGCTGGCAGAATTGCTCGCCCGGACGGCATCGGCCACTTGTTGCAGCGTGATCTTGTACGCCGCCAACCGATTCGGGTCCACCTCGATCTGGAACTGCCTGACCATGCCGCCGACGCTGGCAACTTCGGATACACCGGGCAAGCTTTGCAACTCATATTTCAGGAAGAAATCCTGTACCGCCCGCAACTGGTCCGCATCGTAGCGATGTCCGCGATCGACCAATACATATTCGAAAATCCAGCCTACCCCCGAGGCATCCGGACCCAGTGTAGGCACTGCACCTTTGGGCAGGCGTGCCTCAGCCTGACTCAGGTACTCCAGTACACGGGACCGCGCCCAGTAGGGATCGGTGCCATCCTTGAACAAGACATAGAGGTAGGATTCACCATACATCGAAAACCCGCGCACGGCAGTCGATCCGGGCACCGAAAGCAATGCTGTAGTCAGCGGATAGGTAATCTGGTCTTCGACGATTTCGGGCGATTGTCCTGCATAGGGAGTCTTGATGATGACCTGTACATCGGACAGGTCGGGAATAGCGTCCAGCGTCATTTCCAGTGTGGCGCGAATTCCCGCAACAGCGATCAGCAACGCCAGCGCAATGACCAGCAGGCGGTTGTTAATTGACCAGTCGATGATGCGCCGGATCATGTTTAGTGCGCGTGCATACGTTCGGACGCGGCACTTAATGAAGATGCCGAATCCAGCAGGAACTGGCCGTTGACCGCGACTTCGGCATTTTCCTGCAGGCCATCCACGATCTCGATCTCATCCCCGCTTTCGACGCCCGTCGTGACAGGCACTGGCAGGAAATGTCCTGCGCCGCGCGACAGCATCACCATATTTCCGTCCCCGGTGTAAATGACCGCCGAGCGCGGCAACACCAAGGCCTTGTGCGGGTGAATCTGAATCGTTACGTCGGCAAAGGTACCCGTTCGCAGATGGTAGCGTGCGTTGTCCAGTTCTACCCTTGCAATCACTTTGTTGCCACTCGCCAGCGGATTGATGAAGCTCAATCTGGAATAAATTTCCAGCCCGTTCGCATCCCTTATTGTCACTGCATCGCCGCGTTTCACCTGCGACACCTGATCCGGGTAAAGCACGACATCTATCCATACACTGGAAACATCGGCCAACACAAGAATCGGATTCGCGGACATAACATAACTGCCTTCTTTAACATTGATCTGGCTGACCACACCGGAACGCTCCGAGATGATCTGAACCACTTCACTTGCCAATTTTTTTTCTTCAATGGCTTTGATATTCTCGACGCTGACCCCCTCTTCCTGATTCAGCTTGAGCCTGTCGTTAGCCGCATCCATCGCCATTTCCATTACATAATCGTTTTCGGTATCTGAAGTGGTCTGAATGGTCTGCAGAAGCTGTTTCCTGCGCTCGATCGAGCTTAGATAAGTCCGTTGCCGCACAATCAAATCGGGCGAATAGATTTCATACAATACCTGCCCGGCCTTGACCGGTTCCCCTACAGAATGGACATACAATTTCTTGATCCAGCCTTCATACTTTGGGTGCACTGCAAACGTTTTGCTTTCGGCAATGACCACATTGCCGTAAGTCTGAACGGCTTGGCCGATGACCTCCTGCTTGATGCGTGCCAAACGAACGCCCATGCGCCGCTCGGTGGCGCTGTCGACCTGGATGCCATGCACATGCGTTTCTGCAGTACCGGCTTCGACAAGTTTCATTCCGCAAATCGGGCAGGTGCCCGGATGGTCCTGCGATATTTCAGGGTGCATGGGACAAACCCAATATTTGTGAGGTCCTGCACCGTTGATCTGGGGTAATGCTGAGACTTGTTTCGCCTCGTTGCCATGCGAGATTGGTGAACGAACAAGAAAAAATGACACAAAGACAACAGCGGCGATCAAGGCGACACTGACGGCGACCTGCTTCCTTGTCATGCTGTTTTCTTTCTGAAAAAAGGGGGAGGATTGGCCTCCCCCAAAGACCACAGATTAACTACTTGAGGATGATCATCTCGCCGTGACCTTTTTTCGGATCGGCGTCCTTCTTGCTCACCAGGACCGTGATTGCACCGCGCAGAGCAGCATTCATGGAATGGTCAACGATTGCAATACCAGCCACGTCCTTGTCCTTGGGCGTTACCAGGTCGAAGGTATCAGCTTCGGCGACGGCTACGTTGTACGTTTGAATCCCGTACAGCGTATTCTTCGGGTTGCCGTTGATATACACGCGATCCCATATGCTGGCGATAGGGTGCAGGGCAACTGGCAGGTTGACGTTTGCATTCAGGAAGAAAATGCGCACGCGCTCTCCGGGCAGGGCTTCCAATACGTCATGACCGCCGTTTGGATCATGCACGGGATCGTAATGAAGTATCTTGCCGTTGATCAGAGAACCCTTCCAGGCGTTGGCATCACCCAACATTGCGCCATAGTTCTCGACGTCCGGGAAATACTGAGATTGCACCAACACATACTCGCGATCAGCTTTCGGATAGTTCTTCTTATCCTTGGGCTCGACAATGATCACACCGTACATGCCCCGCGCGATATGCTGCACCATCGGGCTTGCACCGCAGTGGTACATGAACACGCCAGGAACCTTGGCGACATATTTGAAATGTTTCTGTTCGCCCGGTTTTACTGGAGCAAATTCGTCCAGCACGTTCACTTGCGCCGCATGGAAATCCATCGCATGTGAATTTTTGTTTTCTGCCGGATTGATCAAAGTAAAATCGACCGTATCACCTTCATTTACACGCACCGGCTTGCCTGGAATAGAGCCGTCGAATGTCCATGCTGCCATGGTATCCGCGCCACCAACCAGTTTGCCATTGACGGGAAGATCGACTTCCCTGGCCGTCATGGTAATTTCGACGGTCTTGGCAAATACGCCCGATGATGAAAGCAATGCCGCTGCAGCAAACGCTGCATAAGTCACTTTCGTAAGTTTTTTCATTCATGCTCTCCCTGTTTAGCTACGTTAAACACAACTACTTCTGACCTACTTGCTTCTCCTCCTCTTACTGCCTACTTCTCTACTTCTTGATGCCTGCTTACTTCCCCTATTTCTCCCCTCCCACCTTGCGTTCCCTACCCCTCAACTTTTGTCATGATCCAAATTTGCATTTGCACAGCACTCGCAAGTACTGCACCAGATCCTTGATCTCTTCGTCGCTGAATGTGTCTCCCCACGGCGGCATGAGTATGGATTTGTCGATTGATGCCCCGCCTTCTTTAATCACTTTGAACAAGGCTTCGTCCGATCGTGCCGACATCGCCTTCGCGTCAGTGTGATCACGGGGTTGCACCGCCATATCGCGGACATTTACGCCATTGCCATTACCCTTGATTCCATGGCATTGCACGCAATAGGTTTTGTAATTGTCGGCGGCATTTTCATTTGCATATCCGGGCACCGAAATCAGCAGCAGTGATAGTGCCAAGAGAATTTGGCTATTTGCCATTTCCAGCTCCTGTCTTTATCTCTTCAAAGTAGTAACCCAGCTTTTGTATGTTGGCATCCGAAACATGCTTGTTCGGCATCCAGGTCTTGGGTTCCCAGGCTTGCGGACTGCGAATGAAACTCGCAATGTATTCAGGCTGCAGGCGTCGCGCAGCGGTATAAACCTCGGGGCCGGACAAGCCACCGTAATCCGGTTCGATCTGGTGGCAGGCCATACATCCCAGGAACTTGTCGAACATCATCTCGTCCATCATTTTGGAGCCCTTGCCAGGAACGATTTTTTCCTTGGCGATCAGATCGTCGTGCTGTTTCAACTTCATCAACTCTGACGCAACCGCGGCTGCGTCGGATTTGGATAAAGCCATGTGCTCACTGATCGTTGCGGGATCCACTACATCGTGCTTGTCGCCAGTCTTGATATGGTTGCCATAGAACTCTCCCGCCGGGCGTATGTGCGTCGGCTTTTGTAGCCACTCCACCAGCCACTCCTTCCGGTATTTATTTCCGGCGTAGGCAAGGTTCGGCCCTTTCAGGCTCCAGACCTCTTTCAGCGTCTGCGGCGCCGGGCCGGACAGGTTATGGCAAGACTCGCAATCCTTTTTCAAAATCGTGGCTCCATCTTCTGCCCACGAGGGCAAGGCAAGGCCAAGCAATGCAATTAAAAATATTATTTTCATGTTATCTGTGCCTTCTGGTCTGTTCTATGGCCTGGCCCTGGAATGCAGTGTTGTTATACAAGCCATACCCCTGTTTGAGCGACTCGCTATAGAAGTAATTGGGATCGTAAACTTTGTCCTTCCACGCATAGAAAGTGTCGAATTTGATGCCCTCATATTCGATGACCGTCACCGGTCCGCCCAACATGGCGCCATTGTTCGTCATGTGCTTGTCCACATGGTCATGCATGATGAACAAACCTGGATTTTTCATCTCGACGATGGCGTCATAACGCTCTCCCGGGCCGACAGAAATCGTATCCACATAGTAAGGATGATCCAGCGGATAGCCGTCCTTGTGCGTAATCAGCATGTCGTGGCCATGCAAATGCATCTCATGGAACTCATCGCCCGCCCCGTAAAAACGCAACCTGAGCACATCCCCCTTTTTCACGCGGATCGGTTGGGTATACGGAAAGGATTTTGCGTTGACGGAAAAATAATCGGAAATATCTTGCGGTGCTCCCCCCTTGCCATAGGAGTTGGCATAGGCAGACTCCCATGTATTCATCATCAAGATCGCGTCTTTGGTTACTTTCTTTTCAAGATCACTCGGATTTTTCGGATCAATGATCAACGGCCCCCACATGCCGCGAGTAGCCACGTGCTCCCAAACATTCACGTGGCAGTGATACCAGAGACTGCCTGGACGATCGACCGTAAATTTGTAAGTAAACGTGTCGCCGGGCTGAATCGCATCCTGAGTAACTCCAGGCACTCCATCGTTGTGCCATGAACCTATCTGATTGACGCCGTGCCAGTGCATGGTATGTGGCAAAGTCGTGTTATTCGTCACATGCACGGTCACATCGTCCCCTTGCTTGACATGAATCAACGGGCCGGGTACTTGCCCATTGAATGCAAATACTTTATTGACGAATCCTGGAGCAACTTCGATCGTGACCTCTTCGATCGTCATATTGAATTCGCGCGCTTCAGCCCAGGCAAAAGACGGCAACGCTCCAATCACAGAAAAAATCACCCCTGCTATTGCTCCCGACAATTTCATAATCGCCCCCGTAGATATATTTTAAATACATGTTATAGAGCCAAAAAAATGCGCCATCAAATACAGCGCTTCTGTTCTTTTTATTCTGCGAATAAATGACGCATCAGACAGTTAGACGCACTATAAATATCAAGTATTCAGGATGTCAACTGAATATGTATTTTAAATACATCTTTAACGCAGGGATAACGTATATATAACGTTTTATTAACAGATAACAGCGTTATGGTTATATTTAATGCGGAAAAAGGACTGGGAAATGACTAGAAATGATGAGCAGGCAACTCGGTTTATGTTAATTATTGCGCCACTATTGTTCGACAAGAATTATCAAATCACTACTGCAAATTTCGATTGCTTGAATCGGTTAGGTGAAAGTCACATAAACCGGTTTTCCTGACTTAGATCTAGCAATCGGCTTAGCTGCATCGGCTAATGTGTATTTCTCAAGTACAGCCATAAAGGCTGCGCGCCCTTCGTACAACATCGACTTTAATCGGCAAGTCGGACTTATCACGCAGTTGTCCGTTTTGGGATTGAAACATTCAAGCAGATCCATATCAGCTTCAGTTGTTCTGACCACATCACTTAACAAGATATCTTCGGCAGGGCGCGCAAGTTTTACCCCTCCATTCTTGCCCCTGCTCGTAATTATGAAATTATGTATTCCAAGGTTGTGAACCACTTTAACCAGGTGATTCCGAGAAATGTTGTAGTAGTCGGTAATTTCGGTGATGGTGGCCGTTGCATCTGGCTTTGATGCAAGGTACAAGAGAACACGCAACGAATAGTCCGTGTAAACAGTTAGTTTCACAATATCAACTCCTCAATTAATCTAAATTCTTTCCTTGGGATGTGTAAGCGTGACAAATCTTGCTCTGACATTATATGATGTATGTAGAATACATCATATAATTAATGACGAGTAAATCCACGTGTAACAAGGTTCTATAGAGTCTTCTGCAAGTTGTCATTCAATGCAAATAGCAATAATTGATTCCACCGTATAGCAGTACATGTGGACAAACCGCAGTGGGAAATGGTCTTCGGAATGCACTTTCATATGCATAACAGCTCGAACACAAAGAATGCGAGTTACCACAGGAAGAAATCAGACGTTGTTCTAGTTCAATTATATATATCGTCGAAGATCGATCAGTCATTATGAATGCGATTCACAACGCTTCAACTTTCAACAAATCATTTCGAATAGTGATTGCCGCTACTCTCGTAATCATTCTGCTGTTATCGATGAATAAAGCGAATGCCTGTGCCGCCTGTGGAGACACCCTTTCCAGAGACTGGGAATCCCAGGGCATCTCCAGCAAACCCGGCTTCACTGCCGATGTTTCCTACGACTATCTCAACCAGAACAGGCAACGCTACGGCACGAGTGCCGCATCACCCGCGCTGATCAATAACCGGTTGGCAGCAGGCGAAGAAGTCGAGGACTACACCAGAACGCAGACGATGACAGCCTCGTTGCTCTATAACGAGGATACCTGGGGCATGGGCATCATGCTGCCCTATGTAATGCGCTCGCATGGCACCTTCGGCACCACTGCTCCTTTGGGTTCCAGCTATTCCACCTCGTCGGATGCCGGTATCGGTGATGTCCGCGTCGTTGGCCGTTATACCGGGTTCTCCGACGAACGCTCCTCCGGCATCATCGCGGGTATCAAGCTGCCCACCGGGAGTACCAGCAAGAATTTCGACTCCGGAACCGCGGTCGGCACGCCTCTCGATGCAGCACTGCAAATCGGCACCGGCTCCACGGACATTATTCTGGGGGGGTATACCACGGGTACCATCGATATCTACGGCTGGTTCCTGCAGGGGACCGTGCAGCATGCGGTGGCAACCAAACAGGCGCTGGGCAACCAGGACTATCGCCCAGGCGATGCCTATTTGCTGAATACCGGGATCCGCTACGCCGGTTTCGGTGCGAAGGTTTCACCCATGCTGCAGCTGAACGTCATCAGGCGCCAGGCGGACACCGGAACGCCGGTGACCGTGCCGATCGATCCGGTCACCGGCGTTCCTGTCACGGGCGGCACGCTGGCTTATCTGGCACCCGGCGTATCGGTGCGTGTCGGGGGTGGCGCCTCAGTCTACGGATTTGTCCAGATCCCGATTTACCAGAACGTCAACTCGCTCCAACTGACCCCGGGCTACACCCTGACGGTGGGCGTAAGACAATCTTTCTGACGAGTCAGCAATAAAATGGCTGTGATATAGGTGCTATAAATGAACGCGCAAGCAAAACAAAATTTGTCGGCCCCATTGAAAGGTGCGTTCCTGGCGCTCCTTCTGTCACTATGTTCGACCCACATGGCACTGGCGGGTGATTGGAACCTGAAAGACAAAGACGGTGTGCATTACAAACTTTCCGAACAAAAAGGCAAATGGGTGCTGATCAATTTCTGGGCACCATGGTGTCCTCCTTGTCTCGAAGAATTGCCGGGACTCGATGCTCTGCAGAAACAGCACAAGGACTTGCTGGTAATTGGAGTCGCGGTACTGTACCGAAAAAAACAGGAAGTCATCGATGCAGTTCGGTCAACGTCGATTTCTTATCCCATCATCTTGGGCAACGAGGATATCGCCAGTGATTTCGGCGAAATGAAAGGCATGCCGACCAGCTTTCTCTACTCTCCCTCAGGCAAACTTGTCGGCCACCATGACGGACCGCTTTCACAGACTGATATCGAGCAGGCGATTGCTCAAAAGCCTGCCTTAGCAGAACTGTTCAGTCAATAGATCCAATGCGATCTGCCAGCCAGACAAGGTGAAACAACTGAAGGGGACAGATTTCTAAACCATATTGTTCCAACGCCTGCGCGATCGTGAGGCGGTCACCGATGTCCAGTTGCAAGAGTTGTCCGGAACACGCGGCAATATCACGACTGCAGCGCTGCTGGCTGCCGGCATACCGCCAGAGCGTAAGCAGATCGCTGCTCCGGAAAAAGTGGAAGCCAAGGAACTTGATGTGCCATTGAAACTTGATCTCGGCACAACTTCCAAGTCGGCTATTCCCGCACCCAAATTATCCAGCATCTAGAATAGGATTTTCATCACGGTTCGACATAACCAAACCACTTGGCAACCTTCTGGTTGCTTTGCGGGACGGCCAGTAGTGCCAGCTAGCTGCAAACACAATTGCTTGCCTTGCCTCAAGCAACTCATTTATTTCATGTGCCGAATAGTGCGATGTCAAGTTTCTTGTCGAAATTGTTGATGTATTGGCCGATATCGGAAGCTGAGAGTTCGATAGGCAAGAAAAAAATATGCCCCTGAACCTCACGGAACAGGGGCAAATGTCTTAACAAAGGGGGAGAGTTAAGACGGCACGTTCAGGGTTAGGACGTGCCATGCCTATTAGAATATTATTAAACGCTTAAATAGTCAACATGACATTCTATGGAAACGGTCAGCGAGTCGGTCAAGAAAGGGGCCAAACCGCTTCCCCGGATCGATTCCGATTATTTTCAATCTGGGCAGGCAATCCACATATTCGGCCAGATGTTTGCCGCATGGGTGAATAATTTCCCCATCTTATCGGCGCTCGCTCATCCGTAATGTGCATAGCATGCAATAGATCAAATGTCGTTAAAGCCCGACAGTGATGCAAATTCACTTGCTGCTTCACCGAGCCGATTATATAGTCACCAACAATCCTGCTTTTATATCTCCCTGCCAAAAATATGGCGTGTTTTCTCTGCGGTTATCCAGGCCACGACACGATGCACGATGAGCAATAACTTTGTGGCGACTCTGAAAAAAAAATTATCAGGACTGCCCCCGAAATCTTTCGCCGGGTTAATTCTTGTCGGCCTGTTGCTTGTTGCCCTGCCCTTGATACTGCCGCTCATATACAGCACGGCATCGATCAGCCAACTTTCAAAACAAAGCAGGCAAGCCGTCTATCAGGCAGAGCAAATCGCACATTTCAGCCGCATACTGGTCGATCAGGCTGCAGCGATGGAACGCAGCGTCAGGTTGTCGCTGATTTTGGCAGACAAATCTTTGCTTAAGGGGTATTACCAGGGCCATGGAAAGTTCCGGGAGATCCTGCAGAATCTCTCGACACTCCCTCTTACGGACAAGCAGCATCAGCTTGTAAGCATCATGGATACATCCGAGTCAGCAATTTATTCCAGGGTGCAGAAAATTCATCTTCCACGAAAAAAGGCGGGGATACGGAATATCGATTTCACCCCACTGATGGATTCTACGCAGGAGTTTCTGATCCACGGGGATGCCCCAGTCGAGCATGAAGTGGAGGCGATGCAGGAAATGGCCGGGCAGGCAAACAAAATCACATACTGGTTGCTGATTGGCCTGGTGCCATTAGCCCTGTTGCTGGCTTTTGGATTTTCCATACTGATCACAAGGCCTATACGGCAAATTGACGATGCGATCAGGGCAATGGGAAATGGCGAACTATCGAATACCATCAAAATCGACGGCCCCCAGGATCTGCAGCAACTTGGGGATAGGCTGAACTGGATGCGCCTGCGCCTGCTTGAGATCGAGGAGCAAAAATCAACGTTCCTTCAGCATATTTCGCACGAACTCAAGACCCCGCTCACCTCGATCCGCGAAGGAGCAAATCTTCTCTCGGAAGGCATAGCCGGCAAGCTCACCGCCAAACAAAATGAAATTGCAAGAATACTTTTTGCCAACAGTATCCAATTACAGAAACGAATTGAAGACCTGTTAAACTACAGCGCGTTGCAGGCTGGGAAAGCCGCCCTCCACATACAGAGAGTGGCATTGAGAATGGTTCTGGAATCGGTACTGCACGACCAATATCTGGCAATCACAAATAAATCGCTGCAAATCGAACTCCTGTGTCCTGATTTAATGCTTGAATGTGACGAACAAAAAGTCAGGACTATTGTGGACAATCTTTTGTCCAATGCAATCAAATATTCCCCTCAAGGCGGGCTGGTCAAAATTCATGCAGGCGTTATCGATAGCAGTGTCAGGCTGGAAGTTCAGGATTCCGGCCCGGGTATAGACCCTATGGACAGAGAAAAGATATTTGATGCGTTCTATCAGGGACGCAAGGCACCTCAAGGACATATCAGAGGTACCGGGCTTGGCTTGTCCATCGCCCGCGAATATGTGCTGGCGCATGGAGGTTCAATCGAATTGCTGGAGATTCATCAAGGCACATGCTTCCGCATCACCCTTCCGCTGAATCGCGCCACAGCTACGCTATGAACCACAAGACTCCGTTTATCCTGATGCTGAAAGTGCTTGCCATCGCAACATTGCTTTCTGCATGCTCGGTTGTGCCGACTTCCCTCCCCACGACAAATCTCGTCGCTTGCCCTCCGCAGGCCCTTGCGCTCTCTGCCGATCGGGTTTTGCGCTACTACACCTGTCTGGGCACACTGCCAGCCTCCGACGTCGCCAGCGAATATCATGCGGTCAGCCTGAGCTTTTCTGAAACCGGCAGTAATTCGGACCGTCTCAAACTGGCAATACTGTTATCCTTGCCCGATACCGAGTTTCACAGTACCGCGGCGGCGCTCAATCTTGTAAAGAATATGCCTGCAGGGCCGGAACCTGTTCCCTCCACTCTGCCCGACCTTGCCCTTCTTTTGAGTGTGTTACTAGAACAACAGCAGCATGCGGATGACAGCATTTCCGAACTCAAAAAGGAACTTTCTGACGAAAAGGTGCATTCGGATTTCCTTCAAAAAAAGATCGATGCCGTCAAGGATCTTGAAATCAACCTGATACACCGGGATCAACCATGAGTGCAACGCAATTGACGATGGCACCCGCGCGCAGAATACTGATCGTTGACGACGATTCGGACCTGCTGCAGCTGCTATCCATGCGACTTGCCTCCGCCGGGTTCGAGGTGGATACGGCGAACAGCGCCGAGGCCGCCATCAACAGTCTGGACATTTCCAGGCCGCACCTTGTGATCACCGATATGCGCATGCAGGGCATGGACGGCATGGCCCTGTTCGATCATATTCACAAAAACATCCCGACGCTGCCCGTCATCATGCTGACCGCGCACGGCACCATTCCGGACGCAGTCGATGCAACGCAGCGTGGATTGTTCGGCTATTTGACCAAGCCGTTCGACAGCAAGGTACTGCTGGATCAAGTCGCGAAGGCGCTCCAGATTTCATTCGCGACGGCAGCGCAACCCGGCGAGGCGGACGAGTGGCGCGCCGCCATCATCACCCAGAGCCCGGTGATGGAAGACATCCTGAGCAAGGCGAAGCTGGTGGCCGAAGGAGATGCGAGCGTCCTGATCTGCGGCGAGAGCGGAACCGGCAAGGAGTTGCTTGCCCAAGCCATACACAATGCCAGCCCGCGTGCGCAACGGCCTTTCGTAGCCATCAACTGCGCAGCCATTCCTGAACAACTGCTTGAATCGGAACTATTCGGCCATGTCAAAGGTGCATTCACCGGGGCTGTGCGCGACCACAAGGGATTATTCCAATCGGCAACGGGTGGTACGGTCTTCCTCGACGAGATCGGCGACATGCCGCTTGTGCTGCAAGGCAAGCTATTACGGGTGCTGCAGGAAAAACAGGTAACTCCCGTCGGTGCAACACAACCCATTCCGCTCGATGTGCGCATCATCTCCGCGACCCACCGCAACCTGAATGACGAAATCGCTGCCGGCAACTTCCGCGAGGATATCTATTACCGCCTGAATGTGGTGGAACTGGGAATCCCCCCACTCGCCAAACGTCGTGAGGACATCCCGCTGCTGGCCAAACATTTCCTGTCCATCCTCGCCGAAAAATACAACAGGAAAACCAACGGTTTCTCCTCGGAAGCGATGGAAACGCTGATCAGCGCACCCTGGCCCGGCAATATCAGGCAACTCTTGAACGTGGTCGAACGCAGTGTCGTGCTGTCCACCACTCCGCTTATCTCGTCTGTACTCGTCCAGCAGACGATACACAAAGAAGAAGAAATACTGATGTCGCTTGAAGAGGCCAAGAGCCGCTTCGAACGGGACTATCTGATTCGCATCCTGAAGATCACCGAAGGCAATGTCACCCAGGCGGCAAAGCTATCCAAGCGGAACCGTACAGAATTTTACAAGCTACTACAAAAACACCAGCTCAGCCCTTCATTGATCAGGCAGTCACAGGATACTCAACAAAACTAATTGTTGGCTGTTTTGCCTTCAGCCAACAAAAAACTTCCGCGTTAAGTTGTTAAATCACACGTTGGCCTGATGATGAGCGATCAGTTTGTCGATGAACTGGCGCAAAAAGTGGTCCGGTTGAGAACTGTGAAAACGGTCGATTTCCACGCCGCGACTATAGGCTATAACCGTCGGAAATCCTCGGACTTTATGCTTTCCCGCGATGCGCATGTTCTCGTCGGCATCCACTTTGGCCAGCAGGAACTTGCCGTTATATTCCTTCGCAAGCCTTTCCAGATGCGGCCCCAGAACCTTGCATGGCGCACACCACTCGGCGCCAATATCCAGCAGGACGGGTGATTCTTGTGAACGGGCGACGACACGCTCGTCAAAATTGGCTTCTTCCACTTCGAATGAAAAAGGATGGGGGTCGTGCATGTGCATGTTCAATCACTTCCTTCTTGTACTGTTTATATTGAATAGGGGTAAACTGCCGCAGTACGTTTCGGTCACGGACTAACGACGACGCTATGCTACCAGACAACGAAATACGTTTTGATGCTTCCGGGCAGGTATGGCTGGAACAATTGGTACAGCATCATGGAAGCAATGCATCCAAACTATTGCAGATACTGCGGGAGATTCAGGAGCACTTCGGTCATATCCCGCATCAGATTGTTACCGAACTGGCCCAAAGATTATCCATTCCCCGCGCACGCATTGAAAGCGTGGCCTCTTTCTACTCATTCCTGCATCTGAAGCCACACGGCGAATACCGCGTCCTGTTCTCCGACAATATCACCGATCGCATGCTGGGTAGCCAGCCTTTGATGGAGCTGATGTGCCAGCAATTGTGGCTGCAGCCGGGCAAAGTCTCCGAAGACGGGCTGGTCAGCATCGGTACCACTTCCTGTACCGGCATGTGCGACCAGGGACCGGCGCTACTGGTCAACGGACGCGCCATCACAAACCTGAATCACCAGCGGGTACAGGAGATCGTCCAGCTGATACGCAACCGTACGCCGCTGGGAGACTGGCCCGCCGATTTTTTCCGCGTTGAAGACAATATCCGCCGCAGCGGCCTGTTGCTCGACAGCACACTGGCACCCGGGGAATTGCTGCGCGCTGCCCTGTCGTCTGGTGCGCAGCATGTCGTCGAGTCCCTCAAGGCGTCAGGCCTGCGGGGACGTGGCGGGGCAGGCTTCTCCACCGGTTTGAAATGGGAGGCCTGCCGCAATGCGCAGGGATCCGAACATTACGTGGTATGCAACGCCGACGAAGGTGAGCCGGGCACGTTCAAGGACCGCGTGCTGCTTACTCGGAAGGCCGATCTGGTCTTCGAAGGCATGACGCTATGTGCCCTGGCGGTAGGTGCGAGAAAAGGCTTTCTCTATCTCCGCGGGGAATACCAATATCTGTTCGAACCCTTGCAAGCGGCCTTGCAGCGCCGTCGTGAAAACAACCTGCTCGGCACAAGCATCCTCGGGCAGACCGGTTTCGATTTCGATATCGAGATACATCTCGGTGCCGGCGCATACATCTGCGGCGAGGAATCGGCCCTGATTGAATCGCTGGAAGGCAAGCGCGGCGTGCCGCGCAATCGCCCGCCGTTCCCGGTGACACACGGCTATCTGCAGCAACCGACCGCCGTGGATAACGTCGAGACCTTCTGCCAGGCTGTGCTGGCACTGCACATGGGCGCCGAAAAATACCGCGCCATCGGCACGGCAAAATCCACCGGCAGCAAACTGATCTCTGTGTCCGGCGATTGCCAGCGCCCGGGCATCTACGAATACCCCTTTGGCGTTTCGGTGCGCGAGATATTGCAGGACTGCGGTGCGGTAAACACGCTCGCGGTGCAAGTCAGCGGGCCTTCCGGCGTTTGTGTTGCGGAAAGCGAATTCGACCGCAGATTGGGCTTTGAAGATCTGCCCACCGCGGGAGCGTTCATGATCTTCGACGACAGCCGTGACCTCTTCGAAGTGGCGCGCAATTTCGTGCATTTCTTCGCGCATGAAAGCTGCGGTTTCTGCACTCCCTGCCGTGTCGGCACCTCGATCCTGAAACAGACCATGGACAAGATCGCCGCCGGACATGGCACGCGTTACGACCTTTCCGAGATCGAGAATCTTGACCGCGTATTGCAGACAACTTCCCACTGCGGCCTGGGGCGTACGGCCTGCAACCCGGTGCTGCATACCCTCAAGCATTTCCGCCCCTCCTACGAAAGCAAGCTGAAATCGCTGATGTTCTCACCCGCCTTCGACCTCGACGGATCGCTGGCGCGCGCTAGGCAGATGACCGGTCGCGACGATGCCGGCGCCCATCTGAAGGAGATCGAATGAGGGAAACCTTCCTGCTCGACGGCTCGACCATTCCATTCGAACCGGGCCAGACCGTGATGCAGGCCGCACTGGCTGCCGGTCATTACATCCCGCACCTGTGCTATCACCCTGAATTCAAGCCGCACGGCAGTTGCAAACTGTGCACGGTCAAGGTCAACGGGCGTACTGTGGCCTCGTGCACCATGCCTGCCGAGGCCGGACTCGAGGTGGAAAGCGAGATCGAGGAATTGAACGCATTGCGCCGCTCGCTGGTGCAGATGCTGTTCGCCGAAGGCAACCATTTCTGCCCTTCTTGCGAGAAGAGCGGCAATTGCGTGTTGCAGGCACTGGGCTATGACCTCGAAGTACACGCGACAGGTTTCCGCCACTTATATCCCGATCGCCCGCTGGATGCCTCGCATCCGGACATACTGCTGGACTTCAACCGCTGCATCCTGTGCGAACTGTGCGTGCGCGCCTCCGGCGAGGTGGACGGCAAGAACGTGTTTGCACTATCCGGGCGCGGCATCACCAAGCACCTTATCGTCAACACCGAGTCCGGCAAGCTCTCCGACACCAATATCGCGCTCACCGACAAGGCCATGCAGGTCTGCCCTGTCGGCGTAATCCTGCCCAAGCGTGTCGGCTTCAGTGTGACCATCGGCGAGCGACGCTATGACCAGCGCCCGATCAGCGCGCAGGCACTGGACGATGCACCAAGGCAGACCGATGCCAACGGGAACTGCGCAGCCTGCGAGGGTACGCCATGAGCAAGAAGCTGCGCGTCGCCACCACTTCGCTTGCCGGTTGCTTCGGTTGCCACATGTCCATACTCGACATCGACGAACGCCTGTTCCCTTTGCTCGATCTCATCGAATTCGACCGCTCCCCGCTGACCGACATCAAGCATTGCGGACCGTGCGATATCGGTCTCGTCGAGGGTGGCGTATGCAATGCGGAGAACGTGCACGTGCTGCACGAGTTCCGCAAAAACTGCAAGATACTCATCGCCATCGGCGCCTGTGCCATCAACGGCGGACTCCCCGCGCAGCGCAATCACCTCGACCTGGGCAGTTGCCTGACCGAGGTGTATCTCACCGAACCGGGTCTGCTGCATGGCCACATCCCGAACGATCCCGAACTGCCGCTGCCGCTGGACAAGGTGCACCCGCTGCACGAAGTGGTGAAGATCGATTATTTCATCCCCGGCTGCCCGCCTTCCGCCGACGCCATCTGGAAGTTCCTCACCGACCTCATCGCCGGCAAGACGCCGGAACTGGGGCATGGCTTGATCAAATATGACTGATATCAACGACAAACTGGAAACTGCCGCGCACCCCGAAAAACTGCGCCGTGTCACCATCGATCCGGTGTCGCGCGTCGAAGGCCACGGCAAGGTGACGCTGTTGCTGGACGAGGATGACCGCGTGCATCAAGTACGCCTGCACATCGTCGAGTTTCGCGGCTTCGAGAAATTCATTCAGGGTCGCCCCTATTGGGAAGCGCCGGTCATGGTGCAGCGGCTGTGCGGCATCTGCCCGGTGAGCCACCATCTGGCGGCATCCAAAGCGATGGACATGATCGTGGGTGCCACACTCATGCCGACTGCAGAGAAAATTCGTCGCCTGATGCATTACGGCCAGATCCTGCAGTCGCACGCGCTGCACTTCTTCCATCTGTGCTCGCCCGATCTTCTGTTCGGATTCGATTCGGAAATGGCCAAGCGCAATATCGTCGGCATCGCTGCCGCCTACCCCGAGATCGCCAGACAAGGCGTGCTGCTGCGCAAGTTTGGCCAGGAAGTGATCCGCATCACTGCGGGCAAACGCATCCACGGCACGGGCTCCATCCCTGGCGGAGTGAACAAGAACGTCAGCATCGAAGAACGCGATTACCTGCTCAAGGACATCGAACAGATCGTGGTCTGGAGTCGCGAATCGGTCGCCATTGCCAAACAACTGTTCGAGCAGAACCTCGATCTCTACAACAACTTCGGTCGCTTCAAGGCGCATACGCTCAATATGGTGCGCAGCGATGGTGCACTCGATCTTTACCACGGTGGCTTGCGTGCCCGCGACATGAATGGCAACACGCTGTTCGACCATTACGATTACAGCCATTACTGGGACGTGATCTTCGAAGACGTGAAGACCTGGTCTTACATGAAGTTCCCTTTCCTGCGCAGCCTGGGCCCGGAGACCGGCTGGTACCGTGTCGGACCGCTTTCGCGTGTGACACAGTGCGACTTCATTCCCACCCCGTTGGCCGAGCAGGCCCGCAAAGAATTCCTTGCCTTCAACGGCGGTTCGGCAACAGGCGCGACGCTGGGCTTCCACTGGGCGCGCATGATCGAGATGCTGCATGCCGCCGAAGTGATGCGCGATCTGCTGCACGATCCAGATCTGCAGGGCAACGACCTGGTCAGCAAGGGCGAGCGGCAGGAACGCGGTGTGGGCGTGATCGAGGCCCCGCGTGGCACGCTGATCCACCACTACAAGGTCGACGAGAACGACCAGATCGTGCGCTGCAACCTGATCGTCTCCACCACCCACAACAACCAGGCGATGAACGAGGCCATCCGCCAGGTGGCGCGGCAGTACATCGACGGACGCAAGCTCACGGAAGGCTTGCTCAACCACATCGAGGTCGCCATCCGTGCTTTCGACCCGTGCCTGTCCTGTGCTACCCATGCGCTGGGCAAGATGCCGCTGGAAGTGGAACTGCTGGATATCGAAGGTGACCGGGTCGATTTGCTGACGCGCTCATCCGATGGCTCGTTCTGCTCCATGGCCTGATGGTCGCTCCGCTCCTGATCTTTGCCATCGGCAACGAATCGCGCGGTGATGACGCGCTGGCACCGCTACTGATTCGCCGAATTCAAACTGACAAAATCGCTGCCCAAGTCGAACTGATCGAGGATTTCCAATTGCAGGTAGAGCATGTCACCGATCTGCTCGGGCGCAGTGCGGTGCTGTTCGTCGATGCCGATATGTCCTGCGATGCCCCGTTTCATATCTCCGAAATCGCTGCCGCACAGGACCATAGTTACACCAGCCATGCCATGACACCATTTGCGCTGTTGCACACTTTCAGGCAAGTTTATGGGACGAATGCCCCACGCAGTTTTCTGCTGCGCATACGCGGTTACGGCTTCGAACTGGGGGAAAGTATGAGCGACGAGGCATCGCTTAATCTGGAACTCGCAATGACCAAGGTGCGCAACTGGCTGGCATACCAACAACAGTTATATAGCCCCTGCACTACTTGATTACTACTTAACGCCGCTGTCTCACCGCTTCGAACAAACATACCGCCGTCGCCGCAGCAGCATTCAGCGATTCGACTTTGCCCGGCATGGGAATGATGAAATGCTGCTGCACCTCTTCCAGCAAGGCCGTGGACAATCCCGCCCCCTCGTTGCCGATGGCAAAGGCGAGTTTGCCGCGCAGGTTGCTATCGTAAAGGGATCTGTCTGCCTGCAGTGAAGCGGCCATGATCTTGCCGGTAAATTTGGATGCAACCTCAAGCAGATCTATAGACTCCGTAACACTCAATGCAAAGTGCCCGCCCATTCCGGCGCGCATCACCCTGGGTGACCAGGCATCGGCACAGCCTGGCGAAAGGAACACCGCATCGCAACCTGCGGCCGCAGCCGAGCGCAGGATAGAGCCAAGGTTACCCGGATCCTGGATATCCTCCAGCAACAAGGCGAACTGGCTGTGCCCTGTTTCCACTCTGGCCTGCGGAATATCGATCAGCGCGAGCAAGCCGTTCGGCGTTTTGAGTTCGGACAGTTGTGCGAACAAGGCATCGTCAAGCCGGGTTCGCGGCACATCGCCGCAGGCATCGAGCAAGGCAGCAGTCTCGGCATCCTGCAATGCCGTTTCGTTGACCAGCAGATGTTTTGGCCTGCCTCCCGCATCCAGAAAGGCACGCAGCAAATGCGGGCCGTCGAGCAGCGTCTGCCCGAGTTCTCGCCGTTCACGAGCTGAAGATGAAAGTTTATGCAGCGACTTATAGAATGGATTGTCGCGCGAGGAAATGCGCTTGATCGCGGTCATTGGAGTGAAATCCGCGAAGCGATTCGTTTGCTCTTTCTCCCGCGCGCGGGGGAAAGTTGGATAGGGGGGGGCGGACGTGGCGAGCATTACGCAGCAACTATTCGGCATGTCCGTTAGACGGCGTTGGTTTCGGATTCTGTTGTTGCGGAACCCGCGGCTTCGGATTCGGCCTTCGCCGGTTCATCCACAATACCCTCTTCCAGCAAGGTGCCCATCTCTTCCAGCGCGGGCAATTCCTGCAGGGAGCGTAGATTGAGGTCATCCATGAATTGCGGGGTGGTGGCATACAAAGCCGGTTTGCCGGGTGTATCCCGGGTGCCAATGCTCTCGATCCATCCCCGCGATTCCAGCGTCTTCAACACTTGCGAGGACACGGCGACGCCGCGTATCTCTTCGATATCGCCGCGCGTCACCGGCTGCCGGTAGGCGATGATGGCCAAGGTCTCCAGCACGGCGCGCGAATAGCGCGGCGGTTTCTGCGGATCGAGTTTATCCAGATGCACTTGCATCTCGGGGCGTGCACGGAAGCGCCAGCCGCTGGCAACACGGCTCAACTCGACACCGCTGGTGGCGTATTTGTCTGCCAATTGCTGCAACAAATCTTCAACGAACTTCGTCTCCACCGGAATTTCGCTCAGGCGTTTCAGCTCGGTGTTGGAAAGCGGTTCCGGCGAAGTCAGCAAAGCCGCTTCGAATATGCGCAGCAGTTGCACGGTATCTACCGCGTGCTCGGCTTCAACAACATCCGTTCGCACGGAGTCACCCCCCTCTTCTATGGGTTCAGGGCGATCGGCTGTGTCATGTTCACTCGGCAGTGATTGCTCGGCTGGTTCGGACATAGATGTTCCCCAAGGTTTCGGTTTGTGTGATCTCGACCAGGTTCTCCTTGGCGAGTTCGAGGATGGCGATAAAGGTGACGACCAGCATCGGGATGGTGGCGTCCACTTCAAACAGGCTTTCAAACGAAACAAAATCGGTATTGCGCAACTGGCGCAGCACCTTGGTCATCTGTTCGCGCACCGAGAGTTCTTCGCGGCGTACCCTGTGGTGTGCGTTAACCTTGGCGCGCGTAAGCAAGGCCAGCCAGGCATGGCGCAGGTCTTCCACCGTAACGTAAGGCAGGCGCTCGATGACTGTGCGTTCGATCAACACCTGCACCAGTTCGAAATCGCGACTGGCTTGCGGCAATTCGTTCAGCTTCTGCGCGGCCGATTTCATTTGCTCGTATTCGAGCAGGCGGCGCATCAATTCGGCGCGCGGGTCCTCTGCGTTTTCTTCCTCGCTGGCCTTGGGCAGACGCGGCAACAGCATGCGCGATTTGATCTCGATCAGTACCGCCGCCATCAGCAGGTATTCGGCCGCCAGTTCCAGCCGGTGCTGCTGCATCGCCTCGATGTAGACCATGTATTGCTTGGTAAGCGACGCCATCGGGATATCGAGCACGTCTAGGTTGTGCTTGCGGATCAGATACAGCAGCAGATCCAGCGGTCCCTGAAAGGACTCCAGCACCACCTCCAGCGCGTCCGGCGGAATGTACAAATCCAGCGGCATCTCCATCATCGGTTCGCCGTGGACATGTGCCAGTGGCACTGTTTTCAATTCAGGTTCGGTCATATCGCATCAGTGTTTGCAACAGTCTTGTTGTAACTGAATCGGCGGGCACGGCACCGTGCCGTATGAGCAGAAGACACAGCAGTCGCCGGATTTGGGACGCAGCACCGTGTTACAGGCAGTGCATTCATAAAAAAACTGGCAGGCATCGGTCGGCATGGTCTCTTCTTTCATCGCACCACAGTGCGGGCAGGTGAGTACCGATTGCAGGATCGCTTCCATGGCGCTTAACTGTATCCCAGGCCCATCGCCTCGCGCACGTCACGCATGGTTTCGCCGGCCAGCTTGCGCGCTTTCTCGCAGCCGTCGGCAATGATGTTGCGCACCAGGCTAGGGTCGTCCAGATAGAGCTGCGCCCGTTCACGCATGGGTTTCTGTTCTTCCAGTACGGCGTCGATGACAGGCTGTTTGCATTCGATGCAGCCGATGCCCGCACTGCGGCATCCCTGCTGTGCCCACTGTTTGATGGCGTCGGTGGAATACACCTGATGCAATTGCCATACCGGGCATCTGTCCGGATTGCCAACATCGGTGCGCCGGATGCGCGCCGGGTCGGTGGGCATGGTGCGGATCTTCTTGCTTACATCGGCCTCGTCCTCGCGCAGGCTGATGGTGTTGCCGTAGGACTTGGACATCTTCTGGCCGTCCAGCCCCGGCATTTTCGATGCGGCGGTCAGCATGGCTTGCGGCTCCGACAGGATCATTTTGCCACCGCCCTCGAGGAAGCCGAACAAACGCTCGCGGTCGCCCAGACTCAGGCTCTGCTGCTCGTCCAGCAACGACTTGGCGGATTCCAGCGCTTCGCTGTCGCCCTGCTCCTGGAAGCGCGTGCGCAATTCTTTATAAAGTTTGGCTTTTTTGCCACCCAGCTTTTTGATTGCGGCTTCCGCCTTTTCCTCGAAACCCGTTTCACGCCCGTAGATATGGTTGAAGCGACGCGCCAACTCGCGGGTGAATTCGATGTGCGGCACCTGGTCTTCCCCCACCGGTACCTGGGTGGCGCGATAGATCAGGACATCCGAACTCATCAGCAGCGGATAGCCCAGGAAGCCATAAGTTGAAAGATCCTTGCTGGACAGTTTTTCCTGCTGGTCCTTGTACGTCGGCATACGTTCCAGCCAGCCCAGCGGGGTGATCATGGAAAGCAGCAGATGCAGCTCGGCATGTTCCGGCACGCGCGACTGGATGAACAGCGTAGCCTGTGCCGGATCGACGCCCGCACCGAGCCAATCGATGACCATGTCCCACACGTTCTGCTCGATGATTTGCGGTGTGTCGTAGTGTGTGGTCAATGCATGCCAGTCGGCCACGAAAAACAGGCACTCGTACTGGTGCTGCATCTGCACCCAATTCTTTAACACACCATGGTAATGCCCCAGGTGCAGACTGCCCGTGGGGCGCATTCCGGATAAAACTCGATCAGCGAACATATGCCTGCTTCAAATTAAAAAATTGTTTCAATCATGCGGATGAATGAGCTCACCAGCGGCGAGAGTATCCAGCTCAGGATCGGCTGCCCTCCAACCGGTACCACTGCCAGCACGATCAGAATGACCATCCCGTAAGGTTCCATCTTCGCCAACTGGAAAGATTGCCGGTGCGGCAGCAGGCTTATTGCAACGCGTCCGCCGTCCAGCGGGGGCAGGGGCAACAGGTTCAGCACCAGCAAAATGGCGTTGATTGTAACTCCGAACTGCGCCATGCCTAACAATGGCTCGGCAAAATAACTGCCCGGCATGCTCAAAGCCACCTTGAACATGGCGCCCCAGAATAGCGCCATGACCAGATTGGCGGCGGGACCGGCCAGTGCGACCCACAGCATGTCCTTCTTGGGGTGGCGCAAGGCCGAAAAGTTGACCGGCACCGGCTTGGCCCAACCGAACAGAATGCCTCCCACAAACAGGGTCAGCAGCGGCAACAAGATCGTGCCAATGGGATCGATATGGCGCAGTGGATTGAGCGAAATACGCCCCTGTGCGTATGCCGTCATATCGCCGAAATGGCGGGCCGCATAGCCGTGCGCTGCTTCGTGCAAGGTGATGGCAAACAGCACAGGTATGGCTGCAAGCGCTATGGTTTGGATCAGTGCGTCGAAATTCATTTATTCCTCTATTCCCAAATGAGCGATGGGTCCCTTGCCGCGCCGCACCAATACCGGCGCATCGTTTGTCAGATCGATCACGGTGGTCGATTCCCCCCCTACTATTCCGCCTTCAATAACCAGTTCGACGAGTTTCTCCAGATGTTCGCGTATCTCCGCCACATCGGTCAACGGGTTATCTCCCCCCGGCAAGATCAGCGTGGTACTGAGCAGCGGCTCCCCCAATTCCTCCAGCAACGCCAGCGCAACCGGGTGATCGGGTATGCGCAAACCTATCGTGCTGCGTTTGGGATGCTGCAAGCGCCGCGGGACTTCCTTCGTCGCTTCCAGAATGAACGTGTAACTGCCAGGCGTGTTGTTTTTCAGCAGCCGAAACTGCGCGTTGTCTACCCTTGCATAGTGCGCCAGTTCAGACAGGTCGCGACACACCAATGTCATCAGGTGTTTTTCGTCCAGGCCGCGTATCTGGCGTATGCGTGCGACAGCCTCCTTGTCGTCCAGATGGCAGCCGATCGCGTAGCCGGAGTCGGTGGGGTAAACGATCACCGCACCGTTGCGCAGCATCTCCGCTGCCTGTTTGATCAGGCGCGGCTGGGGATTGTCCGGGTGTATGGAAAAGAATTGCGCCATAAATTAAGCCGCAGTCCCTTCCCAAAGCGTCCATACCGGGCGACACTCCAGCGGAAAATCCGGCAAACGTCCAAGGTCGCGGTAACTTTCTTCCGGACCGTGAAAATCCGAGCCGCAGGAACACAACAGATCGAATTCCTTGGCATAACGCGCGAACTCGGCATATTGAGGCGGCGTATGACTGCCGCTCACCACTTCGATGCCCTGCCCGCCCAGTTCGACGAATTCTTTCAGCAGTTCGAGCAAGGTCGTCTTGCCCATCGCGTTGCGTCCGGCGGTATAACGACCCGGATGTGCCAGCACGGCGACGCCTCCGCTGCCATTGATCCACGAGATTGCATCCTGCAAATCCGCCCAGGTATGCGGAACATAACCCGGCTTGCCCTTGACCAGATAGCGGTTGAAGACACTGCGCACATCCTTGCAGTGCCCGGCCTCGACCAGATAACGCGCAAAATGGGTGCGCCCGATCATGTCCGGATTGGAGGCATAGCGTAAAGCACCTTCCAGCACACCGCCGATACCGCAACGTGCCATCGAATCCGCCATCAGTTCGGCACGATGTCTGCGTCCGCTGCGTATGCCGCGCAGGCCTTCAGCCAATGCTGCATTTTGGGGATCGATGTGCAGGCCGACGATATGCAGGGTGTGCTTGCGCCAGGTAACCGAGATCTCGACGCCGTTGACGAATTCGATGCCATGTTGTGCGGCAACCCCGGCGGCTTCCGTAAGTCCCGCCACGTCATCGTGATCGGTCAGCGCCAGCACTTTGACTTCGCGTCCGGCAGCACGCGTTACCAGTTCGGTCGGTGTCAGTGTGCCGTCCGAGACGTTGGAATGGCAATGCAGGTCGTAGTCCAGCATCAGAGGTCACCGCCGCCCTTCTTCATGACTTTGCCCTCTTCGGCACGTTTGCGGCGTATTTCTTTCGGATCGGCAATCAGCGGACGATAGATTTCTACGCGATCCTTCTCGCGCAACACGGTGTCAGCCTTGCTCAATTTGCCGAAGATGCCGAACTTGTTTTTTCCAAGGTCAATCTCCGGAAACTTGGCCAGAATGCCGGAAAGTTTGACTGCTTCAGCAATGGTTGTGCCTTTGGGCACTTCCGACTTGAGCAGAACCTGCTCGGCAGGCAAGGCATAGACCAATTCCACGTATATTTTTTCGTCACTCATTTTTTACATAGACCTTGTCGGCACGATGGATAAAGGCATCCACAAAACTGTTGGCGATATGATGAAACACCGGCCCCACCAGCTTTTCGAGCAATTTGTTGGAGAATTCATATTGCAAACGGAACTCTATTTTACAGGCTTCATCGTTCAAGGGGATGAATTGCCAACTGCCTTCCAGATGTTTGAACGGGCCGTCCATCAAGGCGATGTTGATCTGGTGGGGCGGAGTACGCTGGTTTTTGGTGCTGAAATGCTGCCTGATATGGTGGTAGTCGATATGCAACGTGGCATGCATCGTCGTACCCTGCATTTCGTTGATGGTCGCCCCGCCACACCAGGGCATGAACTGCGGGTAATTTTCCACTTCGTCCACCAGCTTGAACATCTGTTCCGCCGTGTGCGGAACCAATACCGTTTTCTCTACCAGAGCCATGCTTTACCGAGCCGCCAATCAAAGGCTGGTAGAATATCGCAACATCAAGCAAAACACATCTTTACATGAGCATCATCCAGAACAAAAAAGCCTACCACGAGTACTTCATTGAAGAAAAACATGAAGCCGGCATCATGCTGGAAGGCTGGGAAGTAAAAGCCATCCGTGCCGGAAGGGCTCAACTCAAGGAAGCCTACGTCACCATCATGGACGGCGCGCTGTACCTGTTCGGCTCCCACATCAGCCCCCTGCTGAATGCCTCCACCCACATCCATCCCGACCCCGTTCGCACCCGCAAGCTGTTGATGCACAAGCATGAAATCGACAAGCTCATCGGCAAAGTGCAGCGCGCCGGCTATACCATCATGCCGCTGGACATGCACTACAAGGGCAGCCACGTCAAACTGGAAATCGGCCTGGCGAAAGGCAAGAAGGAGCATGACAAGCGCGCAACGGAACGAGAAAAGGACTCGAAACGAGAAGCTGCCAACGCAATGAAGAAAGAACGGCGCTAATCCGTATTTTTACACATGCGAAAACCATCCCTCCAGCAACGCCTGAGAGCAAAGAATCGTAGCCAGTCATTCATCGTAGCCGTCACCTGGTACACCGAGGAATCCTGGGCTCAGGTGAAGGCCACCGCAACAGATCCTGAATGCTTTGAAGCGTCGTTTCCAAAATGGGAAGCAACGGCAGTCAAAGCCCGCAGGGAGTTCCAGCGTTCAGGTGTTCGCGCGATTGAATGCCAAATTGCCCCTGAAGAGTTCTTTGATTGGTGCGCGCTGAATAGCCAGAATAACAACTCCACATCAAGGGCCGAGTTTGTCTCGACAAAGTTGACTGAAGCCCTTGAGACCAAAGCCTAACCCTGCAAGGATGCGTGGCTTTGCTATATTGCCACCTCCATTACAGATAGAATGGCTCGACTCACACTGTTTATCTTGCTGTTGCTCTTTGCAGCCAACGCCCAAGCCTAAGGACCAACCATGAACGACGCGACTCAAACCGCCTACCTCTCCGGCGGCTGCTTCTGGGGAATGGAAGAACTGGTGCGCCAAATCCCCGGCGTGCTGGAAACTGAAGTCGGCTACACCGGCGGCAATACACCGAATGCCAACTATGACGTCGTAAAAACCGGAAACAGCGGCCATGCCGAGTCGCTGAAGATCGTATTCGATCCCGAACTGCTCTCCTACCGCCACTTGCTGTTCGAGTTCTTCCGCATGCACAACCCCACCACACTAAACCGGCAAGGCAACGACGTCGGCACGCAATACCGCTCGGCGATCTTCTATTTCGACGAAGCGCAAAAAAGTACCGCAGAGGAAGTCATTTCGACCGTGGATGCATCGGGCGACTGGAAAGCAAAAGTGATCACCGAAGTCGTGCCCTTCATCGCGTTTTACCGCGCGGAGAACTATCACCAGAAATACCTAGTCAAGCATCCCCAGGGCTACACCTGCCACTACATGCGCAGCATGAATCTGGGTGAATAGCTTGTACAACCTCTTGGACTCAATGGAACTCCTTGACTTTCGGCTAGTCTGCTCCCAACCGAGGAAGACCAAACCGTAGGTCTGTAGCAGAACAGTGACATTAAAGTAATGGGCAGGTCACACCCCGTTAGTCTAAAATGCGCCTTTGTTTTTTTCAGGCCTTATTGTGAGTTATCGCGAAATGAAAAGATTCTTTGCATTCATCATGGTGGCAATAGTTACCATGTCTCTTGCAGGTTGCTTCGGGTCAGGCGCCTCCTCCGCTCCCCAACCTACCAATGTTGCGGTCGCAGCCAAGGACAGCAGGGTTGTCGTGACATGGGACTCAATCCCGGGTGTCACATACTGGGTATTTACAGCGGCTGGAACCGGTGTTACGCCGACAAATTGCTCCTCAATGGCTGTTTGCGGTACGACGCTCTATGCGACGTCGCCCCAAACTGTCTCCTCGTTACCCGGAACCTACGGGACCTTCGGAACCGTGCCGTTGACTAACGGCGTACAGTATTCCTTTACCGTCAACGGAAGAATCAATGGCGGGCCCGGTGGTCCCGGCTCTCCCGCGATAGAAGCCACACCCCGGCTGGCAGGTAATATATGGAACACGGGGCCGAGCGCAGGTACAACCGATCTGCGCGGCGTTGCTTATGGTGCAGGTTGGTTTGTGGCCGCCGGATTAGGGGGTTCTTCGTTTTACAGTCTCGACGGGAATATTTGGACTGCTTTAAGTAATACATCCCAAACAGATTTTTACGCAGTGAATTTTAACGGTGCCGTCTTTTTGGGCATAGGGGCAAACGGGAATGTGATGTCCCTTTCGCCAGGTCAGACCTCATGGACGCAGCAATACAGTGGCACAAACAACACCCTCTATGCCATTACAAGTAACGGCGCCGGTATGGTCATTGCCGCAGGGGTTGGCGGCACAATCATAACAACGAACAATAGCGGGGGAACTTGGGGGGCTCCGGTCTTTCCCACGGGTAGTACCCTATATGGATTGGCCTATGGCTTGGTTAGAAATCTAACGCCCACCTATGTCGCAGTCGGGGCCGCAGGTACATTGCTCTACAGTACGGATGGAGTCACTTGGTACAGAACCCCCTCTCCTTTGCCTACCATCGACCTCAAGGGGGTGACCTATGGCGGGCTTGATTCAAACGGGTACGGTGTATTCGTTGCAGTTGGAAATAGTGGAACAGTTCTGACGAGCGAAGACGGAATTAACTGGACGCAGCAAACTTCAACAACCATTCCAAATGCCAGCAACTTGAATTCGGTTACCTATACCACTTATCGCCGCTTCATGGCTGTAGGTGCCGACGGCAATATCTACTACAGTGAATACTATTCAAACCTCAACAGTCTTGTAGGCAATGGTGGAGCGGTTTGGACGCAAGTCACGCCGCCAGTTGCAACCAGCTCCATCAACGCAATTACAACCGGCGGCCTCTATGACTATTCCGCAGTAGGCGCGGGCGGATTGAACCTGTACGCGGATTAACCATAAAGCTTTTTGTATCAAGCCGCACATATTAAATCGGCTGATGGAAAAATACGCGAAGCCGGCTCAGGTGATAAAATCCGGCAGTTCGTGGATGCTGGAGACGGTCAAGTTAAGCGGCCCCCAAGCCGACATATTCAAACAATGAAATGGAGAAAAAGTGAAACAACTATCAATATTCTTGCCGCTCCTGATGATACTGACCCTGCTGCAGGGCTGTTTTGGCGGTGGAGGTAGTGCGGCTGTCAGCACAACGAACACGGTGCGCCTGGTAAACGGTACCGGCAGCACACTGAGCATGGTCACTGCTGGCAGCCAGCTTGCTACTGCTGTTGCTCCCGGTACTGCAAGCGCCAATGCCACCATTACTTCGGGTACATATCCCATCGCATTGGTCGCTAGCGGAGTCCCGTCGGCAGAAACCAATTTCTCGTTTTCAGCAACGGTGGCCTATACGATGGTCGCCTATACATCGGATCAAAGCCTGCATTTAGTCCAGTTCATCGATAACGAACCCGCGCCCTTGTCCGGCGACGGTCAGATACGCATCGCGGACTTGTCGGCAGACGCGGGGAATCTGGACGTTTACATGGCACCGGTGAGCACACTCAGCGATGCTTACTCCCCCACGGTCGCTTCGCCCGCTCTACAAGCTGCCACTCTTCTGGCGCAAAATATTTCGGGAACCACCCTCTACAACGAAATGCTGGCCAACACTTATCACATTTGGGTAACAGGTGCAGGTAACCCTACAGACCTGAGGCTGGACATCCCTTCGATCCAGATTGTTAACCAGCAAATTGTGACATTGGTGTTGACCAGCACAACAAGTGGGGGGTTGGTCGACGGATTGCTCGTCACACAACAAGGGGCAGTCCAGGCGCAAAAAAATACTAATGCACGCATACGCATCGCAGCAAATACAACAGCTAACCTTTCCTCCGCAACAGCTGGCGCGGGCAATCTATCCCTTATTGGTAGCTCAACTTCTTACAACTCGAATGTTGGTTCTTATGTCCTTGTTCCGGCAGGTAGCACAACAATAACCTTAAATGGTAGCGTTGCCTGTACTCCAGTCACCACTCCCGGTGAAGATATGACCATTCTTGTAACTGGGGCAAATGTATGTAACCCTCCTCTTGTTGACGACAATACACGTCCTGTCAGCGGTTACGCAAAATTACGTTTGGTGAATGGCGTCAACGGTGGCGTGCCCGCATCTCTCGCTTTCAATGGTGTTCAGATAGCATCAAGTGTAACTTTTGGAGCCGCTTCAGTTCCAACTTTGAATAATCAGGGCATCGTAAGCAGCGGCATCTCTGCCAGCTTGGTGACAACACCGGCCACAGTTCCTCTTTTAACGACTGCAACTTTAAACTCCCAGGGTGTTTACAGTTTATTCATGCTGGGCGGTTCAGGTGTGGCGGTAACAGGTACTCTGATTCAGGACCATTGACGAACCCGGCCATGCAACCCCGACAATTCGAAACAGAATTGCGGGGGTTGCATGATTGCCGGTGGCAAGCAAGTTTTAGTAGTTGAATTTGAATGACCCGTTAGCCCGATATCCCGCCTTCTGCGGGAATAAATATCGGGCTAATTTTTTTGATATTTGGAGTGTTGCAGCGAAAATCGGTGTGGCATTACAAGTGCCGCAAAGCAATTTCCGGTTGACTGACCGAGCGTTCAGCCGAATCAGAATATTCTGTTCTTCAACCCCACAATTTACCGATCACCGCAACGCATACGGTAACCAGGCCCAAGGTCACGTTCACGCCAATAAGCTTGCGTATCTTGCCCAGAATCGCACCGGCTTCTTTCCAGCGCTCCTTGGCAACATTCAGTTTGAATTGCACGTAACAGGCGAAGAATACGTAGACGTAGATACCCATCATCACCAGTCCCAGCAACAGCATGATGTGAATATAGCGCGGCACATGAGCCATGCCACCGTACAGGTAGATCATGTACAAACCGGAGGCGAGGATCGCGCCGATTGCACCCCAGACCCAGTTGAAGAAACGGTGGAACACGTTATCCCACAGGCGCAGGCGTTCAGGCGGTTGCAGCACATCCACGGCTGCCGGGCGCAACACAACATAGGCGAAGAACATGCCGCCAACCCAGATGAGCACGGCGAGCAGGTGTAATAATCTGAAAAAGGTCATGGTAATTACCTCGGGTTGTTTTGATGAGTGTACTGCAATGCTTCGCGCACCGGCCTGAAACTGCGGCGATGCACTTCTGAAACACCGTGTTCGCGCAATGCGGCAAGGTGTCCGGCAGTGGGATAGCCTTTGTGACCGTCAAAACCGTACTGCGGATATTGCTCATGCAGGCGCAGCATGAGTTCGTCGCGCGCTGTTTTGGCCAGGATGGAAGCGGCGGAAATGGCGGCGATTTTGCTGTCGCCCTTGACGATGGCCTGGCTGGGAATGCCTGTCTGCGGGCAATACAGGCCATCCACCAGAACTTGTTGCGGCCGGGTGTGCAGTGCGAGCACGGCCCGGCGCATGGCCAGCAGCGTGGCTTGCAGGATGTTGAGCTGGTCGATCTCGCCGACTTCTGCATAGGCCACGGCCCATGCCAGCGCGCGTTCACGGATGATGGGAGCCAGCCTGTCGCGTTGCTTCTCGGAAAGTTTCTTGGAATCGGCCAGCCCTTCGATGGGACGGGCCTCGTCCAGGATAACGGCAGCCGCACTTACCGGCCCGGCCAGTGGACCGCGCCCTGCTTCATCTACGCCGCAGACGAGCAGGATGCCGCTCATGCCAGATAAGGCAGGATGGCCGCGGCCGCCTTGTGCGCAGTATCCTGGCGCAGGGTCTGGTGTATTGCACTGAAGGTCTGTTCCAGCTCCGCCACGGCCTGTTTGTTGTTGACCAGATTGAGCAGTGCTTGTGCAAGGTTCTCCGCGGTCGCATCGTCCTGCAGGATTTCCGGCACGACAAATTTTCCGGCAAGAATATTGGGCAGCCCGACATAAGGCAGGTATTGCTTGCGCTTGGCGATCCAATAAGTCAGCGCGGGCATCTTGTAAGTGATGACCATGGGGCATTTGAGCAATGCAGCCTCCAGCGTGGCCGTACCGGAAGCGACCAGCGCGCCATCGGCGGCGATCATGGCGTCGTGTGCATGTCCGAACAGCAAGGTGATGGGCAACTGCTGTGCTTCCTGTTTCCAGACTTCATTTTCAAAGATGGTGCGCGTCTCGCGGCTGGCCAGCGGAACAAGAAACTGCGCATCGGGCAGTTGTTGCAAAATCAGTTTGGCCGTCTCGACATAGGTCTTGGCCAGGCGCCGCACTTCTCCCTGGCGGCTGCCCGGCAGCAAGGCGAACACCTTGGCGTTCCTGGGCATGATGCGCATTTGTTCCCGCATCTCCATTTGCTTCGGGTTTTCCGGCAGGATGTCCGCCAGCGGATGTCCTACATAGGTCACCGGCACGCCTGCCTGCTTGTAGAGCGGCTCTTCGAACGGGAACAGGGCGAGGATGCGGGATACGGCCTGCTTGATCTTGTGGATGCGTTCGCCGCGCCATGCCCAGATGGAGGGGCTGACGTAATGCACGGTGGGTATGCCGTGCTGCTTCAAGGCCAGTTCCAGATCGAGATTGAAGTCGGGCGCATCGATACCGATGAAAAGATCGGGCGGCGTTGCAATGAAACGTTCACGCAAGTTGCGGCGGATACCGACGAGTTCGCGATAATGCCGCAGCACCTCGACATAACCGTTGACGGCCAGTTTTTCCAGCGGGAACAGGACATCCATACCGACGCCTTGCATCTTGGCGCCGCCGATGCCGATGAAACGCACGTTGGGTGCAGCTTGCCTGATGGCATCCATCAGCAGGCTGCCAAGCAAATCCCCCGATGCCTCGCCTGCCACGATGGCAATGGTTTTTACAGAGTCAGTCATACCGGTTACCGCACGATGCCGCGGCTGGCGTTATTCAAGAATGTCAGCATATTACCGATGTCCGCATCGGCTTCGGGAACCTGGCCGCGCAACGCCGCGATTTCCATTTTTGCAGTGTCAAAGCTGCTTCCTGCGCGATACAGCGTCTTGTACATCTGCTTGATCATGTCGAGGCGGGCAGGCGAATAGCCGGCCCGGCGCGGACCTTCCTGATGCGGGCCCTTGGCTTCGGCCGGATTGCCCACTGCCGTCACAAACGGCGGCAGATCTTGCGACAAACGCGTCATGAAGCCAGTCATGGCGTAATCGCCGATGCGCACAAACTGGTGGATACCGCTCATGCCGCCGATCAGCGTGTTGCTTCCAACAGTCACGTGTCCGGCAAACTGCACCGAGTTGGCGATGGTGTTGTTGTCACCCAGCTCACACTCGTGCGCCACATGCACATAAGCCATGATCCAATTGTCACTGCCGATCCTGGTGATGCCGCCCTTCTGAGCCACCCCCAGATTGAAGGTACAGCTCTCGCGGATGGTGTTGTTGTCGCCGATGATTAACTGCGTCGGCTCGCCTTTGTAGGACTTATCCTGTGGTATTTCGCCGATGGAGCAGAATTGAAAGAATCGGTTACCACGACCGATGGTGGTATGCCCGTCTATCACCACATGCGGGCCGACGACAGTGCCTGCACCGATCTCGACATGCTCGCCGATGATGGAATACGGGCCGACCGAGACGTCATCGGCCAGCTTCGCGCCCGGATGAATAATCGCTGTTGGGTGACGCAAGCCGCTCATTCCTTGGTCCGCAATGTGCAAATCAGATCCGCCTCCGCCGCAACCTGGCCATCCACTTCGGCCTTGCCGCTGAATTTCCACATGCCGCGTCGATTCATCGCAATGGACACCTTCAGGATCAACTGGTCGCCGGGGCCGACAGGACGTTTGAAACGTGCATTGTCGATACCGACGAAGTAATACACGGAATCATCGCTCGGCAAGGTTCCCATCGTTTTGAACGACAGGATAGCCGCGGCCTGTGCCATTGCTTCGATCACCAGCACGCCCGGCATCACCGGATGGTGCGGATAATGGCCGGGAAAAAACGGCTCGTTCATGGAAACATTCTTCAGTGCCACGATACTTTCGTTCGGCACAACATCCAGCACGCGGTCTATCAACAGGAATGGATAGCGATGCGGCAGGTGTTCCAACACTTCATGAATATCCATCGTCGTACTCATATTTTCTCCCCCTTCAATGATTCGATTTCTTTTTCCAGAGCTTTGACGCGTTTGACCAATTCGCCCAGATGCCGCAGATGCACTGCATTGTTGCGCCATTCGTCGTTCTTGCTGAACGGGAATATCCCCGCATAGCTACCCGGTTCCGTAATCGATTTGCCGATCAGGGTAAACGATGCGATCTCGACATGGTCCGCGATCTGCAGGTGCCCCAATATCCCCGCGCTGCCGCCTATTCGGCAATATTTGCCGATCGTGGCGCTGCCCGCGATACCGACACAGCCAGCGATGGCGGTATGTGCGCCGATACGGACGTTGTGCGCGACCTGTATCTGGTTATCCAGCTTCACATCTTCTTCAATCACGGTGTCGTCCAGTGCGCCGCGATCGATGGTGGTGTTTGCGCCAATCTCGACATGGTCACCGATGACCACGCGACCGATCTGCGGGATCTTCAGCCATTTTCCCTCTTCCCATGCCATGCCAAAACCGTCGGCTCCGATCACCACTCCGGAATGTGCAATGACATGATTGCCGATAACGCATGCGTGATACACCGTCACATTGGGATAAAACAAAGTGTTCTCGCCCAATATCGCACCTTCTCCGATGTTGCATCCTGCCATCACCACCGTGCCCGCGCCGATGACCGCTCCATCGCCTACCGTCACCAGCGGACCTATGTGGGCTTGCGGTGATATCGAAGTGTTTTTGCCTATGACAGCGGAAGAGTGGATGCCGGGAACGCATTCCGGCAAGGGGTTCAGGAAAGCGGAAAGCTTGGCAAAATACGAATAGGGGTTGTCGCAAACGATGCGCGGCAACGCTGTTGAATCGGCATCGGTTGGGGAAAGAATCACTGCAGAGGCCTTGCTGTGATCTAGCTGATTGCGGTATTTGGCATTGGACAGAAAGGCAATCTGTCCGGAAGTTGCATGTTCCAGAGTACCTATCTGACGTACTTGCGTGTCAGCATCTCCAAGCACTTGCCCGCCGAAACGTGCCGCTATGTCTGCCAGTCGGTAGGCTGTACGTTCCATCGAATACAACTCTCAGATCACTTATCGGACTTGTCGGACTTGTCAGGAGCCTCTTTGGAGAGGTACTTCAAAACTTTGTCGGTGATGTCCACTTTTGGATTGCGATAGACCGCTTCCTGCAAAATAACATCGTATTGTTCGCTCTCGGCAATCGCACGAATCGCCTTATCAGCCTGCGCCAGTACAGCTGCCAATTCCTCGTTCTTGCGCAGGTTCAGGTCTTCACGAAATTCGCGTTGCAAGGTCTGTAACGTCAGATTCATGTTGGCCAATTCGCGCTCTTTGCCGCGACGCACCGGTTCTGTCATGGTAGTGCCGTCTTTTTCCAGGGATGCCTGAAGATCCTTGCTTTGCTGGATCAGTTTTTTTATTTCCTGATCACGTGTGGAAAACTCGCGCTCGATCTTCTTTTCGGCACGGACTGCCTGATCCGACTCGCGCAGAATACGCTCGGTATCCACCACGCCAATGCGAAAATCGCCGGCGACGGCTTGTGTGATGGTTGTCAATAACATCAGACCCACACAAAATAACGTCTTCATCTCAAACTCCTGGTAGGGGTCAGAACATCGAACCCATCGTAAACTGGATGTGTTGTATGTTGTCTTGCGGTTGCTGGTTCAGAGGCTTGCCCCAGCTCAGTTTAAGCGGTCCAGCCGGCGAAAGCCAAGTCATGGCCAGACCCGTAGAATAGCGCATTCCTGTGGAACCCGGAAGCTGCCCGCCGGTGCCGATAATCTCGCCGCCATCCAGGAAAACACTCAATCGCACCGATTTTTCTTTTTCCATTCCGGGCATGGGGAACAATAACTCGATATTGCCAACGGCTTTCTTGTTGCCGCCCAATGGTAAGTTATTGGCATCTCTGGGTCCCAGAGACATGGGGTCGTATCCGCGCACGGAGCCGACACCGCCTGCATAGAAGTACTTGAAGAACGGTAGCGGAGCGCCGCCATATCCGGCGCCCACACCGAAATCCCCGTTCAGCATCAAAGTGTAATCGCGATTGAGCGGGTAAAACACCTGGTGCTGGTAGGTCAATTTGTAGTAATGCTGATCGGACACCGGCACGCTGACTTCAAGGGATGCACGCTGCATGGTTCCCTCGGTGGTGGTGATGGCGTTGTCGCGCGTATCGCGCGACCAGCCTACTGTACCCAGCAGGTTGTCGACGGTTTCGCCGAACAAGTTGATATAGTCGATATATCGTTGCGGACTGAGAGGAGTCAACCCGATCGTCGTTTGCTCCACTGATGTGCCTACATGGAACATCTCATCGTCCGTGATCGGCAATCCAAAACGCACCCCGGCACCGTAAGTATCCGATGTGTAGGGGCTGATTGCGATCATCATCGCATCGGTTCTGCGCTTGTAAACGTCAAAACCCCGGCTGATTCCGTCATCGGTATAGTAAGGGTTGGTGTAAGAGACCGAATAGACCTGATTGAATTTGCTGGTGTTCATTTGCGTGGACAAGGTACTTCCTGTTCCGAACACGTTGGTCTGGCTGACGCCGGCCATCAGCGTCACCTTTTCCAGGCTGCTGTATCCGGCGCCGATCTGGAAGCTGCCTGTCGACATTTCTGTCACCTTGAGGTTGACATCCATCTGGTCGCTGGTTCCCTGAACCTGCGATGTATCGATGTTGACTTCGGAGAAAAATCCCGTTCGATCGAGCCTTGTTTTCGATTTTTTGACCTTGGAAGTGGCAAACCAACTGCTCTCCATCTGCCGGAATTCGCGGCGTATGACCTCATCCCGGGTCTTGTCGTTGCCGGTGATGTTGATACGGCGGATGTAGGCTCGCTGCATCGGATCGACCACAAAAGTGAATGCCACCTGGTGTTTATCCTTATCCACCTCCGGTGCTGCATTCACATTGGCAAATGCATAGCCCTCTTCCCCGAGACGCTCGCTGATTTTGCGTGTGGAATCGGTAATCGCATCCCGCGACAACACATCACCGGGCTGGACGTTGATCATTTTGCGCATTTCTTCGTGCGTAAGTACGGCCTCAGTACCGACCACCTTGATGCCTGAAATAGTGTATTTCTCTCCCTCTGAGATATTCAGAGTAATGAAAATATCTTTCTTGTCCGGCGAAATCGATACTTGAGTCGAATCGATATTGAAATCCATATAGCCGGAGTTCATGTAGTAGGTACGAAGGCTCTCCATGTCGGCAGACAACTTCTGCTTGGAGTACTGATCGTTTTTGCTGAACCATGTGAACCAGCCCGGCGTGGTAAGTTGAATTACGCCACGCAGTTCCTTTTCGGAATAGACATGATTGCCTACGATATTGACTTCCCGGATCTTTGAAACCGAGCCTTCATTTACGTCGAAACTGACCGCCACACGGTTGCGCTCCAGTTCCTTGACAGTAGCCTTCACATCCACGGAATATTTTCCCCGCGCCACATATTGCCGCTTCAATTCCTGCACGGCTTTGTCCAGTACCGATTTATCCAGAATGCGACCTTCGGCCAATCCCACGATTTTCAGATTGTCGCTCAATTGAGTCTTGGGGAACTCCTTCACCCCGTTGATTTCGACGCTGGCGACTGTCGGCCGTTCCTTAACAACCACGACCAGCACGTTTTGGTCCACCCTCAATTCCACGTCTTTGAAAAACCCCGTGGAGAACAGCGCGTGCAGTGAGGCGGTCGCACGATCGTCATTCAGCGTATCGCCGACTTTCACCGGCAAATAGCTGAACACCGTACCCGGTTCAGTACGCTGGATTCCTTCAACACGAATGTCCTTGATGACGAACGGTTCAAATGACCAAGCAGATGAGGCATGCAAAAGCGGGAGCAAGCCCACCCATGTTTTTAATTTCATTATTCTGTTCAACCCAAAATCAGGCGACTGATGTCGTTATACAACGCAAAAGCCATCATGGTAACCAGCAGTGCGATACCCACTTTCTGTCCCGCTTCCCACAGACCTTCCGAGACCGGACTGCCCTTGATCAATTCGACCGAATAATACAGCAAATGCCCGCCGTCCAATAAAGGGATGGGCATCAGGTTCAACACACCCAGACTGATGCTGATCAGCGCAAGAAAGCCGATATACGCGCCCAACCCCATCTGCGCCGACTGCCCTGCGTAATCCGCAATGGTAATCGGGCCCGAGAGATTCTTCAGCGATACTTCGCCTTGAATCATCTTGCCCATCATTTTCAGGCTCACGGCAGCAGTATCCCACGTCTTGCGCAATGCCTCCGAAATTGCTGCCAACGGCGGGTAATGAACTTCATTCACCATCGCCTCAAATGCCGCTTTGTCGATATAAGCTGCCGCGCCGATACGGCCAATTGTCTTTCCATCCTCGTGGATTACTTCGGGAGTCAAACCAAATTTCAGGACCGTACCTGCACGTTCGATCTCAATATCCAACTTTGTGCCGGGGTGGCTGCGCACTGCGTTCACCCAATCTTCCCACAAGGCAAGTTCCTGACCGTTTGCCCGAAGAATACGGTCGTTTACTTGCAGTCCTGCACGCTGTGCAACACCCCCGTCGACCAGCTTGCCGATGATCGGATAGATGGGAGGTTGATAGGGTTGCAAACCGAGTTTCTGCATGAAATCGCCGTCCAGGTCGGCTGCGGTCAGGCTGCTCATGTCCAGCATTCCGTACGATTTCTCACCCTGGGCATTATGCAATTCAAATTTTGCCGTTTTATGTTGCAGCACCATATCCAGCAATATCCAGCGTATCTCCTGCCAGCTGGGGGTCGCTTGCCCATCGATACTGACGATTGTCTGTTTGCTTTGCAGCCCGGCTGCTGCAGCCGGCGTATTCGGCACGATCTCGCCCAACACCGGTTTGATGCCCGGTACGCCGTGTATGAACAGGATGAAATACAAGGCAACGGCCAATAACAGGTTCGCTATCGGCCCGGCCACGACGACAGCCATGCGCTGTAGCACCGGCTTGCGGTTGAACGCACGCGGCAATTCGTGTTCAGGCACTTCGCCCTCGCGCTCGTCCAGCATCTTGACGTAACCCCCCAACGGGATCGCGGAGATCACCCATTCCGTTTCGCCCTTGCCAAAGCGTTTTGTGTAGAGGGACTTGCCGAAGCCGATCGAGAATTTCAGCACTTTCACGTCGCACAGACGTGCAACGGCGTAATGCCCGAATTCATGGAATACCACGAGTATGGCAATGGCGACAACGAATGCGATCACGGTAGTCATCCTGCAATCCACTCCCGTGCTGCACCACGCGCCGAAGCATCCGCGTCCAGCAAGTCCTGTAACTTTTCCACTTCGGCGCTGGCAATTTTACCCAGCACAGTTTCAATCAGACGCGGGATATCGAGGAATGAAATACGCCGCTCAAGGAAAGCCGCAACCGCCTCTTCGTTTGCCGCATTCAACAGTGCCGGTGCGGTGCCACCTGCACGCAGCGCCTGGTACGCCAAAGCCAGACACGGGAAGCGGACAAAATCGGGCGCTGTGAAATCCAGCCTGGCCACCTGGAACAGATCCAGCGGTGCGACGCCAGCCTCGATACGCTCCGGATAAGCCAGTGCAAATGCGATTGGTGTGCGCATATCCGGATTGCCCAGCTGCGCCAGCACCGAACCGTCGACGTATTGCACCATTGAATGGATCACACTCTGCGGATGCACCACCACCTGGATATCGTCGGCTCCCGCATTGAACAGCCAGTGCGCCTCGATCACTTCCAGCCCTTTGTTCATCATGCTGGCTGAGTCAACGGATATCTTGCGCCCCATGCTCCAGTTCGGATGCGCACAGGCCTGTTCCGGTGTGACATGCTGCAATTCGGATATGGGTGTATTGCGAAAAGGCCCCCCGGAAGCGGTAAGCAATATCTTGCTCACCCCGCTCTGCTTCATGTCTCCGGCATAACCGCGCGGCAACGCCTGGAAGATGGCATTGTGTTCGCTGTCGATGGGCAACAATATGGAACCGCTGCGATGCACGGCTTCCATGAACAGGTGCCCGGCCAGCACCAGTGTCTCTTTGTTCGCCAGCAAGATCTTCTTGCCTGCTTGCGCCGCTGCCAGCGTGGATTGCATGCCAGCCGCACCAACGATGGCCGCCATCACCGCATCCACCTCGGGCAACGTCGCAACACGTTCCAGCGCCGCAACACCGCATAGCACTTCAACATCCAGTCCCGCAGCAGCAATGCGTTTGCTCAACCGCTCACAGGCGGCTTCGTCCAGCAGCACGGCATAGCGCGGCTGGAAACGCTGGCATTGTTCGAACAGGAGTTCGTCTTGTTGTTGCGCGGTCAGCGCAATGATGCGGTATTTGTCGGGATGACGCGAGACCACGTCCAGTGTGCTTTTGCCGATGCTGCCGGTTGAACCGAGCACGGTGAGTCGGGTGAGCTTGCTCATTCCAGCCTTTGCAGAATGAGCGCGATACCCGCGAATGGCAAGGTCGAAGTCAGGGCATCGATGCGATCCAGCAGGCCACCGTGTCCGGGCAGCAACGCTCCGCTGTCTTTGACCCCGGCCTGGCGTTTGACAGCAGACTCGAACAAGTCGCCGATCACGGCCAGTGCCACCCACCACCATCCGGCGACGATGATACCGGGGAACAGCGGATAATGTTTGTACAGACCGCTCGCCCAGCCAACGACAAGCACATATACGGTCACACCGATCATGGCGCCGAGGACGCCCTCCCAGGTCTTGCCGGGGCTGATCGAGGGTGCCAGTTTGTTCTTGCCGAAGCGCTTGCCGGTAAAATAAGCCGAGATATCAGCCATCATCACCATCGTCATTGCGAACAGCAATATCCACGGACTGAAAGCGCGCAGGTCGATCATTGCCAAACCGGTAGGCAAGAGCACAATCCAGCCAACCAATCCCATCAACCATCGATTCTGCGGGCGCCAGCCCAGCATCAACCAGGCGGGAACTACCAATACCCACAGCAACACAGCCATGGCATACCACGCCAGATGCAACATATTCTGCTGCTCCAGTGCGACACTGTTATCGAACCACAGTATGCCTGCCATGATCGCCAGGGTCAGTGCCCAATAGGCAGTGGCTGTACGCCCGTTCAATCCGGACAACCTTGCCCATTCCACCGCACCTTGCCACATCACGACCAATATCAATACCTGCCAGCCCGCAGCTGGCAGGCCGAACAAGGCTGCAAGGAACAATACGAACAATATGATCGCAGTGATGATGCGCTGCTTAAGCATTGGTCTTGCCCTCGCTCAATTGTTCACTGGTGCGCCCGAAACGACGTTCGCGTTTTTGATAGGATTGGATGGCTGATTCCAGCTCGGCGCGGTCGAACGCCGGCCACAAGGTATCGGTAAAATACAGCTCGGTGTAAGCCAATTGCCACAGCAGGAAGTTGCTGATGCGTTGTTCGCCGCCGGTGCGGATGAACAAGTCCGGCTCCGGCGCGTAGTGCATGGAAAGGTAAGGGGCGAGCTCTTCTTCTTCGAAAGCGGTGGCACGTTCGGGATGCGCCTGGCTCAGGGCATGCATCGCCTGCATGATATCCCAGCGCCCGCCGTAATTTGCGGCAATAGTCAGCGTCAGGCTCGTGTTATTGGCGGTGAGTTGCTCGGCCTCTTCGATGTAACGCACAAGCTGCGACTCAAACCGACTGCGGTCGCCGATGACTTTCAAGCGGATGTTGTTCTCATGCAGCTTGCCGACTTCGCGTTCCAGCATCTTGAGGAACAGCTGCATCAGGAAAGATACTTCATCGGCAGGACGCCGCCAGTTCTCGCTGCTGAAAGCGAACAGCGTCAGGTACTCCACCCCCAGCTGGCGGCACGCCTTGACCATCTCGCGCACCGTTTCCACGCCGCGCTGATGTCCCATGACACGCGGCATGAAGCGCTGCTTCGCCCAGCGACCATTGCCATCCATGATGATGGCGATGTGACGCGGGACAGTCGTAATGTCGGGAATCGTGCGGGTGGAACTGAAAAAGGGCAGCGCCATTATCGATGGCCCGTCTTACACGGCCATTAAATCGGCTTCTTTAACCTGCAGGGCTTTGTCGATTTCGGCAACGAAGCGGTCGGTCAGTTTTTGAACATCGTCCTGCGCGCGACGCTCTTCGTCCTCGCCGACTTCCTTGTCTTTAAGCAGCTTTTTCAGTTGCTCGTTCGCATCGCGACGGATGTTGCGCACGGCGACCTTTGCGTCTTCGCCTTCATTCTTGACCACCTTGATCAAGTCGCGGCGGCGTTCTTCGGTCAGCATCGGCATCGGCACACGTATCAGATCGCCATTGGTGGCCGGGTTCAAGCCCAGGTCGGAATCGCGGATCGCCTTTTCGATCGGACCGATCATGTTTTTCTCATACGGCTGCACGCCGATCGTACGCGCATCGGTCAATGTGATATTTGCCACCTGATTCACCGCCGTCGGACTGCCGTAGTAGTCCACCATCACGTGATCCAGAATGCCGGTATGCGCACGTCCTGTGCGGATCTTGCTCAAGTCCGTTTTGAGTGCTTCCAGCGACTTGTTCATTTTTTGTTCGACGTTCTTTTTGATGTCAGCAATCATCTTCGTTCTCCGTCAAGGATGCCTTTAAAAATTCAAATTTCTAAGCTAGGCAAGGCGCGAGCAAAAAATCACGACGCAGCATATAGCCTAATATGTAAGGAGTTATTTTTTGCGAGCAACGCAGCATAGCGACGAAAGTTGGGATTTTAAAGGCATCCTTCAATCACAGTGTACAAGCGTTCCTTCATCCTGCCCCATCACCACACGCTTCAAGGCGCCCGCCTTGAATATGCTAAAAACGATAATGGGCAGCTTCTGGTCGCGGCACAGCGTCAATGCCGTGGCGTCCATCACCTTCAAATCCTTGCCGATGGCTTCATCGAAACTCACCTTCTGGTAACGCACAGCCGAGGGATCTTTCTTCGGATCAGCGGTATACACGCCGTCCACCTTGGTCGCCTTGATGACGACTTCGGCATCCATTTCCACTCCGCGCAAAGCCGCCGCCGTGTCGGTGGTAAAGAACGGACTGCCAATACCCGCCGCGAAGATCACAACCTTGCCGTCTTCCAGATAACGCAGGGCTTTGCCGCGTATGAACGGCTCGGCCACTTGTTCCAGATTCAGTGCCGACTGCACACGGCATTCCAGTCCGCCGCGCGTCATCGCATCCTGCAAAGCCATCGAATTCATCACCGTGGCCAGCATGCCCATGTAATCGGCGGTGGCCCTATCCATCCCGGCTGCCGCCGGAGCCACACCGCGGAAGATATTTCCGCCACCGATCACGATTGCCACTTCGACACCCAGCTCGGTCACTTCCTTGATCTCGGCCACGATGCGCTCGACGACTGTACGGTTGATCCCGTAGCTGTCATCGCCCATCAAGGCTTCACCGGAAAGTTTAAGCAGGATACGTTTGTAGGCGGGAGCAGTCATGGACGTGGTTTCCTTTTAGCCTTTCTTGACAGAAGCTGCGGAAGCAGCGGCAGCAGCAACTTCTGCAGCGTAGTCTTCCACTTTCTTTTCGATGCCTTCTCCAACCACGAACATCTGGAAAGCAGATACCGAAGCGCCCTTGCTCTTCAGCAATTGCTCTATGGTCTGCTTGCCATCTTCAGCCTTGACGAAAACCTGGCCCAGCAAAGTGACTTCCTTGAGGAATTTTTGCACGGTGCCTTCGGCGATCTTTTCCAGCATCGCCTCCGGCTTGCCGGATTCCTTGGCTTTCTCGATCGCGATACGGCGTTCGGTGGCAATGTCTTCCGGATTCACGCCGGATGCATCGACAGACTTTGGCTTGCTCGCAGCGATATGCATCGCCAGATCCTTGCCCAGGGACTCGTCGCCGCCGGTGTAATTCACCATCACACCGATCTTGTTGCCATGCAGATAAGTCGCCAGCTTGCCGGTGGCGGTCGAGTAGCGCTCGATACGGCGCACGCTGAGATTCTCGCCCAGCTTCATCACCAGCGCCATGCGGGTTTCTTCAACCGTGCCTGTACCATTTGCAATCGGCAATGCCAGCAACGCGTCGATGTCGGCCGGGTCCTTTTGCGCAACGGTTTGGGCCACGTTCCTGGCAAACGCCATAAAGTCGTCGTTCTTGGCCACGAAGTCGGTTTCGCAATTCACTTCCGCCACAGCGCCGGTCTTGCCGTCAGCCGCGAGGAACGACCCGATCACACCTTCAGCCGTCACGCGGGAAGCAGCTTTGCTGGCCTTCGCACCGCTCTTGATACGCATCAATTCTTCAGCCGCCTTGAAGTCGCCATTGGTCTCGACCAGCGCCTTTTTACATTCCATCATGCCGAGGCCGGTAGCCTCGCGCAGTTCTTTCACCATGCTTGCGGTGATTTCTGCCATGTCATACTCCTAATGATTTCAACTAAATTCAGGTTACAAAAAAGGGGGCTTGCGCCCCCTCGTTGCGGGAAGGCTGCTTACGCGGCGCTTTCCGCAACTTGTGCTGTCAACTCGTTCAATGCTTGTTCGCGGCCTTCCAGAACCGCATCGGCCACGCCGCGTGCATACAGGCGGATCGCCTGGCTGGAGTCGTCGTTACCGGGAATGATGAAGTCCACGCCGAGCGGGCTATGGTTGGTATCCACCACGCCGATGACCGGGATGCCCAACTTCTGTGCTTCGGTGACGGTGCCCTTTTGGTAGCCGACGTCGATCACGAAGATGGCGGAAGGCAGACCTTGCAGATCCTTGATGCCGCCCAGGCTACGATCCAGCTTTTCCAGTTCGCGGCGGAACATCAGGCCTTCTTTCTTGGACACTTTGTCGATGCTGCCGTCTTCGATCATGCCTTCCAGTTCGCGCAGGCGCTTGATAGACAGCTGTACAGTCTTGAAGTTGGTCAGCATACCGCCCAGCCAACGGTGATCAACGAATGGGGAGCCGCAGCGTTGAGCTTCCTCGCGGATAATTTCGCGCGCCTGGCGTTTGGTTGCCACAAACAGGACAGTGCCCTTCTTTGCGGAAATCTTGCGCACTTCCTTCAGCGCGTCGTTGAACATCACGACGGTTTTTTCCAGGTTGACGATGTGAATCTTGTTGCGATGGCCGAAGATATAAGGGGCCATCTTGGGATTCCAGAAACGGGTCTGGTGACCGAAATGGACACCCGCCTCCAGCATTTGACGCATGGTTACTTGCATTTGATACTCCAATCGTTAAGGGTTAAGTCTTCCACCCGTCAGCCTGATCCCTCTTAAGGGACACCCCAACATGAACGAGTGTGTGAATTACCGTTTGTCCAGTTGTTGCCGGATAAACAGGGCGCGCATTGTAACCGAAGCGGCGCTTTGACTCAACGTTTGGATTTCGGAGATTGGAATGAAGGTACAGGCGATTGCCTTGGAGCCGCTAGACCAGCTTGTGCGGATTTTCAATCATCTGCTGATAGATCAGGCTTTGCAGAATGACGCTGTCGTTCGCCTGCATATCCTGAAACTCGATGCCGTGACGAATTAGTGCAGTTTTTGAATGATCTGCCGGATCAACAGTGAATACGGCACGAATAATGCCCTTAAGCGACAGGTAGGCATCGATATTGTGCAACTGCACGCGGAAAGCCAGATTGAGGATATCGCCCTTGTCGCCCAGCGTTTGTCTGGCCTCGAGGGATACTCCATGGGCGCTGATGTCGGAAATAAGAGCGGAAACTTGTTTCTCAGCACCGTTCTTTGTGTCCTGCACTGCCGCGATGATGCGCGTTTTCACCCTGGGGGCTTTGCGTATCATGATTCCCTGAATATTGTCCGGGAATGATAAATGCATGTACTCAAAGGGAATCTTGCATATCCGCTCTATCGTGCAGGCAAAACCGAAAGCATTCTGTCCGGAGAAAGATCGCATCACGAGCTTTTCTTTTTCCATCAACTGCAGCCGCAAGCCGTTGGCGGTAATCGGCATGGAAACCAGCAGACTGGCCCCTCTGAGAAACCCGATGACTTTGACCGTAAAGCGTTCGCGGGTCAATTGCGCAGGGGGTTCGAGCTGCAACCTATCCTCCACCTTTAGCTTCATGTCGTCGAAAGTAAAGGTCCTGTCGGCTTCCTTTACCCCGGACAGGTCGGCAGGTGATGCTTCGTCGGCAAAAAAACTGTCATCTGCACTCTCGAAGCCGGATGGCATTTCCAGGAGCAGTTCGTGACAAGCTCCGCCAGCAAGCAAAGCCTCGCGGTGCGCGTCGTCGCGAACCAGATCGCCCTCGTTCAAAAGCAGGTTCCGATTCTGGTCATACAATGCCCAGGGAATCGGTTTGCCGACTACGATTTCATCGCTATTAACTAAGATAAGGCTCATCAAAGGGGCCGGGGCACAACTGCATTATTGGCAGATGGATTCGCAATCCACCCGGTTTATAAACAGCAACAATAATTACAATGCCGATTCGTCAGTCTCACCGGTTCGAATGCGGACAACCTGCTCCACCGAAGTAATGAATATTTTGCCGTCACCGATCTTGCCTGTATTTGCCGCCTTGACGATGGCCTCGACTGCCGTATCCAGCATGGCTGCGCTGATCACCACTTCAATTTTGATCTTGGGCAGGAAATCGACCACGTATTCCGCGCCGCGGTACAGCTCGGTATGCCCCTTCTGCCGTCCAAAGCCCTTGACTTCAGTTACGGTCAGGCCGCTGACGCCCAGTTCGGATAGCGCTTCGCGAACTTCGTCGAGTTTGAACGGTTTGATGATGGCTTCGATTTTCTTCATGTTGTTCTCCCAAGATAGGTGCTGCAAGTATAACTAAAAGTCATCCTGATAACGTACCGTGATCGGATAGCGCCAGTCCTTTCCGAATCCGCGATCCGTGATGCGGACTCCCACCGGTGCCTGACGGCGCTTGTATTCGGCGATGCGGATGAGTTTCACCACACGCACAACGTCGGCTTCGGCGTATCCGATGTCCACAATCTGGGCGATGTTCATGTTTTTCTCGACATAGCAGGCCATGATGGCATCAAGAACATCATAAGGCGGCAGGTTGTCCTGATCGGTCTGATCGGGTTTCAGTTCGGCACTGGGCGGCCGCGTGATGATGCGTTCCGGGATCACCCTGCCCATGCTATTGCGCCACTTGGCCAGGCGATACACCCAGGTCTTGCTCACATCCTTGAGTACGGCAAAACCGCCGGCCATGTCGCCGTAGAGCGTTGCATAGCCGACCGTCATTTCGGATTTGTTGCCGGTGGTCAACACCAGCGAGCCGGTCTTGTTGGACAGCGCCATCAGCAAGGTACCGCGTATGCGTGCCTGCAGGTTCTCTTCCGTGGTATCGGCAGGCAATCCCCTGAACAAGGGTGAAAGTGTCTCTTGCAGGGCAGAAAAGGCTGGCAGGATATCCAGCTCTTCATAGCGCACGCCGAGCAATTTCACCATCTCGCGCGAGTCGTCTATGCTCATCTGAGCGGTGTAAGGCGACGGCATCATCACGGCAAGCACTTTGTCCGCACCCAGCGCATCCACTGCCACTGCCATCGTCAGTGCGGAATCGATCCCCCCGGACAAGCCCAGCAGCACTCCCGGAAAGCGGTTCTTTTGGATATAGTCCCGCACGCCGACGCACAAGGCCCGGTAGATGCTGGCTTCATCCTTGAGCACGGCCTGCTGCTCTCCCCCCGACAACTTTCCGTCTTTCAATTCGACGATGCCCAGCAATTCATCGAATGCGGCGAACTGATCAATCAGCTTCCCGTCCGCATCCATCGTGAACGAACCTCCGTCGAACACCAGTTCGTCCTGCCCACCCACCATGTTGGCATATATCACCGGCAGGCCGGTCTCCGCTATACGGTCACGCACCGTGTCGTAACGCGTTGCCTGTTTGTCGAAGTGATACGGCGACGCATTCAATACCAGCAGCATCTGTGCGCCCGCTTCCTTCGCGTTCATTGCCGCCCGCTCGTGCCACACGTCCGCACAGATGACGATACCAAATACGATGCCGTCCATCTCGAGCAGGCACGGCTTATTGCCGCTCTCAAAATAGCGCTCCTCATCGAACACACTGTGGTTGGGCAGGGAATGCTTGTGATAGGTTGCGGTGATCTTGCCATCGCTGAGTATCGAGGCAGCGTTGTAAATATCTTTCCCGACCTTGTGCGGATGGCCGACGATCAGCGTAATACCCTGCGCTTGCCGTGCCAAATCGCGCAAGACTTTCTCACAGGCTTGATAAAACCCGTCGCGCAACAACAGATCTTCCGGCGGATAGCCGCACAGGCCGAGTTCAGGAGTCAGTAAAATTGCAGCGCCCTGCGCTTTGGCTCGCTTGGCATACTCGGCGATCTTGCCGGCATTACCAACCAGGTCTCCGACGGTACAATTGATCTGTGCGATTGCGATCTTCATTTTTGCACTCTACTCAAAAACATCACGAAAAAATCCCCGCTTTCCAGGCCCATGCCACTGCGCCCAGCAGCAACAGGACAACCAGAACGTAAGGCCAAACCGGCTTCTTTTCGGCATAGGGATCGGCCAGGGAGCGATGTGCACCTGCCGGCAGATTAGGCAAGGCAGTCAGCGAAGTCCCGAACGGGATGTTGATATGCACCCTGGCGTTGATTGCCCAGCCGCAGCCATCGAGGATAGGGCCCAGATTGCGGCGTTTCAATTTGAACCAGGCCAGCACCATGGATGGAAGGGAAACAGCCAGCATCAGTCCGCCAAAGGCCAGCGGAATTTGCCACAGTTTCAGACTGAATATCCCGCTGACGATGGAAGCGATAATGCCCCCGATTGCACCGATTGCCAATCCTATCGCTGCAAAGATACCGGCAAATTTTGCAACATCGAACGGCGGTTTGGGCGGCATGTTTGGCGCTGCAACAACACTCCCGCCACTTTCCACAACTGCTTTGACCACCTTTTCCTGCACCGCGTTCGCTTTGGAAGCGGCGAATTTCTGTATCTGTTCGCTGATGACCTTGGATACCTTTTTATAAGGCGACCAGAACGCCTGGCGGATGCTGATGGGATGATCGGTGATGCGCACTATGGTTGCATTCCAATCCTGTCCTTTGCGGTCGTAGAAGACACCATGACGTCCCACCATCAGAAAATCCGAATCGCCAGCCGTGAAGGCCGCAGCGATGTTCATTTTCTCGGCACCGCCGTTACGCACCAGCTCGCAGTAGGCCAGACACACGCCGCTGGTGTTGGCATAAGCGGCATGCGTATTCACATCCTCGACCTTGATGCATAACTCGCAGCTGCGGCCATCCAGGTAAAGTGTGCCGGCCTGAAAAACGGCTTTGGATTTGCCCGAATAGAACTCGCTGAACGATACGAAATTGTGTGACAGTCTGTGCAGATCGCGACGGTAGCGCAGCAATCGCTCCACCGACTGGATGGATTTGATCTCTGCCTCAACTGCCCTGTCTTGGGCGATGAGTTCATTGATCGCGGTTTGATGCCGGTTAAACAGCATTTCGCGCAAACGCGCGATGCCGAGTTCGCCGACCGCAACAGCCGGTTTGGCATTTTGCCACGCGTCGAACGGGTCGAATTTTGCGGACACCCCGGACCATTCCCCTGCCGTGATACTGGCTTTATCACCCAGCAATGGCTTGATCACAAGTTTATGAAACGCCCCGATCTCATCAATCCATGCAGGATTCAATTCAGCATGCAGGGGTAACGGTTTGTCCGGTGCGATGGTAGCCAAAGGAAACGCGGCCACTTCGACGTTTTGAACCGACAATATCTGACCGGCCAGCTTTTCGTAATCCCCGGTTGAGCGACTCAACGGCAAAGCTGCGCGGGTATCATAGGCCGCCATCCGGCAGCGCATGAAATAATCATCGACCTTTTCCCGAATCGCTCGCAGTGCCTGGGCGGCGGCTTCGGTATCCCTGTCTAGGGGAAGAATAGCCGGATCAGTCTCGCTTTGGGCATTCCAATCCCAATAGGCCTTTGCATCCTCAAAGAATTTGTCCGCGATCTCCTGATTGATACCGGTGTCGCCGCTCCTGTCGGGGACCGTCCCCGCAATTCTGGCAATATCTTCGACCGATGCCTTCAAGCCGACATCCTCGACCTGTTTCGAACAGATCACGCCGTCTCCATTGAATTTCAATCCGTCCAGGAACTTTTCGATGTCCGCCATCTCGCCCAGCGATATCTCGCTTGCATCCGGCTTGCCCAGACTCTTCAGGATATACCGCGCAGACGCCAATATATGCTTGCCTTCCTCGCTGGCGTCCGAGATATCGGAAAGCGATAACGCATCGCGTCCGCCGATCAGCAGATCGCTGTTCTTCAATAACGAACCGGCCCAGCCGATCGCCGCCAGCACCTCGTTTGCGCGCACCTGTCCATCGCCGTCCGCATCGATCATGTCCAGAGTGCGGCTGTCGAATTCGATTCCCCGCGTCGGACAGCTCAGTGCCACCCACAGCTTCTGATCAAGCTGGTTCAAGGCGAGCAGATCGGAACCGTTATCCAGTTGCACTTGATCGAATCCGCCGGCTCGGAAAAATTTCCATGTGTGAAAGGTTTTCATCCTGGCTGATCTCCCTGATACTGAGTTAGCGATCGATTTCGGTGATGCCTTTGGACAACGATGCCGTGTGTTCCAATTCTACCTGCTCGATACTGATGAAGCGTTTCGATATCTTCTGGCTGGTGGTGTGCACATCCTGCGCGTCTTCATGTGCCTGGCGGATATGGTCCGCCAGTTTCTTCATGCGCTCGTCGAAGCGGCCAAACTCCTTGCCCAACTTGCCCAACTCATCTTTGATGATGTGGACTTGTTTGCGTGTCTCCACGTCCTTCATCACGGCCCGCGCGGTGTTCAGGACTGCCATCAGCGTGGTCGGCGACACGATCCAGACGCGCCGCTGCATGGCGTAATCCACCACATCCGAATGATGCGCGTGGATCTCGGCGAACACCGCCTCGGCCGGGATGAACATTACCGCCCCGTCGGAAGTGACATTGGGAATGATGTATTTGCTTGCGATATCTTCCACATGCTTTTTTACATCGGCCTTGAATTGCCTTTCCGCAACCAGTTTTTCCGCCGGGCTCGCCGCATCGAACATGCGGTGATAGTTTTCCAGGGGAAACTTGGAATCGACCGCCACCATGCCCGTGGGCTCAGGCAGCTTCAGCACACAGTCTGCGCGGCTGCCGTTGGGCAGTGTGTATTGCATCTCGTAGGCCTGCGGCGCCAGGATGTTGCGCACCAGCCCTTCCAGCTGTACCTCGCCGAACGCACCGCGCGAACGCTTGTCGCCGAGCAGCTCCTGCAGGCTGACGACGTTGGTGGTCAGGCCGTCGATCTTCTTCTGCGCTTCGTCGATGGTCGCCAGCCGCGCCATCACGCTGACGAACGTTTCATTGGTCTTCTTGAAGCCTTCGTCCAGGCGCTCGTTGACCTTGCCGCCGATCTGCTCCAGGCGGGCATCCACCGTCTTGGACAAGGTCTCGATACTGGTCGCCAAGTGTTGCGTGGCATTGCGGAAGGAATTCTGGATCAGTTCCTGATCGGCGCGCCCCTGCTCCGCCAGCTTGGCCAGCGTCTGTGCCAGCATCTCGCTTCTGAGCAGGTCCTGCTTGGCTTGCAGCGCATTGACGGCATCGCGGGTGGTACGCAACTCTTCGCCTACCGCGGCACGCAAGCGCTCCGATTCGGCTGCTTGCGCTGCGATCAGCCGGTCACCCTGCTTGTTCAAACCGTCATGCAAATCGCCAAGCATCGCTCTGTGCTGCTGTTCCAGCATCCGGGCGGCTCGCGCCGGCTGCTTGAATTGCATCGCCAGCAACACAACCAACAGCACCAGCACTGCAACGATCAGAAGAATCTCCAGGGTCATCAATACATACCGGTCAACTATTACTTCGCTTTGAACACTTCGTCCATCAGCGCCATCCCCTTGCTCCAGGAGTCCTTGTCCGCATCGGCGTTATAGGCCATCGGCAAATTGAATTCCTTGCCGAGCTTGTCCGCCTCCGGGCTGGTGAAGCTGTGCATTGCCCCCGGATAAGTCACCACCAGAGGAGTAACGCCGGCCTTCTCCATCTCCTGACGGAACGCCGCAACCTGCTCGGCCGGGATGAAGGGATCGGCCTCTCCGGTGAACGAGGCGATGCGTGCCTTCACCACGCCCGGCTCCGCCGGATGCGACGTCTTCAGGCCGCCATGAAAGCTCTCCACCACTTTGAGCGGTTCGCCAAGGCGCGCCATGTTCAGTACCACGGATCCGCCAAAGCAATAGCCGATGGCGCCGATGTTGTCGGCATCCACCGTCTTCTGTTGCTTGAGCAATGCAAGTGCAGCTTCAAAGCGTGCCTTGGCCAAGCCTTCGTTCTGGCTCACTTCGCTGGAGAACTTCTGCGCATCGTCCGGATGGTGTGCCATCTTGCCGTTGCCGTACATGTCGAGTGCGAGTGCGGTGTAACCCTGCTTCGCCAGCATGCGTGCCCGCTTGCGCGCGTAGTCATTGAGCCCCCACCATTCATGCACGACCAGCACGCCGGGGCGCTTGCCTTTCACAGCATCGTCGTAAGCGACATAGCCCTTGAGCTTGGTACCGTCGGCCTCGTAGCTGACTTCCTTTCCCTGAATTGCGGCTTGTGCTGCTGCGGCAACCAACATGAGACCAATGAAATAGAGCGATCTTTTCATGGCATTCCCCCAGGATTGAACGAGCGGTCAGTATAAATGAAGTTGAAATAACAAGGGACGCCGAAGCGCCCCTTAGTTATTACGTGCTGGCAAAAATCAGTCCGCCGAACGCATTGCCTTCTTGCGATCGAACTCTTTCAGGTAACGTTTGCGGATACGGATAGACTTGGGCGTCAGTTCCACCAACTCGTCGTCGTCGATGAATTCAACAGCCGATTCCAAGGTCATCTTCAGGGCAGTCGTCAAACGCACCGCTTCGTCAGTTCCGGAAGCGCGCACGTTGGTGAGCTTCTTGCCCTTGATCGGGTTGACGACCAGGTCGTTGTCGCGCGAGTGAATGCCAATGATCATGCCTTCATACAACTTGTCGCCGGGCACCACGAACATGCGTCCGCGATCTTCCAGATTCCACAGGGCGTAGGCTACAGCTTCGCCATCTTCCGCCGAAATGAGGACGCCGTTGTGACGGCCAGGCAAATCGGGCTTGACCGGACCGTAGTCATCGAACACATGGCTGATGAGGCCGGTACCGCGTGTCATGGTCATGAAATCGGACTGGAAGCCGATCAAACCACGTGCAGGAATATGGTATTCCAGACGGGTGCGGCCCTGGCCGTCGGATTCCATGTTCGTCAATTCGCCGCGACGACGGCCGATTTCTTCCATGATCGTGCCCTGGTTCTCATCTTCCAGGTCGATACTCAGGTTCTCATACGGTTCGCATTTCTCGCCGTTGATCTCTTTGTAAACCACGCGCGGCTTGCCCACTGCCAATTCGAAGCCTTCACGTCGCATGGTTTCCAGCAGGATGGTCAGGTGCAATTCGCCGCGACCGGAGACGCGGAATACGTCCGCATCGGCTGTGTCTTCGACCTTCAAGGCCACGTTGGTCAACAATTCCTTGTTCAAGCGGTCACGGATCTGGCGGCTGGAAACAAACTTGCCTTCGGTACCGGCCAGCGGCGAGCTGTTCACCATGAAGTCCATGGTCAGGGTCGGCTCGTCCACCAGCAACATGGGCAGACCGACAGGATTGTCCCTGTCGCAAATCGTGACGCCGATACCGATCTCATCCAGACCGGAAATGATGATGATGTCGCCCGCTTCGGCGCTCTCCACCGGAATACGCTCCAGGCCCTGGAAACCCAGCACCTGGTTGATGCGGCCGGAGCTGACCTGGTCGCCATGGTTCATCACGACCACATTCTGGCCGGGCTTGATGCGTCCGTTCAGCACGCGGCCAATGCCGAGGCGTCCGGTAAAAGTGGAGTAGTCCAGCGCGGCCAGTTGCAATTGCAACGGCGCATCGGGATCGCCCGGCGGTGTGGGAACATGCTTCAACACGGTGTCGAACAGCGGCTTCATATCGGCAGCAGATCCGCCGTTGTTCGGGGCATCTTTCAGATCCAAGCAGGCCCAGCCGTTCAGGCCGGAAGCATAGATGACGGGGAAGTCGAGCTGTTCGTCGGAAGCGCCGAGCTTGTCGAACAGGTCGAAAGTCTGGTTCAGCACCCAATCGGCACGTGCGCCGGGACGGTCGATCTTGTTGATGACGACGATGGGCTTCAGGCCCAGCGCCAGGGCTTTCTTCGTCACGAAACGTGTCTGCGGCATCGGGCCTTCAACCGCATCCACCAGCAGCAGCACGCCGTTCACCATGCCCAGCACGCGTTCCACCTCGCCGCCAAAATCGGCGTGCCCGGGTGTATCCACAATATTGATGTGGGTGCCTTCGTATTCGATGGCCGTGTTCTTGGCCAGAATGGTAATGCCGCGCTCTTTTTCCAGATCGTTGTTGTCCATCACGCGGATTTCCAGCTTCTGGTTGGCGCGGAAAGTGCCGGATTGGCGCAGTAATTGGTCAACCAATGTGGTCTTGCCATGGTCAACGTGGGCGATGATGGCGATGTTGCGAATGGCGCGGGACATGATGTACTACCTGTACTGAATTCGAAGGGGGCGCATTCTAGCACAGTGCACAACGGTAAATATGACAACTATAAGTCGGCGAAATACACCCTGTTGCGGCCGGATGCCTTGGCCTGGTACATCGCCGCATCGGCCAGCCTGATCAGGTCCTCCTGAGTGACGCCATGATCGTTGAACACCACCACGCCGATACTGGCTGTGCAGTGATGTTCGACGATGCGCGGCTCCAATTTGCCCTCTTGCAACACTGTCAGCCGGTAAACTTCCCCCAGTGACTGCCGTATTTTCTCTGCCACCACACCGGCTTGTGCCATCGAAGCGTCTTTGTCGGTATCCAGTTCGCTCAACATCACCACAAACTCGTCGCCTCCGAAACGCGCAACGGTATCGACCTCGCGCACGCAGCTGACAATACGATGCGCGACTTCCACCAGCAGGATGTCACCCACATTGTGGCCATGTTCGTCGTTGAGCGGCTTGAAATTGTCCAAGTCGATGAACATCACGGCTGCATAGCGATTGTTGCGCTTGCAGGCAGAGATGACCAGACTGAACCGATCCTGCAGCAGGCGCCGATTGGGCAGTTGCGTCAGGGTATCGTAGAAAGCCAGGTTGCGTATCTGCTCCTCGGCCTTTTTGCGCTCGGTGATGTTACGCATCACCCCCAGCAGGATCATTTCATCGCTTTCATTTTTGGCGAAATGGGTCGTCACTTCACACCACACGGTCGAGCCGTCGCGGCGGCGGTATTCCACTTCATCCAGATAAATATGGTCTCCATCCTTTCCGCTCAGGAATAATTCACCGCGTTCGCGTAGCCAGCCCTGTACATCGGCGCTCGATTGGGACGTCAGGGTTTTCTCCATCGGTTGCTGCATAAGCTCCTCGACGCTATATCCAAGCAGTCTGGTGATCGACGGACTCACATATATCCATTGCCTCGTTTTCGGGTCCAGGATCCAGATCACATCGGATATGTTGTCGGCCAGAAAACGGTACTTGGCCTCGCTTTCATGTATCAATTTCTTTTGCTGTTCAAGCGCATCCAGCATGCGATCCAGATGGCGTGCCAGCACGCCGATCTCGTCTGACCGTCCTATATCTGAACGCCGTTTTTCCAGGCCATGTTCAACAGCGGCGGCAACCTGCATCAAGTGATTCAAACCATGCGTCAACCTGCGCCCCAGCACATATGCGATAAGCGACACTGCCAACACCGCAAACAGCATGAACTCGATCCACATTCGAGTTAGTGCGGCAAGATTCGCATTGACCGTATCCCGCGACATTTCCACTCGCACCCAGCCGAGAAACCTGCCTTCTGCCATCACAGGATGAGCGATGACGATCAGGTCCTTCTGGTTCACCAGGATGAACTGCTCCCTGGAAGTCGAAGCCAGCATGTCGCGGCTCACCTTGTCCGTCACGAAAAAGCCCACTTCGTCCGGGTTGCTTGAGGCCAGTACTTCTCCATGCGTATCCAGAAAGCAAGCACGTCGCATATCCTGTGTCTTGGCAAATCCCTGTACCACTTCCTGCAACCCCACGAGGTCGTTGGCCAAAGCCCACGAGGTTCCGCTAATAGCCAGCGCATGTGCCAGCGAAGATGCGCGCTCTTCGGAGGATTGATAAAGTGCCTTGCGTTGTTGTTCAAGCACCAGATAGCCGAACCCGAGCATCAAAGCGAGTGATGCCAGTGTAAAGCCCAGGATCAGCTGCCTGCGTATTGAACTGCGCCACAGTGCGCTGATATATCCACTCAGTTTCATCAGTATTCGATTTCCCGCACTGTTTCGGAAAAGACCTTCAGATATTGCTGAACAGGCTTGTAAGTCGCATTGTCGGCATGCTCGAAACGGCTGATACCCAACCTCGCGAGCATGGCCCTCCCTTCTTGCGACTTGTTCAAGCCGACCAATGCATTGCCGAAATCTTTCGCCAACATAGGCTGAACATCGTTCCGCACCACCCAACCATTGTTCGGTAGCGTTTCGGTTTGCCATTTCACTTCCAGTTGCGCCGCCATTTCCGGATATTCCTGCTGGAAGGTCTTCCACGGTACGGGCCAGGTTGTCCCGGCCGCGACATGCCCGCGCAACACGTTCATGATTGATGACTCTTGCGAACCCACATAGACGTTCTCGATATCGCGATGCACGTTAATCCCATGCGTATGCAGATAGTATTGCGGCATCATGGTTGCCGCCAAGGCGGTAAGGGATGGGTACGACACTTTCTTGCCCTTGAGATCCGCCACTTTGCGGATGTTGCTGTCTTTGCGTACCAGGATGATGCCGCGAAACATCTCGTCATCGCCCATCTTGCCAAACACGCGGTAGCCAAACTTGAGAGAACGCACGGTCTGGTAGGGATTGGGCATGGCAAAATCGAAATGCCCGCTATAAAGCCGCTTTTCAAACTCTTCGTAGTTGCGTGATGCCTCCAGCCGGAAATGCGCCTGCGGAATGCTGGTATTCAGGTAATCAACGATGGGACCGTACACCTCAATCAGGTGTTTGGGGTTGTGCAAAGGATGAATGCCCACAATATATTCCTTGGGCTCATCCGCCCCACGTTCGGAAAATGTGGGTTGATAGACTTCTTCTTGCGGTTTACCGCAACCGGCAACCAGCAAAGCGGCAAGTGCAACAACGTGCCATTTCATCCAAGTACCCCCAGATTGCGGATCAGCCGGAATACCTCTTTGTTCTGCAAGGCTAAATATACTCGAAATCCGAATACGGCGACCGTTATCCAACGGTTTCAAACATATCACTAGCTATTATTTCATCGCTGAGTATAATGCGCGCCTTGCCGTTCCCGGAACGGTATTGAGTCCATCGTTTTCTGACCCTCTAGCGTCCATTTCAGGACGCGCCAAGCTTCACCGGTTAGCGACGATGTTTTGTTTGCGCCGGTAGAGGTATGTTATTTCCCCCTACTGAATTTCATTGTGTGGCCCTAGGCCGCGCATGCGCTGTATCTAAAAAAATTAAAGGAACAACTGTGTCTGATAAAACTATTACGACTGCTGTACCCGCGACTGCCGAAAACGCGGTTACTTTTGCCTCTTTGGGCCTGGCCCCTGCCATTTTGCAAGCCGTGCAAGATGCGGGCTATACCGTACCTTCTCCTATTCAAGCCGAAGCGATTCCCCAGGCGATGGCCGGGCATGACCTGATGGCTTCCGCCCAGACCGGCACCGGCAAGACCGCCGCGTTCATCTTGCCCGCCCTGCAGAAATTGTCCGTTGAGTCCGCAGTACGCGGCAAAGGTCCGCGTATTCTGGTGCTGACCCCGACGCGCGAACTGGCACAGCAAGTGTCCGACGCCGCCAACAAATACGGCAAGAATATGCGCGTCAAGGTGGTGAGCATCCTTGGCGGCATGCCCTACCCGCTGCAAAACAAGCTGCTGTCCGGTTTCGTGGACATCCTGGTGGCAACACCGGGCCGTCTGATCGACCACATCGAACGCGGACGTATCGACTTCTCGCGCCTGGAAATGCTGGTGCTGGACGAAGCCGACCGCATGCTGGACATGGGCTTCATCGACGACGTGGAACGCATCGCTGCTGCCACACCGGCTACCCGCCAGACCCTGCTGTTTTCCGCCACGCTGGAAGGCGCGATCGGTAACCTGGCAATGCGCCTGCTGAAGAGCCCGAAACGCATCAGCATCACGTCGGCCCAGGCCCGTCACGAAAACATCGATCAGCGCCTGATGTATGTTGACGACATGGCACACAAGAATCGCCTGCTCGACCACCTGCTGCGCGATGTCGACCTGAACCAGGCATTGGTATTCACCGCAACCAAGCGCGATGCGGACTCGTTGGCGGATGAGCTATCTGCACAAGGTCACGCTGCCGCTGCCCTGCACGGCGACATGAACCAGCGCGAACGTAACCGCACCCTGCTCAACCTGCGTCGCGGCACTGTGCGCGTGCTGGTCGCTACCGACGTAGCCGCACGCGGCATCGACGTGGCGGGCATCACCCACGTCATCAACTTCGACCTGCCCAAGTTTGCAGAAGACTACGTGCACCGTATCGGCCGTACCGGCCGTGCCGGGGCATCGGGTATCGCCGTTTCCTTTGCCTCCAATCGCGATGCAATGAACCTGAAAAAGATCGAGCGCTTTACCGGCCAGCCGATCCAGGCGCATACCATTGCAGGTCTGGAGCCCAAATTCAAGCCGCGTCCGGCTTCTTCGCAACCGCGCAGCGGTGCCGGGCGTGGCAACGGCGGTGCAAGTCGCGGTAACGGTGGCGGTTTCGGCCGCAGCAATGGCGGCGGCAACGGCAGCAACTTCAGCCGTCATGCTGCACCGGACAGCCGTCATGAGCATCCGCAAGGCCAACGCCGCGAAGGTCCAAAGCACACGCGTTTCACTAACGATGCGCAACCGCGCAGCGCCAATCCGAACGGCAACGTGAATGGCAATATGGGCGGCAATCGCGCCCATACACCGCATACGGCAGCTCCCCGTGCAGCGGCACCGCACACTGCTGCACGCCGTCCGCAGGGAACCAGTTTCTCTTTGGGGCGCGGCCATAACAGCAACCCTAACGGCAATAAGCGTTAAGTTTCGCGTATAGCACCCCGAAAAAGGCACGCTGTCAGCGTGCCTTTTTCAATGTCAAATCTGTAAATTGTTGTGCTTGTTCGTTCTATCCTCTATCCTCACGCCAGTCAGCAATTCAATGAATATCATGCCTATCAGTATCAAGACCCCGCAGGAAATAGAAAAGATGCGCATTGCCGGACGTTTGGCCGGTGAAGTGCTGGATTACATCACCCCTTTCGTGCAGGCAGGCATCACCACGGACGAACTCGACAAGCTGTGTCATGACTACACAGTGAACGTGCAAGGCGGCATCCCTGCCCCGCTCAATTACGCACCGGGCGGGCATACGCCCTACCCGAAATCCATCTGCACCTCGATCAATCATCAGGTATGCCACGGCATACCCAGTGACAAAAAATTGAAGAACGGCGACATCGTCAATATAGATGTGACTCCCATCAAGAATGGATATCACGGCGACTCCAGCCGCATGTTCTATGTCGGCGAACCCTCCATCCAGGCCAAACGTTTGTGCGAAACAGCCTATGAATCGATGTGGCGCGGTATCCGCATGGTCAAACCCGGGGCGTATCTGGGAGACATAGGCCACGCCATCCAGACTTTTGTCGAAAGCATGGGTTACAGCGTGGTGCGCGAATTCTGCGGCCACGGTATCGGCAGCAAATTCCACGAAGAACCGCAGGTGTTGCACTATGGCAAGCCGCATACCGGCGTCAAACTTGAAACCGGCATGATCTTCACCATCGAACCCATGATCAATGCAGGCAAGGCCGGGATCAAGCAGCTGGGGGACGGCTGGACCGTGGTTACAAAGGACCACAGCCTGTCCGCACAGTGGGAACATACCGTTCTGGTCACCGAAACCGGCTTTGAAGTACTGACCCTGTCCGCCGGTTCTCCCCCTATTCCCGCTTAAGCAAGCCGCGATGTCCATTGCAGAAATACGTGACAGTCTGCGCAGTGAACGTCGTGCGCTGCAGGAAAACTACATTGAGCGTCCTAACCCGGCTCGCTACCTGCGTGCTCATGCAAAGATCGTAGACGAGCATCTGCGCCATATCTGGCAACTACTTGAGATTCCTGCCGACTTGGCGCTGGTTGCGGTGGGAGGTTATGGCCGCGCAGAGCTCTATCCGAAATCGGACATCGACCTGCTGATCCTGCTGCCGCAACAACCGGATGAATCATTGCAGCAACGCCTGCAGGATCTGGTCGGCAAGTTGTGGGACATCGGACTGGAGGTCGGGCACAGCGTGCGTACTGTGGGAGACTGCATGTCCGAATCCTCGGATGTGACGGTGCAGACCAATCTGCTTGAGGCACGTCACATTACAGGCAATCAGTCACTGTTCATGGAGATGCGCGAAACGCTTTCAGCGCACCTGAGTCGCCGTGCTTTCTACCTCGCCAAAGTGCAAGAGCAGGAACAGCGCCACACACGTTTCGTGGATACCGACTACAACCTGGAACCCAACCTCAAAGAAAGCCCGGGTGGCCTGCGCGACCTGCAATCTGTGCTTTGGATCTCGCGCGCCTGCGGTTTTGGCCATACCTGGCAAGCGCTGGCTGAAGCAGACCTCATCACCGGGACCGAAGCACGCCAGATTACGCACCACGAGCATCTACTGCAGGACCTGCGCATCCGTCTTCACTATCTATCAGGGCGGCACGATGACCGTCTGGTATTCGAGTATCAAACGGCACTCGCGCAGCAACTCGGCATCACCGCCAGCGCACAACGGCGTGCCAGCGAACACCTGATGCAGCGCTATTACCGTACCAAGCGGGCCGTACTGCAACTCAATGCCGTATTGCTGCAGACGATGCGCACACGCATCTTCCCGACTGCCGAAACTTATCCCTTGAACGAACACTTCATCGCCCGCGACGACAAACTGGAAGCGCGCGACGAAGCCCTGTTTGAAAACGAGCCCTCCGCCATACTGGAAAGTTTCCTGGTGCTGGAACAGCATCCGCGCTTGACCGGATTCTCCGCCCAAACACTTCGTGCATTGTGGCGTGCACGCAAATTGATCGGTTCCGCCTTCCGCAAGGACCCGCACAACCGCAGGCTGTTCATAGACCTGTTCCGCCAGCCGCAAGGGCTGACCCATGCTTTGAGGCGCATGAATCATCTGGATATTCTGGGGCGCTATCTCCCGCCCTTCGGACGGATCGTCGGGCAGATGCAGCATGACCTATTCCACGTCTATACCGTGGACGAACATATCCTGATGGTGGTGCGCAACCTGCGCCGTTTCACGCTGCCCATATACGAACACGAATATCCGCTTTGCAGCAAACTCATCCATGACTTCGCCCGCCCGGAGGTACTGTACATCGCCGGCATGTTCCACGACATCGCCAAGGGACGCGGCGGCGACCACGCCCAACTGGGCCGCGTCGACGCCACCCGTTTTTGCAAACAGCATGGTTTGATGCGCGAAGACACAGACCTCGTCGTCTGGCTGGTGGAACATCACCTCACCATGTCCGCTACTGCGCAAAAGCAGGATCTTTCCGACCAGGATGTGATTGCCGCTTTCACTGCCAAAATCAGGAATGAACGCTACCTGTCCGCACTCTACCTGCTCACGGTTGCCGACATCCGCGGTACCAGTGCCAAAGTCTGGAATGCCTGGAAGGCACAGTTGCTGGAAGATCTCTACAATGCGGCACGGCGTTTCCTGACCAGCGGCAAAGTGGCCGACCAGGTTGGAGAGATTCGACAACGCACAACCGAGACGCTCACCCTGTACGCTATCCATCCCGATGTGTACGAGTTGCTGTGGGCCCAGTTCGATGCAGATTATTTCCTGCGCCATGAACCGCACGAGATCGCCTGGCACACGCGCATGCTGGCTCATCGGGTGAACAGCGTCGAACCCGTTGTAAAAACGCGCCTGAGCCGGATCGGCGAAGGTTTGCAGGTACTGGTCTATACACAGGACAAGCCCTATCTGTTCGCCCGGATCTGCAGTTTTTTCGCGCACATGAGCTACAACATCATGGAAGCCAAGGTGCACACCACTCAACACGGTTATGCGCTGGACAGTTTCCTGGTGATGGATGCCAATAATGACAAGACTGTCTATCGCGACGTCATGAACTACATCGAGTACGAACTGGCACACCTGCTGACCGACGACACACCGCTCGCCGCACCGAATGTAGGCAGAGTCAGCCGCCAGCTCAAGCACTTCCCCATTGCGCCGCAAGTCAGCATTGCCAGGGACGAAAAAGGACAACACATCTTGTCCGTCGTCGCAGGCGACCGTCCCGGCCTGCTGGCCCGCATCGCGTATTTGCTGGCAAAACACGATATCGAGCTGCGCAGTGCAAAAATCAACACCCTGGGCTCACGTGCAGAAGATACCTTCTGGATCAGCGGAGAAGCATTGGAACGGGACGGAGAAGTTAAAGATTTGATTGAAACGTTGCAGCAACAACTCGCCTGAAGAATTGACCGATACTTGCGTTGGTATGTTAACTATTCGGAACCATTTTTTTGAGGTTGAAACTGCACAGCGGCAATGCGTGTTGCCACCAATATGGCCAGCAGGAAAGACAAGGCAAGAATTTCAGTCCAATTCATGCTGTGGTCGTAAAGACCGATAAAAACCTCTCTCAATACAAATGCGATGCCCACTTCAGCCAATACCCTTAAGCGAACGCGATGGAACTCCAGATAATCCGTGAAGGTGCGAAACAATTCAATCAGAACAAAGACTGATAGAACATCAATAACAAGTTCGCGATCAATGCCATCAACGATGCCATGCACAATATTATGAGAGGACACTGCACTCCCAAACGAATTGGCGGCTGATAAAAAGTCAATTACCAACCCGACCAGGGCTCCTATCAGAGTCAGTACCATAACAAAGATCAATGCAGTCACGATTAAGTCCAGAAACCTGCCATAGATTCGAAGAGCTTTGCCTTTCGCACTGGCTTTAGAGGGATCCGATGGGAAATTGCCTGCTTGCAGTTTTTCTTGCATATGTCAGCCTGTCGGCTCTCCGAGTATCTTCGTTGAACGTTAGCATATTCTGCCGGTCTTCACATGACCTGAACAACGCCAAGCCCAATCATTTGGTAATGGGTTGGCAAGTCCAGCTATGTTAAATTTACATTCGAACAAACTCTGACGCACGACGCAAATGCATTTTCATAAAATGATACAGAATTGGAAGCAGTTCGTCGGGACCTACCCGGCTGATCAATTATGAAAATAATTTACCTATCTTTCCTGCTCAGTTTGTTGATATTGGCTGGATGCGCCACAGCTCATCGAGAGCCGGCACCTGAATCCCTGCTCAATAAGCCTGCTCCCATAGGCTTTTCACCTGACATTCGCTACGTTAGTACAGATCCGAAGGCCATCAAATCCAGATTCTCGGAAATTATTCAGCGTCGGCGAGCCACCTCCAAAGACCATGGGCTCAACATCCTGGCGCTCTCAGGCGGTGGAGCGGGAGGTTCATTTGGTGCCGGAGCGCTTGTTGGCTTTAGCCGGTATGGTAGTCGTCCCCAGTTCGACGTTGTTACGGGAGTCAGCGCGGGGGCCTTGATTGCGCCATTTGCTTTTTTGGGATCAACCTGGGATGCCAGTCTGGACGAAAATTTCTCGGGTGGCCACAGCGAACACTTTCTGGTTCCGCGCTGGCTAGGCGTGCTCTTCCAACCCGGACTGTATGGAAACGAACCGCTCGTCAAATTTGTGGATGACTTTGTCACCGACAAAATGATCCAGGATGTAGCCGATCAGGCAGCTCTTGGCCGCTTGCTTTTGATTGCGACAACCGATCTGGACAAGGAAGAAACAGTTATCTGGGACATGGGACAGATTGCCGCCCGCGGTGGCAAGGCGGCACACAATCTCTTCCGTGACGTTCTGGTGGCATCCGCAAGCATTCCCGGCGTATTTCCTCCAATCATCATTCCGGTCGGTAATGTGGGGAACCGGTATGACGAAATGCACGTCGATGCCAGTGCAACCGTCCCCTTTTTTGTCGCGCCTGCATTGGCCTATGTCCTGCCACTCGATCCGAGTGCGCTCAAAGGCGCCAACGTCTATGTCATCGTCAACGGCCAATTGGGCACAAACCCGCAGACCACGCCGGTGGATACCATCTCGATTCTTTCCCGGAGTTTCACCGCGGTTCTTCAACACAGGGCAAGGAGCGAGATCGCGCTCACATCGGAATTTGCCCAGAAATACGGCATGAATCTTAGACTCACGGCAATTCCGGTCAGCTATCCATTTCAGGGGCCTCTATATTTCCATGCATCCAGTTCACGGGAATTGTTCAATTATGGCGCTGATTGTGCCCGGAAAGGCAGGCTATGGACCACGGTCGAACAATTGGTGGCTCTCGATGAAAATGATCTATCTGGCAGGTTTGCGAAGCATCAATCCAGCGGAGAACAACCGATGCTGACTTGCCCGATGGATGATTCAAACAAACCGCCTCTGACTTCGGCCAAACCGTGAAGGCAACCTTGACTGTCCAATACCAACTTTTTCCAATCTAAGACGATACAAATTTATGCAAACATGTGTACTTGGCTAGTTCGCTTACATTGAACAGGGTAAATTATGAAAACTCCAAAAGTATTCCTGACCAGGTTATTGGCCAGACTCACCACGCTTTTTGGCCGTGGCCAGATCGTATCCATCAGTATCATTCTTTCTGCAAGCCTGATCATTGGCTTGGCAATCTTTATTTACCTGGATTCCACCGCTCCCAACACGATTACGATCGCCAGCGGACCAATGGGGAGCACCTTCCAGAACTTTGCCGAGCAATACAAGAAAATCCTGGCCAAAGAAGGAGTCACCCTCAAAATAGTTCCTTCGGAGGGTTCTTTGGACAACTTTCACAAATTGTCCAACCCCAAAGTTGCTGTCGATGTCGGATTTGTACTGGGCGGCGAAGTCAACGGAGCCAACATTGACAATCTGGTTTCACTCGGAAGTATTGCCTATCAGCCGCTCATGATTTTTTATCATGGCAAAGCCAAAAACCTGCTTTCAGATTTCAAGGGCCAGCGATTGGATATTGGCAAAGAAGGCAGCGGCACGCATTCCCTGGTACTCACGCTTCTTAAGGCCAATGGCATTGAGCCGAATGACGGAACCGCTTTTGTCGATAACATCTCCGGCGATTCGTTGCGTGCGCTGGAAGAAAACCGGATCGACGCTCTGTTCATCATGGGCGACTCCACTTCAAGAGATTTGATGCATCGCTTGCTGCACACCCCCGACATTCATCTTTTCAATTTCACCCAAGCGGATGGCTACGTCCGACGCATCAACTATCTTAACAAGCTTGAATTGCCCAAAGGTTCGCTCGATTTCGGCAAGAATATTCCATCCGAAGACTTAAACCTGATTGGGCCCACCGTGGAACTTATTGCCAGAAAAGGGCTGCATCCGGCTCTCTCCGACCTGTTGCTGGAAGCCGCGAAAGAAGTGCATTCGTCTCCAGGCATCTTCAAGAATCGCGGCGAATTTCCTGCCCCGCAGGAGCACGAATTCCCGATCAGTTCTGATGCGAGCCGCTATTACACATCTGGCAAGAGCTTTCTTTACCGCACCTTCCCCTACGGAATCGCGAGTCTGATAGCGCGCTTGCTCTCGGTCATTGTCCCTGTTGCAATACTGCTGATACCCGCGCTCAAAGCGGCGCCGGCATTTTATCGTTGGCAGATGGAGTATCGAATCAAAAGCTGGTATAGGGCCTTGTTCGAAATCGAACGCAATGCCTTCATGCATTGGTCAGATCCGCATAAGCGGGAGGAGCTTTTGCGCCGCCTGGATCACATCGAAAACTCGGTGAGCAAAATCGTTGTGCCGCCCAAATTCGGCGATCTGCTTTACGGCCTGCGCGGGCACATCACCTTTGTCCGGAGCAGTTTGCTTTCACTGAAAACAGAAACCCCACCCGGATCAGGAATCAGCAAAAGCGCATCTTAGGGGCGAATTCCAGACCAATTTTCCGGGCAGGGCGCCTATTCAGGTGCCCAAGGCCCGATGGCGAATCCCTGAGCTGGCGACCTGCTATTTGAATTCGACTACCTCACAGACATCGTGCCCGTCAGAGGGGGCTTCTTTACCGAACATCATTTGCAACGGCGCCCAGACCACTGACGTGGTGAACTGCCCCATTGTTTCCAACACATCAATGGGCCTCACTCCGACGCCAAAATTCTCAAAATTGCCGTCAAGTTCGACAGGTAGCGAAAAGCTCAAAAATTGGGGCGTCTTGGCACGGGGCTGCATGTAGAAATTGATTTTTTCGGCAGTGAAATCCACCCCGCCCTTTCCGGTGACACGCATCCGGGTCGTGTCCACCAGGAGTGTCTTGCCGGAAAGCTTTCCATCATTCAAGACAAAACGTCCCACAGCGCAGTTGACCACGGACGTGTTCGACGAATCAATCGCAGGCAATAACGCCATCAGTACATTCACCGCCCACATGTCGAGTAATCCCGATTTCATATTCTTCGGCCACACCACAAAATCAATATTGCCCTTGCCATAGCGCAACAACTCAGAGAAGTATTTTGCACGGGCGCTTACGTCGACATTCAGACTCAACGTTCCCTGCATTTTACTTTTATGGTCAATACGGCGTGCCAGAATACCGTAATCGAAATGCTTTGCTTCAACGTTCAGCTTTAACGCAACATCCTTTTCGGCGGGTTCATACCCCAGACGCAGCGATGCCGAGCCGCCAGGCGTGTTGATGATCACCGGACCAATAACGGCGTTTCCATTCTCCAGGCGCGCATCGAGTTTGCCGCTCCCAAGCATATCCTGGCCTGAAACGACACGATCCACACGCACAGTTACGAACGCATTCTGCCGTCGCAGTACTTCCGGACTTAAAACCTCCTTGGCTTCGTTACCCGTTTTATCGGCTTCCTTGAGCAGATTGTCCCGGGATTCCGGAACTTTCGTTGCGACACGCTTGGTTTTTTCCGGCGACCAGTCGCCAAATCTAAAATCGTCGAGCTGAATCGTTGGTGCCGTCAGTTCAATGTCAATACGCGGCGGCACAACGCTTGTGTCGAGCTTGCCATGACCGTTGAGCTGACTGCTTCCAACCTGCAGCAGCAAGGAAGAGACTTCATAACCAACAGGAGACATATGAAGTTTTCCGGTGCCCGACCACGGTCCCCACGGAGGCAACGAGGTATTGGCGAGCAAATTGAGATTGTCCAGACGGGTGCCACTCATCTCGAGTGCAAGATCGATGTCCAGCTTCGCAAAAGGACGGTCGATATCGCCGGACAACTTCAAGGTGGCACCGGACATGCTCGCGTTCAGTTGGAACGGGATCGGCAGGTTCGGATTGATAAGATCTGCAGCCTTTCCGGTTTCCAAGCCGATAGAGATGGGAGCCTTATCCAGCGATCCGCGCAGATTCAGATGCACAGGCTCTCCCGCCAAAGATTTTAGTTCACCGTTGTCGAGCAAAATGACCATCTTTCCCCCTGTATTGGCATCATGCAATGTGAGATGCCCACCCTCGAAGTCCAGGGCCAGGTCGGATTTCGCCAGTAGTTTTCCCAAGCGGCTCGAATGAAGATCCAGTTGCAGGCGCAAGTGATCGACATCGACATCGATGTTTTTCGCGATACCGAGTTTTTTCATTGCGCTGCCTATATTCATGCCGATCGACGACAACCACAAGACAGAATGCGGTTGCTGCGTGCGCAGATCCAGCAGGATCGCACCTTTGAAATCATTGCCATCCACATTGGCCTCGAACGGTGAGGCTGGCATCATGCCATCGCGTATGCGTCCGTCGAAACTCAGGTTGTGAACTTCCAACGGTGAAGAACTGGTGATGCGTTTCACACGGACGGTGATATCGGCATCCGCCAGATTGATGCCCTTCGGCAGGATCGGAAGATCGATCAGATTGGAGGCAGCCGATGTCGTCGTGTGCGTATTCTCGCTGCTCTCGGGCAACATCGATTCCAGTTCGTCCACATCCACGAGATCGGCCGTCAATTGGAATTTGATCAGCGAGCGTCCCTCGCCAAACGTGCGCAGTACATCCGCATGCAGTGCACTATGCCCCAATTGCAGGGCAAAATCGGCCAAATGCCAGCGGTCATCGTGTGTCCGAAAATTTCCGTGCACACCGATCGGTTCATCCACTCCCGGCTTGAGGCCGAGCCAGCCGGCAATCTCGCCCGAATGCGGCGCGGAGAGTTCGAAAGCCACCTTGGATCCGGAATTTTCCGTGGACGGCTGCAAGACGGCATGTATCTCCACCTTGGCACTACCGGCCAGCAATTCGAAATCGACCGGCGTATGCGACTCCTGCATGATGGCTGTCAATGAACCGCTGTTCAATGTCGCGCTGAAATTCTTGTCCAGCAAAGAACCATGCGCCTCTCCTCGCAATGCCTTGCCTGCCGGCAGCGCAATTTTCAGGTCATCCAGAGAGAATTTAACGGGGTGCTCATCTGTCTGGCTGCCATACGTCAATTTCCCATTTTTCACCAGTAGCTGCACATCCAGACTATCCATCAACTCCGGGCCGCGGTCACCCCGCGCTGCAATGCGCAGATCGAAACGCCCCAACCGCCCTCTGACATCGCGCGCACCAAGCAGCAGTTCTGCCAAATTTCCCAGATTGGAATCATGCGTGCCGAGGGAAAGTTTAAACCGGGGTGGTTTCACGCTTGCATCGGCGATCGCACTGCCGGACAGTTTCACATCCGCCACAGTGGCTTGCAACGGTAAGGAAAGTCGACCTTGCTCGAGTTTCACTTGCAATACCGCGTCGCGCACCGCACCGGGGAAGCCGATCAATTGCCCGATACGCAAGGTCAGATCGGCATTCGCACTATTCAGGTCGTTCAAACTGAATGTCGCCTTGACGAATTCCTGGTACATCTGGGCAAGATCCTCGGGAGGTTCATCTTGCGTAACGGCTTTTCCCGTCATGAAGGGGCGCACATCCAGCACCGGTAAAACGAGTTCGCCAGACACGCTGGGGCGCTCGCCGCTATAGTCCAGACCGAGTGAACCATTGAGCGTCGTCTTGCCCATGGCCCCACTCAGATTATCCATCGCGACCTTCCCCGGTGCGTATTTGATATCCCCCGAAATGCGGGTGACGCCCACGGCTGGCAACCTGGTCTGGAACAAGCGTTCGATTTCACCGAGGTCATCCGTAACGAGACCAAAATGCAAGTCTCCGCTGCTGCCGGATACATTGCCTTTCAGTGTCAATCGCGAACTCAGGAAATCGAGCGACATATCCAACGGCCATGGTTTGTCGAAACGTACCAGGTCAGCAAAGGTGCCGCCGGTGATATTCATCTTGTAGGGATATTTCTTTTCAACCGTGCCGTTTAGAGCCAGCGTCAACGGTTGACCTTCCGGCAAATGTGCAACGAGAGATTGCAGCTCAAAGAAGTGGCTATTCCCATTGGCACCGGTAAATTTCACGTTCAGATTTTCCAGTGACACACTTTTGATATCCAGCCGCGCGAGCAACTCTTCCAATTCCATACCTTCCCCTGTTGCTGCCTTGGGAGAAGGCTGCGCCACATTCGCTTTCCGATTGGCCGCTTTGAAAGTCCAGTTGTTGCTGCCGTTCTTGTTCAATTGCAGACGAATATGCACATCGCTGCCGGACAGTTCATCGATTTGCAGACGCAGCCGCATAAGAGCCCATAAATTCAGTGCCAGATGCGCATCGCCCAGGCTGGCAAAATCCTCTCCCTCGAAGCCCTGTGCATTGGCAATATGCAATCCTCCAACATGCAGTTTGGGACGGGCGGATACTTCAAGTTTCATCGCTCCCTCGAAGCGCACCTCTCGCCCAAGGCTTTTCTCAAGCAGCGCAGCAACCTTGTCGCGCTGCGGGGACGCGTCAAAGGAAATTCCCACAATTGCGACATACGCTATACACCCAAGCACCAAGGCGGCCAATACGGCCATCACGCGCAGCACTCTGAAAAACAAATGTTTTAGCCCCGAAGAACTAACTGGATTCGGCATCATCGCAATGATCAGGTTCGGTTCGTTATTGAGACAAGAATGAGTTGAGGCATGTAATTGTTACCAACATTTACTTCCATAAATCAGAATTTTCGCTGCGCTGATATCGTCAGACCATCAACCGGAATACCGAATTCTATCCGGATAACATCCGAATCCATTGCCACCAGTTCAAAATTGGATTTCAGCAGCAAGTCAGCGAGATATTTTTTGCTGTGACTATAGCGCCCGTGCAGGTTAAGACAAAATATTTCATTCGTGACCTTCTCCTCCTCGACGGTGAAAATAAAATACCCACCGGGGTGAAGCGCAGAATATGCTGCACTGATCAATTCTTCCAGGTCTCCAAAATAGATCAAAGTATCAGCGGCAGCGATCAGATCAAAAATATCCGGATGTTCGACAAGATAATTGGTGATCTCGCCTTTCACAAGTTCGTGATATAGACCACGCTTCTTGGCCTCTTCAAGCATCGCTGAAGAAAGATCGACACCAATGAGGTGATCTGCACACGAAGCAAGTATCGGCGCGCAAAGTCCTGTGCCACACCCCGCATCTAGCACCGAAAGGTTTGCTTTATGGACGACAACCCTCGCCAGCGCTTTGGCAATCATTTCCGGTCCACGATAAAAGATGTTTTGCAGATTGGAATCGAAATTGGGTGCGAACGTATCGAAATGCTTTTCCACATAGGCGTGTGATGCGCCCAGTGGAACAACCCCTTTTGAGCAAGCCAGGAAGTGATACTGCGGAATAGGATTGTCCGGTTCATCGAGCATCCATTTACGGTAGATTTCAGCAGCCTCAGCCAACCGTCCCAGCTTGTAATAGGCGATTCCCAGCATGGATTTGGGTTTGTCGTGCGTCGGTTCCAGTACATAGGCGCGACAATGATATTCTGCTGCTTCCACTTGCTTTCCCTCGCGATCAAGCAAGTTGGCCAGATTACTCAGTGCATCCCCGAATAATGGATCGAGGGCAACCGCTTTCCGAAAAGCAAGATGAGCCTCTGCCGTTCTCCCGCCGCGGTCCTGCACAGCCCCCAGATTATTCCAGTACGTTGGATTGCCTGGCGTTAAGGCAATGGCACTTTCAAATTCGTCCACAGCACCCGCCAAATCCCCGCGCTCCGCAAGGATATTACCAAGATCATTTCTCCAGTCGGGAGAATCCGGAAGAAGCTCGATCGATCTCTTCACGCATGACAAGGCCAAATCACTTTTCTCTTCCTGATGCAGCAGAATACCGAGAAAATGCAAAGACCGCGGCTCTTCCGGCACGACTTCCAGAATCTTCAGATAAATCACTTTGGCTTCTTGCGTATCACCCTTCTTGTGACAGGAAAATGCATGTTCAAAGGCTTCGTCGATACTCAGTTGTTGATCCATTTCCCGATTCCCGACTGTGCTAATAATGTTGGCTTTAGTATTTTTTATTCGGAGACTTGAACAAAATCCCCGTTAACCGGGAAATCTCGATCCGAGCAAGTGATGATGTTAAACGTCCCGGACTTGCTTTTAAACTGGCAAAACGATGAGGTCAAGTAATTCCAGAAATACATACTCATTGGCATTTTTTGAAGTGCTCAGTATGTCTGAAGACAATATTTGGTTTTATGTGATCAAAGTCACTGAGCGCAATAAATTAGATGTGTACAGTTCAGGCCCTCACATTCTTTCAGGAACAAATATTATGAAACGCACTATCCTCGGCACATTACTTGGCTTAAGCCTTGTCACAGTCTCTGCAGCAACATTTGCGGATGACTGGAAATTCATGCCCGTGCTCGATGCAAAATACAAACCCGATGCAACATTTTCCCTGGTTGGCGGCGTTCTTAACGGGACACCCGCAGGCAGCGGAAGTTATCAAGGTATCGAAGTTGCATTTAACTGTCTGGCACTACAGCCCCCTTCCGGAATAATACGCAGTCAAATCTCTCTTGGCACCTTCGATCACAACGGCATGAAGCTAACCACTTTTGAAATCAACCCGCACTGGACAACGAGCCTAGCCAACAACCTTACGTTCGGTGTTGGCCCCGGTGTTGGTTATGTCAAAGCTGAAGTGAATGGACAAACCACAAACATGGCTGCCCTGCAAATTGGCGCGGATTTGAATTATCGAGTTGGCACTCTCAATTTGGGACTGGGTGCGCGCTGGCAAGACACGAGCAATAAGGACATCGCTCCTGGCATCCATGGTGCGAACAACACACTTATGGAAGCAAAGGTCGGTATTAACTTCTAATTAAACGGTATGGGATGGAAAGGAACTGAAACCCAAGAACAGTGCATCATCTTCAAACACGTGGATTATCGATGGCCAGAAAGCAAAGCCGAAATCTGGTGCAGACTCATCAAACACCTATGAAACTGGAAGGTTGCCGATTTTGGCAGTTGCGGGTCAGTTGGTTCTAAGGCTTTGGTGGCGCAATGGATGAACTACCAGTTCACACGCTAATTGGCCATGAGAACAGAGAAGGCGAACTTCTGCTGTGTGGCCTCAACCTTGGCTATAGCAAAGAAGATGAGCGTCAAGAAGCTGCGGGCATCAATAGGTCAGATACCGAGAAGTCATTTTTTTCAGACGGTGAAGTCAACGACTATCCTTTCAGAAATCGTATCGTCTCGTGGTTTTCGCTGTGGGGCTAGCGCTGTCCGAAAATACGGAGAAAGGAGAAAGCAATTTCGAGATGAAAATCCAATTAAGAATAAGGATCATCAAGCCGGAATCCGGAACATCAGAATTCTTTCTTCTGCTTCATATTTCATGCGTTCGAAGAACAGTCTCAGAATGACAATCAAGCGCCTCACTCTGCAGCTTGTGAAAAATGCGCCATGTATGTTCAACTCGGCAGCGCTCTCAGTATTGGCGATTCTGACTTCTCTCTGCCAGGTATCGGATGAAGTTGTGCGACATTCTCCTGACTGTTATCACTTCTACAAGCTGGTCGCCGATGCGCGCTCCCCACCTTCAAGGTCAAGTCGAATTCGAGCCAGTCTTTTTTACTTTCAGCGCTTCATACCTTTCCCGCAATTCATGGATTTTGGGAGAGGTGGGAGGATTTTGCGTATTGGATCCCGCTCTGCTTGCCGGGGTGTTATCTGCGGTGCGCCGGTATTGGTGCGGTGGAAATTTTGCAGGGATATCTGTCGACATGATGCCTCCTTGTTCCAACATTGAAGGAATCAACCGGCGATGTCACATCTACGAAGATTCTAAAGTTTGCTTTTTCAGTTTTGTTTGTTTTGTTAATAACTCTACCAGTTCGTCGAATCCTTCCAGGTGACTTGGAAAACTCAGCTTTTTCCAGTCCCGGAAAGTGATAACCGCCATCCGTTCGCCCTTGGCAGGCCAGACATTGATCGCCGTTATATCGGAAACTTGGTATTGGGCGCGCTTATTAAAATCTACAACAGTAATGCAATCGTCATTGATCGTTAATAAATACTTGTAAGTGCGAAAAGCTTTGGCTACGACAAACAGAAATAATGGCGAAAACAGCAGCCATCCCCAAATCATCGGCTTAGTGCCGATGTACAAAGCAATCAACATTGCCAACGCGGCAGCAAGCTGCAAAATCACCAATCGTTTTGAATACCGATAAGTCATATGAAGTGTTGAAACATGTCATACAACAAATTTTCCGCAAAGTTACGTCCGATTCAATTTGATACTTTTGAAGGCAACTATAGTGGACTGCTTAAAAAACCAACATTGAGGAATTTTATAAGGGTGGAGAACAGTGAAAACTCTCCAGACGATGCGGGAACTTCTTTGAGCAAATACTACTCTTGCCATACCAATTTGGTCAACTTAAGACGGTATCATTAAAGTGGCTTTGCGATGGCTCGGTTCTGATTGCTTGATAAATAGAACTTTTTTACGGTTCCAACAGCATGGGTCTAAGATTCATGGGGCCTTCCAGAAAGATTCTGGCATCCATTAATCCGGGTTTTGCGTTCATGACCGGTCGAAAGGCCATGAGCGCGAGAATGTCACGTTCGGTATCGATGCCGGGTGCGATCTCGATCAGTTCGAGCCCATCCGCGCAAAGGCGGAAGACGCAGCGTTCGGTAACGTAGAGCACGGTCTTGCCGCTCTTGTTGGCCTCGATGCCGCTGAAGGTACGGTGTTCGACTTCGTTGACGAATTTCATCACTTCGCCATCCCTGATGATTTTCAGCTTGCCGTCTTCGACGACGATTTCCTGAGCGCCGGCTGTGAAGGTGCCGACAAAAACGACTTTCCTGGCACTCTGGGAAATGTTGATGAAGCCGCCTGCGCCGGCCAGCCGCGAACCGAACTTGGAGACGTTCAGGTTGCCCTGGCGATCCGCCTGCGCCAAGCCGAGAAAGGCGATGTCCAACCCGCCGCCGTCGTAGAAGTCGAACTGGCTCGGCTGGTCGATGATGGACTGGGTGTTAGTGGCGGCGCCGAAGTTGAGGCCGCCGGCCGGGATGCCGCCGATCACGCCGGGCTCGGCGGTGAGCGTCATCAGGTCGAGGATGCTTTCTTCGGTGGCCACAGAGGCAACGCCCTCGGGCATGCCGATGCCGAGGTTCACAACGGCATTGGCGGACAGTTCCATGGCGGCACGGCGCGCGATAATCTTGCGGTCGGACATCGCCATCACCGGAATTTCCGACAACGGCACACGAACCTCTCCCGCGAAGGCTGCACTGTATTGCTCGATAAATGTCTGCATGTGGTATTCAGGCTTTTCGGCCACGACCACGCAATTCACCAATATGCCCGGGATCTTCACCTGGCGGGGACTGAGCGCGCCGCGTTCGGCGATGCGTTCGACCTGGGCGATGACGATGCCGCCGGAATTGTGCGCGGCCATGGCGATGGCCAGCGCTTCCAGCGTCAGCGCTTCCTTTTCCATCGTGATGTTGCCGTCGGGATCGGCGGTGGTGCCGCGGATGATGCCGACATGGATGGGGAAAGCCTTGTAGAACAGGTATTCCTCGCCGTCGATCTCCATCAATCGCACCAGGTCGGCAGTAGTCTTCTCGTTGAGTTTGCCGCCGCCGAAGCGCGGGTCAACAAAGGTGCCCAGGCCGATACGCGTCAGCGTTCCAGGTTTGCCGGCGGCAATGTCACGGTAGAGATGGGTGATGACACCCTGCGGCAGGTTCCAGGCTTCGATGCGGTTCGATACGGCAAGTTGTTGCAGCTTGGGTACCAGCCCCCAGTGCCCGCCGATCACACGGCTCAGCAGACCCTCGTGGCCGAGATGGTTGAGGCCGCGCTCCTTGCCATCGCCTTGGCCGGCGGCATAAACAAGGGTCAGGTCACGCGGGTGTCCCGGGCTATGCGCATCGGCCCCCTTCCCTTCCAGATACAGGGCCTCAAGTGCAACGGCGATGTTCTCTGGAAAACCGATGCCGACAAAGCCGCTGGTTGCGAGGGTGTCGCCGTCGCGGATACGACAAACAGCCTCGCGCGCAGTCATGATCTTGCCGGTATCGGACACACGCAGCGAATTCGCCGCCGGAAACTGTGATTTAGGCATGGCTGGTTTCTTGTTGTTGCTTTCGCGTTTCCTCAGACCACGCCGGTGAGGTAGAACGCCGCGATGACGACGAATACCGCGGAGGTCTTGATGACGGTGATCGCGAAGATGTCCTTGTAGGAAACGCGGTGAGTCAGTCCCGTCACCGCCAGCAAAGTGATCACGGCTCCATTGTGCGGGAGCGTATCCATGCCGCCGCTGGCCATCGCGGCGACACGGTGGAAGACTTCGAGCGGAATGCCTGCCGCCTGGGCGTTCTGGATGAAGGTATCGGCCATGGCCGCGAGCGCGATGCTCATGCCGCCCGATGCCGAGCCGGTGATCCCGGCCAGGGAGGTGACGGTGATTGCTTCATTGACCAGCGGATTGGGGATGGAAGTGAGCGCATTGGAGACGGAAAGAAAGCCCGGCAAGGCCGCGATCACGGCGCCGAAGCCGTATTCAGAAGCGGTATTCATCGAAGCCAGCAGCGCCCCACTGATGGCCGATTTCGAGCCTTCGGCGAACCTGGAGAATACCGCCTTGCCGGCAAAGACCAGCACGACGAGTATGCCGACCAGCAGCGCACCTTCCACTGCCCAGATAGCCGTGATCTTGGATATCTCCTGAACCACCGGTGCAGCCTTGCCGACGACCGACGGAATGAAGGAATGCGTTTTGCCATAGGCCGCCGGTATCGCGATGGTGAACACCTTGTTCATGACACCGACGAGGACAAGCGGCAAGATCGCGATCCAGGGATTGGCCAGCTTCTCGCGTTCGAAGGGTTCCGGTTCATTCACCAGATTGGTGCCGTAACCTTCGCCGGCTGCCGCAGCCTGGCGACGGCGCCATTCGAGATAGGTGAGACCGCTGATCAGAATGAAGACGGCACCGATGGTACCGAGCCACGGCGCGGCATAGATGTCGGTCTTGAAGAACGTGGTCGGGATGATGTTCTGTATCTGCGGTGTGCCCGGCAGCGAATCCATGGTGAACGTGAAAGCGCCGAGTGCGATCGTACCGGGGATCAATCGCTTCGGTATGTCGCTTTGCCTGAACATTTCGGCTGCGAAAGGATAGACCGCAAAGACCACGACAAACAGGGAGACGCCACCGTAGGTCAGGATGGCGCAAACGGTGACGATGGACAATATGGCCCGTTCGCGCCCGACGATCCTGATGATGGCAGAGACGATGGATTTGGAGAAACCGGACAGTTCGATCACTTTGCCGAAGATGGCCCCAAGCAGGAAGACGGGGAAATACAGTTTGACGAATCCGACCATCTTGTCCATGAACAGGCCGGTGAACATCGGCGCGACCAGCGTTGGATCGGTCAGCAGCACAGCACCGAGCGCGGCAACGGGAGCGAAAAGAATGACGCTGTAGCCGCGATAGGCGACAAACATCAGAAAGCACAAGGCTGCAAGTACGATGATGAAGTCCATGAATCACTCTCCCATGGTTGTTGTCGGTAATTTCGCGTTTGAAGTCGGCGACACGTGTCGTCGTTATGGAAACTGCCATGTCTTTATGGCTGGCAATCCGCTCAGCATGATCTGTTTTCGAGACCTGCGTCGACGATGCCCAGTGCCGGAATCGTAATGGGCTATGTCTGATGACGGTAGTCAGAAGGTTCTAATCAGCGCGTAGGAAAAAACTGACATGACGTGCTTATGTGCCTGATAGCCCGGTCAACTGCCGTTCCGGGATAGCCTGCAGCGGCTCAGACGATTTCATTGCGCAACGCGAACTTGGCGAGTTCGGCATTGCTTTTGACGCCAATCTTCTCAAGTATGCGGGTGCGATAGGTACTGACCGTCTTGACGCTGATGTTCAGGCGTTCGCCGATCTCGGTCAGCGAGATTCCGTTGGCGATCATTCTCATGATCTCGAATTCGCGGGTCGAGAGCTTCTGGTGGGTTGGGCGGTCGTCTTTTCCGCTGAATTGCATCAGCATGAGTTCGGTTCCCCGGTTGGTCAGGTAGCGGCCGCCTGCGGCGATCTTCCTGATCGCCCCGATCAATTCGGCAGGCTCGGCATCCTTGGACAGATAGCCGTTGGCTCCGGCCTTCATGGCGACCACGGCGTACTGCTCTTCGGAATACATCGAAAGGATCAGTACCGGTAATTGGGGGAATTCGATGCGCAGCGATTCGAGGGCTTCCAGGCCGCTACGGCCTGCCATGCTGACGTCCATCAGGACGAGGTCAAGTTCATGTTTGCGGATCTTGTCCAGTGCGTCTGTGCTGTTGGACGCCTCATCGACGACAGAGATGTCGTTTTCATCGGAGAAAAGACGCTTGAGCCCCGAGCGAAAGATAGTGTGGTCATCCACGATGAGTACTCTGATCATGTCATTGAACTCCTTGATGCACTAAGGGAGCAAACAGGCAAAGCCGGGTACCTCCTCCCGGATTGGACCCGATCTCCAGGGTCCCGCCAATCTCTCTGGCTCTTTCCGACATGCCAAGGAGACCGATGGGTGTCATTGTTTGTGACTCCATGTCGATACCTCGACCGTTATCGACGATCTCCATTCGGAAATCGTCATCGTTGAATTCCAGGCGTATGAAGACGGAAGTGGCGTCGGCGTGACGCGCGATGTTGGTCAACGCTTCCTGAAAGATCCGGTAGATGGCGATATTTCGTTTGGGAGAGAGTTTGGTTGTAACTTCGCAGGGAGCCATGCAGGTGGCGATGTTGTAGCGATTGGAAAATACGGCGATCTCTTTCTCGATCGCGGCCACGAGACCGATATGGTCAAGCGCGCTGGGCCTGAGTTCCTCCGATATTTCCCTGACCGTATTGATCGTATCCTGGGTCAGTGCGAGCAGGCCGTGGGTGATCTCCTGCACTTCGGGCGAATCGACCCTGCGCATGATCCTGCTGACATCCATCTTGATGGAAGTCAGCATGCCTCCAAGCACGTCGTGGAGGTCGCGGGCGAATTTGGCACGCTGCTCTTCGCGCAATCTGTTGATATTCGCCGCAAGCTCCTGCAACTGGGCCTTGGAGCGAATCAGCTCCTCGTCTCTTTTCAAACGCTCGGTGACATCGACCCCTATACCGACAATGGCAGGGCGTCCCTTGTAGTCCATCCGCGTGCCGTGCACTTCGATCAGTATGACGCGGCCGTCTTTATGCACAAGACGTGTAACGAACCTCAGGCTTTTCAGGTCACCGTTGATGCGGCGCCAATAGAGCGCCATCAATTCGTCGAGAAAACCGGGATCCACGAACTCGCGCAGGTGCCCTCCGATCATTTCTTCCGGCGTCCTTCCTATCATTTCCGCCCAGGTGGCATTTGCATAGGCAAAGTGCTCATCCTGTAGCACGTAGATACCCGCCAATGATTGTTCGACAATGGCGCGAAACGGTATTGAAGGAAAAAATTGGTCTTCTTGATCAATCATGGGCCGTTCCTTTGAGCGCAGGAATGGATGCAAAGTCGAGTATGCAGGGCGTACTCAATACCTTTCAAAAATCACTGCAAAGCCCTGGCCACCCCCGATGCACATGGTCACCAGGGCGTAGCGCCCGCCGGTGCGCTGCAATTCGTAAATGGCCTTGGTTGCAAGGAATGCCCCCGAGCAGCCAACCGGATGACCCAGTGCGATCGCGCCGCCGTTCGGATTGACCTTGTCCGGGTCGAAATCGAGTCCGCGCGCAACCGCGATGGCCTGCGCCGCAAAGGCTTCGTTGCTCTCGATCACATCCATCTGGGCAAGCGTGAGTCCGCCTTTCTTCAGCGCCAGTCTGGTTGCAGGGATGGGGCCTTCTCCCATGATCTCGTTGGACACACCGGCCACGGCATAAGACACGAGCCGCGCCATCGGTTTGTGCCCTGCCGCGCCCGCCACTGCGGCATCGGCAAGCACCAGGAAAGCGGCGCCATCGTTGATGCCCGAGGCATTGCCCGCGGTCACGGAGCCATCCTTCTTGAACACGGGTTTCATCTTGGCCAGCGTCTCCATCGTCGTGCCGGGCCTCACATGTTCATCGGTGTCGAAGACCACCTCGCCCTTGCGGGTCTGCTTGACGATGGGAACGATCTGCGAACCGAAACGGCCTTCGGCAATCGCCGCAGTGGCACGGCGGTGCGACTCGACAGCAAGTGCGTCCTGCTCCTCGCGCGTGATGCCCCACTTGGTAACGAGATTTTCGGCGGTGATGCCCATGTGGCCCACGCCAAACGGGTCGGTCAGCGTTGCAACCATGGTGTCGATCAGATGGGTGTCGCCCATGCGCGCACCGGTGCGCATCGCACTGGACAGGTAACCGCCACGGCTCATCACTTCGACGCCGCCGCCTATGCCATAGTCGCAATCGCCGAGCAGAATGTTCTGCGCGGTCGTCACGATAGCCTGCAGGCCGGACGAGCACAGGCGGTTCACCGACATGGCGACCGACTCCATCGGCAGCCCGGCCTGGATCGCCGCCACGCGGGCGACGTAGGCGAACCGGCTTTCGGTGGGAATGGTGTTGCCGACTGTCACGTAGTTGATTGCTTTCGGATCGACTCCGGAACGCGCCACCGATTCCTTCATCACGGTGCCTGCCAGTTCGGCCGGTTCGATATCGGCCAGGGAGCCGCCATAAGTACCGATGGCGGAACGGACTGCGCTAAGGATCACGACTTCTTTGCTCATTTGTAAACTCACCCGATCTAAAAAAACAATAAGAAATTCTTTTCAGTACATGTGCAGACCGCCATTGATGGCGATGTTGGCACCGGTGATGAAAGCCGCATCATCCGAAGCAAGATAAGACACCAGTTTGGCGATCTCTTCCGGCTTGCCCAGCCGTCCTACCGGAATGGTAGAAACGATCTGGTCGAGTATCTCCGGCTTGATCGCCATGAGCATCTCGGTGCCGATATAGCCGGGCGAGATGGTATTGACGGTAATACCCTTGGCGGCAGTTTCTTGTGCCAGCGCTTTAGTGAAACCATGCATTCCCGCTTTTGCGGCAGAATAATTGGTCTGTCCGAACTGGCCTTTTTGACCGTTGACGGAGGACATGTTGATGATACGGCCCCAGCCTTCTGCCAGCATATCATCCACTACCTGGCGCGTAACATTAAACACGCTGTTGAGATTGACGTTAAGCACATCCATCCAGTTTTCCAGCGGCATTTTCCTGAACACACCGTCTTTGGTGATGCCGGCATTATTTATCAGCACGCTCACGGGACCAATGTCTGTCTTTATTTTTGCCATCATGACCACGACGGAATCATAATCTGAAACATCGCCCTCTGCGATATGCACATCTCTGCCGGCAGCACGCTCGGAGATCTGCCAGGAATGAGCCCGTTCCTTCTCTGCCGCGATGTAATTGGCCACCACCACAAAACCGTCGGCAAAAAGCTGTCTGCAGATGCTGCTGCCGATGCCGCCTGTGCCGCCCGTTACCAATGCAATACGTTTGTTCATGTCGCGTTCCCTCCGGCCTTCTTGTCTATAGATGCGCCTTCACGGCTGATGTCTTCTTCACGATCAGCCTGTCGGGCAGTACCTCTGATCAGTCCGCAATTAAAGACCTCTTCCGCATTGAGGAATCCATTTTGGTGGCATCCCTGTCACAGTGGAATTAATATGCTGGAGCATTGCCGGGCGACTCTCTGTAGGAAGAGTCTTGTTGTCTTGTAGGAATGTTCTGAAAATGTGGTTCAGATAGAGCGAGCGCAATCTGAATCCATTATGCATGGTAGATTCTGCGGATATCAGTTCAGGAAAGAGCAGTTCTAGTCAGATGTTGGTGGATTATTTTTAAAAGCTTGAATCTTAACTTGGTGAACGAGGGAGTAAAAAAATGAATAAAAAAAGTTCTCAGGCAATTGCAGGTCAGGAAAAGGAAGGCGCTATCGCAAGAATGGGCATCAGTCTGGCCAACTGGAGTGAAAGATGGTTTCCGGACGCCTTTGTCTTTGCCGCGCTGGCTGTGGTCATCGTCAGTCTCGGCGCGCTGGCAATGGGCAGGACCCCTTCCCAAGTCTCGGTTGATTTTGGCAAATCCTTCTGGAACCTTATTCCCTTCACCATGCAAATGGCCTTCGTCGTGATCGGCGGCTATGTAGTGGCGGTGTCGAAACCGGTACAAAAGCTGATCGTCGTGCTGGCCAGGTTTCCGAAGACTCCCAAGGGTGCCGTTGCCTATGTTGGTTTCATGGCGATGCTCACTTCATTGCTGAGCTGGGGTTTCAGCCTGATCTTTTCAGGCATCCTGATGCGCGAAATCTGCAAGCGTCTGGACGGGGTGGATTATCGCGCGATCAGCGCAGCAGGCTTTCTCGGCCTCGGCACGGTGTGGGCGCTAGGCTTGTCATCTTCCGCAGCATTGATGATGGCTACGAAGGGATCCATTCCTCCGGCATTGCTCAAGATCAGCGGGGTGATCTCGCTCGAACAGACTTTGTTTACCTGGCAAAACCTGGTGATGATTCTTACGCCCATGGTGATTTCCACATGGATCTGCTATTCGTCTACCCCGGCCGCGCATTTGGCGAAGACCTTTGAGATGGCGGGCGTAAAACACCAAGAGTCCGAAGATATCGGGGTCGCAAAAACGCCCGGCGAGAACCTGGAATTCAGTCCTTTCCTGACGGTAGTACTTGTCGCCCTGGGCGTGCTCTATCTGGTGGACGTCTTTGCCACCAAGGGAGGGTTGGCCGCGCTGGATTTGAACACTTACAACTTCATGTTCATCATCGCCGGATTGCTGTTGCACTGGAGGCCTCGCGCTTTCTTGCGCGCCATCGCCAAAGCGGTACCCATGACCGGCGGCATCCTGATCCAGTTTCCGCTCTATGCCGGTATATTCGGAATATTGATGGGCTCCGGCATCAATGAGATTCTGGCGAAATTCTTTGTTTCCATCTCGACACAAGATACATTGGCTGCGGTTGTGGGGGTGTATTCGGCGATCCTGGGCTTGTTCCTGCCGTCCGGCGGTGGCAAGTGGGTAGTCGAAGCACCATATCTGCTGCAGGCAGCAACCGAACTCAAGGTCAACCTGGCATGGGTGGTGCAGTGCTATAACGCGTCCGAAGCTTTGCCGAACTTCATCAATCCCTTCTTTATGCTGCCTTTGATGGGCTTGGTTGGCGTGAAGGCGCGCGAACTGGCCGGTTACACCATGTTGCAACTGATATTCCTGGCCCCCGTCACGATCTTCCTGTTGTGGTTGCTTTCCATGACCATGCCCTTTGTGGCTCCGATCCTGCCTTGAGTCCGGGACGGTTTTTCTTCAAGTAACGACAGTCGCCTCGTGTTCTGTGTGGCGGCTGTCAACATGAAGATGGAGTCTGAAATCCGAAAATTTGCAGTACTGCATCCATGATGAATTCAAAATTCGTTTCGATATAAAAAACACCATGACCGATCTCTGCTGGACACCGTCTGCCGAAAAAGTCGCCGCCGCGCGCGTTACGGCCTTCATGCACAATTTGAAACCCCTTGCCGGCGAGCTGGAAGGCTATGAGGCACTGTGGCGCTGGTCGATAGAACAACCGGAAGCGTTCTGGCGTGCCGTCTGGGATTTTGCCGGCGTCATCGGCGAGCCGGGCAAGTGCATCCTGAAGCGCGATCCGCAACAGGGAATGCTGGGTGCGCATTGGTTCCCGGATGCACAGCTCAATTTCGCCGAGAACCTGTTGCGCCCTTCGGCAAATGCAGATGCGCTGGTATTCTGGGGCGAGGATCGGGTACAGCGCAGACTTTCGCGCAAGGAACTGCACAGCGAAGTGGCGCAACTGGCTGCAGCCCTGCGCAAGCTGGGCGTTGTAGCCGGGGATCGCGTGGCCGTCTGGCTCCCCAACATGCCGGAGGCGATAATCGCGATGCTGGCCGTCGCGAGCATCGGTGCGATTTTCACCTCCGCGTCTCCCGATTTCGGCGTACAGGGTGCACTGGATCGCTTTGGCCAAGTGACGCCCAAAGTACTCATCGGCGTCGATGGCTACTTCTACAACAGCAAGACGATCGACGTGCTGGGCAAGCTGGGTGAAGTTGCGAGCCAGCTTCACACGGTCGAGAAAGTGATCGTCGTTTCCTACGTATCCGAAGCGAGCTCGTACGACGCAATCCCCAAGGCAACGGGATGGAGGGAGTTCGTCGCGCCCTTCACCAAGGCGGATACCATTGATTTCGCCGACCTGCCCTTCGATCACCCTCTCTACATCCTGTATTCCTCGGGCACCACCGGCGTGCCCAAGTGCATCGTCCACGGCGCGGGCGGCACCCTGTTGCAGCACCTGAAGGAACACCAATTGCACGGCGATATACGCGAAGGTGACCGGCTGTTCTACTTCACCACCTGCGGCTGGATGATGTGGAACTGGCTGGCGAGCGGGCTCGCCAGCGGCGCAACGCTCCTGCTCTACGATGGCAATCCCTTCGTCGGCGAAGGCCGCGTCCTTTTCGATTATGCGCAAGCAGAACGCATGACCCATTTCGGAACCTCCGCCAAATACATCGACGCCCTGGCCAAGTCCGGGCTGGTGCCGAGGGAGCGCTTCGATCTTTTTGCCTTGCGCGCGATCTTCTCAACCGGCAGTCCCCTGTCGGCGGAAGGATTCGATTTCGTGTACCGGTCCATCAAACCTGAGGTACAGCTATCGTCGATCTCCGGCGGCACCGACATTGTTTCCTGCTTTGTTTTGGGCAGCCCGATCTTGCCGGTGAGGCGCGGCGAGATCCAGTGCCGGGGACTTGGCATGGCGGTGGATGTCTTCGATGACAATGGCAAACCCCTACGCGGAGAGAAGGGCGAACTGGTCTGCACCCAGCCATTCCCTTCGATGCCCCTGGGATTCTGGAACGATGCCGACGGTGCCAAATATCGGGCCGCATATTTCGAACGCTTCCCGGGGGTGTGGTGCCACGGTGACTTCTGCGAGATCACGGAGCACGGCGGCCTCGTCATTCATGGGCGCTCGGACGCCACACTCAATCCCGGCGGCGTACGCATAGGCACCGCAGAAATCTACCGGCAGGTGGAGCGTCTGTCGGAGGTAATGGAGTCACTGGTCATCGCTCAAACCTGGCCACCCGGCAGTCTCGGCGATGTGCGCATCGTGCTTTTCGTCAGACTGCGCGAGGGCACGGTTCTGACCGAAGAATTGGTAAAACGGATCAAATCTACCATCCGCGAAAACACGACCCCGCGGCATGTGCCGGCGAAGATCCTTGCGGTGCCCGACATGCCGCGCACCAAGAGTGGCAAATTGGTGGAGATTGCCGTGCGCAACGTGATTCACGGCGAGCCGGTAAAAAATCTCGAGGCGTTGTTGAATCCGGAGGCGCTGGCGCATTTCGGCAACCGAACTGAACTGGCCGGTGACTAGCCGGGCCGAGGTTGCACGCGCAGGTTAATCTCTCCCGGCAGATCGCCAATCTGCATCAGGGTTTATTCGGACACTTCGGCTTGATGCAATCGGCGTAGATATAGAGCGAATGATCGTGAACTGAATACCCACGGTCGGCAGCAGCTTTCTTTTGTCGCGACTCGATGGTCGCATCGTAGAACTCTTCTATCCTTCCGCATTGCAGGCACACGATGTGATCGTGATGCTTGCCTTCATTCAATTCAAACACCGACTTGTCGCCTTCAAAGTGGTGTCTTATCAGCAACCCGGCTTGCTCAAACTGGGTCAGCACCCGGTAAACCGTAGCCAACCCCACGTCGTCGCCGCTGGCCAGCAGTTTTTTATAGACATCCTCGGCACTTAAATGGCGCTCATTTCCGTTTCCAAACAGGTTTAACACCTTGAGACGCGGCAGGGTGGATTTCAGCCCGGCCGTCTTGAGATGAGTCAAATGATCCATGGTGAAACTCCCCGCTTTCTGTGAATGTTGAAAATAATATATGAATGCAGTTGCAAATGCAAATGAGAATGATTACTATTACCATCAGCTGATTCATATTCCCAACTAAAGGAACAATTATGCGGATTCCATTTTTACTACCAATTATGCTGGTCGGCGCATGTGCCATAAACAGCTTTGCGCTTGCTGCAGATGAAGCACCAACCGTGCTGACGATCCGCGACGGCAAGTTCGAACCGAACCAGCTGGTACTCCCGTCCGGCGTCAAGTTGAAATTGTTAGTCCGCAATCTGAATGCTATTCCGGCCGAGTTCGAAAGCTATGACCTTTCGCGCGAGGTTGTTGTGCCGGGTCATGGAGAAGCGACGATTTATATCGGGCCGATGGATCCGGGAAGCTACCAGTTCTTTAATGACTTCGACCACGAAATGCAAGGTTCGATTATGGCGAAACCCGCCGTCAGAAAGGAGAACTGAACATGCTTGCAACGGCAGTCATCATGTTTCGCGAAGTGTTGGAAGCGGCGCTCATCATTGCAATCGTGCTTGGCGCGAGTCGAGGGATTCCCGGTCGGGGTCGCTGGGTAATCGGTGGTGTCGCACTGGGTTTGCTCGGTGCATCCATTGTTGCAATCCTGGCCAATGTTGCTTCTTCGGAGTTTTCCGGTAATGGACAAGCAATTCTCAACGCGGCGATTCTGCTAAGTGCTGTAGTCATGCTTACATGGCATAACGTATGGATGAGCTCCAACGCCCGGCAATTTTCAACTGACATAAAAGAAGTCGGTTCAGCCGTTCAATCCGGTCAACGTCCTCTGGCGGCATTAATGGTCATCACAATGGTAGCGGTGATGCGCGAAGGATCCGAAGCGGTGCTCTTTCTTTGGGCCATTGCCACCAGCGGCGAGCAAAGCTTGAATATGGTTATGGGTGGTCTTGGAGGCGTGGTCGCTGGCGTTATGGCAGGGCTGTTGCTGTACCTCGGCTTGTTGCGCATCCCCGTCCGGCATTTCTTTTCAATCACGAGCTGGCTGATCCTTCTCCTTGCAGCCGGGCTTTCAGCACAAGCGGCTGCCTTCCTGAATCAGGTCGGCCTGTTGCCGGCATTGGGAAACGGGCTATGGAACACTTCAAACATACTGAGCCAAACCAGCCTGCTCGGGCAGCTGTTGCATATTCTGGTGGGCTACATTGCCCGTCCGTCAGGCATTGAGGTCGTGTTCTATGTCGGCACATTCCTGACGATCCTGATTCTGATGCGTTTGTCTGGAAAAAAACGAAGTGAACAGGTAAAGGCCGCTGAAAATCCAGGTTAATTCACAGATGTAATTCAAGCAATTTTATTCAAGGAATAGATTTCCTCATTAACCATACAGAATATGAATGGAAGAATATTTATGCAACGGAATCGATTAATTGCACCAATTGCCACGCTTGCAATCATGACAGGTCTGGCAGTAAGTACGGCTCGTGCGGACAACGACTTCATCGTCTATTCGCCTTATGTGGTTCAAGGGCAAAGCGAAGTAGAAGCATATGGTTTCAGCTCGCAGGATGGTCGCAGCAATCTCAATGGTGCGAGTGGTTACAACATATCGGTAGCACATGCGGTAACCAGTTGGTGGAAACCGGAGATATATGTCGGCGAATTCAATCGCGATCCTGGCGCAACAACGCATCCTTCAGGTTATGAATTCGAAAATACATTTCAACTTACTGATCGGGGCGAATACTGGGCAGACGTTGGGTTTTTGGCGGCTTACGCTCACAATAAACAACCCGGAGTAATAAGCAACACAGAATTTGGGGCGCTATTGGAAAAGTGGTCCGGACATATTGATCAGCGTCTGAATTTGATTTTGGAAAAACAAGTTGGTGGCGCAGCTAGCGGAGTGTATGCGTTCCGCTCGGCCTACAGCGTTAGCTATAAAATGGACTTTAACAAGGCTTCATTTTCGCCCGGTATCGAAGTCTACTTCCGCCCCAATGACAACTCCTATCAAATCGGGCCGGTGCTTTATGGGGAAATCCGGACCGATGCGGGAAACGAACTGGAATATAGCCTAGGCGTAGTTCATGGCATTAACCTGGGTGCTCCTGACAGAACTCTATTGGCCAGATTGGAATACGAGTTCTTTTAGTCTCAATGGAAACAATTAGCTCTGTTGAAATTATTGCCGCATCCCGTCCATAAAAGTGGGCCTCGCATATTTCGTCCAACATCATTTCAGGCAAGAGTGGCTATGATGAACGGCCGACATCGAGAGTCGTGAAGGATCTAAATTGGTAAGGCAGACACTGAAATCTCAACCTACATAATGGCAACAAATCAAGCGGTTCAGGTAGCCTGTATAGTGGCTTGGAGAATTTTAACTTCGGAACCGTTATATTCTAAAGTTCTTTTTGGTGCGGAAGACAGGACTCGAACCTGCACACCTTGCGGCGCTGGAACCTAAATCCAGTGCGTCTACCAATTCCGCCACTTCCGCATCCGGAACACTGAAGGCTCCAAAGGGCGCGCATTATAACCGAGCGATTCCTAGTTCGGAGCAAATTCCACCACAGATCGCCCATGAGCCTCGCCCTTGATCAGTTTTACACAGGCTTCGGGAAGCTCGGAAAAAGCGATTCGATGGGCGATCTGGTCGAATTTTGGGATGCGCAGATCACTGGCCATCCGTTGCCACATCAGCTTGCGCAATGGCATCAATGTCGCCGAGGAATCCACGCCGAGCAGTTTCACCCCGCGCAGGATGAAGGGGAACACCGTAGTGTGCAACTCGGCACCGCCGGCATTGCCGAAACTGGCAATGGCACCTTCCATCTGCATGGTACGGGCAAGCCAGGCCAGAGTATCTCCCCCCACCGCATCCAGTGCACCTGCCCACAAAGCTTTTTCCAACGGGCGCGTGCTCTTCATGTCGATCTCGTTCCGCGCCAATATTTCGCTGGCACCAATTGATTTCAGGTAATCATGCTCGCCGGCTTTCCCGGTCAGAGCGACCACGTGATAACCGAGTTGAGACAACATCTGGACTGCAATACTGCCCACGCCCCCTGTCGCACCGGTCACGATCACCTTGCCTTTTTGGGGCGTAAGCTCGTTTTGTTCCAGGCGATGGATCGCCAGGGCGGCAGTAAATCCGGCAGTACCCAAAGCCATCGACTCGAACAGGGTTAGCCCGGACGGCAACGGCACGATCCAATCTGCCGGAACGCGCACGTATTCGGCAAACCCGCCGTCATGCGCCACGCCCATGTCATAGCCGGTCACCAATACCTGATCGCCCGCCTTGTAGCGTGCATCCTGAGAAGATTCAACGACCCCGGCAACGTCTATGCCTCCCACGCATGGGAAACGGCGAATGACTTTGCCAGCCCCGGTTGCGGCGAGCGCATCCTTGTAATTGACACCGGAGTAATGCGTGCGGATAACTACTTCACCCGTGTCAAAATCGTCCTGAGATAACTCGACGAAACGTCCGGCGGATTTACCGCTTTCCTCAACAATCCGGTAGGCGCGAAACGTCTTCATTTACAGGTCCAGCAACACGCGTGCCGAAAACTCTTCCAGCACTTCTTTGATAGTGACGAGGAATTGCACGGCTTCGCGCCCATCGATGATGCGGTGATCATAGGAAAGCGCAAGATAGTTCATCGGGCGGATGACCACTTGGCCGTTCTCAGCCACCGGACGGTCCTTGGTTGCATGGATGCCAAGAATCGCGCTCTGCGGCGGATTAATGATGGGTGTGGAAAGCATGGAGCCGAATACGCCGCCATTGGTGATGGAAAAAGTACCACCGGTCAATTCTTCCATTGTGATCTTGCCGACTTTGGCGCGCGCGGCATACTCAGCGATGCTTTTTTCGATGTCCGCAAGGGACATCTTGTCCGCGTCACGCAGAATCGGCACGACCAAGCCGCGTTCGCTGCCAATCGCCATGCCGATGTCGAAAAATCCGTGGTAAATAATGTCCGTGCCGTCCACAGACGCGTTGACGATAGGAAACTTCTGCAAGGCAATCACGACAGCCTTGACGAAGAACGAGGAGAAGCCCAGTTTGACGCCGTGTTTCTTCTCGAAAGCCTCTTTGTACTTGTTGCGCAACTCGATCACCGGCTGCATGTTCACTTCGTTGAACGTGGTCAGGATCGCGGAATTCTGCTGCGATTGCAGCAAGCGTTCGGCGATACGCTGGCGTATGCGCGTCATCGGCACACGTTGTTCGGGGCGGACACCGGCAGGCACGGCAACTGGTGCGATCATTGGTTGACTTGCCGCTGGTTGCTGGGCTGCACCCAACACATCTTCCTTTGTGACCAGACCATTGCGGCCGCTGCCCTGCAAACTTGCAGCATCCACATCAAGCGCATGCGCCATTTTGCGTGCCGAGGGAGAAACGGCTGCGGCTTGAGACGACGCCTTGGGAACACTGGCGGCAACGGGTGCCGCTATGGAAGCCGGGGCTGCAACAGGTACCTCAGCCGCAGCTTGCGCGACAGCCGCCGTGTCGATCTGGGCGATGACTTCACCGCTACCCACTTTCGCTCCATCAGCTTTGATGATCTTCACCAGAACACCGCTTTTGATTGCCGGCAACTCCAACACCACTTTATCGGTTTCGATATCGATCAGATTCTCGCCTTCCTTCACTGCCTGGCCGGCCTGCTTATGCCAGGTCAGCAAAGAAGCTTCGGACACCGATTCGGAAAGTTGCGGGACTTTGACTTCAATGATGCTCATGGTGCGCTCCTGGTATGTTCTTTACATCGAGGTCGGGACGGAATGCAGCTTCAATCACTGCTTTTTGTTGTTCACTATGTGTGGCCAGATAACCGGCTGCGGGCGAGGCTGAAGATGGACGCAGTGCATATTCGAGACGCATCCCTTTCCGCATATGGCGAACAAGGTAATGCTGAACGCGATGCCATGCACCCTGATTACCCGGTTCTTCCTGACACCAGACCACTTCGGTCGCTTTTGGATACGCTGCGATCTGCGCCGCAAATTCGTCGTGCGGGAAAGGATAGAGTTGCTCCAGCCGGATGACAGGGGTATTCTCTATACCCTTTTCACGGCGGTGTTTGACAAGGTCGAAATACACTTTTCCGCTACACACGATGACACGCTTCACCTTTGCCGCATCCACTGTGTCGATTTCGGGTATCACGGTCTGGAAGGCTCCTTCCGCCAGCATTTGCATCGGAGAAGCCGCATCCTTGCTACGCAGCAAGCTCTTGGGTGTGAACACAACAAGAGGTTTGCGATAGGGGCGCAACATCTGACGGCGCAACAAGTGAAATATTTGGGCGGATGTGGTCGGGACGCACACCTGGATATTGTAGTCGGCACACAGTTGCAGGTAACGCTCGATACGTCCTGAAGAGTGCTCCGGCCCCTGCCCCTCGTAACCATGCGGCAACAGCATGGTCAGGCCGCACAACCTGCCCCACTTGGCTTCGCCGGAAGCGATGAACTGGTCGATGACCACTTGCGCACCGTTCACGAAATCGCCGAACTGCGCTTCCCAGATAGTCAGGGTATTCGGCTCGGCGGTGGCGTAACCGTATTCGAATCCCAATACTGCCTCTTCCGAGAGTATCGAATCGATCACGATAAAGTCGGCCTGATCCGGAGCGATGTTTTGCAACGGAATATACAAGCCCTTGTCCCATTGTTCACGGTTCTGGTCGTGCAACACGGCATGCCGGTGGAAGAAAGTACCGCGACCGGTATCCTCGCCGGACAGGCGCACCGGATAGCCTTCTGCAACCAGGCTTGCATAGGCGAGGTTTTCGGCCATACCCCAGTCCAGTGCCAATTCGCCTTTGCCCATCGCGACACGGTCTGCGATGATTTTCTCCACGCGCGAGTGCAACTTGAAATTCTCGGGGATCGCGACCAAACGTCCAGCCAGTTGCCGCAGGCGCTCAAGCGGAACGCTGGTCACCGCTGGCGTCTTCCAGGAAATGTCGCCGATGAATTTCGACCAGCTCACTGCAAATTCATGCTTGAACTCGGTCAGCACCGGCTGTATTGGATTCCTGCCTTCGTCCATCGCTTGCCGATAAGCTGCGACCATCGCATCTGGTTCGTCCGCAGTCAACACACCCCGCTCAACCAGACGCTGCGCGTACAAGGCACGCGTGCCCGGGTGCTGATTGACCTTGCGATACATCAACGGTTGAGTGACCAAAGGTTCGTCTTGTTCGTTGTGTCCCAACTTGCGGAAACACACCAGGTCCACAACCACGTCCTTTCCGAAATGCATACGATAATCGATTGCGATCTCGGTGATCAGCAACACCGCCTCCGGATCATCTGCGTTCACATGCAGAATCGGCGCGTCGACCATCTTCGCCACATCGGTGCAATACAGCGACGAGCGCATGTCACGCGGGTCGGATGTGGTAAAGCCGATCTGGTTGTTGACCACGATATGCACGGTCCCGCCGGTACCGTAGCCGCGCGTTTGCGACAGGTTGAACGTTTCCTGATTCACGCCCTGGCCGCCGAAAGCCGAGTCGCCGTGAAGCAGGATCGGCAACACCTGCTTGCCTTTGACATCGTGACGACGATGCTGCCGGGCGCGTACCGAGCCCTCGACGACAGGATTGACAATCTCCAGATGCGACGGATTGAACGCCAGTGTGAGATGCATAGGGCCGCCCGGCGTGGCGATATCCGAAGAAAAACCCTGATGGTATTTCACATCGCCGGCAGCCAGATGTTCCGTATGAATGCCTTCGAATTCCGCAAACAATTCCTTGGGCAGCTTGCCCAACGTATTGATCAGCACATTCAGACGGCCGCGGTGTGCCATGCCGATGACCGACTCCTTGACGCCTTGATTGCCAGCCCGCTGCAACAAATGGTCCAGCATCGGGATCAGCGTGTCTCCGCCTTCCAGGGAAAACCGCTTTTGCCCGACATACTTGGTGTGCAGATAGCGCTCCAGTCCCTCGGCTGCAGTCAATCGTTCGAGAATGCGCTTTTTGGTTTCATTGGGGTAATGCGGCTCGCCGGCAGCCCCCTCCAGACGCGCTTGTATCCAGCGTTTCTCAACGACGCTGCTGATGTACATGTATTCGGCACCAACGCTGCTGCAGTAGATCCTGCGAAGGCGTTGCAGTATCTCGCGCAGGGTCATGCGCTTGCCGCCTTCCAGCGATCCGGTAAAGAAGGTCTCGTCCATGTCGGCTTCGCTCAGCCCGTAATAGGACGGGTTCAATTCCGCCACTTCCGGTGCGGGATGGCGTTTCAGCGGATCGAGCTCGGCAATGCGCGCACCCAGGAACCGATAGGCATTGATGAGCTGAAGAACCTTGGCCTGCTTACGCGTCTCATCGGCATGCACCGGCGGCTCAGCCTGGCGCTTGTTCAACTCCAGGAACCCCCGTTGAATCGGGCTATGCGCCACGTCGCGCTGGAGATTCGCGGATTGCAGTTTGTCAAAATAGGCGCGCCATTCAGTCGGCACGGATGACGCATCCTGAAGATAGTCTTCATACAGACTCTCGACGAATACATTGTTTCCTCCCGACAACAGGGAGGTATTTTGCATCATTTGCAGATAGTTAGTTCCCGGAGCATTCATGATCCACCTCGCTTCCCTCAGCGTTTCGCAACCGGCACAAAATCGCGCCGCACTGCTCCACGATACAATTGGCGCGGCCGCCCGATCTTGTATTCAGAATCAGCAATCATCTCGTTCCACTGCGATACCCAACCGATGGTGCGCGCCACGGCAAAGATCACCGTGAACATGTTGGACGGGATGCCCAGGGCGCGCAATACGATGCCGGAATAGAAGTCGACATTCGGATAAAGTTTGCGCTCGATGAAGTACGGATCGCTCAAGGCGGTCTTTTCCAGCACCATCGCCAGCTCGAACAGTTTATTGTTCTCAAGTTTCAGTTCCGACAGGACTTCGTGACAAGTCTGGCGCATCACCGATGCCCGCGGATCCATGTTCTTGTAGACACGATGGCCGAAGCCCATCAGTTTGTATTTCTTGTCCTTTACGCCCTGCACATATTCGGCTACACGCGACACGTCGCCGATCTCTTCCAGCATCTTCAGTGCAGCTTCGTTCGCACCGCCGTGAGCGGGTCCCCACAGGGCCGCAATACCCGACGCAATGCACGCGAACGGATTGGCCCCGCTCGATCCGGCCAGACGCACGGTCGAAGTGGAGGCATTTTGCTCGTGGTCGGCATGCAAAATAAGGATACGTTCCAGCGCGCGCACCAGTATCGGATTCGGCACATACTCTTCTGCGGGCGTCGCAAACATCATGTACATCAGGTTCTCAACGAAACCGAATTTGTTCTTGGGATAAATGAACGGTTCGCCGACACTGTATTTATGCGTCATCGCAGCAATGGTGGGTACCTTGGCCAGCAGGCGCTGCGCCGAAACCGCCCGGTGCTGCGGGTCATTGATGTCGAGCGAATCGTGGTAAAACGCGGAGAGCGCACCGACCACGCCGACCATCACCGCCATGGGATGCGCATCGCGGCGAAATCCGTTGAAGAATCGGGCCAACTGGTCGTGCACCATGGTGTGGTGCGTGATTTTGTAGTTGAACTGGGCCTTTTGCTCAGCCGTCGGCAGTTCGCCGTTCAGCAGCAGGTAGCATACTTCCAGAAAGTCGGATTTCTCCGCCAGTTGCTCGATCGGGTAACCACGGTAGTACAGCAATCCCGCATCGCCATCGATGAAGGTGATCTCCGAGGTGCAACTTGATGTGGAAAAAAATGCGGGGTCATACGTAAATACGCCCAATTTCCCCAAGGCCCTGATGTCGATCACATCGGGGCCGAGCGTACCGGACATAATTGGCAACTCTATGCTGCGACCATCATCCAAAGTCAATGTTGCGATACGCTTGCTTTCCATTTTCAACCCTCGCCTCGTTCAAACTTCTTTTAGCCATTCCAGCACTACACGCTGATGCGCAAGTGCCGGCTCCTTTTTCCCCGTGATCAAATCCCAGAGTTCCGTATCAGGCAAATCCAGCAATTCATCGAAGATAATTCGTTGTTCGTTGTTCAACATCGTGTATCGTTGCTTAACAAAACGTCCCAGTACAATATCCAATTCCAGCAAGCCGCGACGACAACGCCAGCGCACCCGCTCCAAAGCGACAGGATCGAGAAGGCAGGGTTCAGGATACAAAACCCCGCGTCCAGCTACTGAATCCTGAATCCCGAATCCTGTTTCCTGCTTCTTCATACCGTGCGTTTGACCATCATATCCTTGATCTTGCCGATAGCTTCCGTCGGGTTCAGCTCCTTAGGACACACATCCACACAATTCATGATGGTATGGCAGCGGAACAGACGATAAGGATCTTCCAGATTGTCCAATCTCGCCTCCGTATCCTGGTCGCGCGTATCGGCGATGAAACGATAGGCTTGCAGCAGGCCGGCCGGTCCGACGAATTTGTCCGGATTCCACCAGAACGACGGACAAGAAGTTGAACAGCAGCCGCACAGGATACATTCGTACAAACCGTCCAGTTCCAGGCGATCTTTCGGCGATTGCAGGCGCTCCGTTTCCGGGGGCGGATCGTTGTTCACCAGATAAGGCTTGATCGAATGGTACTGTTTGAAAAACTGCGTCATATCCACAATCAGGTCACGGATGACCGGCAGGCCCGGTAGCGGACGTATCTCGATGGGTTGCTTCAGCGAAGAAAGCGCCGTGATGCAAGCCAGTCCGTTACGCCCGTTGATATTCATCGCATCAGATCCGCACACGCCTTCGCGGCAGGATTTACGGAACCCGATGCTATCGTCCTGTTGCCTCAGCAGCATAAGCGCATCCAGCAACATGGCATCACCCGCTTCCAGGCTCAGCTCGAAGTCCTGCATGTAAGGTGCAGAGTCGGTGTCCGGGTTGTAGCGGTAAATTCTGAATTTCATTGCCTAGCTCCTATAACCAACCATTTGGCATGCTTCTTTAAGCGGAATGGCTTTAAGCAGCGACTTGACTGCATGTTTCGTCAGTCGATGGCCAGTAGTCCCATCAGTTGTTCATCAATACACACGCGCTTTGAGCGGGAACGATTCCACCGTCAGCGGCTTCAAGTGCACCGGTTTGTAATCGAGCCTATAACCTTCGCTGTAGTACAGCGAATGCTTCAGCCAGTTTTTATCATCGCGTTCCGGGAAATCCTCGCGCGCATGAGCACCGCGGCTTTCCTTGCGCGCCTCGGCTGCCGTCATCGTGGCTTGCGCAACCTCAATCAGATTGTCCAGTTCCAAAGCCTCGATACGCGCTGTGTTGAACACCTTGCTCTTGTCTGTGATCTCGGTGTTGCGCACGCGTTCGGCCACTTCGCGGATCTTGGTCACGCCTTCAGCCAGCAGATCCGGAAAACGGAATACTCCGCAGTGCGCCTGCATCACCCTGCGCATTGAATCCCCGACATCTGAAACCCGTTCGCCATTTTTCTGGTTTTCCAACCGGGCCAGCCGGGCCAGCGGACGATCCGCAGCATCGGCAGGCAGCGGCTTGGGATTCGGATTGCTTTTCAAATCCTCAATGATTTGTCGTGCGGCTGCGCGCCCGAACACGATCAGGTCGAGCAGCGAGTTGCAACCCAGACGGTTCGCACCATGCACCGATACACAGGCACATTCGCCTACCGCATAGAAGCCCTGCACGACATCTTCCGGTGCTGTACCGTGAGGTGCAACAACCTGTCCGCGATAATTGGTCGGGATACCGCCCATCATGTAATGCGCGGTAGGCACCACGGGGATGGGTGCTTTGGACGGGTCGACATGAGCAAATTTGATCGCAATATCGCGGATGCCCGGCAGACGATGGCGTATCACTTCATCGCCCAAATGGTCCAGTTTGAGCATGACGTGGTCGCCATGCGGGCCACAGCCGCGACCCTCCTTGATTTCGGTAGCCATGGCGCGCGACACTACATCGCGGCTGGCCAGATCCTTTGCTGTCGGCGCGTAGCGCGGCATGAAACGCTCGCCATCCTTGTTCACCAGATAACCGCCCTCGCCTCGCACCCCTTCGGTAATCAGCACTCCGGAACCATGCACCCCGGTCGGGTGGAACTGGAAGAATTCCATGTCCTCAAGCGGTATGCCTGCTCGCGCCGCCATGCCCAGTCCGTCGCCGGTATTGATATACGCATTGGTGCTCGCCGAGAATATGCGCCCTGCGCCGCCTGTAGCAAACAGAGTGGCACGTGCTTGCAGGATCATCACCTCGGAAGTTTCGATCTCCATTGCCACCACACCCAGCACGTCGCCGTCCTGGTCGCGGATCAGATCAAGCGCCATCCACTCGACAAAGAAGTTCGTGTTGGCCTTGACGTTCTGCTGATACAGCGTGTGCAAAAGAGCATGGCCGGTGCGGTCTGCGGCAGCGCAGGCACGCGGTACCGGATTCTTGCCGTACTCCTGCATGTGACCGCCAAACGGGCGCTGGTAAATTTTGCCGCTATCGAGACGATCGAACGGCATGCCGAAATGTTCGAGTTCGTACACCACTTCCGGCGCAGCGCGGCACATATATTCAATGGCATCCTGGTCGCCCAGATAGTCCGAGCCTTTCACCGTGTCGTACATATGCCAGTGCCAGTTGTCTTCGTTGACATTGCCCAATGAAGCCGCGATACCGCCCTGGGCTGCAACTGTATGGGAACGCGTGGGGAACACCTTCGACAGGACTGCGACTTTAAGCCCGGCCTCCGACAAACTCAGCGCGGCGCGCATCCCTGCGCCTCCGGCTCCCACCACCACTACATCGAATGTTCTTTTCGCCAATGCCATTAAAGTCCCCAAAGAATCTGCACCGACCAGATCGTGTAAAGAACCAGTGCAAGAATGACCAACACATGAATCAACAGACGGATACTTGCCGGCTTCACATAATCCATGACGATGTCCCGCACGCCGATCCATGCGTGATAAAACAGGCTCAGCAAGAACAGCATGGAGAAGGTGCGCATCACATTGCCGGAAAACAACTCGGCCCATGTGTCATAGCCGAAGGACGACTGCATCAGCAGATAAACGACGATGATCACTGCGTAGATTGCCATCACCACAGCAGTAATTCGCTGCACCATCCAGTCGCGCAAGCCGTAATGCGCACCGGTCACGATACGATTTACCATAGCTTCACTCCCAACAGAACGGTCAGCGACAGACTCACGGCCAATACCCATTTGCTGCTGCTACGCGCCAGTGCGAGAGTCGGCAGAAGATGCAAATCAATCGCCAAATAGCGCAGTCCGGCACAGAAGTGATGCAGGAACGCCCACATCAGGCCAAGCAGAACCAGCTTCAGCAGAGGATGCGCCAGATATTCGGTCAGATTGGTGTAAGTTTCAATCGAGCGCAGACTCTGATCGAATAGCAGCAGCAATAGCGGCAAGGAAAAAAATAAGACTGCTCCACTGACGCGATGAAGGATGGAGACATAACTGGGGAGAGGAAATTGAATCTTGTGTAAAGCGAGATGCTTGGGACGGCGTTTAATTATTTTGTTCATTGATTTCTTCCACAACCAAATTCCAAGAGCCCGATGCTACACCTACACTTCGCGAGTGAAAAGCATTAAAGACCATAAAGTTTCCGCATGTACAAAATTTATAATTCAATGCTGAATATTTAATAATCCTTTCGATAAATACGGCTTTATAATAAATTTTTAACCCCAAGCGAGGACACCATGAAAGCACCAATCCGCGTAGCAATTACCGGCGCCGCAGGACAAATCGGTTACAACCTTCTGTTCCGAATCGCCAATGGTGACATGCTGGGGCGCGAGCAACCGATCATTCTGCAACTGCTGGACATTCCCCCCGCCCAGGCGATGCTGCACGGCGTGGCGATGGAACTGGAAGACTGCGCCTTCCCCAACCTGCAACAAATCATCACTACCGACGATCCCCGTGTCGCCTTCCGCGATGCCGAAGTTGTAATACTGGTTGGTGCCCGTCCGCGCGGCAAGGGCATGGAACGCAAGGACCTGCTGGAAGCCAACGGTGCGATCTTCTCGGAGCAAGGTCGCATCCTCAACGAGGTGGCGGCACGCCATGTAAAGGTACTGGTGGTCGGCAACCCCGCCAACACGAATGCCCTCATCGCCATGAGGAACGCTCCCGACCTCGATCCGCAAAACTTCACCTCCATGATGCGCCTGGACCACAACCGCGGCATTGCGCAGGTGGCCTTGAAACTGTTCCAGCCGATACGCGATGTCAAGAAAATGGTTATCTGGGGCAACCACTCCGGCACACAATATCCCGACTTGTCACACTCCGAAATTCGCGGGCGCAAGGTAACCGAAGTGCTGCAAGACCTCGATTGGATCGAGAGCACTTTCATCCCCACCGTTCAGAAACGCGGTGCGGCCGTGATCGAAGCTCGCGGCCTGAGCAGTGCAGCGAGCGCCGCCAATGCCGCCATTTCCCACGTTCACGACTGGTTATTGCATTCGCATCACAACGATTGGGTCAGTATGGGCGTACCTTCCGATGGCAGTTATGGAATTCCGGAAGGGGTTATATACGGATTCCCCGTCACCTGCCGCAACGGCCGTTACCACATCGTGCAGGATCTGCCCATCAGCGACCTTGGCCGCAAGCATATGATGGACAGTTACAATGAATTGCTCGGTGAGCGCGACATGGTGAAACACCTGCTGGGTTAATCGATTTTTTTCATGGCATCTGCTGTTTGTTGATGCCATGAAAAATATCCGGCATCTCAAACCGACAGCACGCATCAAAGCAAACGGCCGCGTAAGCGGCCGTTTGCTTTTTCCGGTTCAACTCTTATTGTTGCCTATCAAGCCAGAGCGTTCAACGCCGCATTGAATGTCGCACTGGGACGCATGGCCTTCGATGTCTTTTCAAAATCGGGAAGGTAGTAACCACCCATATCCACCGGCTTTCCCTGAGCAGCGATCAATTCGGCATTGATCTTGGCTTCGTTGTCCTTCAGCAGCTTCGCCAGCGGAGCGAAACGCGCCTGGATATCCTTGTCCCTGGTCTGCGCGGCCAGTGCCTCGGCCCAATACAACGCGAGATAGAAATGGCTGCCACGGTTGTCGATCTCGCCAACCTTGCGGGACGGAGACTTGTTGTTTTCCAGGATTTTGGCGTTGGCCTGATCGAGTGTGTCCGCCAAAACTTGTGCCTTTGGATTCTTGAAAGTCTGCGCCAGATGTTCCAGCGACACGCCCAGCGCCAAAAACTCGCCCAGAGAATCCCAGCGCAAATAGCCTTCTTCCTGGAACTGCTGCACATGCTTGGGAGCCGAGCCGCCCGCACCGGTTTCAAACAATCCACCGCCGGCCATCAACGGCACGATGGACAGCATCTTGGCGCTGGTGCCCAACTCAAGGATGGGAAATAAATCAGTCAAATAATCACGCAACACATTGCCGGTAACGGATATCGTATCTTTGCCCGCGCGGATACGGTCCAGAGAAAACTGGATCGCGTCTTCCGGTGTCATGACACGGATGTCCAAACCGCTGGTATCGTGATCCTTCAGATAGCGCTCCACTTTCCGGATGATCTGCGCATCATGCGCACGGTTCTTGTCCAGCCAGAACACCGCCGGCGTGTTGCTCAAACGCGCACGGGAAACCGCCAACTTTACCCAATCCTGTATCGGCGCGTCTTTCGCCTGACACATACGGAAGATGTCGCCCTGCTCCACATCTTGTTCCAACAGCGTCCTGCCCGACTCGTCCACCGCACGCACCTTGCCGTTGCCGGGCACTTCAAAGGTTTTGTTGTGGGAACCGTACTCTTCTGCCTGTTGCGCCATCAGACCAACATTGGGCACGCTGCCCATGGTCTTGGGATCGAATGCGCCGTGTTTCTTGCAATCATCGATGACCACCTGGTAAATCCGTGCATAACAACGATCCGGGATCATGGCCTTGGTATCGTGCAGCTTGCCGTCCGCGCCCCACATCTTGCCGGATTCGCGAATCATCGCGGGCATGGAAGCATCCACAATCACATCGCTGGGTACATGCAGATTGGTGATGCCCTTGTCCGAATTAACCATCGCCAGGTCGGGCCGCGCCTTGTAGCAGGCTTTGATGTCGGCCTCGATCTCGGCACGTTTGGCTTCCGGCAAGGATGATATCTTTGCGAGCAGATCGCCAAAACCGTTGTTGACGTTGACGCCCAGTTGCTTGATGGTCGCAGCATGTTTCTCGAAAACATCTTTAAAGAAAACGGTAACCGCATGACCAAACATGATGGGATCGGACACCTTCATCATCGTGGCCTTGAGGTGCAAAGACAGCATGACGCCCTTTTGCTTCGCGTCCTGCATCTGCGCCTCATAAAAATCGCGCAAGGCGCGTCGACTCATGACGCAGGCATCGATCACCTCGCCTGCCTTGAGCGGAGTCTTGTCCTTGAGGACAGTCGTCTTGCCGTCCGCACCGACAAACTCGATCTTGAAGCTGCCAGCCTCGGCGACCGTAACCGATTTCTCGCTGCCATAAAAATCGCCGCCGCTCATGTGAGCCACATGGGTCTTGGAATCCGCACTCCAGGCGCCCATCTTGTGCGGATTTTTACGTGCAAACTGTTTGACCGATGCCGCCGCACGGCGATCCGAATTACCTTCACGCAGCACAGGATTGACCGCACTGCCGAGCACTTTGCCGTAGCGTGCCTTGATTTCCTTTTCCGCGTCGGTTTTCGGATCTTCGGGATAGTCTGGAACTTTATAACCCAGTGACTGCAATTCCCTGATGGCCGCTTTCAACTGGGGGGACGAAGCACTGACATTCGGCAGCTTGATGATATTGGCTTCGGGTCTCAGTGTAAGCTCACCCAATTCGGTCAGTTCATCGGCGATGCGCTGGCCAGGGGTCAGGTTTTCAGGGAAGTTGGCAATAATCCGGCCTGCAAGGGAAATATTCTTCGTTTCGACGACAACACCGGCTGCCTTGGTGAAAGCTTGAACGACAGGAAGCAAGGAGTATGTTGCCAGCCCCGGCGCCTCATCGACTTTAGTCCAATAAATCTTTGGTGTTGTCATGACTTTTCCTCATATGTGTAAGAAGCTTTAAGCATGTGTTCGGCCTGTCTGTCGGCCTGCAATCAAGGAAACCGTGCGGAATAAAATGCAGATCTCAACTTTATTTCCAGCGAACTTACCCCTAATTTGCGACTGCGTCAGCGGCCATATGCTCTTCAGCCGTAACCCAGCAATACTGACGCAGAACGCGCTATTTGTCACGCCGATAGGCAGTACTCAATGCCTTCCGTCCATATTTCATAATGATTATTATTTGTCTCTTCGAGGTAACGAAATGTATTGCAACAGACTTACTGCTTAAAATCCCGATAGCCAGACTCAAGACATTTACGTGCGAGAAATTATGTGCGAGATATTTTGAAAGCCCAATAAAAAATGGCCCGCAATTTCGCGAGCCATTTTTATTTTCCAGGACGTACCTTATCGCTTGCCGCCACCGAGGCCCATTCCGCCACCCATTCCACCTCCCATGCCCCCGCCCATACCACCTGCTGGAGGACTGTCAGGAATGGATGCGCCTTGCTCCTTGGCACGTTCCTTCATTCTTTCGTGATGCTCGGCACGCACTTTTTCACGCTCTTCCTTGGTGGTAGTGCTGCGCATCTTGGCACGTTGCTGTTGACGCTCTTCGGGAGTCGATAACTCCCTGCCTGTTGTTTGCCGCGTGCGATCCTGTATTTGTGTCCGATCTTGCGTCTTCGTCTGATCCCGTGTCTGATCCTTGACCTGATCTTGAGTCTGATCCCTGGTTTGCGTCTGATCGGCAGCCATGGCAGCCATTCCAGACAACAAAGTAGCAACGGACAAGCTTAACAACATGACTTTCTTGTTCATAATGCCCTCCAACTGGATTTGGGATGGCCCGAAAAGTTCATTAAAGACTCATCTTCATACTCCCATACCATCCCGCTACGGAAGCACAGGAGGTATGCTACATCTGCAATTGAGCAATGTCAGTGATGCACGTCACATAAGTCCCGGAAAAATACCCTGCTTCAAACCTGGCAAGGGCTTGATTCTTCCTGTTCTGTCTCAATATTGTCGAGTATTACAACCAGGAGATCGCCATGCCTGCCGTTCGTCCACCCGCTGTGGCCGGAATGTTCTACCCGGCCGATCCACGGCAACTCGCACATGATGTGCAGAAATTCCTGCGTGAGGCGCAGCCGCGAGCCTTGAACCCCAAAGTTCTGGTCTGCCCGCACGCTGGTTACATCTATTCCGGCGCAATCGCTGCGAGTGCCTATGCTGTATTGCATGACATCGCACCGCATATACGCCGCGTGGTACTACTGGGCCCTACCCACCGGATCGCAATAAATGGGTTGGCCTTGCCGAACGCCGAGGCATTCGATACACCGCTGGGGCGTATATCTCTGGATACCAAAGCGATGCGCATCATTGCGGATCTGCCTCAAGTGGTCGTCAACAATGAAGCGCACCGGCAGGAACACTCGCTGGAAGTGCAGTTGCCATTCCTGCAAAGCGTATTGAAGGATTTCACTTTGCTGCCGTTGGCGGTTGGCATGGCAACAGCAGAAGAAGTGGCTGAAGTGCTGGAAAAAGTATGGGGTGGAGAGGAAACATTGATCGTCATCAGCTCCGACCTGTCGCATTATCTGCCCTATGCTGCCGCACAATCCGTAGACAACAAAACCATCCGCGATATCCTTGCTCTGAGGCAGCCCGTCGCCCATGATCAAGCATGTGGTGCGACACCCATCAACGGACTGATTCTCTCCGCACGCAGGCACCGGCTAATCCCCCATCTGCTTGATCTGCGAAACTCTGGCGACACAGCCGGATCCAAGAACGAAGTAGTCGGGTATGCTTCCATCGCCTTCACTGAAGGAGAACAGAATGATTGATTCAAACCGGGGGAGAGTACTTCTCGACCTCGCGCGCGGCGCCATCTCCGAGGCGCTGGGTGAAGCGAGTTCGCCAGTATCACAAGAACAATGGCTGAACGAGAAAGGCGCAACGTTCGTCACACTGACACAAAATGGCGAGTTGCGCGGCTGCATTGGCACGTTGCAGGCGCATCGCCCGCTGGGTGAGGATGTGCGCCAAAACGCACTCGCCGCGGCATTCCGAGACCCGCGTTTCAAACCTCTCGGTCGGGACGAGTTGCCGGTGACGCGATGCGAGGTTTCCCTGTTGTCAGCGGCCGAAACGATGAAGTTCAGCGACGAGCATGATGTGCTGGCGCAACTGCGCCCGGGAATAGACGGTGTCATTTTCGAATATGGCTCTTATCGCAGCACTTTTCTACCGCAGGTCTGGGAACAGCTACCCGAGCCGCGCGATTTCATGGCACATCTCAAGCGCAAAGCCGGGTTACCTGACAATTTCTGGGCACCAGAAATCAAGCTGTCGCGTTACACCGTAAGCAAGTGGCGCGAGACTGATTTCACCGAGGCATGCTGAAATGGATGAACCTATCAGCATCTCCGAGCGGTATCCGGCCAGATATTGGCACAAGCTGGATGACGGACGCATACAGTGCGATCTGTGTCCGCGTGACTGCAAATTGCATGAAGGGCAGCGCGGCGCATGCTTCGTGCGGGGACGTATTGATGACGCGATGGTGCTGACCACGTACGGTCGCAGCTCGGGATTTTGCGTCGATCCCATCGAGAAGAAACCGCTCAACCACTTCTACCCCGGCAGCAGCATCCTTTCGTTCGGTACGGCCGGCTGCAACCTGGCCTGCAAATTCTGCCAGAATTGGGACATATCCAAGTCGCGCAGTTTCGATAAGCTCGCCGATCAGGCCACACCGGAAGCGATTGCACGCACCGCAGCCGAGCTGAAGTGCAAAAGCGTGGCATTCACCTACAACGATCCGGTGATCTTCGCCGAGTATGCGATGGACGTGGCCGATGCCTGCCACGAACTTGGCGTCAAAGCCGTGGCAGTCACGGCTGGTTACATGCACGACCAACCGCGCAGCGAGTTCTACGCAAAGATGGATGCCGCGAACGTGGATCTGAAAGCATTCACCGACGAATTTTATTTCAAACAAACCGGGGCTCATCTGCAGCCCGTGCTGGATACCCTGAAATATCTGTGCCGGGAAACCCCGGTATGGGTTGAACTGACGACGCTATTGATACCCGGTTACAACGACAGTGAGCATGAGATCGGCCGGATGAGCGAATGGATCGCGAAGGAACTCGGAACGGATGTGCCGCTGCACTTCACCGCGTTTCATCCCGATTACAAGATGACCGATATCTCTCCCACGCCTTCCGGCAAACTGACACAGGCACGCCAGATTGCCCAAGCTGCCGGATTGCAGCATGTCTATACCGGCAATGTGCATGACCTGAGCGGCGGTACAACGCTCTGCCCCAACTGTCGGCAGCCGCTGATCGTCCGCGACTGGCATCTCATTCGCGATTATGCCGTCAGTGAAAATGGGGCATGCCCGAATTGCGGCACAAAATTGGCAGGGCACTTCGGCAAATTCGATGGACAGTTCGGCAGGCAGCGCATTCCGCTGGTGATACGCAACAATTAAAAGCGAGGGAACCTGAAGGATTTGGAGAACGCTTTTAGGCAGCTACTTTCCAGCCAGAGGCATTGAGTTCTTGATCGCGGTACCTTGCCGCAATTTCCTTGAACTCACCGATGACTGCCGCAAATGCATCGACCACATCAGGGTCAAAATGCTTCCACTTGCCCTCGACGATGACTTCCGCCACCTCATCGTGAACCATGGCGGATTTATACACGCGACGGCATGACATCGCGTCATAGACATCCGCCAGTGCCATCAAACGTGCCGGAATGGAAATATGCTCCTCGCGCAAAGCAAACGGGTAACCGCTTCCATCCCATTTTTCGTGATGCCCGATCGCGATCTGGCGGGCCGCTTTCAGGAATGTGCTATTGCGGACGTTCGTCAAGTTCTCGGCACCCGAGATCGCATTCCCGCCCAATGTGGTATGCGTCTTCATGATCTCGAATTCTTCCGGTGTCAGCTTGCCCGGCTTGTGAAGTATGCGATCCGGGATGCCAACCTTGCCGATATCATGCAAGGCGGCAATCTTGAAGAGCATCTCGATATTTTCATCGGTCAGAAAATATTTGAAGCGCGGATGGTCGCGCAACTGTATCGCCAAAGTACGAACATAATTTTGCGTGCGCAGGATATGGTTTCCCGTTTCGTTGTCCCTTGTTCCCGCCAGTGAAGTCAATGCCAGGATAGTCGTATCCTTGATCGCCACGATTTCGTCTGATCTCTGCCGAAGTTGAGCGGTCCGCTCATGCACCATCTGTTCCAGCCTCGATTCGTTATCGTGCAAAACGATATTGGTTCGTTCCAGTTGATTGCGGGCCTCTTCGGTTTCTGCCTTTTGCGCTGTCAGTTGCTGCAGCAATGAACTATTTTCAAAGCGTTGCTGCAACGAAAGCACGAATGTCTTGTTCAGGCTGCGTCCTTCCAGCACAACCACTGCCACATAGACGCTCAACATCAACGTCAGGATCCAGTGGATCGTGTCATTCTCAAATGACACACGCAGGATCAGCGGAATCATGATGCCAAGAAAATAGCCATATAGTGACGGCAGATGCACGGAGTTCATGGTAACCGCTCCCGCAACCAATCCCAGCATCACGCAGATCAGCAAGCTTTGATAAGCAATATCGGCGGGAAAGAAGACTACCGTCGCGGCTCCCCACAACATTCCTGCCGCAAGTGCGAAGATCGTGAAGTGAAGATGCCAATCCCTGCAATCCTGCAAGGTATTCAATTTATCCCGATGCGTAAACCACCTGATGAGTTCCACCGCATGCAAGGCATAAAGAATAGCAAGCCACGACAGCAGCAGTTGATGGGGTGCCTGACTCCAGAACAATATAACAAATAGAAACTGTAAAATGATTTGGCTCAAGACGAGCCAGGGATAGACTGAAAGCCTTGTGCGGAGTTGCTCGGCACGCACACGCAGGTTTGCCTGATTTATGTGAAAAATAAAATCATCCAGACTGAACCAGGCTGCATGCCGACTGAGCAAGGACGTATTCATCGCTTCTCCCCAATGCGGTCGATAAACGCTCAATGACCGAATGCGGATTTTGCGACGAAGTGGCAGCCCCCACAATATGCACAATTACCTAGACCGGTATCTAGATACTGTCTAGATACTTTGCCTAATAACAACGCAAGGACCTTAACGATCAGGTCACTTCGCGCACCAGCGCAAACCCGCCTCCCGGTGTGCGAAAGTTGGTGGTTTGCCCCTGGTAGAGACGCGCCACAACAAGCTGGATATTGCCGTCATACACATAACAACGCACGTCAAATTTGAGTAATTGCGACTCGGCGCCCTCCGCGCAAACTTTGCGTTCGTCCGGTTGCGCCATTCGTTGCGCCACATAATCGGACTGCATGATCTCCTCGAACACGCGTTTGGTGAGCTTGTCGCCGCGATATGCCCCCTTGCTGCCGTAACCGCTTACCGGCTTGAAAAACCATTGCTTGCGCTCGTTCCACCATTGGTCGGAGTCCTGCGCCTGAACCAGACGGGTCTGCGGAACACCCTGCAAAAGTGCCTCAATACCCGCTTGCGAGACGCCTGAGGAACGTAGCCATTCGCGGTCCGAAAGTTGTGTCAGTTTGCGCTTGTCCGCATACCGCCGGTAATGCGCCGGGTTCGGTGTCAACACCATCTGCTGTTCATCCCAGGCCGCACGGATATGCGGGAACTGATGCAGATCGAAATCGGTGAGACGGTTGTAGACCAGATCGATGCGCTGTTCATCGCAATACAAACCGTCCTCGCGCGCCTGGAGAGCTGAGGGATCGACGATATGCACCGCGTAACCCTCGCGCTCGAAGATCTTCTGCATCAGCAGGAATTCCGGGTAGAGATATTGGAACTCCGGCTGCTCGTCCACGATGGCAATTGTTTTAAGCGGGGCATCGCCGCGAACCAGTCGCCATTCGTTGCGAAACATGTCGATGAAAACCTGCTCCAGGCGATGCTCTGCCACCGCCGTGCCATACAGGAAGAGACCGTGCTGGCTTTCGATCAGCAATGCATTCAGGAATGCGCCTCCTGCATTGGTATTGATTTCGATGAGGTGCACCCCCTGCTCGTTGAGATGGAAGTCGAAGCCGTAAAACACGCCCAGCGCCGATTTCGCTTCAGGCGCTCCGGCCACCTCCTCCACAGCTGCGATGACGGCGCGCATCTGTTGCAACTGCAACTCACTGATAAATACCGGCGCGGCGGCAAACACATGCGGGCAGCGTTCCTTCACCAAACCACTCCAGTCTTCGCCCTGTGCATGTATCGCACGCTGCAGTGCCTCGTTATCCATGCCCGCCCAGTCGAAACATTCGCCGTTCAGATGCGCAATGAAGGCATGGTCCACGTCGAAGTGTTCTCTGGTCTCCTCAGGAGAATTGGAATCAACCACCCAACAGTCCTTTCTTCAGATCATCCTGTACAGGATTGTTGCCGATCCAGATCGAGAGCAAGGCACGGTTGAATTCCGCTCCCGCAATCGTGCCGAACGACTTTCCGTTCACGCTGATCTGCGTGCCGCTACCGGGCGTATAGTCGAGCGTAATGACATCGCCCGGCTGCACCTCGTTCACCGCATCGAATATCTGTTTCATCTGCTTCATTTGCCCATCCATCGCTGCCAGTGCGGCGGGAGTCTGGTTCATCTCAATGGCTTCGCTGAATGCGCCATACAGCTTCTTGCTCCCCAGGTCGTGCAGCATATACAGCGCCATGCGGTGTATATGTTCGTCCGCGATGATCGCTTCTGCCGATGTCTGCTTTTGCGGCAGGTATAGCGCGCCGACGTATATCTTGAAAAAGAACTTGGTACGGATGCCCGCGCCGTTCAACTGCAAGCTCGCGTTCCCAACCTGCGTTTTGTCGGCCAGTTGCACACCAGCCACTTCGAGTGCACTAACGCTACAGCTCAGCAGCAAACCGCCGACCAGCAATAATATTCTTCTCATTTTCCGCCTTTCATCTGGTTAAATGCCCAATAGATCCGTTCGTGGTGAGCCTGTCGAACCATGAACGGATTTGTCCTGAAGCAGCACTTCGACACGCTCAGTGCGAACAAACGATACAACCCCGCAATTCCTTATAGGGCCTCAAACACACCAGCCGCACCCATGCCCGTGCCGATGCACATCGTCACCATGCCGTACTTCTGCTTGCGGCGGCGCAAGCCATGCATCAGCGTCGCTGTGCGGATCGCGCCGGTTGCACCCAACGGGTGGCCCAAAGCGATCGCTCCGCCCAACGGATTGACCTTGGCCGGGTCTAGCCCGAGATCATGGATCACCGCCAGCGATTGCGCCGCAAACGCTTCGTTGAGTTCGATCCAGCCGATATCGTTCAAGGTCAGGCCGACCTGCTTCAATGCACGCGGAATCGCTTCTTTCGGGCCGATGCCCATGATCTCCGGCGGCACGCCCGCCACGCTGAAGCCCAGGAACTTGCCAATAGGAGTGAGGTTGTAACGCTTCAACGCAGCCTCGGAGCACAGCAGCACGGCGCCAGCACCGTCCGACATTTGCGAGCTGTTGCCTGCCGTGACTGAGCCTTTCTGCATGAACACCGTCTTGAGCTTGCCCAGCGCTTCCAGCGAAGTATCGGCGCGCGGGCCTTCGTCCTGCGCCACGTCGCGTGTCTTGATCTTGATCTCGCGGGTATTCAGGTCCGGCACATTGTCGATGATGCGGTAAGGCGTGATCTCGTCCTCGAATTCGCCGTTGTTGATCGCAGCTATGGCGCGCAAATGGCTCTGCAAGGCAAATGCATCCTGCGCTTCACGACTTACCTTCCAGCGCTCCGCCACTTTTTCCGCCGTCAGGCCCATGCCGTAGGCGATGCCGACATGCTCGTTCTCGAAAATGGCCGGATTGAATGCCACCTTGTTGCCCATCATCGGCACCATGCTCATGCTCTCCACGCCTGCTGCCAGCATCACATCGGCCTCGCCCAGGCGGATGCGATCCGCCGCCAGCGCCACCGCCTGCACTCCGGAAGAGCAGAAGCGGTTCACCGTCATTCCCGGCACCGAATCCGGCAAGCCCGCCAGCAACAAGGCGATACGCGCCACGTTCATGCCCTGCTCCGCTTCCGGCATGGCACAGCCGACGATCACATCACCGATGCTGGCCGGGTCGAGCGACGGTGCCTGTGCCAGCACGCTCTTCAGCACATGCGCCAGCAGGTCGTCGGGGCGGGTGTTGCGGAACATGCCGCGCGGTGCCTTACCGACCGGCGTGCGCGTGGCGGCAACGATGTAGGCTTCCTGTACTTGTTTGCTCATGATCTTCTCCGCAATGAATTATTTAGAAAGGGCCATCTTCATCATGCGCAACTCGACCAGCAGCACAGGAATATCCGTCTTGATAATGCTCCACAACGTATCATTATCGATTCCCAAATATCCGTGAATCAGTCTGTTGCGAGTAGCAACCACCATCCGCCAAGGTATCTGCGCATACTTCTGGCGCACCTCATCTGGAATATTAATTGCTGCCTCACCGATCAATTCCAGATTGCGCACCGTTGCGTCGTAGTTCAGCCCGCTTACACGAAATTTTCCTGGTTTAAACCATCGGTATACGCCTTCACCTTCTCGGCAAACCCGATCATGTCATCCAGATAGAAACGCCATTCTCTCTTGACTGTATCAGACATACACTGCCTCATTTTCAATGAATGAGCGCAACTCGGGACGCAAGGCTTTATCCGTCACCAGGTCAACAGGGACACCCAGCAAATCTTCCAGATAGAACTGAACACCGAAGTAACGTGCGGATGTGGCGGGACCATCGAAAGCCACCAGCACATCTACATCACTACCCTCTTTGGCAGAATCGCGCACGACAGAGCCGAACAGCGCCAATCCGGTCACGCCGAAACGCTGTGCCAGCACTTTCTTGTGCTCTGCCAGCAACTGCAATGTCGTAGTGCGATTCATCCCAAAACCTTTCTTGATATGGAGCTGCGTTGGCTTCTATTTAATAAACTCTGGCGATGCTGACTCCATAATGCTCTTCGCCTACAGCAGATGCTTGCCGTCGAACACCTTCGTCTCCAGCGCCAAGGTATCCACGCCTTCAACACAACCGAGATTCACCATATATTGCCCCGGCCATCTGGCCGTTTCGCTGAAAGTGGCGACGCCGCAGTTACGGCAGAAATAGTGCTTCGCCGTCTTCGTGCCCCACTGGTACATGCCCAGCGCACCATCTTGCGCCTCAATCTGGAACTGCGCCCCCGGCACCGGATGCACCATAGCTCCCCGTTTGGCACAGAACGAACAGTTACAACGTGTTCCATGAGTGAAGGGCCCGGCCTCGAACGAGAACCGGATCGCGCCGCAATGACAACTGCCTTTGTATGGTTGCATCGACATGTTACGACTCCCGATACTTGTATTTAACATCTACCACGTAGGTCGGGTTAGCGCAGCGTAACCCGACATCCAGCTCATTCACACCCAACATCCTCAAAATCCATCTGCCACTGTCCCCAATCCGCCTCATAAATCCCGGCTTCGACATACCTCCGAAAACTGGAATGCGGCCACGCCATAGGAGAGGTCGCATATCCATGCTTCACCGGATTGTAATGAACATACTCCACATGTTTCTCGAAATCCTGTTCGTCCCGCAGCATGTGCTCCCAATAACGATGCTGCCACAACGTCTGCTCCCGCCGCCTCGCCTGACTGGCGTTTGGTACGACACGTAGCGCGGGATCGCAATGTTTCGTGAACCACGTTTTAACCAGTCGCCAGCGGGTGGCGAAATCTGCATCGTCTGGCGGCAATGTCCAGATGCAATGCAAGTGATCCGGCAAAACCACCATCGCATCCAGCGCAAACGGATGGGAGGCTCGCACGGAACGAAATGCGGATCGCAACACATCCACCGCCTCCGTCGAGGCAAATATCGGTCGCCGTTTCTCCGTCACCAACGTGAAGAAGAATGAGCCGCCATCAACAAATGCACGCCGGTATCTCATCACATCCCCAACTTCGTATACCGCCAATATCCCTGTAGGTCGGGTTAGGCCGCAGGCCGTAACCCGACAGAGCAAGGGGAAAAAGTCGGGTTACGCTGCGCTAACCCGACCTACGGGCTTATCGCAAATCAGAATGGAATATCATCATCAAAACTGTCGAATGGCTTATCGTAGCGTTTAACCGCATCAAGTCTCGTCTGAATATTTCCTACGATAATATTTTTCTTCTCACGAGAACTTGATCTATAAAGATCTAGAAATGCTCTCAGCACATCCACTCGAAACCAATAGGATTTGTTGTAATAGTACTGCCCGTTAATAAAACATCTAACCACAAGCGAACTGTCTGGAACATGCTCTTCGAGCATGACTTTTTTATAACACTCTTCGAGCTTTGTCTGAATTTCTCCAACATCGTCGTAATATTTTGTACTTCCTTCAATTTTTGAGACGGCAGAATAAAGGCTGCCCGAGAAGTCTCTATAAGTTTCCAGTTCAGCATCGTCAAACCCGATGTCAAGAAATTTTTCTGAAAGGAGCTCTTTCCTTACTTCCGAAAAGAAAGCGATACGAGCTTTTGGATTAGATACGCACATACGACCGAGCAAGCTCATATGCTTAAAATGCTTGATATCAGCGTCGGCAATAATTTTTTCAAAAAGCTTCCCAACAAAATACACCTCGGTCCTGTAGTCATAGATAGATTCCTTGAATTCAGGAGGTGGTTCGCACCACCAATTAAGAGTAATGCTTTTTCCAAAGTCATTTGTATTGATAGTTTGCTTACCAAAACCAAAGTCAATTATTTTTACGGCACCATCTTCCGTCACCATGACATTCTGTGGCCGTATATCTCGGTGAAGTATCTTATTTTTCTCCAAGTGTGAAAATCCTTCAATAACCTGAACAAACACTTCATTCACGTCTTCTGGGTGCTTTGACAGATAATCCTCAATATCAAAGCCCTGCACATACTCCATCAATATGTAGCCCGTACGTTGCTCTGGGTATAGGTAGTAGTTGAATACACGTACAACATTTTGATGATTCAATAAGTGCAAATACTTAATCTCGCGCACGAAATTCTTAAAGAACTCTTCTTTCATGCTCTCGTGAAACGGCGAATATTTCTTACACACAAACTGCTCGTCTATTACGCTGTCATATAACAGGACTGTTCGCCCACAAGCTCCCTGACCAAGCTCTTTCTTTAGAACAAAGTCTTTCTTTCGAATGAATTCCACAATCTTTTCAGTCATATTTCAAAGCATTTCCAATAGAACCACTTAATAAGAAGCGTGCGAATGCTTCAATTCCTCAGCGGCTTCCCATTTTTCAACATATATTCAATCCGGTCCTGCGTCTTGAAATGCCCCAGCAACTCCATGAAGTGGCGCCGCTCCAGGTCGAGCAGCCATTGTTCGTCCACCATACTGCCCGCATCCACATCTCCGCCGCACAGGGTCTCGGCGACGCGGCTACCAATGTTGTAGTCGTATTCGGAGATGAAGTTGCCTTCCAGCATGTTGACCATCGCTGCCTGCAGGGTGGCGATGCCGGTGCGTCCGGCCACGATGATCTGGCGCTGGTGCAGCGGCGGGCGGTAGGCCGTGGCGTTAAGTGCTTTTGCCTCTTCCTTGGCGACGTGCAGCAGTTCGAAGCGGTTCAGCACGATGCGATCGGATTGCCTGAGGTAGCCCATCTCGCGCGCCATCTCGGCGCTCTTGGCGACTTCGCCCATGGCGATGTTCTGGAAATATCTGCGCAGGTAAGGGAAGACGTCGACGCGATTGTCGCTGGCGAAGCGCTGTGCCTCTTGTGCCGCGCGTTGCGCCATCTCCTTGCAGCCGCCGCCTGCGGGAATCAGTCCGACCCCGACTTCGACCAAGCCGATGTAGGTTTCCAGCGTGGCAACGATGCGCGTGCAGTGGATGGAGAATTCGCAACCACCGCCGAGCGCGAGGCCGTCCACGGCGGCGATGGTAGGCACAAGCGCATACTTGAGGCGCATCGAGACTTGCTGAAACTTGGCGACCACGGCTTCCACTTTCGGCACGTTGCCCGCCGCAGCGTTAACAATATCGCCCAGCCCCCCGCCACCCGCAATGGTGTATTTGACGCGGCTGGCGGCCTGCTTGAAGCGGCCGAACATGCCTTCGCCCTGCACCGGTTCCTGCATGCCCTGCATCAGTTGCAGCAGGTTGGCTCCGGCCGAGAATGGCGGCTCGGTCTGCCACAGGATGAGCGCGCTGAAATGCGCCTCGGCTTCGTTTACCGCGCGCAGGATGCCGTCCAGCACTTCGTTGCTGACGGTGTGCATCTTGCTCTTGAAGCTCAGGATGGCAATCGTATCTCCCGTGTGCCACAGGCGCACTTCGTCGGTCTCGAATACGGTTTCGCCGTAGTGGCGCTCCTCGCCGAGGAGCCGGTCCGGGTAGAGCTGGCGCTGGTAGACCGGGAGGGAGGAACGCGGTTGGTAAGTGTTGCTGGCAGGCGCATAGGAACCCGGCATGCCATGCACTGCAAGACGTGACGGATCGGTGGCCCAGGCGGGCAATGGTGTGCTTGCCATCGCCTTGCCCGCAGCAATATCTTCGCTGATCCATCCCGCCACTTGCTGCCAGCCTGCCGCCTGCCAGATCTCGAACGGGCCGTTGTCCCAGCCGAAGCCCCAGCGCACGGCCAGGTCGAGGTCGCGCGTGTTGTTCGCGATGGATTCCAGCTGCAATGCGCAATAGTGGAACACGTCGCGGAATGTCGCCCACAGGAATTGCGCCTGCGGATGCGGATTGCTGCGCAGTCCGGCGAGTTTCTTGGCCCAGTCGCGTTCGCGCAGGATGTCCTTCACGCCGTCGTCCACCTTGGCATCGGAGAGGCGGTATTCCCGCGTGTGCAGGTCCAGCACATGGATCTCCTTGCCTATCTTCATGTAGACGCCGCGTTTGGTCTTCTGTCCCAGGGAGCCCTGGTCGACCAGGTACTTGAACCAGCTGGGCAGCTCGAAGTGCTTGTGCCAGGGATCGTCGGTCAGGTTCTCGCGCATGGTGTTGACCACATGCGCGAACACATCGAGGCCGACCACATCCAGCGTGCGGAAGGTGGCGCTTTTGGGGCGACCAAGATAACGCCCGGTGAGTGCGTCCACCATGTCGAAACCGAGGTTGAATTCCGCCGCATGATGCTTGGTGGCGAGCATGGAGAAGACGCCGATGCGGTTGGCGATGAAGTTGGGCGTGTCCTTGGCGCGTACCACACCCTTGCCCAGCGTGGAGACGAGGAAGGTTTCCAACTGGTCGAGCAGTTCCGCTTCGGTACCTTTGCATGGAATGAGTTCGACCAGATGCATGTAGCGCGGCGGGTTGAAAAAGTGGATGCCGCAGAAACGATGGCGCAGGCTTTCGGGGAATGCTTCGGCCAGCTTGTTGATGGACAAGCCGGAAGTATTGGTGGCAAAAATGGCGTTCGCATTCACGAACGGTGCAACCTTGCGGTACAGGTCGGACTTCCAGTCCATGCGCTCGGCAATGGCTTCGATGATCAGGTCGCACTCGCGCAGCTTCTCCAGGTGCTGGTCGTAATTTGCAGCCTGGATGTAAGTGATCTTTGCGGGGCTGGAGATGGCTGCGGGCTCGAGTTTCTTCAAACCGTCCAGCGCCTTGTTCACGTTGCCGTTCGGGTCGCCCTCTTTCGACGGCAATTCGAACAACAATGTCTCGACGTTGGCATTGACCAGGTGCGCGGCGATCTGCGCCCCCATCACGCCGGCGCCGAGTACGGCAACCTTGCGAACTTTCAGATGATTGCTCATCGCGATACTCCCGAATTTATGCTGAAAAAAAGCGGCGGGCACAATCCCGCCACTTGCCGAAGACGATCAGAAATTATATGCGTACTGCACGGTCACTATGTTGATGCTGCTGCTGAAGGTACCCACCAGATCGCCCGCACCGGTTGCAGTCTGGTTGTTGGCGATGGAAGTATCCTTGACGAACAGGTGGGCGTAACCGAAATCCACCTTGCTGGTATCCGATACCTTGTACTGGCCGCCGAACGTCAGCCAGGTACGGTTGTTGTCGGGGATGCGCGCAGTCAGGTAAGCAGCGGGCACCGGCGTCTGGTCGTAGGCCACACCGACGCGGGCCAGCCATTGTTCGTTGTAGTGATAGGTCGACCCCAGGCTGAAACGCCAGGTGTTGGTCCAGTGTTCCGGGGTCGTCTGCAAAACGCTCCCGTTGGCGCGGCTGACCACCATTTGTTGCATGACACTCCAACCCGTCCTGCTCGCGTCGGCCATCACATCCCACTTGTCGTTCAATTGATGGAAGCCGCTGATCGACAACATATCGGGCATGCTGATCGGCAGCGACACATTGCCGTTCTGAAGCGCCGCCTGCCCCTGCAATACAGCTGGGACGTTGCTGAAGCTCACCGAGCCATTCAGGTTGTACTTGATCTTCGAGCGATAGGACAGCCCGATGCGGGAATCCGGCGCGACATTGAACAAGACCCCGAAGTTGTAGCCCCAGGACGAATCGCTGCCGCTCATCGAGCTGATTCCTTCGCCGCTTGCCAACCCGCCCGAGAGCGCAGTGTAGTTCACGGCATTGGAAAGATCGCCGGTGATGTGCTGGTAGCTCAGCCCGAGACCCAGACTGACGCTGTCGTTCATCTCGTATGAGAACGAAGGATTCAGGTTGATGGTTCGGATCTTCGAGTTGATCGCCTGAAAGCGCCCGACCCAGGTCGGGTCATATTGGGTCTGTAATCCGAAGGGGGAATTGATGCCCAGACCGAAGCGCAGGGCGGGCTCGACCTCCATCACCATATAGGTGTTGGGCACCAGCACCAGGCTGCCTGCATCGCCGCCATTGTCACCAAATGGCTGGAATGCCGCGGCCGTCGATCCGGTGTTCGAGAATTTGATCGAGGGCTGGATCAGGCTGCCGGCCACGGTCACCTGGTTGCCCTTCAGCCTGGACATGCCGGCCGGGTTGAAAAAGATGGTAGTCGCATCTTCGGCACCTGCAGCACCGCCGGCAAAGGCATTGCCCAGTCCGCTGCTTTGCTCGATCAGTGCAAATGCCGCTGCCTCCGCATTGCCGGACATTGCCAGCAATGCGCTCGTCACGGACATGGCGATCAACGATCTGTATAACTTCATGACTCAATCTCTCCTGGGACTAAAAAATTTATCTGCTGCAAGATGCGGACCTGCTATTCCTGGGGCGGCAAGGGCCGCGGCTTGCGATCCTCTCCCACCGCAACATAAGTCAGCGTCGCTTCAGTCACCTTGAGACAGGTCGGGTTCTCGGGATCGCGCTGCACAAAAACTTCGACATCCACAGTGACTGATGTCGTCCCCGCCTTCACGATCCTGGTGTAAAAACTGACGATATCGCCGACAAAGATGGGTTGTTTGAATACGAACGAATTGACGGCTATCGTCGCCACCCTTCCTTTGGCTCGGTGCACCGCGGGGATGCTGCCGGCGATGTCGACCTGCCCCATCAACCATCCGCCGAAGATGTCTCCCGTGTAGTTGGCGTCCGAAGGCATTGCTGCCACGCGCAAGGTAGGCTGGCGATCCGGTAAGGTCGCGGGTGCTGCAGTAGTCATTGTTCAGTGTCCTTTGTAAAGTTCGTCGATCTGCGCCGCAAATCGCTGTGCGACGACGGCGCGCTTGAGTTTCAGGGTCGGCGTGAGCAGACCGTTGTCGATGGTCCAAGGCTCCAGCAGCAGCAACACGCGATGCACGTTGGCATAACCTGGAAATTGGCTCATGTTGCGCGCGATGCGCCGCAACACTTTGGCTTCCATGTTGCTGTCGGTCAACGATTCAGGCATGTCCGGCCGCACGCCGACTTTTGCAGCGACAGCCGTCCACACCTCAGGATTGAGCACGGCAAGCGCAACCAGGTACGGGCGGGCCTCGCCGCATATCATCACCTGGTCGATCAGGGGATCATGCAGGATGGCGGCCTCGATGTCGGCGGGCGGCATCTTCTCGCCGTTGGACAAGACGATGATCTCCTTCAGGCGACCGGTAATGTAAATGTGCCCCGTCTCGCTTATGTGCGCAGTGTCGCCGGTGTTCAGCCAGCCGTCGGCGTCAATCATGGCCCGGGTTGCCTCGGGATTATTCCAGTACCCCATCATCACGTTCGGCCCCTTCACCAGCAGCGCACTCTGCGCGCCCAGCTTCACTTGCACGCCGCGTATCGGTTGCCCCACGCTATCCGGGAAATTGTTATCCAGCTTGTTGCCAGCCACGATGGGGCTGGTTTCGGTGAGTCCGTAGCCCTGCACCACGGGCAGCCCCAGGCCGATGAACATGCGCGAAATCTCTGGTGCCAGCGCCGCACCGCTGGTGACGGCAGTGCGCAAGCGTCCGCCCAGCCTGTCCATGATCTTTTGCGCCACCAGTTTTTGCAGCAGGGGCCACAGCAGGAACGAAAGTTTCCAGCCCGCCCGTCCCTGCTGATGTTGAAAACGCGACCAGCCAACATCCACCGCCAGCTTGAACAACATACGTTTGAGCGGCGAACCTTCCCTCAGTTTGGTATTGATTGCGCCGTATATGCGTTCGTAAATACGCGGAACAGAAATCAGGAGAGTCGGGCGTATGGTTTGCAGATCTTCCGACAGTAATGGAATGGACCGTGCATAGGCGACCGTCGCGCCCGTCATCACCTGCATGTAATAGCCGCAAGTGCGTTCGAATGTGTGGGATAACGGCAGGAAAGAGAGCATCAGGTCATTCTTGTATACCGCAAAGGTAGCCATGCCGTCGTAAATGTTGCTCAGCATGTTGGAATGGCTCAGCATCACGCCTTTGGGCTTGCCCGTCGTGCCCGACGTATAGATGATGCTCGCCAGTTCGCCGCTCTCGCACGTGACGGCGGGCTGCAACTCAACCGACTGTGCATGCAGATATTTGGCGGCCGGAACCAGCCGCTCCTCCTCGCTCTTGAACTCGTCCAGCGAGATGAAGCGTTGCACACAGCCCATCTGACCTACCACACCGCGGAGCTCCCGCCATTGCTCGGCCGTCTCGAACAGCACCACTTTCACTTGTGCGTCGTTGACGATATAGGCGATGTTCTCGGCCCGATCCACCGTGTATAGCGGCACCACGACCAGACCCAGCGACATCGCCGCCTGATCGAACATCACCCATTGCGGGCAATTGCGCAGCATGAGCGCCACACGGTCACCCTTGGCCAGACCTTCCTGGGCCAACGCCCCCTGCCAGCGCGCAACCTGCTCAAGCATCTGCCCCCAGCTCAAATCGACCCAGACCGATTGCCGGTTGTCGAAATAGCGGTATGCGATTTTGTCCCGCGAACGGCGCACCCGTTCCAGGAACAGGCCGTGCAAAGTCACCGCCTGCTGCGGTGATATCACATCTTCTTTTTCTGTTGAATTCATTCCCCCGACTCCCGTTTTTTTATTATGTTTGCTACAAGAACAGATCGCTGAACAGCTTCTCGCCCGGGCTGACTGCATATTGTTCGAAGTCCCTCACGCCTTCCGCGCGCAACACCTCATCGTCGATGAAAAAATGGCCGCTGAATGTCTTGCTGTCGCGCAGCAGAATGGCATGCGCCGCATCGGCCACGATGGCTGGCTTGCGCGAGGCACGCAGGATGGCTTCGGGAAAATTGAACTCGATGGCGGCGGTGGCGATGGTGGTGCGCGGCCACAGGCAGTTCACCGCGATGCCGTCCTCCGCGAATTCCTTCGCCATGCCCAGCGCGCACAGGCTCATGCCGAATTTCGAGATGGAATAGGCGACATGCGGCGCAAACCATTTCGCCTCGAAATTGAGCGGCGGCGAGAGCGTCAGGATATGCGGGTTTGCCGCTTTCCGGAGATGCGGAATGCAGGCCTGCGAAGCAAGAAAGGTCGCGCGCATGTTCACGTCCCACATCAGGTCGAGACGCTTGGCGGGAGTTTGCAGCGTGGGTGTAAGACTGATGGCACTGGCATTGTTGACCAGCACGTCGATGCCGCCGAAATGCACCGCCGCCTGCTCGACAGCCGCATGAATGGCTTGCTCGTCGCGCACATCGAGCCGGATCGCCAACGCCTGTCCGCCCGCGGCGATCGCTTCTTCCGCCACGCTGTGTATGGTTCCGGGCAGCTTGGGATGCGCCTCAGCCGTCTTGCCGGTGATGACCACCCTGGCCCCATCGCGTGCGCAACGCAACGCGATCTCGCGTCCGATGCCGCGGCTGGATCCGGTGATGAAGATCACCTTGTCGTGCAGGCCGGTCATCCCTGATTCGCCCTCAATGTTTCCGGCGCGAAGTCGTCAACCATGATGACCTTGCGGCGCAAGGCGTAATCGCGTTCCAGCTGCTGCGCCTGCCCGGCATCGATGTAGCCAAGTTCGCGTGCTTCGGAGATCTGTTGCAGCTCTTCGCGCGCTTTGATCTTGCCTTCCTTGCGCGCCTTTTCCAGAACAGCCTGCAACGGTTCGCACACCAGTGTACTGGCAAGTGCGGCCTCCAATGCGCCGACGGCATCTTTCTCATCGGACGGGATGAACATGCCCGCGGTCAGGCGATCGCGTGCCGCACCGGGCTTGAGCAACAACGAGGCAACCTGATGGCCGACATGGTCGCTGGGCGGCTTGCGGCATTGCCCCAGCGGGAAGATCATGGCGCGCAACACCAGCGCCGCAAAGCGGTTGGGGAAGTTCTGCAACACGCCGTCGAGCGCTGTCTGGATGCGATACAGACCATCCTGCATCCCCCAGTGCAACAGCGGCAGGTCTTCCTCGGGACGACCGTCGTCCTCGAAGCGTTTCAGTACCGCTGAGCAGAGGTACATCTGGCTCAGTACATCGCCCAGACGCGCGGACAGTTTCTCGCGGCGTTTGAGTGCGCCACCCAATACCAGCATGGAAACATCCGAAGCGAAAGCGAACGCGGCTGAGTAACGCGTCAGCGCCTGATAGTAGGCTTTGGTCGGTTGTTCGGTCGGCACACCGATGATGCGTCCGCCGGTCAGACCGTAGACCAGGCTGCGCACCGCGTTGCTCAGGCTGAAACTGATGTGTCCGAACAGGGCGGCATCGAATTCGCGCACAGCGCGTTTGGTATCCTCATCGTGTGCGGCATGAATCTCCTTCAGCACGTAAGGATGCGAACGCACGGCACCCTGTCCGAATATGATCAGACTGCGCGTGAGGATATTCGCTCCTTCCACCGTGATACCGATCGGTGTTTGCTGGTAAGCACGCCCCAGATAGTTATCGGGCCCCAGACAGATTCCCTTGCCGCCGTGCACATCCATCGCGTCGTTGATGGCAATACGGCCGCGCTCGGTGCAATGGTATTTGACGATGGCGGAGATGACGGACGGTTTGCCGCCCAGATCCAGCGCCTGTGCAGTCATCGTGCGCGCCGCATCCATCACATAAAGATTGCCGCCGATGCGGGTAAGCGCTTCTTCCACGCCTTCGAACTTGCCCACCGGTACCTTGAACTGTTTGCGCACGCGGCAATAGGCACCGCTGGTACGCGCCGCCAGCTTGATGCCGCCCGTCGCGCTGGCCGGCAAAGAGATGGCTCGCCCCGCCGCCAGACATTCCATCAGCATGCGCCAGCCTTGCCCGATACGCATGGTGCCGCCGATGATGTAGTCCATCGGGATAAAAACATCTTTGCCCGTGGTCGGGCCGTTCAGAAAGGCGGAGTTGAGCGGGAAGTGACGGCGACCCACATTGACGCCGGGGGTATCGGTCGGGATCAGCGCCAGCGTGATGCCGCGCGAGACTTCGGCACCCAGCAGGTTCTGCGGGTCGAAGAGTTTGAATGCCAGACCGAGCAGCGTTGCGACCGGGGCCAGCGTGATGTAGCGCTTCTCCCAGGTGACACGCACGCCGAGCACATTGCTGTGTCCGTTGAAATCGCCGTAACAGACGATGCCGTAATCGGGGATCGCACCCGCATCCGAACCTGCGAACGGACCGGTCAGGGCGAAGCAGGGAATTTCCTTGCCGCATGCGAGGTTGCGCAGGTATTTTTCCTTTTGCTCCTGCGTACCGTAGTGCAGCAACAATTCAGCCGGTCCCAGCGAATTGGGCACCATCACCGTCACCGCCGCCGTACCGCTGCGCGAAGCGACCTTGGCCACCACTGCGGATTGCGCCTGCGCCGAGAATTCCAGGCCGCCGTATTCCTTCGGGATGATCATGCCGAAGAACCCTTTGTCCTTGATGAACTGCCAGGCTTCCGGCGACAAGTCCTGCCTTGTGTGGGTGACATCCCAGTCGTCCACCATCGCGCAAAGTTGTTCGACTTCGTTATCGAGAAAAGCTTGCTCGCGTTCGCTCAGGCCGGTCTTGGGCAAGTCCAGCAGCTGTCTCCAGTGCGGATTGCCGCTGAACAGTTCGCCATCCCAGCCTACCGTGCCTGCGTCCAGCGCCTCTTGCTCGGTCTGCGAAACCTGCGGCAGTATTTTGCGGAAGATGCCGAGTATGAAGCCGCTGACCAGCAGACGGCGCAAGGCGGGAATGCCCAGAACAGCGAGGAAGATGCCGAGTGCGATGTAAACAGTTTGCAGGGCTCCGTCGGAAATACGGCTTACCATTGCCACCAAGGGCACGAGTACCGCGAAAGCGATCAACCATCCCCATATGGAAGAGCGGAAGAAGGCCAGCAGCAAAACCACTACCAGCACAACTATCATTAATATCGCCATCTTCTACCTTCTTTGTTCTTGTGTGTGGATATCACTAACTTTAACCGCAGCGCGATGTGCTGACAATGGATATATTCCGGCGGTAAAAGAGGCGGTTAAAACAGACCAGTTGAATATAGTATTTGACCTCAGTATTTGACTATCGGTCAGTACTTCGCCACACTGACGCCATGTTCAGATCATCCGGAAAATTTATTGCCATATTGTTACTGCTGTGGCTCCCGATTTTCAACGGTAGCGCGCTTGCGGCAACAGTGTCCATGCAAATGCAGCAAGGCAGAAGTCATGAAACCGCTGCGGCTCATATGAATATGATGTCGCACGCCGACATGACCGGACAGCATCAGCATCCCTGCAAAATGCACACTACAACAGATGAGCATGACACCTCCTGCAATTCATGCGGCGTCTGCCATCTGGCCTGCACCGGTTACCTCGTCGTACCTGGAATGGAAATGATTCCCGTGCAAACCGCCACAACTGAAATCACACCCTATCTGGTTGCGTTTGACTCCCTTGTTTCCGCCCCGCTGGTTCCCCCGCCTCTCGTCCGCGCCTGATACGGGACGAGTCCGTCTGTTGATTCCATAGTCGTCGTTTCATAGCCTGATTCTCGTCCCGCGCCGTTGGGCGGTCGCGTGCGACTGTCCGCCTGCATTGCCAATGCAACTAGGATGCGGAACATGAAACCATCTCTATCGATTTTCACCGTGCTTTGCACGCTCTGGCTCACACCGGCCGCGGCCGATGAACCCCTGGGCAGCAACCTGACCGGATTACTGGATTACGCGCGCGAGCACAATCCGGAACTTGCAGCCTTGCGCCTTGATGCCGAGGCGGCGCAACAGAGGGCTGAGCCTGCCAGCGCCCTGCCGGACCCGGTATTGCGTACCCAGCGGTATGACATCACCAGCCAGGCCACCAACATGATTCCGAACGTGATGCCGATTCAAAGCTACCAGTTGAGCCAGTTCGTGCCCTGGTTCGGCAAGCGGGATCTGCAGCGCGGGATCGCCACCGCGCAAATTGAGCAGGCCAACGGACAAACTGCCGCCGATTGGTCCGATCTGGCGAACCAGCTCAAGACGGACTATGCGATGAGCTACTACCTCGCGGCCAGCGAACACCTGACACAGGAAACGCTCGACCTGCTCGATAACCTGGAACAGATCGTCAGGGAGCGCTATGCGAACGGCTTGAGTTCCCAGCAGGATGTCGTCCGCGTGCAGATCGAGACGACCACGCTGCTCGGAGAACTGATCGGGATCCAGAACGAACGCCACCATGAGCATGCCAAATTGAATAGCCTGCTGTCGCGTCCCGTCAATGCGGCGCTGGCCGAGCCCGTGCAACCCCGCCCGCTCCCTCCCGCCGCGAGTCTGGATGAGGACACTTTGCTGGAACGGCTGCGCGCGCACAACCCGCAATTGCAAATTGCGGATGCGCAGATACAGTCCGCCGATAAAAGCCGCGACCTGGCCTATTCCAACCGTTATCCGGGCTTCACGCTCGGCGTAGGTCGTACCCAGTACACTTCAATAAATACCTGGGATGTGATGGTCGAATTCAGTATCCCACTGCAACAATCAGTACGCCGCTCGCAGGAACACGAGGCCGAAGCGATGCTGGCCGCCGCCAGTGCGCGCAAGCAATCCACTCTCAATCAGGCGGAATCCAGTTTGTCGGAAAACCTTTCCGCGCTGGAATCGGCCAGACGCACAGACACGCTGATCACCACCCGATTGCTGCCGCAAAGTGAACTCACTTATCAATCCGCCCTGGCCGGATACCAGACAGGCAAGGTCGATTTCGCCACGCTGATCGATGCGCAGCGGCAGATATTGCAGGCCCGGCAGCAGCAACTCAAAGCGCAACTGGAAGGGCAATCGCGGCTGGCCGATATCGAAAAATTGTTGGGAGAAGAATTATGAACAAACTCGCAAAAACAACCCTGGTCTTTCTGCTGTTGCTTGCCGTGGCTGCAACCGGATACTGGCTCGGGAAACAGGATACGGGATACGGGAAACAGGATACGGGACACGGGATACGGGATACGGTGAAAAGCGGGGAGCGCAAATTGCTGTACTACCGCAACCCGATGGGGTTGCCGGACACTTCGCCGGTACGGAAAAAAGATGCCATGGGCATGGATTACGTGCCGGTGTATGAGGGTGAAGCGGAGCCGGCTGGCCAGCTCGGCATCAGCCTCGACAAGGTGCAAAAACTGGGCGTGAAAAGCGAAGCCGCCGCGATGCGAGAACTGAACAAGACATTGCGCGCGACGGGTCGGATCGAGGTCGACGAACGGCGCACTTACACCATCGCACCGAAGTTCGAAGGCTGGGTGGAACATCTCTATGTGAACACCACCGGACAGGCCGTCAGCAAAGGCCAGGCGCTGTTCGATGTATACAGCCCCGACCTGGTCTCGGCGCAACGCGAACACGCATTGGCCTTGCAGGGTCTGGCTTCGATGCAAAACGCCGACGGCGACGCGAAGAAAAGCATGCAGCAACTGGTTACGGCCAGCGCAGCGCGTCTGCACAACTGGGACATCACTGACGCGCAATCCGCCACGTCAGCCAGCGATGGAAGCAGTCAGCGTGTGACATTCCGTGCGCCGGTCACCGGCATCGTGCTGGAGAAAAAGGCCGTGCAGGGCATGCGCTTCATGCCCGGCGAGCCGCTGTACCAGATCGCAGACCTCGCATCGGTGTGGGCCATCGCCGAAGTTCCGGAACAGGATATCGGACAGGTGCAGCTCGGCAGCCGCACACAGGTCACCGTCGATGCCTATCCGGATCGCACCTTCGACGGCAGGGTGACCTTCATCTATCCGACGCTGGACAGCGCGACGCGCACGGTTCAAGTCCGCATGGAGATCGCCAATCCCAAGGGATTGCTCAAACCAGCCATGTTCGCCAATGCGCTGATCGACGCGGGCAAGAGCGGCAAGGTGCTGACTGTACCGGCCTCCGCCGTGATCGACAGCGGCACCCGCCAGGTCGTGCTGGTACGCCTTGCCGAAGGGCGCTTTGAACCGCGCACAGTCACGCCGGGCAGCCGCAGCGACGACTACATCGAGATACTGAATGGCGTCGCGGAGGGCGAACAGGTGGTCACTTCCGCCAACTTCCTGATCGATGCGGAAAGCAACCTCAAAGCCGCGCTGAACGGCATGGACGCGAAAACCACCGGCAATGCTGCTCCTGTCTCCGTACCGGCAGATCACACGGGACAGTTCTCCACGGCGCAGACGATGCAAAAAATGGTCGGTCATCAGGGACAGGGAGTTCTCGATGCCGTCAACCCGGATGGCACGGTAAGCATCACGCATGAGCCGATCAAATCGCTAGGCTGGCCCGGCATGACCATGGACTTCATACTGGCGAATGCCTCTCTGGTTGAGGGTATCAAGCCGGGCACAGCGATCACTTTCGAGCTCGTCGAACGGAAGCCGGGAGAATTTGTGATCACCACCCTGCAAGCGCAACACGGAGGGCACTGACATGCTCTCCAAAATTATCGAATGGTCGGCACGCAACCGCTTCCTGGTATTGCTCGCCACCCTGTTCATCACGCTGGCTGGCATCTATGCTCTGCTCAAAACCCCGCTGGACGCGCTGCCCGACCTGTCCGATGTGCAGGTGATCGTCTATACCGAGTATCCCGGCCAAGCGCCGCAGGTGGTGGAAGACCAGGTCACCTACCCGCTCACCACGGCCATGCTGTCCGTGCCCAAATCCAAGGTCGTGCGCGGCTTCTCGTTCTTCGGGGCCTCCTTCGTGTATGTCATCTTCGAAGACGGCACCGACATCTACTGGGCGCGTTCGCGCGTGCTGGAATACCTCAACAGCATCGCCGGGCGCATGCCCAACGGCGTGTCGCCGCAACTGGGGCCGGACGCGAGCGGCGTGGGCTGGGTATATCAATATGCCGTTCTCAGCGACAAACACAATCTCGCCGAGTTGCGCGCCATGCAGGACTGGTATTTGCGCTATCAACTGACCAAGGCGCATGGCGTGGCCGAGGTCGCCTCCGTCGGCGGCTTCGTGCAGCAATACCAGGTGACGGTCGACCCGGTGAAGCTGCGCGCCTACGGCATACCGTTGAGCAAAGTCTCGCAGGTGATACGCGACTCGAACCGCGACGTAGGCGGCCGCACGGTGGAAATGGCCGAGACCGAATACATGGTGCGCGGCAAAGGCTATTTGCACGGCAAGAGCGATATCGAGAACCTGGTGGTGAATGCTCCACGCGGCACACCGGTACTGCTGCGGGATATCGCACATGTTGAACTCGGGCCGGACGAGCGGCGCGGCATCGCCGAACTCAACGGCGAAGGCGAAGTGGTATCCGGTATCGCCATGGCGCGTTATGGCGAAAACGCGCTGGAGGTCATTCGCAACATCAAGGACAAGATCGCCGAAGTCACGCCAGGATTGCCGGAGGGTGTCAGCATTCGGGCGGTGTACGACCGTTCCGAACTGATCCTGCGTGCCATCGCCACGCTCAAGCACACGCTGCTGGAAGAAGGCCTGATCGTCGCACTGGTGTGCATGGTATTCCTGATGCATGCCCGCAGCGCACTGGTCGCCATCGTGATGCTGCCCATCGGCGTACTGATGGCCTTCATCGCCATGCATGCACTCGGGCTGAACTCGAACATCATGAGCCTGGGAGGGATCGCGATCGCCATCGGCGCGATGGTGGATGCGGCTATCGTGATGATCGAGAATGCGCACAAGCATCTGGAGAGACTGGCTACTCGTCCCTCCGATCAACCTGAGCCCTCCAATTCCATTCATCCTGAGCCCCCCAATTCCGTTCGTCCTGAGCTCGTCGAAGGAACGAGCGGCGCGCCGAACGGAATTGTCAGAACCGGTGTTGGATTTGGCGCGGTGGACCGTTCACCCTTCGACGGGCTCAGAGCGAATGGAGGAAAATTAGGCGACAGCGACAGCGCCCTCTCCCCCAGCCCCTCTCCCGTGAACGTGAGAGGGGAGTCCAATCTGGGTGAGCGTGCCGCCGCCATCCTCGCCGCCTGCAAGGAAGTCGGCCCCTCCCTCTTCTTCTCGCTGCTCATCATCACCGTGTCGTTCCTGCCGGTGTTCACGCTGGAATCACAGGAAGGCAGGTTGTTCGCCCCGCTGGCCTATACCAAGACCTTTGCCATGGCAGGCGCAGCCCTGCTCTCGGTCACGCTGGTACCAGTGCTGATGCTGCTGTTCATACGAGGCCGCATCAGGCCGGAAGCGGATAACCCGCTCAACCGCTGGCTCATCGCAGGCTATCGCCCGCTCATCGCCGCAGTGCTGCAACACAAGAAAACCACCCTCGCCATTGCCATCCTCGCATGCCTCATCAGCCTGTATCCCGCAATGAAACTGGGCAGCGAGTTCATGCCGACGCTGAACGAAGGTACTTTGTTCTACATGCCCGCTTCCCTGCCCGGCATGTCGGTGACCAAAGCGGCCGAATTGCTGCAGACGCAAAACAAGATCATCAAGAGCTTTCCCGAGGTCGCTTCGGTATTCGGCAAAGCAGGACGCGCGCAGACCGCCACCGACCCGGCACCGATGGAGATGTTCGAGACGGTGATCAACCTCAAACCGCAGGAAGAATGGCGATCCGGCATGACGACCGACAAGCTGATCGCCGAGATGGACAAAGCGCTGCAATTTCCCGGTGTGGCGAACTCGTGGACCATGCCGATCAAGGCGCGCATCGACATGCTTTCCACCGGTATCCGCACGCCCATCGGCATCAAGGTGTTCGGCAAGAATTTGGACGAGATGGAACGCCTCGCCCGGGAGATCGAGGCCGTGGTGCGCAAGGTGCCGGGCACGACCAGTGCATTCGCCGAACGCATCACCGGAGGCTTCTATCTCAACATCGAACCGGACAGGCTGGCGCTGGCGCGCTACGGGCTGACGGTGGGCGAAGTACAGGATGTGATCGCCACGGCACTGGGTGGTGAAACTGTCACCACCACAGTGGAAGGACTGGAACGTTTTGGTGTCAGCGTGCGCTACCCGCGCGACCTGCGCAGCACGCCGGAACAGATCGCACGCGAAGTGCTGGTACCGACCGACAATGGCGCGATGATCCCGCTCGGCCAGGTTGCCCGCATCAGCATCAGCAAGGGCGCGCCCTCCATCCGCACCGAGAACGCCCTGCTCTCCGCCTATATCTACGTGGACATCCGCGACCGCGACATCGGTTCATATGTGGCTGAGGCACGCAAGGCGGTGGCGGCACAGGTCAAGTTCCCGCCCGGCTACTACGCGACCTGGAGCGGACAATTCGAGTACATGGAACGCGCCGCCGCGAAGATGAAGATCGTGATCCCCATCACGCTGCTCATCATCTTCCTGTTGCTGTACCTGAATTTCAAACGCGTCACGGAATCGCTGGTCGTAATGCTGTCCGTGCCGTTCGCGCTCGTCGGTGGCATATGGCTGCTGTGGCTGCTCGATTACAACCTGAGCGTCGCGGTGGCGGTCGGCTTCATCGCGCTGGCGGGCGTGGCGGCGGAGACAGGTGTTGTGATGCTGATCTATCTTGAGCATGCATGGCAGGAAGTTCGAACGCAGTGCGCCAATGAAGGCAGATCACCGACGGCAAACGACCTGCAGACCGCCATCATGCACGGTGCAGTAGAACGTGTGCGCCCGAAGATGATGACCGTGGTGGCAATCATGGCGGGACTATTACCTATCCTGTGGGGCACGGGCACAGGCTCGGAAGTCATGCGCCGCATCGCCGCCCCGATGGTTGGCGGCATGATCTCTTCGGCAGTACTGACACTGCTGGTGATCCCGGCGATCTACGCGCTGATCAAGCGACGCGAGAGTTCAGCACATTCAGCCGAAACCAGACCGTCTCCGGATGTTCAACACTAAACGTTAATCAGGAGGTGACTGACATGACGACCAAGACTACCGATCCGGTTTGCAAGATGCAGGTCACTGCAGAAGATGGCACCCTGCACGCTGATTACGCGGCCGAACGTTATTACTTTTGTTCGCAGCACTGTCTGGACAAATTTCAGGCAAACCCGTCTGCCTACCTGAAGCCACAGGCCGCAGCACAGGAACAATCCGCTGCGCTGTATACCTGTCCGATGCATCCGGAAGTTCGACAAAACGGCCCCGGCAATTGCCCCAAGTGCGGCATGGCGTTGAAGCCCGTGAATCCTGTCGCAACCAGGTCGAATGCCACCGAATACACCTGCCCCATGCATCCCGAAATAGTGCGCAACGAACCCGGCAGTTGTCCAAAGTGCGGCATGGCATTGGAACCGCGCGCAGGCCCTTCGGAAGACAACGCCGAATTGAACGACATGACTCGCCGCTTCAAGGCAAGCATCGTACTTGCCTTGCCGGTATTCCTGATGGCAATGACATCCGACCTTGCACCCAAACTCATACCGAGTTCTGTTTCGATGGCCGTATTGCAGTGGCTTGAATTCGCACTGGCCACCCCGGTAGTGCTTTGGGCGGGCTGGCCGATCTTCCAGCGCGGCTGGGCATCGATCGTTAACCGCAGCCTCAACATGTTCAGCCTGATCGCGCTCGGCGTCGGCGTGGCGTGGAGCTACAGCGTCGTGGCGATGCTGTTGCCTGGAAGTTTCCCGCCCTCGATGCACACCATGGGCGGTCTGATACCGGTGTATTTCGAGGCGGCTGCCACGATCATGGCCCTGGTACTGATGGGCCAGGTAATGGAACTGCGCGCGCGCAGCCAGACCAGCGCCGCGATCAAACTGCTGTTGGGCCTGGCGCCCAAGACTGCACGCATCGTGCGTGCAGACGGCAAAGAAGAAGACATCCCGCTGGAACTGGTGCATCCGGGCGATGTACTGCGCGTGCGTCCCGGCGAGAAAGCACCGGTGGACGGTGTAGTACTGGACGGTGCAAGTTCACTGGACGAATCGATGGTGACCGGCGAATCCATCCCGGTAGAAAAGACAGCCGGCGCGCACCTGATCGGCGCCACAGTGAATGGCACCGGCAGCCTGTTGATGCGTGCCGAACGTGTGGGTGCCGATACGCTGCTTGCGCAGATCGTGCACATGGTGAGCGAGGCGCAGCGTTCGCGTGCACCTATCCAGCGGCTGGCAGATATTGCTGCCGGATATTTTGTTCCGGCAGTGATACTGGCTTCGCTCGCCACGCTGGCGGTATGGGGCATCTGGGGGCCTGAACCTCGCCTGGCGCACGCCATTGTCAACGCGGTGGCGGTGCTGATCATCGCCTGTCCTTGCGCACTGGGGCTGGCCACACCAATGTCCGTCATGGTCGGTACCGGGCGCGGGGCGCAGGCCGGTGTGTTGATCAAGAACGCCGAAGCGCTGGAAACCATGGAGAAAGTGAACACGCTGGTGGTGGACAAGACCGGCACCCTGACCGAAGGCAAACCGAGACTGACCTCTGTCATTTCCCTCACCGGATTCGACGAAGATGTAGTGCTGCGGCTGGGTGCCAGTCTGGAACGCGCCAGCGAACATCCACTGGCAGCGGCCATCGTGAATGGCGCGCAGGATAAAGGGCTGGCTCTCGTCGCAGTCGGCGAATTTCGTTCGATCACCGGCAAAGGCGTGATGGGAATCGTTGAAGGTCGGACGGTCGCGTTGGGAAATCTCAAATTGCTCGAAGAACTGGGTATTGATGCAGGCGATTTGCCCGCACGTGCGGAAGCACTGCGTAGCGACGGCCAGACCGTGATGCTGCTGGCCATCGACGGCAAGGCTGCAGGTCTGGTCGGCGTGGCCGATCCGGTCAAGGAGTCCACGGCGGAAGCGATCCGCGCACTGCATGCGGAAGGTGTGCAGGTCATCATGCTCACCGGCGACAACCGCATCACCGCAGAAGCGGTGGCAAAAAAACTGCAAATAGACCGTGTCGAAGCAGAAGTGCTGCCGGAACAGAAATCAGCCGTTATCAAGCAACTGCAGGCACAAGGTCGCATCGTGGCCATGGCGGGCGACGGCATCAACGATGCCCCGGCACTGGCTCAGGCGCAGGTGGGCATCGCCATGGGTACCGGCACCGACGTCGCAATGGAAAGCGCGGGCATCACCCTGATCAAGGGCGACTTGCGCGGCATCGTGCGTGCCTTGCTCTTGAGCCGCGCCACCATGCGCAACATTCGGCAGAACCTGTTCTTCGCGTTCATCTACAACATCATTGGCATACCCGTGGCTGCGGGTGTGCTGTATCCGTTCTTCGGCCTGCTGCTCTCGCCCATCATCGCGGCGGCGGCAATGAGTTTCAGCTCGGTTTCGGTAATTACGAATGCGCTGCGGTTGCGTAGCCTCAAACTTTAGCCCGCAAGCAGAAAAAATTGCTTCCCCTTCAACTTACGCACTCTTCGAAAAGGAATATACGATGAAAACGTTGGCAATCGCATTAGGAATGGCAATCGCAGCAAGCAATGGAATGGCTCATGCCGAGGATCAAGATCACAACATGTCGCAACATCAGATGTCCATGCAACGTGCTGCCGAACCTGGCAGGCACGAAGGCATCGGCGTGCTGAAAGCGGTGAATGAGAAAACAGGGAAAGTGCAGATCGCGCATGAAGCCATTGCCGACCTGGGCTGGCCGGCAATGAACATGTGGTTCGCATTGAACTGTCCATTACCCGGAAATATCCGCGTCGGCGATGCTGTACGCTTTGAATTGATGCAAGACGAAAAGAATCATTGGATGGTGACCGGGATCAATCGCAAATAGAAAATGCTTTCAGGCTGTATCTGGAAGATATTTCTTGTAACCAGTCTGATACCAAATTCTTTTGAAAATGTTCCAATACAATTTTTGCACCTCCCGCAATACATCGTATTTAATATATTGTTTTATATATGATTATTTTCATCTTTCCGTCCAGGATTGTTGCCGGACTGATACATTTTGAATTGGGCCGGTTTTCACCTCCTATTCACCGTTTAGATTGCACATGATCTGCCGAAGATGCTGGCAATGAGACAACCATCTCAGTCGATTGAAATTCCAACATCATATGGAGAAGCCATGAGCTCAATTAACAATATCTCAAGTTCAAACTATCTATCCTGGTTGCAACAGACTTCCAATTCAACAAACTCAACCGGCTCTACCCAGCAAGTTGGAGGCACGGATTCTGACGGCGATAGCGATGGCAGCGGTGCCGCCAGCGGTTCGGGCGGGGTTGGGAAATCGAATTTCATAAATTCCATTGTGCAAGCCCTTGAACAAAGCCTGTCGAGCAGCTCAGGCACAGCAGCAGCAACATCGGCCACAGGTTCAACAACATCAACCAACGCTACGACATCCGCCAATTCGACGCAGAGCCCCGATGCAGCACTACAGACATTCCTGCAGAACCTGTTTGCTTCCATTGGACAAGCCAGTGACGCAAGCACAACCAGCGGGAGTACTTCAGCCAGCGGCACGTCTGCCACAGGTTCGACTAACCATGTCCATCATGGTCATCGTGGAGGCGGTGCGGAAATGGCCGCGGGAATTCAAAATCTGTTGCAACAACTCAATGCCAGCAGCCAGAGTACTTCAACCGCTAGCACCAGTACCAGCAGCAGCGGCTCAAGCGCAATCAGCAGCCTGAATTCCAGCTTCCAGAATCTGGTCAGTTCTCTGGATGCGAGCCAGGGACAAAACGCATCGGCAGCCAATACCCCCACATTGCAAACCTTCCTGCAAAACCTGATGCAGAACATTGGAAATGTGCAGAACATGAGCGGATCGGTGATCAGCACACAGGCGTGATATTTACTTTACTGTCTGAGGCATAGGAAGCCTGCTCCGGATGGAGCAGGTTTTTTTTGTGGTCATTACTGAAACAGCCGAACGACATACCAAAGCGATCGAACCGACTCCGCAGCGCCTGCCCTATTGTTTGATATCCCGCCCTGTAACACCCGCAGGAAGGGCGGCCGGCAAGTATGCGCGGCCGACGAAGTGGCGCGGACGGCCTCCCGATTCAATCACCAGATCCGGGTCGTGCTGGCTGTAGACACGTCGGCCGGCATGCCTGTTTTGCGCCTGGCGCGCGATCATGGTATCGAAATGCGTTCCCATCAGTTGATGCAGATCGGGCATGAACGGCCCCGACCAGGTAACCGCGAACACCGTGCCCGCCTTGGACACATATTGCCGGACGCGCGTGCCGGTAGGCAAGATCGTTTCATGCACGGTGTAGCTGCCGCTGGCCGATGGCAGCTGGCTGGCAGCCTGCGCCACCTTCATTCGCAAGCGATCCGTCTCGACGCTTGCGGCATCGCCGCCCAGCACTGCACGGGCGGGCGCGGCATAAAAAATCACAGCCAGCATCAGCAGCCCTGAGAGCGAGCAGTTCAGTGCAGCAGTAGTTGGAGCTTCGGTCATATTTGCAGTGTGCATGCGAGTTAGCATTTCATCCTCTGAATCTGTTAACACAATTACCTGAAGTAAGTTTCGCCTCCTAGCCAGCAGCTTCAATCAACACGCTGACGCGCCAATCAATAGGCAAAGTAAGGACCAAGACTCCCACCTGCGAATCTTCCCGAGATCGCTGTATATACAGATCTCCCAAAAAAGAACGGTAATCCCCAATCGAAATAACCGCCAGCCGGACCGCCGATACTTGCGGCAACCACGCTGGAACCAAGCTGGTCTACACCCACGATATTGAATGGCACCAAAATGCTGGGCAACCCAGTTGCCGCAGCAGTAGTCGCATTCAATGAAAGCGGCGACACTGCAGGACAGTACGCCCAAGTACTGACGGTACATAAGCGGATGGTCGCATCGTCAAAGAACAAGGCGTTGGAACCACTATCAACAAAGCTCTGAGACGTACTCACGGTGTTATATGTGGTAATGAAATTTCCATATGGATCGGTTGCATATACGACCGCACTGCCTAACAAATTATTCGTGCTCGTACCTATGCCAAAAGTCAGCGTGCCACTAAGTGCATTTGCGCCGGACGACGCGAAAGCGGGTAGCTGAATCAGCACACCATTTTTATCGTTCGCAAATGACGCCACGGGGTTCTGCACGACCTGCGATTGAGTTACGGCGCTATTCGTGCAACCGGACGCATAGCAGGTGTAATAGGTTGCAGGTACGGCCTGCGAAAGGCAGAGATCGCAATCGTTGATAAACAATCCGACGCCCAGTATTCCGTTCGCACCCAGCGCGTCCTGAGTGATCTGTATGGCGCCGGTATTGGAACAATCGGCAGGAACCGCGGTCACCCCTCCAGGCTGGGCACCTATGTTCTGAATGGGAACGTTGCTCGCCACTTCCCCTCCGAGATAGATGTCAGCGAGAACAACTGAGCCCCACGTTACGCCGATTCCAAAGGTCGTACATTCGCCCATCGCCGGGCCACCACTTGTATTGGCTGACGGCAAGTTAAGGTTGGAATACAACACGGAATTGAGCAACCGCAATCCGGTCGAGCCCGTATCCAGCTGCACGTGATCAATGGTCTGGCACGCTGGCGTCACTCCGGATGAATTGGGAGGGCAAACCGTGACAGATACATAAGGCACGTTGATCTGCCTAGTTGCGATTCCAGGCGGGCCCGCATCCAGCGTGATGGGGATGTGGTTTATGCCGGTCACTGAGGGAACGGGTACAAGTGTGCCGATGCCCGCATTCTGAATGCAAGTGACTGCAACGAGGATGGCGGCATTGGGAATAACACCGCTGGAATTCGAGGTGACCGTGCAGGTCGCGCCTGCAGGCTGGGTCGATACCGTAATCGCGTAGGGCAAACCTCTGGAATAAACGCCGTTGAAGCTGGAAGTGCCATTGGCGGAAACGGTCAGGTTATTGCCTCCGTTGTTTTGCAGAACCACCGAAGTATTTGCCGGCAAACCGATCACGCTCACACTGATATTGCCCTGGCCTGATATCGTCTGGCTGGAACCTCCGCCGCATCCCGTCATCACTGCGACAACCGCAATCCACAGCGCAAAAGTCCGGGCGCAAATAAATGACTGTCTTTTACTGAACATACGCTACTCAGCCCTCTTCAAGCCGGTGTGCCCATCATCCCACCCGGATGAAATTCGAATATTTAACCTGTCTTTGTTTGATCACATACGACCTGGAAGTTCCGCAATATTTTTATGAAAATCAGATGCGCAGAATTCAGATGGATGACTGCAAAACGAATTGGCGCAATGCGTTAACGTCCAACAAGGAACAGGGAAGCGGCAACACTTGCCGCTCCTGATAAAGCATACTGCAACGGGACATTTTATTGGATGAAAATTGAAACGCTCATACAGTCAGAACCGTCGATCCGGTTGTCTTGCGCGCTTCGAGATCGCGGTGCGCCTGCGCCGTATCCTTCAAGGGATAGCTTTGGTTAATGTTGATCTTCACCTTGCCCGAACTGACCGCATTGAACAGGTCGGCTGAGTTTTCTTCCAGCAGGGCTCTGGTCGCAATGAAAGTGGCAAGCGTCGGTCTGGTGACCAGCAACGATCCCTTTTGCGACAACAGCGACAGATCGAACGGCGGAACCGCGCCGGACGAGGAACCGAACAGCACCATGAGGCCGCGCGGTTGCAGGCAGTCGAGCGATTTCATGAAGGTGTCCTTGCCGACCGAGTCGTAGACCACGGGTAATTTCTTCCCGCCGGTTATCTCAAGCACGCGTGCCTGGAAATCCTCGCGGGTATAAACGATGGTGTGGTGGCAGCCGTTGGCCTTTGCCAGCGCCGCTTTTTCGTCACTGGATACGGTGCCGATGACGGTCGCTCCCAGAGCCGAGGCCCACTGGCTGACGATCAAGCCGACACCGCCGGCCGCTGCGTGTATGAGTATCGTGTCGCCCGGACCGACCTTGTAGATGTCGCGTATCAGGTAGCGTGCGGTCATGCCCTGCAACATCATGGCCGCCGCAGTGCGGTCGTCGATGTTGCCCGGCAACTTGACCAGCCGGTCCGCTGCAATAAGTCTTGCCTCGGCATAGGAACCGATCACCGACGCATACGCGACCCTATCCCCCGCTTTCAGGTGCGTGACGCCTTCGCCAACCGCCTCCACGACACCGGCTCCCTCGGTGCCCAGTATGGCAGGCAACGGTACCGGATAAAGTCCGGTGCGATGATAGACATCGATGTAGTTGAGGCCGACAACGGTTTGCTTCAACTTGACCTGGCCGGGGGCGGGAGAGCCGACCTCGATCTCTTCCCATTTGAGCACCTCGGGACCGCCGGTTTGATGGATTCGGATCGCGTGTGGCATGAATAAATCCCCTCTGAGAATGAAAAAAATAATGTGTCAAATCTTAACATCGAACTGCAGCTTCAATTTATCTTCAGGCTGGCTATTCCACAATTAAATTCGTGAAAATCTTCCGGCATCAACCCTTGTGTACGTGCGGATTAGCAACAAGCGAAGAACTCAATCGGTGCTTCCTTAACTATTGAAAAAATGGAATAGAACAGGAATGGCAATGGCACCGACGATGCCATGCATCCCCATCGCCAGACTCGCATAAGCACCCGCTTCGTGATTGATGCTGAATGCGCGGGAAGTTCCCAATCCGTGCGCGGCAACGCCAATTGGAAAGCCCCTCTGCCACCATGACTTCATGCCCAGCGCATTCAGTACAAACGGCGCCAGGATCGCACCGAGAATTCCCGTGGCAACTGCAAAGATCGCGGTAAGCGTCGGCGAAGCCCCGATCCGTTCGGCTATTCCCATCGCGATCGGAGCCGTGACGGATTTCGAATACATGGCGCCGACGATGGTTTTATCTGCGCCAAGCAATGTAGCTATGCCGACCGCGCTGAGTATCGAGGCGCCACCGCCGGCGAGCAAAGCCACCATCAGCGGGAATGAACGCTTTTTCAAGCTGCCCAGACCCCGGTATATCGGTATCGCCAGGGAAACCGTCGCCGAGCCCAGCAGAAAGTGAATGAATTGCGCCCCCTGAAAATAAGTAGCATAGGGCATGTCGATCACCTGGATGAATGTCGCCACCAGTATCACGGCAATTGCCACCGGATTGGCCAGAGGGCTTTGTTTGCTCTTCTGATAAACAAAAAGCCCGATCTGGAAGGCCGCCAGCGTGATGAAGAGCGCCAGCAAAGGACTACCGGAAAGATAGACCCAGATTTCTACGATCGAATTTTTTTCATTCATGGGTATCGGTCTTTTTGGTTAGCAGCTTCAAAACAAGCGCACTGCAGGCAATGGTCAGGATGACGCTGACGACCAGTGCGCCGACGATCGGGACCGCATTGGCCTTGAGTTGCGGCAGGAAAAGAACGACGCCGACAGCCGCCGGAACGAACAGTATGCCCAGATATTTGCTGAATCCGTCGGCGACAAAAGCCAGCGACTCTCCGATCTTTTTGTTGATGACGAGCCAGATCAACAGCAGGACCAGGCCGATCACCGGCCCTGGCAGCGATGGGAATCCGAACTTCGACACCAGCTCTCCCAGGCTCTGGAAAAACAATATTTGCACCAATCCTGAAATCATTTCCTTAATGCCTCCGTTAAAAATCTGCTCAACATGAAACTGTATTCTGAAGCTCTGTCCGGTCAATATTTCCTGACGGCAAATTCCTGATTGGTATATTGCAAGGTGCCCGGACGCTTGATGACGATGAACCCCTGACTCGCGGCCTCGTGACATTCATTGCATGCCCGGGTCAGGCGATCGAATGACTTCCTGAACTTTACGCTGTCCTTTGCCTTGATCGCACTTTCCAGATCGTTGAGCGGCTGAGCCGTGAATTTGTCCAGTATGTCTGCAATCGGCGCGTCTTTCTTGAACACGGGATGCTATTTGACCGCATCATCCATTCCTTCCCTGATCTCATCCAGTTCGTAGCTTGCCAAATCCCAGTTCCCGGATTTGCCGGCAAACCAGAGCTTGGCGTGACGCATCTGCGTCGAACCCATGATTTCGCCCATTCCGGGTACGTAGTTTTCCTGATGAACTGCGGCCTGCTTTTCCATCGCGACAGGCGCTGTTTCGGTGGCATGTGCACCGAAAGAAATTCCGGCCGCACAAAGACTCATCACGATTACATTGCGATTCATTAACATCCTTTCATGTGTCGATTGGTGGTTGTCTGAAAATTGTCGAATTGCAGTTCAGGGTTTTTCACCGGCCTGCAGCTTGTTCAGGTATTCGAATAGCCTCCCGGCAAGCGCTTGTCGATCCGGTTCAGTCATACCTGCAGCCATAGCAGGCATTTGGGTACCGGGTTTGATTGAAGTTGGATCCAGCACCCAGCTATAGAACTTCTTCTCGCCCAGCATTTTCGTCTGCTCGGCCAGATCCAGCGGAGATTTGTTTCCGCCGTAGCCGTTTACACGGTGACAGCTGAGGCAGTATTTCTCCAGTTCATGCGCCGGCTGGGACATCTCTCCCGAAACGGTATTCTTTTCCAGTGCCCCGGACATCACGATCTCGTTCACCTGATAGGGCCAGTAGGTAGCGCCTTCCTCGATCAGATCAGGCTGGCGAATATTGTCCCACACCAGATAATAAGGACCCAGCGATATGCTTTTTGCATCTGGTGCATGGCTTTTCACATTGAACGCACGCGAGTGTTTTTTCGCGAAGACCAGGTAAGCACGATACTGATCGAAGCGCTCGGTCGGTATATGCGAAACATAACCGTCGAGCGCCCTGAATTCTATCTCGCCAGCCGCAGTCTTCCACTGATCGCCCAGTATCGCCCGGAGCACTTTTTCTACGGGATATCCCAGATAAACGACATGCGGCTGGCGCTTGCCCTCGATCAATAGCGGCTCGATCACTTCGATCTCCACCGGCGATTCGGCCACCAGCCGTTTCATCTCATCCACCTTGGGCAACAGAACAGCGCTGGCATGGCCGGACAAAAGCAACAATAGCAAAAACAAGATTCCGTTTATCCTGGTGATCATGAGCTGGCTCCCAAATATCTGATCCGATGAAATGCTTTTACAAGCGATGCAGATCGCCCGGGATGTCGACGTCGGCAAAGATGCCATTATCGCCAATTTCTATTTGCACCAGATTTGATTTGTCGCGTTCCAGCAAATGCCGAGCTCCTGCATCGCCCTGCAGCGCAAGCAACTCATCGCGGTAATGAGAGACAAATCCGACCGGATGTCCGCGCCTGCCCTCATGCACGGTTGCCGACAGATACGCCCCTGCCAGCAGTGCATCGCGAACTCCGGCAATTGCTGACGACGGTACGGCAGGCATGTCGGCCAGCCCGATCAGCCAGCCCGCAGCTTCACGGTTCGCTCGCACACCGCAGGCAAGACTGGCGGCCATGCCCTGTGCCGCTTCGTGACATACAAGCCAGCGTATCGACGCCGGCCTGTTTGCCCCGAGTGCTGCCGCGATCGCGCTGCGAAATGCCTCCGATCCGGGCCTGACGACTACCGTGATTTGCTCGAAGTTTTCCAGCCATGGCAGGAGACTGTGTGCGGCGAGCGGCAGCGTCACGCCTTGCAGCGTGACCGGATGCAGCAACTTGTCCGAACCGAACCGGCTGGAACCACCCGCCGCCAGAACGACGGCAGCTATTCCACCCGGATCAGGCAAGGGTTTCCTGATCGAACGGCATGCGGCGCAAACGCTTGCCTGTCAGTGCAAATACGGCATTCGCAACGGCCGGTGCGATCGGCGGTGTGCCGGGCTCGCCTATGCCGGTGGGACGCTCGTTGCTCGGAACGATATGAACGTCCACCTGCGGCATTTCGGAATAGCGCAACGGAGCGTAGCTGTCGAAGTTGGATTGCATCACGCGGCCGTTCTCCAGCGTGATCGCTCCATGCAGGGCGGCAGAGAGTCCGTAGACGATCGCCCCTTCGACCTGTTGCTGCACGCCGTCCGGATTGACGACCATGCCGCAATCCACCGCAGCCACCACGCGATGCACCTTGATCTTTCCGTTTTCCAGCGACACTTCGGCGATCTCTGCCACATAGCTTTCGAACGACTGGTGCACCGCCACTCCGTAGGCATGACCGGCAGGCAACTTCCTTTTTCCCCAGCCGGATTTTTCCGCGGCCAGATTCAATGCACCTCTGTAGCGGGATGCGGCAGGCAGGATCTCGAGCCGGTAGGCTACCGGGTCCTTGCCGGCAAGATGCGCCAGTTCGTCGATCATGGTTTCCACCACGAACGCGGTATGCGAGTGGCCGACCGAGCGCCACCACTGAACCGGCACCACATTCCTGGTGCTGTGCAGTTCGACCTGCAGGTTGGGGATCATGTATGGCAGGGTCGATGCGCCCTCGACTGAAGTGGCATCGATGCCGTTCTTGGTCATGAATGATTCGAACATGGTATCTGCAGTGATGGACTGCCCGACGATGGTATGTTTCCAGGCCAGCGGCTTTCCGTCCTCTGCGATTGCCGCTTCGATATGATCGGCCCACATCGGCCGGTAGTAGCCTCCGCGCATGTCGTCCTCGCGCGCCCATACCACCTTGATCGGCTTGCCGATCACCTTGGCAACCTGCACGGCTTCCTGGACAAAGTCGGACCGGGGATTGGCGCGTCGGCCGAACCCCCCGCCCAGGTACATGGTATGTATCTCAACCTGCTCCGGCTTGAGTCCGGCTGTCGCTGCCGCCATGCCCCTATCCATGGTCTGCGCCTGTGTGCCGGTCCAGATGGTGCAGTGATCCGGCGTCAGGTCCACCACCACATTGAGCGGCTCCATCGTGGCGTGCGCCAGATAGGGTACTTCGTATTCGGCGCTGACGGATTTATGCGCTTCCTTGAAACCTTGCGCGGTATCGCCGTCCTTGCGTGCAACTGTGCCGGGCTGTTTCGCGAACTCAAGGTATTCCGTGCGCATCTTCGGCGTGGAAAGTGCCGCACCGGGACCTTCGTCCCATTCGATCTCCAGCAGGTCGCGTGCCGTTTTGGCAGGCCAGAAACCGGTGGCAGCCACAGCGATGCCGCTGGGCACCTGGTAGATCCCCTGCACGCCGGGCAGCTTGGCGGCCTCGGTCGCATCGTATCGTTTCACCTTGCCGCCGAACACGGGGCTGCGTGCGATCAATACCGTCAACATGCCCGGCAGATAGACATCGAGGCCGAACTGTGCGCTGCCGTTTATCTTGACCGGTGTATCGATGCGTTTGACCGGCTTGCCGATCAGCTTGAAATCCTTGGGCGACTTGAGCTCGACACTATCCGGGAGCGGCAGTTTGGCTGCTGCGTCTGCCAGCTCGCCGTAACTCGATCTCTTGCCGCTCCTGGTATGGATCACCTGGCTGTTCTCGGCATGGCATTCGCTTTCAGGTACCCCCCATTGCAGGGCCGCCGCGCGAACCAGCATGATCCTGCCGCTGGCGCCGACCCGGCGCAGTTGCTCCCATGACGAAGGAACACTGGAACTGCCACCCGTCAGTTGCATGCCGAAGCCCGTGTGGTTATATACGGCGGCCACGGGTGCCGACTCGATGCGTATGCGGCTCCAGTCGGCTTCCAGTTCTTCCGCGATCAGCATCGGCAACGAGGTATAGACACCCTGCCCCATCTCGGATTTGTTGACGACGATCGTGATGCTGTTGTCCGCAGCGATGCGGATGAAAGCATTGGGCGGGAAGACCGCTTTGGGTTGCGCTTCGGCGGCGTAGGCACGGCCGCCTTTCACGGGCAGGTAGAAACTGATCACCAGTCCGCCCATCAATAAAGCGCCATCCTTGAGGAATGCGCGGCGGGAGGAATCTTGCAGGGTCGTGTTTTTCATTTGGCCGCTCCCAGTTGTTCGGACGCTTTCTGGATCGCCGAGCGGATACGGTTGTAGGTCCCGCAACGGCACAGGTTGCCCTCCATCGCAGCGGTTATCTGCGATTCGCTCGGGTGCGGATTGTCCTTGAGCAAGGCGGTGGCCGACATGATCTGCCCGGACTGGCAGTATCCGCATTGGGGCACATCCACCTCCAGCCAGGCAGCCTGCACGGCTTTGCCCAGCGTGGTCTCGGCCAGCCCCTCGATCGTGGTGATGTGCTTCCCGTTTGCCGTGGAAACCGGTGTCACGCAGGAGCGGATCGCCTTGCCATCGAGATGCACGGTGCAGGCACCGCACTGCGAGATGCCGCAGCCATATTTGGTCCCTGTCATATGCAGGTGGTCGCGCAGCACCCATAGCAATGGCGTACCGGGGTCCACATCGACCTTGGTGGCCTTGCCGTTGAGGTTGAAAGAAATCATGAGCATATCTCCTGGTTGTTGGATTGACTGACTTGATTGGATTCGGTCTTCCGGTTTCTGATGGAGATCATGTGCGCCAGTATGGACACTGCGATCTCCGGTGGTGTGCGACTGCTGATGGGAAGACCCACGGGCCCGTGCAGGCGTGCGATCTCTTCCTGGCTGAGGTCGAACAATGCCAGCCTCTCGCGCCGCTTCGCATTGTTTACCTTCGAGCCCAGTGCACCGATGTAGAACGCCGGCGTCTTGAGCGCTTCGAGCAGTGCCATGTCATCCATCTTGGGGTCGTGCGAGAGGGCCACGATGGCCGTGCATGCATCCACCTGGAAAGCCAGCACCGCATCGTCCGGCATCTCGCTCAGCAGAACCGTGTCCGGCACATTCCAGGTCTGGCGCATCTCATCGCCCGGGTCGCAGACAGTGACATGGTAATCGAGCGCCTGGGCCATGCGCGCGAGATAGCCGGATGTCTGGCCGGCGCCGATGATCAGCAATCGCCAGCGCGGACCGTGCACGGTTGTCAGCCTTGCACCGTCGAAACTGAACGCGTCGGCACGGCTGGCGTCGTTCAACAGTATCTGCATGGATTCAAGATGCAGGGTGCGGCTGATCAGCCGATGCGCCTGAACCGACAGCAGCACCCGCTCGATCCAGTCCGGATCGCGTACCGGTTCGATGACGAGGCGCAGTGCCCCGCCGCAGGGCAGTCCGAAGTTCCGGGCTTCTTCCTGCGTGACGCCATACGTCACCACTTCGCAACAATCAGTCTTCAACTGTCCTTGCAGCGCCCGCCTGACGAGGTCGTCCTCGATGCATCCACCCGATACCGAACCCACAGCAAGGCCGTCGCCACGCAGGGCCAGCATGGCTCCCCGGGGTCGCGGGCTGGAACCAAAAGTCTCCACCACCGTCACCAGCCACAACGGAAACTTTTCTGCTTGCCACTCTTGCAGGGTTTTCAGGACCGAAAGATCTACGCTATCCATGAAGCCTCCTCGTTTCGAAAATTCAGCGGGTGTTTGCCAAGGCCGTAGATGAAATTGATCGTGCGACGAGTTCTCCGATGTCGAACATGATGGAGCGCTCCTGCGGAGAAACATTTCTTGTTGCTGCCCTCAAAACGCGCGTCAATCATCAAACTGTTGATTGATTTTGTCAACAATGCGCGATTCACGATCGTGTAGTTCATTCAACATCTGCACCTTTACTTCAATAGCGGATGATCCTTGGGCAGTTGTTTTGAGTACCAGATGGCCAGTTTGTGCCGCATCGTCATTTCAGCCACCTGGTCTTCCGGCAAGGGCTGGATAACCTTGTCGTGGACCAATAGCCTGTAGATATATAAAAGTTTTTCGCTTGCCGAGTCATGCGGTTCGAACTCGACCACGCCGCGCCCTTCGGCATACTTCACCCCGGCATGAAACGCTTCCTTGAACAAGGCTGCTTCATTTTTCAGCTTCTTCATGGCACCTCCGGATAACTACACAAGGAATCATGGCTGCATTGACGCGGGAACAAAATCATCCATACCGCTATTCTTCCAATACCCGTTCGATACGCCGGTCCGGCACCAGCCAGATGATGGCGACCAGCAGATACAACCCGTCAGCAAGCCATTGGTACCAGAAGGCGGACGGAATGGCGACGGCATACAGGACTTGCGATAGCTTGCCCTTCCAGTCACGTTCCACCGCTTTGGCCAGCAGGGAATCCTTGCCGCCTTCGGCCAGAATGATGCATTTCTGCAAGATCATGTAGGACAGCGCCGCCATGAACAGCACCACCCCGTACAAGGCGGTAGGCAGCGCCGAAAAATGATTCTCCCCCATCCATCCCGTCACGAAAGGCACCAGCGACAACCAGAACAGCAGATGCAGATTGGCCCACAGGATGCTGCCGTTCACGTGCTGCAGCGTGTGCAACATGTGGTGATGGTTGTTCCAGTAAATGCCAATGTAAACAAAGCTGAGAACATAACTCAAGAAGACGGGTAGCAAGGGTTGCAAGGCCTGCCAGTCGGAGCCGTGCGGCACTTTCATCTCCAGCACCATGATGGTGATGATGACGGCAAGCACGCCGTCGCTGAATGCTTCCAGACGAGTCTTTCCCATTTTTCCGCCTCAATGAATATGCGTCGATGCCGTCTCCGTCGGGTGCAGCACACAGACATGGTCCGTCGTTCCCAGTTCGACCTGCAGCGTGCTGTGGTGGATGGAGTATCTTTCCCTGAGCGTGCATATGATGTCGTCCATGAAAACGTCGCCCGGATAACCTCCCGGCATCACCAGGTGGACGGTCAGCGCGCTCTCTGTTGTGCTCATGCCCCAGATGTGCAGATCGTGGATGTCGGCGACCCCGGGGCACTGGCGCAAGTAATCTTCCAGCGCCGCTGCATCGATGTGCGCGGGGACCGCGTTCAACGCCAGTTGCAGCGACTCGCGCAGCAGCCCCCAGGTGCCGATCACGATCACTGCCACGATCGCCAGGCTGACCGCCGGATCAAGCCAGTACCAGCCGGTATACAGCATCACCACGCCTGCGACAGCAACGCCAAGCGAGACGACCGCATCGGCCATCATGTGCAAATAGGCCCCGCGCACGTTCAGGTCGCCCTTGCTGCCCTTGACAAACAACCATGCCGAAATGCCGTTAATGCCGATGCCGACAACTGCCACCAGCGAGACCGTCAGCCCTGCAACGACATGGGGCTCCGAAAAGCGCTGTATGGCCTCCCACGCGATTCCCCCGCACGCCACCATCAGGAACATGGCATTGGTCAGCGCCGCCAGGATCGACGTGCTGCGCAGCCCGTAGGTAAAGCGTCCGCTCGGCGTCTTGCGTGCTAGGATCGCCGCCCCCAACGACAGCAGCAAGCCCAGCACATCGGAGAGATTGTGGCCGGCATCGGCCATGAGCGCGGTCGAATGGGCAATGATGCCGTAGGCGAACTCGACTGCCACAAAGGCGGTATTCAGGGCAATCGCGATCACGAAAGCACGGCCATGATTGTTCGGATCGCCATGATGGTGGTGATGTCCTTCATGCGAGTGTCCGCTGTGGTCGTGAGTATGGTTGTGTGACATTAAACCGCTTTCTTGTGATGTTTGATTGAAATGCGATGGTGCAAATCAATGACTGGTTTCAGATTCGATTATTCCCGGAACAGCGTACCGCGTTCAGGAACTTGCAACAACTGATCAACGCATTTTGGCCACCGCGTCTTCCACGCGTTCCACCGCAATGATCTCCATGCCCTCGATCTTGTGCTTGGGCGCATTCGCTTTGGGGATAATCGCGTGGGTAAAGCCGAGTTTGGCGGCCTCCTTCAGGCGCTCTTGTCCGCGTTGCACCGGACGCACTTCCCCTGCCAATCCGACTTCCCCGAACACCACCATCTTTTCCGGCAGCGGCCTGTTGCGCAAGCTGGAAACAATGGCAAGCAATACGGCAAGGTCGGCGCCCGGTTCGGTGATCTTCACCCCGCCCACTGCATTGATGAACACGTCCTGGTCGAAACAGGCGATGCCCGCATGACGGTGCAATACGGCCAGCAGCATCGCCAGCCGGTTCTGCTCCAGGCCCAGCGACAATCGCCGCGGCGTGGGCGAATGCGAATCATCGAGCAGCGCTTGTATCTCCACCAGCAATGGGCGCGTGCCTTCCTGCGTGACCATGACGCACGAGCCTGCCACCTGTGCGCCGTGCTGGGAGAGAAAGAGTGCGGACGGGTTGCTCACTTCGCGCAGCCCCTTTTCGGTCATCGCGAACACGCCGAGTTCGTTCACAGCGCCAAACCGGTTCTTGAATGCGCGGATCAGGCGGAAGCTGGAATGAGTATCGCCCTCGAAATACAGCACGGTATCGACGATATGTTCCAGCACTCTGGGACCTGCCAGCGCGCCTTCCTTGGTGACGTGGCCGACGAGGATGATGGTCACGCCGCTGCTCTTGGCCAAGCGCGTGAGCTGTGCCGCACATTCGCGCACCTGCGCCACCGAACCGGGGGCGGAAGTGAGTTGTTCGGAATACACGGTCTGGATGGAGTCGATCACCACGACATCGGGTTTTTCATGCGCGACGGTGGCCTGAATCTTTTCGAGCTGGATCTCAGGCAGCAGGTGCACTTCGCGCGCATCCAGGGAGAGGCGCTTGGCGCGTAGCGCGATCTGCTGCGCCGATTCTTCACCGCTTACATACAGCACTTTCTTTGTGGCGGAGAGATGCGCCAATGCCTGCAACAAGAGAGTGGATTTGCCGATACCCGGGTCGCCGCCGATCAAAACCACCCCGCCTTCCACCAGCCCGCCGCCCAGCACACGATCGAATTCGTCGATGCCGGTCGGCGTGCGCGAGACTTCGCTTGCCTCCACTTCCGCCAGTTGCTGCAACTTGCCCGATGCCGCCAGCGCACTGTAGCGGTTCTTGCCCGCCGCAGGCAGCGCTTCCGCCACCGATTCCACCAGCGTGTTCCATTCACCGCAATTCGGACATTGGCCCTGCCATTTGGGGGATTGTCCGCCGCATTCGGTGCAGCTATAGACCGTTTTTATTTTTGCCATGTGAGCCTCAAAATCGGAGGGTGTGAGGATAGCGCAGTTCTCATCGGGTAGAATAGCAACATGCTACGCCTGACCGAAATCAGACTCCCTCTCGAACATCCCGCAGATGCTTTATCCGCCGCCATTCTGAAGCGCTTGGGCATTACTGCTTCCGAATTGCAGAGCCATGCGATCTTCCGTCGCGGATACGACGCGCGCAAAAGGAACGCCATCGTCCTGGTTTATACCGTGGACGTTGAGGTATCAAATGAAGCGGCGCTGCTCAAGAAGAATATCCCGCATGTCGCGACCGCACCGGACATGAGCTACCGCGTTGTGGCACAAGCTCCGCAAGGACTGGTCGAGCGACCCGTTGTCATCGGCACCGGGCCCTGCGGCATCTTTGCCGGTTTGCTGCTGGCACAGATGGGCTTTTGCCCCATCATTCTGGAGCGCGGCAAGGAAGTGCGCGAGCGAACCAAGGACACCTGGGGCTTGTGGCGCAAAGGCAAGCTCGATCCCGAATCGAACGTGCAGTTCGGCGAAGGCGGCGCGGGAACCTTCTCCGACGGCAAGCTGCACAGCCAGATCAAGGACCCGAAGTTCTACGGGCGCAAGGTACTCACCGAGTTCGTGAAAGCCGGTGCGCCGGAAGAAATCATGTACGTGAGCAAGCCGCATATCGGCACCTTTCGCCTGGTGGGCATGGTGGAGGAGATGCGCCGCAACATGGAAGCGCTGGGGGCGGAAATACGCTTTCAGAGCCGTGTGGAGGACATCGAGATCGAGAACGGACAGGTGCGCGGCGTGGTGCTGGCGAACGGCGAACGCATCGCGACCGGTCATGTCGTGCTTGCCGTCGGACACAGCGCGCGCGACACCTTCGAGATGCTGCACAAGCGCGGTGTCTACATGGAAGCCAAGCCTTTCTCCATCGGCTTCCGTATCGAGCATCCGCAGTCGGTCATCGACCGTGCCCGCTTCGGTTCCAATGCGGGCAACCCCTTGCTGGGCGCGGCAGATTACAAGCTGGTGCATCACGCCAGCAACGGGCGCTCGGTCTACAGTTTCTGCATGTGCCCTGGCGGCACGGTGGTCGCGGCGACCTCCGAAGAAGGCCGCGTCGTGACCAACGGCATGAGCCAGTATTCGCGCAACGAGCGCAATGCCAACAGCGGCATTGTTGTCGGCATCACACCGGAAGATTATCCGGGCGACGTTCTCGCGGGTGTCGAATTCCAGCGCAAGTGGGAAGCTCGCGCGTTCGAATTGGGCGGAAGGAACTATTGCGCACCGGGGCAACGGGTCGGCGACTTCCTCGCCGGACGGCCTTCGGAAAAACTGGGCGAAGTGGCGCCTTCCTACACCCCGGGTGTGACACCCGCCGACCTGTCCACAGCACTGCCTGACTACGCCATCGCCGCCATCCGCGAAGCACTGCCCGCCTTTGAGAAACAGATCAAAGGCTTTGCCATGGAAGATGCAGTGCTGACCGGCGTGGAAACGCGAACTTCCTCACCCGTTCGCGTCAGGCGCGGCGAAGATTTCCAGAGCATCAACATCAAAGGCCTGTACCCGGCAGGCGAAGGGGCGGGATATGCGGGTGGCATTCTTTCCGCCGGAGTGGACGGTATCGAAGTGGCCGAGGCGGTGGCGCTGGATATGGTTAAGAACAGGGCGAATCGGTTATAGTGATGTAATGCAATACAATATTTCACAAGCATCAGGATTGGCAGTTCTCTTAAGCATATAAGGGGGAGTATGCGTGATCTAGTCAGAATGCTTCTGCTAGTGGTTTTCACTTTGGGAACTCCAGCAAATGCAGCAATTGCAGACCAGCCTGCCGGACAGGAACCGCTCGTTCTCGGCGTACACCCCTATTTGCCTCACGACGAAATCATCACCCGCTTTACCCCCTTGGCGAATTACCTCGCACACGCTATCGGTCGCCCGGTTGAAGTGCGGGTTGGTCGCGACTACAAGGAACACATCAATGCCATGGGAGATGACTCTATCGACATTGCCTATATGGGGCCGGCCCCCTATGTGGAAATGGTCAACAAGTTCGGAAAGAAACCGCTGCTGGCGCGGCAGGTGATTGATGGAAATCCCTACCTGAGGGGCGAGATTGTTGTCCGGCAAGACAGTCCGTTCCGAACACTCGCCGACCTGAGAGGAAAATGCTTTTTGTTCGGCGATATCAACTCCACCATGAGCTATATTTTGCCCCAACGCATGCTCGAACGTGCCGGCATTCCATTAAGCAAGCTTGGCAGTTACCAATCTTTGGAGGGGCACAAGAATGTCGCACTGGCAGTACTTGCAGGCAGCTGCGACGCGGGGGCGGTCAAAAGTGAAGTGTTCCATGAATATGAACCCAGGGGCTTGCGCGCTTTGGCCGAGCTGCCCTTGGTCGCCGATCACGTATTTGTGGCCAATGGCAGGCTTTCGGCTTCCCTGGTGGCCAAGCTTCGCGATCTGTTTATGAAACTGAACGAGTCACCAGAAGGGAAAGCCATCATGACGGGGATACACCCCCAAATGACTGCTTTGGTGCCCGCCAAAGACAGTGACTACGACAAGCTGCGAGTTTTGATGAAATCAAAATTCACATCCGGAGCACATTGAGCCTTGATAAATCCCAAAAGATATTTTGAAAAATTGTCGTGGCTCTTCCTTTTTGCTTTTCTGGCAATGTTGTGCACTGTATCGATCGTTTTCCTGGACAATAAATTCGCTGACGACTTGAAACTTGCACGCGCATCGGCATCGCTGCAATTGCAGTTGATCTCGTCCGTTCTTTCCTCGGAGCTGAATCATGCAAACTACCAGAATATCGATACGCTGTTCAACCAATGGGCAAAGGCAAACGAGAGTATCGTCGAGCTGCGACTCGTCTCTGCCAATGGCTTCAAAATAGCGGACTACGTTCGCCCTGCGGCGGATAAACATATCCTGGAGCTGCAAGCCGACATCTCCTATTCATACCGGGAAGAAGCGTCGGTTCTGATTCGCATGAGTCTGGATTCCGTGTATCAGAGCCAGCAAAAATTTGTGGCGCAATTTGCTGGAATATTCTTTGCCTTTTCCGTACTGGTTTCATTTCTGCTTTACTTCATCATACAAAGCGGAAAAGAAGCTTCCAAGGCCAGGCGCATCACAAGGTTGTACAACGCACTGAGTGAAATCAACCAGGCCATCGTGCGTATGGAACAGGAAGCCCAGCTATTTCCCCTGGTATGCCGCTGCGCAGTCGAATTCGGCGGCATGAGCATGGCCTTTGTCGCGCGGGTAGATGAAAAGACCAACTTGTTCTACCCGTCAGCCAGTTATGGCAACGGGTGCGACTTCCTGGATGGCATCGTCATATCGCCGCTTGCAGACGTACCGGAAGGTAACGGCCCGATTGGCATTGCTTACCGCGAGAACAGGTCAGTCATCGTCAACGACTATCACTCCGACCCCGTCACAATGCCATGGAGGGATCGGGCTTCGGATAATGGCTGGCATTCGGCAGCAACCTTCCCGATACAGCGAAGTGGCCAACCATTTGCCGTGCTCTCGGTCTACCACGCAATGGCCGGTGCCTTTGACGAAGAAGCCATCGCATTGCTCGATGAAATGTCACGTGACATTTCCTTCTCGCTGGATAATTTTGACCGGGAAGCCCAGCGTAAAACGGCAGAAAAGTCCCTGGAGCTGGCCGCTTCCATCTATGAAAACAGCAGTGAAGGCATGATGATTACCGATGCTGACAATTTGATCATCGCCGTCAATCCAGCTTTCACCCGGATCACCGGTTACGACCTTGGAGAGGTAGTTGGAAAAAAACCCAGCGTACTGAAATCGGGCTACCACGACACTGATTTCTTTCAGTCCATGTGGAACGAAATCAACTCCGGCGGCAAGTGGACAGGTGAAATATGGGATAGACGCAAAAACGGCGAGATTTATCCAAAATGGCTGACCATCAACACCATTTTTAGTAGCGAAGGAAAGGTGCATCACCGAATCGCGCTGTTCACCGATATCTCCCAGAAAAAGGAGTCCGAAGAGCAGATCTGGCAACAGGCCAATTTTGATCACCTGACCGGCTTGCCAAATTCGCGCATGTTTCACGACCGCCTGAAGCAGGAAATGAAAAAGTCCCATCGAACTGCGCTGCCGCTTGCAGTGATGTTTCTCGATCTTGACCACTTCAAGGAGGTCAATGACACGTTGGGTCATGCCAAGGGCGATATATTGCTGAAGGAAGCGGCTCAGCGTCTTTTGGGTTGCGTGCGCGAATCCGACACTGTTGCCCGCTTTGGCGGGGATGAGTTTGTACTCATCCTGAGCGAGATTGGCGATACAGACAGCGTTGAACGAATCAACGAATGCATACTGGACAAGCTCTCGGCACCGTTCCAACTGGGAGCAGAATCAGTCTATGTTTCTGTCAGCATCGGCGTCACGATTTATCCGTCCGACGCAACGGAAATAGAAGCACTGCTCAGGAATGCCGACCAGGCGATGTATGCAGCCAAGAATGCAGGCCGCAACCGTTACAGCTATTACACCCAAGCCATGCAGTCGGTAGCGCAAAACCGCATGAGTCTGTCCAATGATTTGCACAATGCACTGGAAGGAGGCCAGCTCAGCCTGGTATTTCAGCCTATTGTAAATCTTGAGACAGGTTTCATACGCAAAGCCGAAGCTCTGCTCCGATGGCAACATCCAACACGCGGCTTCGTCAGCCCTGCAGAGTTCATCCCCATAGCGGAACAGAGCGGACTGATCATAAAGATCGGTGACTGGGTATTCCGCCAGGCAGCACTTCTGGCAAAACACTGGCAAGCTATCGACGGAAAAGATGTGCAGATCAGCATCAACAAGTCGCCGGTTCAATTCAGAAACGACAACAATATCCAGTTAACATGGTTTGATCATTTGCATGAACTGGGACTGTCAGGAAACAGCATCGTGGTGGAAATCACCGAAGGTTTGCTAATGGAAGGCAGTGATGCCACTGTCAAAAGAAAGCTGCTTGCTTTCAGGGACAAAGGGGTGCAGGTTGCACTGGACGATTTCGGGACAGGTTACTCGTCGCTTTCTTATCTGAAGATATTCGACATCGATTACATCAAGATCGACCAGTCTTTCGTTCGCAATCTAGCACCCGATGCGAGTGACCTGGCGCTGTGCGAAGCCATGATCATGATGGCCCACAAACTGGGCATCAAAGTCATTGCCGAAGGCGTTGAAACTCCGGAACAACGTGACCTGCTGATTGCCGCGGGCTGTGACTTTGGACAAGGTTACCTGTTCTCCAAACCACTATCGGCAAAAGACTTTGAAAGTTTCCTGCAGAAAACCCGAACTTGTTATTCCGTGGCAAGCGGAAATATCAATGCAGGGTCTGGTTCGCTGCAATCGCCATGATGTCGGCGAACACCGCGTCGGCATCCACCCGATCGAATACATAGCGCTGATTGCAGAACTCGCAGTGCACTTCAACGTCACCGCGCTCGGCGATTATCGATTCCACCTCGCCCCGGCCGAGCATGCGCAACATCCTTGCCACGTTCTCGCGTGAACAAGTGCAACGAAACACCACATCCTGCGCATCGAACAACCGGATATCTTCCTCGTGATACAGAAGATGTACCAGTTCGCTTGCAGGCACATTCAGCAATTCTTCCGGCTTGAGCGTATCGGCAATTTGCGCCGCACGCCCCCAAGCATCATCGTCCAGAGACTCGGGCTGTTCGGGCAGTTTTTGCAGCAGCATACCGGCGGCACTTTTTCCATCTGCCGCCAACCATAGGCGCGTTTCCAATTGTTCCGAGCGGGTCATGTAGTTTTGCAGTATTTCGGCAACATTTTCGCCTTCCAGCGCTACGATGCCCTGATACGCCTGATTACCGTCCTTGGGATCCAGCGTGATGACGAAACGCCCGTCGCCCACCAGTTCCTGCAGCGTACCGCGCAACAGATCGCCTTCCCACTTCGCGGTGGCGCGCACTTCCAGATCGCCGGAGCACTCCACTACCAGCAGCTTCACCGCGCCCTTGCCATGTATCTGCAGGATCATGGAACCCTTCAATTTGAGCGTCGCAGCAAGCAATACGGCGGCAGCGCACAGCTCGCCCATCAGATCGCGCAGTACGGGCGGATAATTATGACGTTCGATCACGTTCTGCCAGACTGCGTCGAGACACACAATCTCGCCGCGTATCGGGGCATGCTCAAACAGGAATCGGCGCAGGGAATCAGATGGATTTTTCATGGTCGGTGATGATAACACCGCACTGGCATTGCAAGAAATGACAAGGGCAGCCCGGGCTGCCCTTTGATCACGCGAAACCGGTCTCGCGTCAATCCCAGTCCGGATAGTTCGGGATGGATACGGTGTCGCTATCGAATACACCCTTGTCCGCCTGGGTATGGCATGCGTTGCAATAGCTCAGCGATTTCACATCCTTGTTGCCCTTGATCATTTTTTCGGGGATGTCGTGGTGCATGCGCTTGATATAACGCACTTCGGTAATACGCAGGGGCGTTTCGTCTTCGGTCGCCACGGTGATCTTGCGCGAACGCTTGTACCAAGACTTCTCGGCCGCATTTTCCATCGCATAATCGTAGATAGTCTTCAGTGTGTCCTTGTCCAGCGACGCATCCTCGCCGAAATGGTTGCTCAAGGCCTGCGCGTCCAGCAATTTTGCCCAGGACTTGCCCGGCAACAGGCCGGGCGGGTAAGCGTAGTGGCAGGAGCCGCACTCATCCGCATAAGTCTTGTTATCGACCGGCTTCACTTCCTTCTGGCGCGAGAACGTGCCCAGCCACTGCCAGAAAGTTTCTTCAGCCATCGCCGCGCTGCTGCTCATCAACAGCACAACAGCCAACAGCGCTGCCTTGAATTTGGTGTGCATTATCATCTCTCCGATCCTTACTTGCTCAACAGGAATTTAAGGATATCGCCCTTTTCCTGTGCGGTGCATTCACGTCCCCAAGCGTCATTGCAATTGCGCTTGAACCATTTTTCGATCTTCTTTGCATCGGTGAAGCGCTCCGGATTGGCGCTGGGCGCCATCGGGTCAATGACCTTGCCGGTCTTGTGATGCTTGCCGGGCTTGCTCAGGTCATCGCCGTGGCAAATAGTGCAATTCATGGCCTTGCCGTCCTCCACTTTGCCCTCTTTGGTCCAGTCTTTTTTGCCATGTTCGGCGTCAAAGCCGGTCGCTCCTTCTGTCTTGTAGCGCGCAAACAATTCGTCGGTGGCCGGCGTCGCCGATGCGGCGGAAGCCATGAACAATGCACCAATCAATGCCATCAGTATGTACAGTTTTTTCATTATTATCTCTCCGTTACCAGGTAATCTTGATCGCAGTCAACATGCCCAATGCCCCCAGCTCGGCGATACCCGCATGGCTGACCGGCACGGCTGAGTTCTTCGATTTGTTCACGGCATAGGCCATCAAGGCAGCGCCTGTCACGCCCAGCAATATGTGCAGGTTATCGGGGTCCGTGATGCCGTCTGACAACTTAAAGTCATCCCAATGCACGATCAAACCCGTGGCAATTGCCGCCGCTGCCATGGCGACCGTGGCTTCAGCCAGATGGGCATGCGTACCGTTGGTCTGGCGCGGCTGATTCGCCACGGCCGCACAGTTGTTCTCGCACCCGCTATCCGGAGCAGTCGCAGCCGTCAAGGCCGCCATTACGATGGTTCCCAGTCCGAGATACTGGTGTACCTTGCTGCCTGTGATCAACGGAGGTTCGAATGGCGCTGCTTTCATGCCCGGCAACGCGCTATCCGGCTTCTTAACCAGCACTTCGGGGTCGTCTGATGCTGCCAGCTTGAACGACTCATAGTCCTTGACGTAAGCACTGGATGCCAGCGGCAGATCGGTTGCAGTTTCCTGCGCAAACGCCGTTCCGGATTGCACAGCCAAACACAGCACGGCGGCGATCATGAACTGGATGCCCTTCATTTAATTCTCCTCATTTATCATTTAAATTGCCTGAACCGGATAGCGATGGTGTCTTCTTTTTCCCGGTAAGCATCGCTCTCACCAGATTTTCATTGTGCTGAATACTGCCCGCCACCACCCCGAGGACATGCAGAAATACCAGCACCAAACCAACGGCGGGAAGAAACTCGTGCAGGTGACGGAATGCATAGCTGGTTTCATCGCTCACCCTGTTTGCCAGAAATGTCAGCGGCCCCTCAAAGCCGATCGTCCCCAGTGTCAACAGACCGGAAGCCAGGAGCAACGCAAGGAACCCGAGCAGCGCAAAAACCATCAACGCGCCTGCCGGGTTATGGCCGAAATAATGTTGGGGATGCCCCTTGAGCATGCCACGCAGGTAAGCAAGCGTCTCCCCGACCGGAAAAACGAAAGAACGGAAACGCGCATACTTGCTGCCCTTGAGTCCCCAAAATACCCGCGCCGCCAGTAACACGCACAGCGCATAGCCGACCAGCACATGGATCATGGAAAGATGCACTTCGCCAGAAATGTAAGCCGCCGCAAAACCCAGCGCCATGGTCCAATGGAAGCAACGGATGAACAGATCCCACACCTTCACTGTTGAGGTGGTTTTCTTGCGGTCAACATGATTGGTATCAGCTTGCTGCATGAATCGCCTGAAAATGGGTAAAAAAAACCCGGCGGCGCTGTGCATTACTTCGGGAATCAGCACAGCAGTCTCCGGCTTGAACAATTAGTTTGATTCGATTAGTGATGCAGATTTTTTCAAAGACCTGCCAAAACGGGGCGGATTTTACCCGAAAATTAACATATGCAAAGTGCCATTGTTTCGCATTCCGGGATTTCACTCTTCACCGGCGCGCCCCCGCCGTGGCGGGCTGCAAGACTAGCGCAAGCGCCGCGAGCAGACAAAAGACCACGCCCGCGTAAAAGGTAAAGGATGCGCCGAGGCGATCCCATAACAACCCCGCCAGCACACTGGCAAACAGCATCGCCAGTCCGCTCATCAGATTGAAAAAGCCGTAAGCAGTGCCGCGCATGTCGGCAGGCGTCACATCGGCCACCATCCTGGCCAGCAACCCCTGCGTGATACCCATGTGCATACCCCACAATGCAACGCCCGGCAGCACCGTCGTCCAGTGATCGTTGCTCGCCAGCACAAGGTCGGCAGCGATCAAGACTGCAAGTCCCAGTGCGAGCAGTTTATTGTGATCCATCCTGTCAGAAAGCTTGCCGAACGGGTAAGCCGATGCAGCGTATATCACATTCATCGCCACCATCACCAGCGGCACAAGCGCGACGGGTATACCGCCTTGCGCGGCACGCAGGACCAGAAAAGCTTCGCTGAAACGCGCCAGTGTGAACACCGCACCGATGCCGACCACCCACCAATAGGCATTACCCAGACGTTGCATGTTCCCGCGACTGATCGGATTGACCGGCTCTTGTGCTTCCATCTTTTCCGGCTCGTGCAAGCCGAAGAACAGCAGTACCACCGCCAGCAAACCGGGAATCACCGCCACCCAGAATACCGCACGAAAATCGTTGGCCCACAACAGCATCAATCCCGCTCCCAGCAAGGGACCGAGCAAGGCACCCACGGTGTCCAGGGACTGGCGCAAACCAAACGCCGCACCGCGCATTCCGGCTGGTACGATATCGGCGATCAGCGCGTCACGCGGTGCACCGCGCACGCCCTTGCCGACCCGGTCGAGGAAGCGCGCAGTCAGCAGCATGCCGATGCCCGAGGCCAGCGCGAACATCGGCTTGGTCAGCGCACCCAGCGCATAGCCAAACAACGCGAGCGCCTTTCGCTTGCCGAGGTAGTCGCTCAACATCCCGGAGAACACTTTCACCATCAACGCCGAAGATTCGCCGATACCCTCGATCACCCCGACCGTCAAACCGCTGACGCCCAGCACAGTGACCATGAACAACGGCAGCAGGCTGTGTATCATTTCGGAAGAGATGTCCATCAGCAGGCTGACAAAGCCCAGTATCCACACCCCTCTTGGCATACCGGTCAATACTTCATTATTGATCTTGTGCGTCATTCAGTTCGCGCTTGTTGATAAACCGATAAAAGAGATATGGTGCACCCCATATCCAAAGCAGAATCAAAGGCCACAAATGTCCGCTCATTACATCATAGTTCGCCAGCAGCGTCTCCCAGGAATGTCCGGCAACGTAATGAAAGAACAGGAATTCGAACGCCACCGTGAGCGCTAGCCAAAACAGCCCGACGAGCCATGCCTGTCGTGCAGAAGTGAATGGCCGGCGGCGCACATAAAGATAGATCACCACCCCCAGCAATATGATCCCGCCCGCGCAGGAAACCTGGTTCGCGAGCAATGCGGGTAGCAGCTTGCCGTAAGTGAGGTCGCGCAACGCACCATTGGCAATGGAGACCGACAACATGACGAGCCATACCAGGACAAAACGCATTGATCACGCCATCTTCGAAGGAAGCTTGATCGTGTCGCCAGCCACCATGAACACGCCCTTGCCCCGGTGATGAAGCGTACGCGGATTTTTCATGACGGGATCAATCCAGGCCTTAACCACTTCCAGCACGAAGAAATTGTACTTGTTCACCATCCTCGTATCGGCCACCTTGCATTCGAGGTTGGCAAAACACTCGGCGATCAGGGGTGCGGCGACCTGCGAAGCGGGCATCGCTGTCAGCTTGAACTTTTTGAACTTGTCCACCTTGCTGCCCGAACAGTTGCCTACGCCCACCACCTGCTTCGCCAGCTCCACCGACGGAATGCTGAGCACGCATTCCCTGGTCGCCACCAGCGCATCGAAGCTGTGGTTGCGTCCACTGATCACACACCCCACCAGTGGCGGCACGAATTCCATCATCGTGTGCCAGGACTGCGTCATGATGTTTGTCTTGCCTTTGTGTGAGGTCGTCACCATCACCACCGGTCCGGTTTCGAGCAGACCATAGACCTTGGACAACGGAAAGGTTTTCTTAGCCATTTCAACACTCCTTTCACTGAAGGAAAAGCGAAATTCCGGTTTGACGAACTTGCCCATCGCGTAAAATCCCCGCCGCACTATAACGCTGTCCCCAGCCAATAACCATATCCCCACCGTGTCCACCGAAGTCGAACGTTTTTTTTCCGAACAAAGCCCGCTTGCCTCCGAGGTCGCATCCTTCCGTCCGCGTACCCAGCAGCGCGAGATGGCACTGGCCGTGGCGGAGGCGATACGCGACAACGCCATCCTCGTGGCCGAGGCGGGAACGGGGACGGGCAAGACCTTCGCCTATCTGGTACCGGCACTGCTGGCGGGCGGCAAGGTGGTCATTTCCACCGGCACGAAAAATCTGCAAGACCAGCTGTTCCAGAAAGACCTGCCGATGGTGCGCGATGCGTTGAAGGCGCCGGTGTCGGTTGCGCTGCTCAAGGGGCGCTCGAACTATGTATGCCATTACCACCTGGAGTTGGCCCAATCGAACGGCTTGTTCAAGACGCGCGAGGATGTGAAGCATCTCGCCAGGATCGTGAACTACGCCAAGGTGACACAGAGCGGCGACAAGAGCGGGCTGGCCGATGTACCTGAGAACGCGCCGATCTGGATGCATGTGACCTCGACGCGCGACAACTGCCTCGGGCAGGAATGCCCGCAGCACGGGGAGTGCTTCGTGCTCAAGGCGCGCAAGGAGGCGATGGAAGCGGATGTGGTGGTGGTAAACCATCACCTCTTCTTTGCCGATGTGATGCTGCGCGACGAGGGCGTGGCTGAGCTGCTGCCCGCTTGCAATACGGTGATCTTCGACGAGGCCCATCAACTGCCGGAGACAGCGAGCCTGTTCTTCGGCGAGAGCCTCTCCACATCACAGTTGTTCGACCTGTCGCAGGATGCGCGTATCGAGGCACTAACTGGCGCCAAGGATTTTGCGCCGCTTCCGGTGGCATGCGATGAGCTGGAAAAGGCTGCACGCGACCTGCGACTGGCGTTCAAGAAGGAAGGCCGCATGGCTGCGGATGCAACGCAGAACATCCAGGATTTCGCGCCTGCGCTGAAGACACTGGGCGAAAAACTGAAAAACCTTACCGGGTTGCTGGAGAAACAGGCGGAGCGTAGTGAGGGGTTGGAGAATTGCTGGCAGCGGGCGCAGGGATTGGTTGAACAATTGAATATCTGGACAAAAATTTCACCCTCACCCCAGCCCTCCCCCTTACAGGAGGAGGGAACCGGTGTGGTGCGCTGGCTGGAAATCTTCCACCACTCGCTGCAACTCAACACCACGCCGCTCTCGATCGCCGATATATTCAAGAAGCAGATCAGCGGCCACCCGCGCGCCTGGATATTCACGTCAGCGACGCTGGCGGTGAAACAGAATTTCTCGCATTACCAGAACGAGATGGGCTTAACTGAGGCGCGCACCGCATGCTGGGACAGTCCTTTCAATTACCAGGAACAGGCGCTGCTTTATGTACCGCAGAATCTGCCTGAGCCGAACAGCGAGGGCTACACCGATGCGGTGGTGCAAGCCGCATTGCCATTGATCGAGGCCAGCCAGGGGCGAGCCTTCCTGCTCTTCACCAGCTTGCGTGCAATGCAGCGTGCCTATGAAATTTTGCTGGCCGAGTTCGACCGCAAGAACCTGAAGTACCCGCTGCTGATACAGGGCGAGGGCTCGCGCAACGAGTTGCTCACGCGCTTCCGCGAACACGGCAACGCGGTGCTGCTGGGCAGCCAGTCGTTCTGGGAAGGAGTGGATGTGCGCGGCGAAGCATTGTCGCTGGTGATCATCGACAAGCTGCCGTTCGCGCCGCCGGATGATCCGGTACTGGCGGCACGCATCGCCGAGCTGAACAGACAGGGGCGGAACGCCTTCATGGAGTTCCAGTTGCCGCGCGCCATCATCAACCTGAAACAGGGAGCGGGACGGCTGATACGCGACGAGAAGGACCGAGGCGTTCTGATGATCTGCGACCCGCGCCTGATCTCAAAACACTACGGCAAGCGTATCTGGCAGAGCCTGCCGCCGTTCAAGCGCACGCGCGACGAAGCGGAGGCGACCGCCTTCTTTAACAAGACCTAATCCGCCAACTCGCAGCGGTTGCGCCCGTTGTTCTTCGCGCGGTAGAGCGCATCGTCGGCATCCTTGACGATCCTTTCGTAATCGGGATGCCCGTTGTAGGCGGCGACGCCGATACTCACGGTGACCGGCATCATCTTGCCATCGCCCACTCGCATCGGTTCGGCGGCAAAACGCTCGCGTATGGTCTCGGCCACTTGCAGCGCCTGTTCCTTGCCTATCTCGACCAGCACGATGAGCAATTCCTCGCCGCCGTAACGGAAGATGAAATCGCCCACGCGCACACTGGATGTGATCAGATCGGCTGCCTGTTGCAGCACCAGATCGCCCCCATCGTGCCCATGAGTGTCGTTGATGTTCTTGAAGTGATCGATGTCGAGCAGCAGGATCGCGAAAGGCACGTCGCTGTTCCTGGCCAGTGCCAGCTCGCGCATCAGGATGGTGGGCAGGTAGCGGCGATTGAGCAAACGTGTCAGGCTGTCACGCCCGCTCTCGACCTCGATAAAACGGTCAAACATACCGGTCAGCAGGAATTTCGCTTCTCCGATATCGGCCTCAACCTGCTTCATTGCCTCCCGCGCATTGCCGCCGCCTCGGCGCTTCTCGATCAGACTCGGCAGCAGCTTGCGTTCCAGTCTGTCGACACAAACGCGTATGCGCTCCAGTTCAGGCGCTTCGTGAAAGATGATGCTGGCCTTGTGTTGGAGCCACAAACCGAATTCGGAGTGCCGCATCTCGGGCACTCCCGCAGCCTCATCCCCGAGCAGATGCAGAAGGATGTGCTGCGCCCATTCCGAAAGTGCCGCGCGCTGGCGTTCGCGTTCGGCCAGCATGTTCTGTCCCAGCGCGAACATGCGGTACGATTCGTCGGTGCGCACGCTTTTACCCACATTGACGATATAGGAATCGGTCATCGCGGACATGCTCAGTTCCATCACTTCGGAAACGAAGCGTGTCGCCTGCACCAGCCCGGCACGGTCAAGTTCTGTTCCCACCAGGTATTCTGTGATGGCCTGTTTTAGCAGGCGCGTTCCCCGCAGCACCAGCGAAATAGGCATCTGGATACGCGCATGCACCACGCCGACATGGCACTGGTATTTGTATATCTCTTTCGGGTCTTGCTGTTTCAGGGAGAACAATTCGCGCAGCCAGCCTTGCATGGAAGCGTGCAGTCTCTGGCTGACGACATCATGGCTGATGTAGGGCTTGGCTTCCTTGTCGGCCAGCATATGCTCGTAAAAAAGCGTTGCCAGATCGGGCGCGTATTGGTTGACCGTGTCGCAGATCAGTTTTTTTGTTGCTTCGGGTACCTGCTGATGCAATTGTTGCCAGTCGGCCGCAAAATCCTCGATTTTGCTATGTTTCATCCGTTACTCCTCCGTCAGACCTGCTTGTTATTCTATTTTTCATGACATTGTACCCTGAACACGTTCAGGCCATTTTTGTTGTCGGTGGCACTTCTTGGCAGAATGATTGACTGCCTCCCCGGTTTGATGTCCACTGTCGACAAATGCATCAGTATCAACTTTCGACCATGGATTCCACGAACACATTCTTCGACGACCTGAGATTCCATATCGACGAAGACAATCTCTTCGTACGTGCCGAGCAATTGCGCGCGCGTTTGAAGCTGTTACCCTTGATGCTGGTCGCCCAACTGCTGATCGAGCCGCTTTTTGTGTGGCTGATGTGGGATATTGCATCACACCGGCAACTCATCATCTGGCTGGGAGTGGCCGTTCTGCTGCATCTTGCCGAATTGACACTCTGGTTCCAGAACCGGGACAAACTCGACACCATTGAGGAATGCCGGCGCTGGAGCCAGGATTTTTTCAACTTCGCGCTGGTTTTTGGCATGATGTGGGGGGTCGGCACACTGTTCTTCTTTCCGGGTGATCTGCTCACCCAGGTGCTGCTGGTCTGCGTGCTGATGGGGCTTACCGCAGGTGCAGCCACCATGAATTCGATGCATCCGCCCGCCTTCTATGCCTATGTCCTGGGCCTGATGCTGCCGCTCATCTTTCGCGTGATGGTGGAGCAGGACGATACGCACGTCGCACTCGGATCGATGTTGCTGCTGTTCCTGCTGGTGATGCTGAGCTCGGGCCATTTTCTCAGCAAGTTCATCATGCTTTCGTTGCGACAACGTTTTGAAAACGAAACTCTTGCCCAGCAACTCGCCTCGATAAACGATGTGCTGGAACACAAAGTTGAAGAACGTACCGCGGAAGTCGCACAGGTGCGCGACGTGACCATCATGGCAATGGCATCGCTGGCCGAGACGCGCGACAATGAGACAGGCAACCATCTCAAGCGCACGCAAAAATACATGCGTGCTCTCGCCATCAGGTTGCGCGACCATCTGCGTTTTCAAGACTTTCTCACCGAGGACAACATCGAATCGCTGTACAAGCTCGCACCCTTGCATGATATCGGCAAGGTCGGCATTCCGGATGCCATCCTGCTCAAGCAAGGCAAGCTCACGGCGGAAGAGTTCGAGATCATGAAGACCCATCCCACGCTCGGCGGAAATGCCATTGCCATGGCAGAGAGCGGATTGCCCACACCCAACCGATTCCTGCATATCGCCCGCGAGATCGCCACCGGCCATCATGAAAAATGGGACGGCAGCGGTTATCCGCTGGGGCTCAAGGGAGACGCCATCCCCATCTCGGCGCGTCTGATGGCAGTGGCCGACGTATACGATGCCCTCATCAGCCGCCGCATCTACAAGCAGCCGTTCTCGCACACTGATGCGGTGGCATTCATATTGCAAGGACATGGCAAGCATTTCGATCCCGACGTGGCAGATGCCTTTCTGGCAATACAAGAGGAGTTCCGGCTGATCGCCGAAAAATATCAAGACGAATGAATCCAAGACTCCTCAATCTACTCGGCGGCGACGAGGATCTCTATCCCCACTTGCTGGAGGAAAAATTTCCGCGCGTGTTCAACAAGCTGCTTGAACTATGGGAAACACCGCACATCGAGCAATACCTGCAGGATCTGATGGTGGACAAACGAGGCGGGACCCGGGAAGGGTTTCCGATCGAAGCGGCAGGAGAAATCATTCGCCTCGGCAATTATCTCCACGCGTTGCATAACCAGGGCAAAAAGATCAATGCATGGGACGACATCCCTGAATACAAACGCCAGGAACTTGTGCAATACGGCTACGACTTTACGGGGCTTGGGCTGCTGCAATCGGTCGATGACAACAATCAGAATGCGGTGCAGATCTTTCTGTCTTGCGGCGTTGATCTGGAGGTGCGCGACGACCGCAACTGGACGCCGCTGATGGTCTCCGCCTTCAATGGCAACCTGGATTTCGCACGCTTGCTGATCAAATGCGGTGCCAGAGTCTCCACGAGAGACAAGAACGGTTACACGCCGTTACATTGGGCTGCATACAACGGTCACGTTGATGTACTGAAATTGCTGATCGAAAAGGGTGCCGAGCCGGATACGAGAAGTCATACCGGTTGGACCCCATTGATGCAGGCTGCAACCCGCGGGCATTTGCTTGCCTGTGCCTACCTGATTTTCAGGGGCGCCGACGTCAATTCGGCAACCACTGACGGCTGGACGTCATTACACAAGGCTTCCAACAACGGACACACTGAAGTGGTCAAATTGCTACTCGGCAAAGGGGCCAATTGTTTTGCAAAATACCAGGACGGCAGCACGCCGCTCGATCTTGCCATCAAGGCCGGTCATCAGGACATCGTTGCCTTGTTGAATCAGTATGCAAAGTTTCAGGCCGCACCGGATTCCAAAATACCGGGTTTACGCCTGGAGCCGTAACCGGGCGCTCTCAGCGCATCCTGACCCGCGCTTCTCCGGAAACCATCTTCCCGACCACCCGCGCCGCAGCGAATCCCTGCTCGAGGAAGGTTGCCAGTATCCGGTCTGCCTCGTTCGCCGCGCACGCCACCAGCAATCCGCCGCTGGTCTGCGGATCGCACAACAGTTTGCGCTGCCACTCGGAAAAACCTGGCGGCAAATCCACTTCCGCACCGTAGCTGCTCCAATTGCGATCAGCCGCACCCGTGCTGTAACCCTGTTCGGCCAAACGCAACGCCACCGGCAGAAACGGCAGCGTGTCGTATTCCAGTTCGGCACCCAGCTTCGAACCGCGACACACTTCCAGCAGATGTCCGAGTAACGCGAAGCCGGTGACATCGGTCATTGCATGCACACCCGGCACTCCCCCCAGAGTCGCACCGACTCGATTGAGTTGTGTGGTCGTATCCACCATCTGCCGATAACCTTCGGCATCAAGGTCGCCTTTTTTCAAAGCAGCACTCAATACGCCCACCCCCAGCGGCTTGCCCAGAATGAGTACATCACCCTCCCGTGCCCGGTCGTTGCGTTTGATGTGATCGGGATGGGCAACACCTACCGCGACCAGACCATAGATCGGTTCGGGTGCGTCGATGGAATGTCCGCCGGCGATCGGGATCCCTGCCGCTTCGCACACCGAAGCGCCCCCTGCGAGGATGTCGCGTATGGTATCCAGCGGCAGTTTATTGATGGGCATGCCCACGACGGCCAGGGCGAGAATCGGTGTCGCACCCATGGCATACACATCGGACAAGGCATTGGTTGCGGCAATGCGCCCGAAGTCGCGGGCATCGTCCACAATGGGCATGAAGAAATCGGTGGTGACGACGATCGCTTGCGTGTCGTTGAGTTTGTAGACCGCGGCATCGTCGCTGCTTTCGGTACCCACCATCAGGTTCGGGTAAGATGGCGGGAGCGGCATTGCGGCCAGCATCTCGGCCAATACCGCGGGTGCGATCTTGCAACCGCAACCGCCGCCGTGGGAATACTGTGTCAATTTGATTGCGTCGTTCATACAAAATAGTCTATGCAAAATCCAAGGGTCGCCACCGTATCACAACTGTCCGATTTCGACGAAATCATCGACGTTCGCTCCCCCGCCGAATACGCGGAAGACCATATCCCCGGCGCGATCAGTGCCCCCGTGCTGAACGATGAGCAGCGCGCGGAGATCGGCACGCTCTACACGCAAGTCTCGCCGTTTGTGGCCAAGAAGCGCGGAGCAGCACTCATTGCGCGCAACGTCGCACAGCATCTGGAAACCTCCTTCAGCGACAAGCCGAAACAATGGAAACCGCTGGTGTATTGCTGGCGCGGCGGTCAGCGCAGCGGCGCGATGGCGCACATTCTGGCGCAGGTCGGCTGGTCCACCGGCAGGCTGAGCGGCGGTTACAAGACCTACCGCCGCCATGTTCTCGCCGAACTGGAATCATTGCCCGCTACTTTGCAGTTCCGGGTGGTCTGCGGCCCGACCGGTTCCGGCAAGAGCCGCTTGCTGCGCGTGCTACAGGAACAGGGTGCCCAGGTGCTCGACCTGGAAGCGCTGGCGCAGCATCGCGGCTCCCTGCTCGGCAATCTTCCCGACGAAGTTCAACCCGCGCAGAAGATGTTCGACAGCCGTTTGTGGGATGCACTGCGCCGCTTCGATGCCCGGCACCCTGTATTTGTGGAGGCAGAAAGCAAGAAGATCGGCCTCATCAACACGCCCGAATCGCTGCTGCACAAAATGCGCACCTCGGATTGCCTCCTGATCGAAGCGCCTGTCGCGGCGCGTGTGCAGTTGCTCATCGAAGACTACAAACACTTTTTAAGCGACCCGGGTCTGCTCGTGCAGCGTCTCACCCCCCTGTTGCCGCTGCATGGCCGTCAAGTCCTCGATCATTGGCAGATGCTGGCCGAGCAAGGGGAATGGGCTGCTCTGGTTGAAAAACTGTTGACCCAGCATTACGACCCGGCCTATCGGCGCTCCACTGCCAGCAACTTCACCCGCCTGTCCGCGGCAAAAGTACTTCTGCTCGACAATCTTGATGACGCCACGCTACGTGCAGCTACCGCCGCCTCGCTATAACCCTACTAACCAATTATTTACTCGACAAAATCGCCCGATTGCACGAAAATACTTAGCAAGCTAACAATTAGTACACCAACAACCGCATGAAACCTCTGGACGAACAATTCGCTGAAACTTTGCATCTGGTCGCACACGCCTGGCGCACCGAGTTGGACAGACGGCTGCGGCCATTGGGTTTTTCGCATTCGCGCTGGCTGCTGTTGATGCATCTTTCGCGCCACGACGGCTGCACGCATTGCGAGCTGGCACAACACATGGGTATAGAAGCCGCAACCCTGGTCAAGCAGGTCGATCACATGGAACAGGAAGGACTGCTCAAACGCTGCGGCAGCGAGACCGACCGGCGCGTCAAACACCTTTACCTGTCGTCCGACGGCAAGAAAGCGGTGGAGATCATACGCAGCAATGCCGCCGAGTTGCGCAAAGAGATTCTGGACGGATCGAGCAAGGAAGATATCCGCAACGCCATCACCGTGCTGCAGAACGTCCGCGACAAACTGGCCGGAGAGCCGTAACAACAGGAAATGACTCATGGAACGCCTGAAAGCGCATAAAAAGAAGATCATCATCGCGCTGGTGATTGTTGCGTTGATTGCCGGTCTGTCATTTGCCTATTTCGCCAGGCTTTCGCGCAGCACTGAAAATGCCTACATCAACGCGGATGTGGTGAATGTGGCTGCGCAGGTCAGCGGTCGCGTCATTGCCGTGTACGTCAAGGACAACCAGCATGTTCACAAAGGCGATGCACTGTTCGACATCGATCCCGAACCTTTCTCCATCGCTCTCGAACGTGCCCAGGCAGATCTTGCGCTGGCGCGGCAATCTGCCCGCCAGGATAACGCTGAAGTCGCCGCCGCACGCGCGCTGGTCTCCCAAGCTGAAAGCGACCTGGCCAATGCTCGCAACACCTACACCCGCGACAAGGAACTGGTTGAGCAACATTTCCTCTCCCAGCAATCTCTGGAGGATGCCCAGACCCGCATGCAGGCTTTGCAGGCAACGCTGGAACAGGCACATGCCAAACTGGCCAAGGCCCTGTCGGCTCCGGAAAAGACCAGCGAGCGCGGTGATGTGCTGAAGGCACAAGCCGCCATCGATCAGGCCAAACTCGACCTGGAACACACGCATGTCATTGCAGCGCAGGATGGGCAGATCAGCAACCTGTCGCTCACGGCAGGATCGCTGGTAGGCGTCGGCGTACCACTGTTCGCGCTGATCGCGGATAACAGCTTTCATATCGATGCCAACTACAAGGAAACCGAACTGGTCGGCATCCACCCCGGTCAGGACGTGGACATCGAGATCGACATGTATCCCGGCCAGCATTTCAAGGGTACGGTGGAAAGCATTTCCGGCGGTACAGGCACTGCCTTTTCGCTGCTGCCGCCGCAGAACGCGACCGGCAACTGGGTGAAGATCGCGCAGCGCGTTCCGGTACGTATCAAGTTCGCCCCCACGGATGCGGCCCATCCGCTGCGCATCGGCGCCACCGCAACCGTGAGCGTGCAACTCAAGTAACGCCGACATGAGCGGCAACCGGATACTGATCAGCGGCGCAGTGATGGCGGCGACCATCATGCAGGTGCTGGACACCACCATCATCAACGTGGCGCTGCCCAACATGGCGGGGCAGCTCGATGCCACGCCCGACAATATCAGCTGGGTACTCACGTCCTACCTGATCGCCTCGGCCATCATCATGCCGCTCACCGGCTTCATCACGGACCGTATCGGCCAGAAACGGTTCCTGCTGATCAGCATCGCCGGTTTCGTCATCACCTCGGCTTTGTGCGGCATGGCAACCAGCCTTGCCCAGATGGTGACGTTCCGCTTCCTGCAGGGTGTGTTCGGCGCGGCCCTGGTACCGCTGTCGCAGTCCATCATGCTGCAAGTCTTTCCAGGCGAACAACGCGGCAAGGCCATGGCGATCTGGAGCATGGGTGTCATGGTCGCGCCCATCATGGGGCCGACCCTCGGCGGCTGGCTCACTGAAGCGATCAGCTGGCGCTGGACGTTCTACATCAACCTGCCGGTCGGCATCGCTTCCTTCGTGCTCGCCATGCGCCATGTTCCCGATACGCCCACGCGCGAGCGGCGCATGGACTGGCTGGGCTTTGCTACGTTGGCATTGGGTATAGGAGCACTGCAACTGGTACTGGACCGCGGCAACCAGGACGACTGGTTCAGCTCGCAGACATTGACCTTTGCCGCCTGCGTCACGGTAGTCTCTTTGGCCTTCTTCATCTTTTACACGCTCACCGGCAAGCATCATCCCTTGTTCGACCTGCGCATCTTTCGCGACCGCAACTTCCTGGTCGCCAGCCTGATCATGACCACCATCGGCATCGGTTTTTTCGGCGGCATGCTGCTGCAATCGCTGTTTCTGCAGAACTTCCTCGGCTACCCCACTTTTGAAGCCGGTCTCTACATGGCGCCGCGCGGACTGGCTTCGTTCCTGGTAATGATCTTCGTCGGCAAGTTCGTCAACAAGATCCCGCCGCGCAATTTCATCCTCACCGGCATCTGCGCCAGTATCGCGGGCAATTATCTGATGACGCGCTTCACCGGCGACATCACCGCGCACGACCTGATCGTGCCGATGATGCTGCAGGGGGTGGGCATGGGCCTGATCTTCGTGCCTATCTCCACCCTTGCCTTCACCACTCTGCCCAGAGAAGCTGCAGCCGAAGCTGCGGGGATTTACAGCCTGATTCGCGCGGTCGGTTCCTCGTTCGGTATTTCCATCCTCGCCACCTATTTTTCGCGCAGCACGCAAAAAAGTTGGAGTTTGCTGCGCGGTGATATCACCCCGTATAGCGAGACCCTGCGGGCCTATCTCGCCCCGCTCCATCTCGGCGTACAAGATCCGCAAGGCATTGCAATGGCTGCCAGGGCAGTGATGCGTCAGGCACAGAACATCGGTTACATCGACAGCTTCTGGTTCGCCACACTCAACTTCGTGATGATGCTGCCGTTGCTGCTGCTGGTGCGCACACCGAAGAAAAGTACGACCGCTCCACAGCCCGGTGTAATCCTGGAATAGGTCTCCGGGCAAAGCCGGGAACACCGAAAACTAACGTCTGCTTGAGAATATGTCCGTCTTATCGTTCATTTCGTCGTCATCTGTACGGAAGTTAATACTGATTATTACTAATTCAGCAAATCCGGCAAACTGAATGGCCGACCTCCCAAAAGCCCTTTTGTAACGGGCTTTCCGGGAACATCCTGAACATTTACTACGTCTCCCTGCAGGCTGCACGCCGCGCTATAATCCTTCGCCATCACCGTTTTGTCCTTTGGAGCTAATGCATCTTTCTCGTTTCATACTTTGGAGCCATTCGTCATGTCCCACAATCTGTTCGATACCCGCAAGACTTTCAACCTCTCCGGCAACAAGCAATCAATACTGTATTCCTTGCCCGCACTGGAAGCTGCAGGCGTAGGTAAAATTTCGCGCCTGCCGGTCTCTATCCGCATTGTGCTGGAATCGGTGCTGCGCAATTGCGACGGCAAGAAGGTGACGGAAGCACATGTGCGACAACTGGCGAACTGGAAACCGAATGCGGCACGCACCGACGAGATACCCTTTGTGGTTGCGCGCATCGTGTTGCAGGACTTCACAGGTGTACCGCTGCTGGCCGACCTCGCTGCAATGCGCGATGCCGCCGCCAAGATAGGCAAGAATCCCAAGATCATCGAGCCGCTCGTTCCCGTAAATCTGGTCGTTGACCACTCGGTGCAGATCGACTACTTCAACCAGCCCGATGCCCTGAAGCTGAACATGGAGATGGAATTCGAGCGCAACACCGAGCGCTACCGCTTCATGAAATGGGGCATGCAGGCATTCGATACCTTCAAGGTCGTGCCACCCGGCATCGGCATCGTGCACCAGGTCAACCTGGAATATCTGGCGCGCGGTGTGGTGCAAAAGGACGGCGTGACTTATCCCGATACACTGGTGGGCACCGACAGCCACACCACCATGATCAACGGCATCGGCGTAGTCGGCTGGGGCGTGGGTGGCATTGAGGCGGAAGCAGGCATGCTGGGCCAGCCCGTGTATTTCCTGACACCGGATGTCGTCGGCGTACACCTGAAAGGCAAGCTGCGCGAAGGCGTCACCGCGACCGACCTGGTGCTGACCGTCACCGAACTGCTGCGCAAACAAAAAGTGGTGGGCAAATTCGTCGAGTTCTTCGGTGAAGGTACTTCCGCCCTCACCCTGCCCGACCGCGCCACCATCGCCAACATGGCCCCCGAATACGGCGCCACCATGGGCTTCTTCCCGGTGGATGTAGTCACCGTCAATTTCATGCGCAGCACCGGACGTACCGATGAGGAAGTCGCTGCCTTCGAAGCTTACTTCAAGGCGCAAGGCTTGTTCGGCGTGCCCAAGGACGGCAGCATCGATTACAGCGGCGTGGTGGAACTGGACCTGGACAGCATCGAGCCTTCGCTGGCCGGTCCGAAGCGTCCGCAAGATCGCATCACCCTGTCCAAGATGAAGGAGTCGTTCAATACCCTGTACAGCAAGCCCATCGCCGAGAACGGCTTCAACCAGCCCGCCGACAAACTGGCCAAACGTTTCGCCACCGGCAAGGACAACACCAATATCGGCAACGGCGATGTGATGATCGCCGCCATCACCAGCTGCACCAATACCTCCAACCCAGGCGTGCTGCTGGCGGCGGGTTTGCTGGCCAAGAAGGCGGTCGCGAAAGGATTGACCGTTGCACCGCACATCAAGACTTCGCTGGCTCCCGGATCTCGCGTGGTCACGGAATACCTGACCAACGCGGGCCTGTTGCAATCCCTGGAAAAACTGGGCTTCAGCGTGGCCGCATACGGCTGCACGACCTGTATCGGCAATGCCGGCCCTTTGCGCGAAGACATCGACAAGACTATTACCGACAACGGCCTGATCTGCGCGGCAGTGCTTTCCGGCAACCGCAACTTCGAGGCACGCATCCACCCGAACCTGAAAGCCAACTTCCTCGCCTCTCCCCCGTTGGTGGTGGCCTACGCAATCGCGGGCAAGATGAACATCAACCTCGATACTGAGCCGCTGGGTACAGGCAAAGACGGCCAGCCCGTCTTCCTGAAGGACATCTGGCCGAACAGCGCTGAGATACAGACCGTGATGAAATTCGCTGCCGATCCGGCAGTCTATCGCAAGCTGTATTCCGACCTGACCAAGGATCTGCCGTTGTGGAACGCCATCAAGGCGCCCACCGGCGAACGCTATCAGTGGGATGACTCCACCTACATCGCGCGTCCGCCGTTCTTCGATGCCGCCGTGCCCAAGGTCGGCGACATCAGGGGCGCGAAGGCACTGGCACTCATGGGCGATTCGGTAACCACCGACCACATCAGCCCGGCCGGCAGCTTCAAGCCCACCACACCCGCAGGCAAGTATTTGCAAGAACATCACGTGGCTGTTAAGGACTTCAACAGCTACGGCTCGCGCCGCGGCAACCACGAAGTGATGATGCGCGGCACGTTCGCCAACGTGCGCATCAAGAACCTGATGCTGCCGCCGAATGCGGACGGTAGCCGCGTCGAAGGCGGCTACACCCTGTACAAGGGCGAGCAAGTGGCGATCTATGACGCCGCGATGAAACACATCGCCGACGGCACACCGACGGTGATTTTTGCGGGCGAGGAATACGGCACAGGCTCAAGCCGTGACTGGGCAGCAAAAGGCACACAGCTGCTGGGCGTGAAGGCCGTCATCGCCAAGAGCTACGAACGCATCCACCGCAGCAACCTGGTGGGCATGGGCGTCTTGCCCTTGCAGTTCAAAAGCAGCGACAGCGTCGCGAGTTTGCATCTGACCGGGGACGAGACCTTCGATCTGGTTGGCATCAGCGACAACATGAAGCCGCAACAGGATGTAACCCTCACGATCACGCGCAAGGATGGCAGCAAGCAAAGCGTCGCGCTCCTCCTTCGCATCGACACCCCGATCGAAGTGGACTACTACCGTGCGGGCGGCATCCTGCCGTATGTATTGAAGGAGTTGGTAAGCCGGTAAGCAGTGGCCAGCACAAGAGGGGCGAGCATCTACTCCTCTGGTGCTGATTGTCGCTTCAAGCCCGAACCACGTCGATACTTGGATGATGAATTGAAGAAAGCCCTTGCGTAAATATAGCAAGGGCTTTTTTTATTCCATAAATTCTTTCGTCGAAACCATCGTTCCCAAGCATCCGGAAATGATATTTCTTCTTTGTAGCCATTCAAGATACCCATGCTCAGTTCAAGTAATAGATCATGGTATATATGTTTGGTATATATCCTATCTAGCCAAATAGGCATATCCTTCTCTTTGCGTGGATATTTTTGTCGAAGGGAACGGCATGAATGAACCAGCAAGCGTCCAAATATGTATCGGATAAAGATTCACGCAGAATCAGATTCAAGCTGTATAAAAATCAAAGCCTCAAAGCAATATTTTTTACCCTGAAACGTTAGAGTTCGCCACTTTTGCTCATACCTAATAAGGAGTAATTATGCATAATGAATCGCATGGTTTTTTTCGTCAGCTTCCCCGCGCTATTCCCGGTCTGGCCTTGATAATCATCACCATGGTGGTGATACGCCTATGGATCGAACCATGGATGGCACATACCAAGATTCTTGGGATGGAAAAGCCGCTAACCGATGCTTTCCACCTCAACTATATTCTGCTTGGCATTCTCTGCGGCCTGCTTTATCGCAATGTGATTTTCGGCGGGAAAATGCCGGAAATTTTTGTTGACGGTTTCAAGCTGTCCCGTCTCATGATCAAAACCGGCATCATCATGCTGGGTTCTCTCTATACCTTCTCGGCCATTGTCCAGTTGGGTTCGATGGCGATCTTCCTGATTGGCGGATTCGTCATCATGACCATCATCATGGTGTTGTGGCTGGGCAAGTTGTTCGGGTTGGACCGTTCCATGACTGCTGTACTGGCCAACGCCCTGAGCATCTGCGGCGTTAGTGCAGCCGTGGCCACCTCACCTGCAGTCGAGGCCAAGGCAAGTCACGTTGCCTATGCCATCGCGACCATACTGGGCTTCGGTATCCTCACCATGTTCATCAGCCCGTTCATCGGTCATGAACTCGGCCTGACCGACCTGCAGTACGGTGCATGGATCGGAACCGGCATACTCAACTCCGGCCAGGTACTGGCTGCAGCTCTCGCTTTCAATCCCAACGTGGCACCGGGTACTGCAGTATCGATCGCCGAGATATGGAACATCATGCGCGTGATTTCCATTCCCTTCGCAGTATTCGCAGTAACGATCTGGTATTGGGCTGGGAAGGAAGAATCTGACAGCTCGGGAAAGAAAAAAAGCCTGGGCACGCTGCTGGTCGAAAAATTCCCGGTGTTTGTCATCGGTTTCATGGTCATGGTGTTCTTTACCAGCATGGGCGCCTTTGGCGATGTCGGCATCAAGGGCGGGCCTCCCGCCTCGGAAACGATCAAGACATTGCGCCTCGTGATGCAATGGATCTTCGGCTTTGGCCTGGTTGGTCTGGGCGGATTCATCGATTTCAAGGAACTGCGCCAGGCAGGCGGCACGCCACTCAAACTGGGCCTGATCGTAGGCACCACCAAATATGTTCTGGCGCTGGCCGTCGTGTATCTGATCAAGGATTATCTGGTATCAATCTAAATTATTGTAAGGAGAAATCATTATGGTTACTCAACAAAAACCGGGAAGTGAGACCATCGGCGCCATCGGCCCGAAAAGCAAGATGACGCTATTCAAGGATGACCGCGCTGAAGATATTGGCGCCATTGTTCTCACTGTGTTAATTGTCGCCGTCATCGTGCTTCTGAAAATGAAGTAGGCCTGTATGGACATCAAAAATATTGTTGTAGCGATAGATGGTTCGGATGCATCGCAAGAGGCATTGAACCATGCCATCGATCTGGCCCGTCAGAACCGTACATGCCTGACGGGCCTCTTCATCATCGATACCCAATGGGCTGATTTTATCGGCAACGACTGGCAGTCATCCAAAGGGGCGAGACAAGGTTTCCTCGACTATATCCGCAAGGAACAGGAAGAACAGGCCGAAGCGGCGCACATGCAATTTGAAAAAGCCACACAAGGAATGGCACAAACCTCATTCTCGGTTCATGCGGGCGATCCCACAGAAGTCCTTTTGGCGCAGGCCTCGTCCGAGGATACCGGGATTTTGATCGCAGGCCGGTGTGTCTTTCAAGTGAGCGGCAGGCCCAGTCTGAAATCCCTCGCTTCAACCTTGGAAAAGAAGGCATCCCGCCCCCTGCTCCTGTTTCCCTAACCACGATGTCATATCAGGTAATTATTATCCGAATGTCAGATAAGGCTATGCAAGCATACGTATTTCGCCATATATGTAAATCTGTTTAATTGATGTAAGGTTTCTTCTGAGACTATACGAACACTGCACTGATAAAGGACCCTGTGCCAATTGAAAATTACCCTGCCTATATTTTTCAAAAGTGAATTTCACCCATTAAAGTGAAAACACTCTAGCCGCGATACATGGGGATGACCATGGTTGAAAAAAAAATTGTACCCAGTGATTCAGGAAACAAAGGTAACCCACACCTGCACAATGACACTGCGCATCTTGCTTTTCATGACTCGCTAACCGGACTCCCCAATCGTGATTTGTTTGTTGAACGGATGAATCGTGAACTGGCTCGTGTTCGCCGTTACGAGAGCAGCTTTGCGTTGATCGTGCTTGATCTGGATGGGTTCGAGGCTGTGAATGACATCAATGGTCACGATGCTGGTGATCGGGTGTTATGCGATGTAGCCGATCACCTGGCTTCCACAGTGCGTGATGTTGACACAGTCGCTCGAACGGGTGGTGATGAGTTCGCCATTTTATTGGACGGCATAAAGAGCAAAAAAGAAGCAGAGTTCGTTGCCCTGAAAATCATAAAATCGATGTCCGGCCCCATCAAGTTGGGCAACGGCACACATATCAAAATCGGGGCCAGTGCAGGCGTCGTCTTGAGCCCGCAAGATGGTTATCTGGCCGAACAACTAATGCTGCGCGCAGATCAGGCCATGAATGTCGCCAAGAACAACGGCAAGGGTCTGATAGGCTTTGGCAGAAACATGCAGGCTCCCTCCAAAAGGATGAACCAGCCTTTCCCGGCATCGCCATCAGGCAATCAGAACCTGGGGATTTCCATCCTGGACGAACAGCACAAAGCCATGTCCAATTTCATCCAGGGAATCATTGAGTCACTGAAGAATGGGGATCATTCAACAAAACTGCTGAAGAGAGTTGATCTTCTGGTCGAACTTTGTCGGATACATTTCAAGACAGAGGAAGACATGATGCAGCTCTATGACCTGGAATGCCTGGATGAACATCGCGCCGAACACCAGGTGCAGTTGAAAAACCTGAGATTAATATTTGGCAACCTGAATTTCAATGAAAAGGAACTGGCAAAATTGACTCACGAGGTCAATGAGTGGCTATCGGAACATATCAGGGAACGGGATGCTGAGCTTGCCGCGCAATTGATAAGCAAGGGGGTTTCCTGAGTTACAAATACAATGATTCATGATGTTTCAGGACGTTTTATATTTCTGTCAGCAAAATAACTAAACGGGTTCCAATTTGAAGTAGCATATTCCCCGCCTCTATCCCATATCACACAAGATTCCGGACACACTCATTGTCGGCATTCTTGAACCCAGTCTGAAGGAATGAAATGTCAAATGCACGCCTGGCAGTCCTGATATCGCTAGCCATGATTGCGTTTGCAGGCAATTCTCTGCTCTGTCGCGTCGCTTTAAAACACACCGGCATCGACGCGGCGAGTTTTACGGCAATCCGGCTGATCTCCGGAGCAGCCATGCTTTGGTTGATCGCACGCATGAATCGCAGCACACATAGCGGCAGGGGAAACTGGTTATCGGCATTTGCTTTATTTGCCTATGCGGCAGGCTTTTCTTTTGCCTATATAAGCCTTCCCGCCGCTACGGGTGCGCTATTGCTCTTCGGCGCGGTACAGGCAACGATGATCGGCTATGGCATTTGGGCGGGTGAGCGTCTCGCGGGACCACAGCTTGCAGGTCTTGTGCTTGCGCTCGGTGGGTTGGTTAGTCTGTTGCTGCCGGGTCTTTCTGCACCACCCTTGTTGGGTTCTCTATTGATGTTGAGTGCCGGGGTTGCATGGGGCATCTACTCTTTGCGCGGAAAAGGTGCGGGGGATCCCATCAGGGTCACGGCAGGGAATTTCCTGCGCGCAGTTCCTGCCGCGGCAATGCTGAGCCTTGTTACACACGGTGGCGCCGCTCTGGATAGTGCAGGATTTTTGTGCGCGGTTTCATCGGGCGCACTCGCTTCCGGAATTGGTTACGCCATTTGGTACACAGTATTACCCGCGCTGAAGGCCACGAATGCTGCAACCGTACAACTTAGTGTGCCGGTGATTGCCGCCCTGGGCGGCATCTTTTTCCTTGGCGAGTCCGTGACTCTGCGTTTGCTGTTGGCATCCATAGCCATACTGGGAGGAATTGCGCTGGTAATTCTGGAGAAGAAAGCGCAACTGCCTGCCCAAACATCTAATTGACGATCGCGAGACAGGGCGAAACAAACAGGTGACCTTTCCAACCGCCATGAATGGTGCGCGCAGCAACAAGCACCCACATCGCGGCAAGAACGACGACCAGAAGTGATCCCAGGGTGGAAAACGCGGCAATTTTCAGTACAACTCCCAGCTTCAGTGTCGTAACCGTGTAGACCCCCAGCGGAAATGTGTAACCCCACCACCCCAGATTGAACGGTACGCCGGCGCGGAAATAGCGAATCGTAATGAGGACGGCAAGCAGCAGCCACCATAGGCCGACCCCCCAAAGCAGCGTGCCTGCAATCAATCCGAAGCCCTCGGCAATCGTGCCGATACCGGCCATGCCTTGAGCAGCGAAAATCGAAGGCGCATCGGCACCCAGCAGTATCAGGCCGAGCGCGCCGGTTCCGATCGGCCCAAGCGACAACCAGCTGGATGCGGCCATACTGTCGGGCGGCAGTCTGTGCAAGGCCATGCGCAGAAACAGTATCGTGAGAATGGCAAAGGCAACCGGGACCGAATAAGCCCAGAGTACGTAACTGGCGATGAGTGTATGAAATTGTGCATTTGCATCGGTCAGATGCGGTGCAAGCAAACCACCGCTCACTGCCGCAACCTCGGCCGCAACAATGGGCAACAGCCATATCGCTGTCATTTTGTCGATGCCATGCGCCTGCCGCGTGAACATGAAATACGGTATGAGAACACCGCAACCGATCGACATGGCGACATCGATCCACCACAGCGCCTGGGCTACATCAACCATGCCCTCTCCCCAGCGGGGCAAGCCGAAGAACAGGAATCCATTGATGATTGTTGCCAGTCCCATCGGAATGGTACCAATGAACATCGATACAATGTTGTGGCTGAATATCCGCTTGGCCTCGTGCCAAAACAGCATCCAACGGGCGGTGTACAGCACGGTGAATAATGTAAACAAGCCAATATTGAAAATCCACAGTCCTTCGCCTATGGCATGCAACGTCGCCCCTGCACCCGGCACTTGAGGCAAGGCCAAGGCAAGAATACCGGTGCCCATGGTGGCCGCAAACCAATTGGGGGTGAACTGCCGGATCATTTCACGCGGGCGCTCGATTTGGGCATGCGGTTTCAGTTCGGTTGCAAGTTCAGAAAGAGTGCTATGCGTCATTTTGTGTTTCCTTTTATCAAATCCAAAAGTGCGTCTGCCGGTTTGCTTCGATAGCGTTCCTTGTGGCGCAATGCAAAAAACGGGCGAGCCGGAAATTCGAACGGCAATGCATGAAGAACCCCTGTGCTCAACGCGCGTGCAACCACAAGTGCGGAAAGCACGGTCACTCCACCACCCTCTTCAACAGCCGTATGAACCGCTTCATTCGATGGCAAGGTCAAGGCAATATCCAGCGTTTCCGGATCAATCCCCCTGATACGCAGTGCTTCTTCAAATGTCGAGCGGGTACCCGATCCCGATTCGCGCATGATCCAGCGCGCACTGCGCAGCCATTCGTTATCGATGCGCTCGACCGGGGCAGTTCCGACCAGCAGCAATCGGTCGTGCGCAATTGGCCAATGGGATATTGCGCCATCGTCTATGGTGCCCTCGACAAAGCCGAGCTCAGCCGTACCAGCTGTCACGCTTTGCGCCGCTTGTTCCGTATTGGCAATGGCCAGATCGACGGCGATCTGCGGATAACGCGAACGAAAGGCGGCCAGATGTTGCGGTAACCAGTAGCCGACGATTGTCTGGCTTGCAACTAGGCGCAGAGTGCCTCGTTTCAGGCCGGCGAACTCAGAAAGCACCTGCTCCGCACTTGTCGCGCGACCAAGTACCGCACGAGCTTCGTCCAGAAATACGCGGCCCACCTCAGTCAGTTCAATTCGTCGCCCGATGCGATGGAACAACACTACGTCATGGCGCGCTTCCAGAGCAGCGATTGCCGCACTCGCTGCCGATTGCGTCACATTGAGCGCCTTGGCTGCTTTGGTCATGTGCTCACGTTCTGCTACGCCAACAAAAATTCTTAACTGCTCCAGGGTCATAATTGATCTCGATAGCCGGACAGGAATATGCGTGATGGATATTAATTAATCAAACGAATTATATTGATCTAAATAATCTAAAATAACGATTGATTAATTATAAACCTAACAAGAAAGCAATGCGAAAAATGCTTTGATTATGTATATATAAATATGAATATTAAGGGAAACTACAATATTGACCCAGGACGCCACCAGCAATAACTACAGTTGTGCTCTCAACCGTGAAGGGAAGTCGTTGGCGTTTGCTGCACCGGCAAACACACTCTGAAGCAGGTGCCTTTGCCCACTTCGCTCTTCACTTCAATGCGCCCGTGATGCTTCTGCACTATGCCATACGATAGCGACAAGCCCAGCCCGGTACCCTTGCCTACCGGCTTGGTGGTGAAAAAAGGATCAAAGATGCGGTTGATATGCTCCGGCGCGATGCCTTTGCCCGTGTCTTCCACTTCCACCCAGACTTCCTCGCCGCCAATTCCGGTCCGGACGGTGATAACGCCCTTCTTGTCGATCGCCTGGGCGGCGTTCATCAACAGGTTCAGGAACACCTGGTTGAGTTGCGACGGCATGCACTCCACCTCCGGAATACCCGCATATTCCCTGACCACCTCCGCCTTGTATTTGATCTCGTTCGCCACGACGTTGAGAGTACTGTCCATGCCTTGCTCAAGATTGGCGTGCTGCCAAGTGCTCTCGTCAACATGGGAAAAATCCTTGAGATCCTGGACGATGCGCGTGACGCGCGCCAGGCCGTCTTGCGATTCTTTCAGGAGATTGGGGATGTCCTCGACCAGGTAGGAAAAATCCACGGTTTTCTTGATTTTGGCAACTTCGGGAAACACACGGGCTTCGTTTCCGGCTTCCGCCGCCGCGTAGGCATCGATTACCTTGAACATGCTGCTGATGTATTTACCCAGCGTGCCCAGATTGGAATTGACGAACCCGACGGGGTTGTTGATTTCGTGAGCCACGCCGGCAGCCAGCTGGCCGATGGAAGCCATCTTCTCAGATTGCAGTAACTGGGTTTGCGCCGATTCAAGCTGCTCGTTGAGTTGCTTGAGCTCAGCGTTATTGGCCAACAACTGACGATTGGCTTGCTCTACGGCGGTCGTGCGTTGCTTCACTCGCTGCTCCAGATGCTCGTTCAATACACGCAGTGCTTCCTGCTCGGCTTCCAGTTCCTGATTTTTTTTCATCACCTCCAGTGTCTTGTCCCCGAGCTTTCCATACATTTCGTTCAAGGCTTCCATCAATACGTTCGCGGACTGGGTCATGAAAGCGGTCGCTTTCCGGACGGCATCATCGTGGCTGTCTCCGGCCTGCAAGGCCAGGACTTCTTGTGTCATACGCTTGTCCAGTCCGAGAATATGCTGGATCAGCCAATTGGTCAGATATTTCAGCAACGGCGCCAAAAGTCGATTGGAAACGTCAGCGCTGCCTAGAAGAATTTTCGCTGCCTGTGTCACCTGGCTGGTGAAATGCTGATGCGCTTTGATATGGATAGCCCGATGTGCCTCATCTATGGAGTAATGTTCCATCAACTTTTCTTCGGTGTCGAAGTGGTACACCGTGTAATTGGCCAACTCGTTCAGGATAGCGCCCAATTCCCCGGAACTCGTCTGGTTTGTACTGATGGCACCTAACTGATTGATCAGATCCACCAACTTGTGATGCTGGGTATCCACCATGTCAATGTCGGTGTTGTATTTATCGTCCCAGACGAAAGCCTCGAACTCTTGATCAGTATCTATATACATTCAAGTCCCCATTCAAGACTGACAATCATTATCGCCTTCACCTGCATTCACAGAAGAATCACAGCGGATGTTTTATCGGCAGCCACACACGAAAAACTGTCCCCTTGCCGACCTCGCTGTGCACTTCCATACGTCCATGGTGTTTCTGGACGATCCCATAGGATAACGACAATCCCAATCCTGTTCCCTTGCCGACCGGTTTGGTGGTAAAGAAAGGATCGAATATCTTCTGCATGTGCTCGGCAGGGATACCCTGTCCCGTGTCGGAAATTTCCACCCACACTTCGTCGGCTTTTCTCCCGGTGCGGAGAGTGATCGTCCCTTTCTCCGCGATAGCGTGCGCGGCATTCACCAGCAGGTTCATGAATACCTGATTGAGTTGCGAAGCCAGACACTCCACTTCCGGGATATCGCCATACTCCTTGATCACGACGGCTTTATATTTGATTTCGTTGTTGACAATGCTCAGGGTACTGTCGAGTCCTTTATGCAGGTCTGAAAAATGCCATTCGTCGGAAGCGCCCACATGCGAGAAGTCTTTCAGGTTTTGCACGATCACCTTCACACGGGTGATGCCGTCCTTCGATTCCTCCATCAATGCACCCAGGTCCGTTTTCAGGAATGCGATATCCAATTCCTTTTTGGCCGTCTGCAGCAATTTCCGAACTTCCTGATCGGGGATCGCCTCTTCGGCCTTTTCATACAGCTCGATCATGCGAAAAGTGGACTGCACGTATTTTTCCAGCATGCCCAGGTTGGAATATACAAAGCCGATCGGATTGTTCAACTCGTGAGCTACGCCGGCCGCAAGCTGGCCAATCGACGCCATTTTTTCCGATTGCAGCATGAGGTTGTACGCATCTTCCAGTTTCTTGATCAAGACGCGCTGTTCTTCCTTTTCCTTTTTCAAATCCGCCTCGGTGTGCTGGCGCTCTGTCAGCTCCTTGCGCAACTCGGCATTGGCTTCTGTCAGTTCCTTCGACATCAAATCGAGGGAGCGTTCGATCATCAGTCGATCTGCATCTGCGCTGATGTACGCTTCGTCCACCGCAGCAATGAATTTTTCAAACTCCGGCGCAAGCGTCGCCGGATCATCCAGATAGCGCCTGATCTGGCGCTCAAGCAGCCTGTGCAAAGTTCATCTCTCCGAAAATGTGGTGATCGTCATCGTCTGATTGTGCAATTCGCATTGCGTGATGGCGCCATGCGGACAAATTTCGCCATAGGAGTAAAACCCGGCCAGCACCGTATTTTTTCCCAACACTCCGCGCACGCTTTCGACTTCCTCCTCGATGCGCTGCTTCAGCACCAGCTTGCGCCCCACGCAGCTGACGAGCAATGCCAGCTCCGGCTCAACCGACCCCAGCATCTCGTAACTGGAGCGCGCCGCACCTTCGGCACCGTCGACAAGGCGGTCGAAATTGGCCTTCATCAGGCGGGCATATCCCCCCTCGGGAATATCGCCAGCAAACGTCATGCTCTGTTCGTCCTCATTGACGGCCAGCACTGTGCGAACCAATCCGAAATCGTCTTCGCCGGTGCGCAGCATCAGCGGGAACAGCAAGGCATCCGCCGGTCCTGTATATCGTTCACCCAGGTATTTTTTATATAACTCCAGTGCGGAACCCCCATCCAACTCATACAGTACATTGCCTTTGGAACGCGTGATCCGGCGTTCCGCACCGAAGGAATCCCATCCGCCAAGGGAGCCATAGCCAACCTTGAGGTACTCGCCGTAGAAGCCCAACGCGGCTATCACTCCTTCGCTTGGCGTACCGCCCGCACAAACCAAAGTTTGACGGAATGCAGTTCCGTCTCCTGCGAGACCGCCAGTAACGGCTACGCCCGCTGGCAAATTATCGCTCAAGCCGCGCACCAGTTCGCTGCCGTTGACCTTCAGCCCATCGGAGAACACCAACACATGCACCAACTGCTGCGTCGGAAGCGATTTCGCCAGGCGTTCACCCGCAACCAAGCTGTCGCTTCCATCCCCGATGACCTCTTGTACGAGCTTAAGCTCGGTGTGTTCGAAACGCAGCGCCGTAACGACCAGCGAATCGTCGCGCACGCGGATACCGCATATTTCGCCGGAAGTGGAACAGCCAACTATCGGTGCGCCGGGATAACGTGCGCGGACCTCATTCATTCTCGCTTCATCGCTCAGAACATGGCCTGCCCCGAAAACCAGCAATAGCGATGCCTTCCCATCGAGTTTGGCCGCCGATTCAATTTGCCAACCTTCGCCAAAGGTCCAGTATTGCTGCTCTATTATCACAATGGATAGCCCCAATGAGTCGGCACAAATCGCCCGGTTTGTTCTGCCAGTGTCGCCAAGGCACACATGACTATTTATCAGTTACGTAAATGACCAGTTCATCACCAAGTTGCTTGAAGCTCTTGATCTGGTCAATCAATGAAGCATCCAGCAGGTGATCTTTCGACAACAGCAGATCGCCTTGCCTGCTCAACAAATCGCGTGACAGCACCATGCCGGGTCTGAGCTGCTCCGGATGCAGTGCCAGTTCACGAACAGCATGGACCGTCGATGCCATCACACTCATGAATGCATCCACCACTGCCGGATCGTAACGATTGCCCCTTCCTTCCTGAATGAACAGCAGCGCATCTGCATGTTTCAGACGTTTGCTCAACAGCATGCCTAGCTGTACTGCATCATATTCGTTGGCCAGCATAATGACGCGGGCTCCGAGTGGGATCGCCAATCCGGCCAGCTTGTCAGGGTAACCCAGCCCGTCAAAACGTTCATGGTGGCTGCGTATCAGTTTTGCCGCCCCATTCAAAGGTTCCAGCGCCATTAACGCCGTCTGCCCTTTGACAGGATGCTTGATCACGTCGAATCGCTCTTCGCTGGTCAGGTTTGCAAATGACTTTTCCAGCAGATAGTCGGGAAATCCGATCTTCCCGACATCGTGCAGCAGTGCTGCAAGAAATATGTCCTGTGCATCCGCGTCATTCATCTTCATCTTCTGTGCAATGGCACGGGACAGCTCGGCGACCCGGCGCGAATGTCCCGCCATGGCACCTTCGCGCATCTCGATGAGATTGGAAAAAACCCGGATCGATGTAATGAAATCCCGTTTGAGCTTATCGTGTGCAATTTCGAGGAACCCCATGGTCTGGCGTACTTCCTCGGTGCGCGCCTTGACCTTCGCTTCGAGGTTGGCGTTCAGGTCTTTCAACTCTTCGTTCTGCCTGCGTGTCAATTCTTCCAGGCCCTGGTTGGCCAACTCCAGTTTTTTCTGGTGCAAGGCTTGTTTGATGGCCAGGAGGATGTCGTTATCTTCCCAAGGCTTGGATATATAGCGGTAAATATGCCCCTTGTTGATGGCATCAATTGTTGCGCCAATCTCGGCGTGCCCGGTCAGCAGGATACGTATCGTGTCCGGCCATCTGGCGTTAACCTGTTCCAGAAATTGTGCCCCGTTCATTTCCGGCATGCGCATGTCTGAAACCACCAGATCGACTGCTTCGTGCTGCAGGATATCCAATCCTTGTGCGCCATTTTCGGCAGTGAATATGCGATAGCCACCGGTGCGGAACAAGCGCTTCAGCGAGGAAAGTATGTTGACTTCATCGTCCACGAATAACAGGGTCGCTGTCCCGTCTGTTCCAGCCTGCGATGCCGGGATTTCTGGTTTTTCGCTCATCAGTATTTCCATAGTTAGAGTCCGCACTCGTTCGGCTTCCATCAATCCTGTGTTTCCAGCATCAACTTGGCCACGGCATCCAGTTGATCCGGCTGCGGCATGCCGGGCTCAATGCGCTCCCAGCTTATCCTCAAACGGTCGCGCAATTTTTGAGACAGGTTGTCTATCAAGGCATCGCCCTTCAATCCTCTTTCGAGCAGCACCGCCACATACACCATGCCGCTTAACGGCTCAAACGGTTCATGTTCCGGGATACGCCAGAAATTGATGGCATGCTCGATCTCCGGCGGAAAGTTCCAGCGCTTGGCCATTTCCGCCCCGATTTCGGAGTGGTCGAAACCGAGCATGCTCCGTTCGACCTCGATCAGGTTCAGTCCGGAAGCCTTTTGCTGCGCCAGTATGTCCGCAAATTTTTCCGGAATGCAGATACTCAATACAAGTTGGCCTACGTCATAAAATAATCCTGAGGTAAACGACAGTTGCCTCACTCCATCCAGGCATTGCGCCAGCGACTCAGTGTAGGAGGCCACCTTGAAACTGCGCATCCAGTAGGCATGGCGGTCAAACAGCTCATCGCCATTTGCCGGAAAAGCGCGAGTGAATCCTGCCGATACGACCAGCGAGCGAACAGTGTCAAATCCCAGGACGGTGACGGCATCCTGTATGGAGCCAACCTCTCGCGACAAACCATAAAACGATGAGTTAGCCACCCGCAATACTCTCGCGCTCAAACCCTGATCGAGCTCGATCTTGCGCGCCATAATGGCGCTGCCCACATTGGCATTTCTGAAGCTGGACATCACTTCCCGCACCACCAACGGCATGGCGGGAAGCTGATGCAGCTTGTCCAGAATTGCCTTCTTGTCTGTAACAGCGGACATATTCTCTTTCATTCCTGATCGGCCACAATAACAAGTACCACTCCCCGAGATGATGAAAGCTCTCCCATCGGGCTGCACCAGCACTGGGCCTTGCGGCCATCTGAAAGTCGATAGAGAACTTTCCTTTCAAACTTGCGGTCATCCTCGTCATGAATGCAACTCAGCAATTCCGGCGGGATAACATCGTCGGCCGACTCGCCCAGCAACGGTCGGGATCCACTTCCTGCAAACAAGCTGTGCGCGTTTTGATTGGCAATGGCGATCACGCCGTCGTCCCCGATACCGACCACCGCTACCGGCAAACGTTCCAACACTTCCTGCGAGACTTGAAGAATCTCGAGGTTGCGCATCACTTCGTGTGTTTTTTCTTCCACGCGCAATTCAAGTTCATGATTGATGCTCATCAGCTCCTCGTTCGCATCCTCCAGCTCATGTGCCAATCGCACGTTTTCCATCTTCATTTCATAACGTTGGAATGCCTCTTCAACGTTGGCCCGCAGCAGATCATCTTCCCACGGCTTGGTGAGGAATTTGTAGATCGCTCCACGGTTGATGGCATCGGTCACCGTATTGAGTTCGGTATAACCGCTCAGCACGATACGCATGGTATCGGGATAAAGTTCCCGCACCTTGCCCAAAAATTCAACGCCCGTCATTCCGGGCATACGCTGGTCCGAAATGATCACACCGACTTCATTTTGCGCCAGCAAGTCCAGCCCTGCTTCGCCGCTGTTTGCACGCAGGATGAGGTAGCCGTCCCGGCGCAGCAAGCGCACGAGAGCAGAAACAATATTGTCCTCGTCATCGACCAGCAACAGCGTGCGTTCCATCAACCCTCCAGTGAACAATTCAGGGTTTCGCCACTTTGAAGCAAATCCGTCATGGCTGCGGCGGATACCGGACGGCTGAACAAATATCCCTGTATCTCATTGCAACCCATCTTGCGCAACTTCGCCAATTGCGCCGTCGTTTCCACCCCTTCCGCGATGATGCTTAATCCAAGACTGTGGCCCAGCGCGATAATCGCCGCGACAATCGCTTCATCGTCGCGATCGCTGGAAAGTTCATGCACGAAAGACTGGTCGATCTTGAGGCTGCTTATTGAAAACCGCTTGAGATAACTCAGGCTCGAATAGCCGGTACCGAAATCGTCAATAGAGAACCGGATGCCCGCTTCATGCAACTTGTTCAGCGTATCGATCGCTCCTTCCGCATTGCTCATCAGCAGGCTTTCTGTCAGTTCGAGTTCAATTGCACCCAGAGCCGGATCGAGACCGTTCTCGGTCAGGATGCCCAGAACCATACCGGCAAAATCAGGCTGCCTGAATTGCAGTGTCGACAAATTGACCGCGATATGAACGTCTGGCAAACCGGCTGTAATCCATGTTCGGGCCTGCTTGCTTGCGGCTCGCAAAACCCATTCCCCGACCGGCAGAATAAGGCCGGTTTCTTCCAGCAATGGAATAAAATCGCCCGGTGTGACCAGGCCGCGTTCCGGGCTTTGCCAGCGCAGCAGTGCTTCCGCCCCGACGATTTTTGCACTGTCCATATCCACTTTGGGCTGGTAATAGAGCATGAACTCCTCGCGCTCAATGGCACGGCGCAATTCGGTTTCCAGATTCAGGCGCTGCCAAGCGGAGGCATTCATGTGTCCTGCGTAAAACTGGAAATTATTGTGACCTTCATCTTTGGCCTGGTGTTGCGCCGCTTCCGCATTCTTCAGCAATGTTGTCGTATTCAGACCGTCAACCGGATAAATACTGATTCCCATGCTGAGCGTGATGAAAATTTCACTGTCGCCTATCGATATGGGATTGTGCGCAAACGAGTCAAGCAGCTTCTGCGCCACTTCGGCTGCATCATGGGTGGCTTTCAGCCCCGTCAGTACAACTCCGAATTCGTCGCCCGCAGTACGAGCCACCGTGTCGCAGGCGCGTATTTGACTGGTCAGCCTTCCCGCTACAGCCTGCAGCAACTGATCCCCGACAGGGTGGCCGTAAGAGTCGTTGACCTGTTTGAACCGGTCAAGATCGAGCGACATGACCGCTACCATGCGATTGTCGCGATGTGCGCGGGCCAGTTCCTGATCGAGCCGGTCGAGAAATAAAATACGGTTGGGCAGGTCGGTGAGTGCATCGTAATGCGCAATACGTTCGATCTGGGCATCCTTGTTTTCCACTGCAGCCGCAAGTTCCAGATTGACCTGCGCCAACTGGCCGTTTGCAGCCTGGATCTCCTGCAGCAGATGCGCCTTCTCGTGCGCCAGCTCCTGGCGCCAGAAAGCCTCCATCACATCGACACGCAATACCTCGTTGTCCCACGGTTTGGAAAAAAATTTGTAAATCGCGCCCTGGTTAATGGCCTCTCTTACCGAATCGAAATCGGCAGAACCGCTCAATACGATGCGTACCGTCTCCGGATACAACTCTTTGACCTGAGCCAGAAACTCCACCCCGGACATTTCTGGCATGCGCTGGTCCGAAATGACAACACCGATATTGTGTTTAGCCAGCATTTCCAGGCCCTGCCGACCACTGTTCGCGTGCAGAATATTGTAGCCGTCATATCTGAGCAGACGCTCCAAAGAGGCGATTACATCTTCCTCATCGTCGACCAGCAATAAAGTTCGTTCCACCGCAGCCCCCAATGTTGCATCGAGATGCTGCACTCTATCACGTCATCCCTCAACTGGCACCGGGGTGACTTGTTGCGGGAAACACAATTTTTTGGAATGGATTCCAGCGAATATTTATATTCGCAAGGAATGAAACCGGCGACCAATATGGTCCTATCCCTGCAAGCCCTCAGCCCCGGGAAGACTTGATCATGAATGATTGCGACGCGCTGGGTCGATGAATAACCCTGCGATGAATAGCGTATTTGTCTAATCGATACCTTGTATCAATTGTTCCAGACGGGAACGTCCTTCAGGTGTGGCCATCACCATCAGCACGTCCTTGTCTTGCAAATGGTGGCTTGCCTGTGGATTGAACTGCCATGTTTCATCACGCTGTAGGGCAAGCACCATACAGTCCTTGTTGCTGTGGTAAAGCACACTCAAGGGCTTGTTGGCCAGGCTGTCCGGAATCACGATTTCTTCCATGCGCAGCTTGCTGTCCGATTTCAGCATCTCGTCGAGAAAGTTCATCACGTTTGGCCGCACCATGGCTGAAACGATACGCAAGCCTCCGCTGAAGTCCGGCGAAATGACCTCGTCCGCGCCAGCGCGCCGTGTTTTCTCGGCATTCTTCGGTGCATGACAGCGCGCCACTACGCGCAGTTTGGGATTGAGCTGCTTGGAACTCAGACTGATGACCAGATTGGCGCTGTCGTCGTGCGCGACGGCAAACACCCCCTTGGCGTTCGTTATCCCGGCGGCCAACAACACATCATTGTCGGTCGCGTCACCATGCAAATAAAGCTGCGTCGGGTGCATCTCAAGATACCGATGGATGTTTTCGAGGTCGTTATCGATAATAACGGACGGACGCCCGGTCAACTCGAGATCATGCGCCACATTGCTTCCCACCAGCCCTACGCCGCACACGATGTAATGATTTTTCAATTGTTCGATTTTGAGTTTCATCTTCCTTTTCCGCCGAGAGATATTGAGATCGTTTTCCAGCATGAATGCCGTCAATGTGGAAAGCACATAGCCTAGAACACCGATACCGGCCATGCCGATAAAAACCGTGAACAGGCGCCCGTATTCATAGTGCGTGACATCGATCACCTCGCTATAGCCGATGGTGGCGGTAGTAATGAATGTCATGTAAAAACAGTCCAGCCAGGAGTACTGAGGACCGCCCAGGATGCGATAGCCTACCGTGCCTGTGATGAATACGAATACCAGCGCCAGCAACGCGATCAGCAGGTTGCGAATAACTTTCGATTCGTGGTGGTCGACCATGCTATTCGTCCTGCACCCCGGCATCGGGGAACAGCACGTCGCTGAAACCGAAGTCCTTCATGTCCCGAATGCGCATCGGGTACAGGATGCCGTCGAGATGGTCGCACTCGTGCTGCACCACTCTTGCATGAAAACCGCTGACCGTACGATCGATAAGCGCACCATACTCGTCTCGGCCCTGATAGCGCAAGTTTGTGTAGCGCGGAACAAGACCGCGCATGCCGGGCACACTAAGGCATCCTTCCCAGCCGTCTTCCATGGCATCGGTCAGCGGTGTAAGGACTGGATTGATCAGTACCGTCTGCGGTACGGTTTCAGCATCGGGATATCTCGGGTTTTTGTTCACTTCAAAGATGACCACACGCAGATTCACACCGATCTGCGGCGCAGCCAGACCGACGCCGTCTTTGGCCAGCATGGTGTCGCGCATATCGGCCAGCAAAGCGTGCAATTCGAGTGTGTCGAACAAAACCAGTTCTTCTGCTCTGCGCAGCAGGCGTGCATCGCCCAAACGCAAGACGTCCCTAGTCGCCATCTTGTTCTACCGCATGTTCAAGAATATTGCGCACGCGCTCCATTGCCGGACTCATGACGACACCTATCGTTTCGAGCGGGACCCGGTCGCGGCTGTCTCCACGCCCTGCCGCAGAGTTCACTACCACAGCGATGGTGGCATAAGCCAGACCCAGCTCCTTTGCCAGTGATGCTTCCGGCATGCCCGTCATGCCGACCATGTCCGCACCGTCGCGTTCCAGCCTGTTGACCTCTGCTGCCGTTTCCAGTCTTGGCCCTTGTGTGACTGCATGTACGCCGCCATCCACACAAGCTTCACCCGCCCTGTTCACCGCTGCCAATATCTGCTGCCGCATCTGTTCGTTATACGGCCGCGTAAAATCGATGTGAGTGACAGGCCTGTCCTTGCCGTCAAAATAAGTGAAGTCACGGCCATAGGTATAGTCGATGATCTGGTCTGGAACTACCAAAGTGCCGGGTATCAGATCAGCGCGGATACCGCCGACGGAAGTGGCTGCAATGATGCGCTTAGCACCCTGATCGCGAAGTGCCCACAGGTTGGCCCGATAGTTCACTTCGTGCGGCGGGATCGTATGACCGTAACCGTGGCGTGCGAGGAACATCACTTCATGCTGGTTGATGGTGCCGAATGTCACCGGCCCTGAGGGCTCGCCGTACGGCGTGCGCATCACCTGCCGGTGGGTGATCTTCAGGTTTGTCAGTTGGGTAAGCCCGGTGCCGCCGATGATTGCCAACATGTTATTTTTCCTTCACTGCGTAGATCGCGGGCAGATTGCGCCACGCTCCATGAATATCCATCCCGTAACCGAACACGAAACGGTCCGGCAACTCCAGGCCAACGAAATCCGCGTGTATGGGTTTGACCTTGCCGTTCTGTTTATCGGCAAACACGGCGCTGTAGAACTTGCTTGCGCCCAGCTCCATCACGCGCTGCCTGATCGCATGCAGGGTTTCGCCTTCGTCAAGGATATCGTCCACCACCAGCACGACCTTGTCGCGCACATTTTCGCGCGGGGCCACCTTCCAATGCAATTCCCCGCCCCGTTTCTCATTTCCGTAACGCGACACGTGCAGGTAATCGAAGTCCAGCGGAAAGTCCAGCAAGGGCAGCAATTGCCCGGTGAATACCACCGCCCCGCCCATTACCGATAGCACCAGCGGATGCTGATCCGACAACGCGGCATTGATCGCAAACGCCACTCGTTGCACGGCAGCTTGCACCTCGTCCGCCGAGCGTATCAGCTCGGCTTCTTGCAGAATGCTGCGGGCTTGCAGATTGTTCAGGATCAAAACACTGTCTGCAGGTAAGCAGCGAAATCATGGCGCAGCTCTGGATGCTTCAATCCGAATGAGACCTGCGCCTGCAAATATCCCAGTTTTGAGCCGCAGTCGTAGCGGATGCCGCTAAAGCGGTAGGCGAGCAATTGCTCTTCCTTGATCAGTTCGGCAATGCCATCGGTGAGCTGTATCTCCCCCCCTGCGCCGGGCTGGATATTCTCCAGATAGTGGAAGATGCGCGGCGTCAGAATGTAACGTCCCACTACGGCCAGGGTAGATGGCGCAACCTCCGGCTTGGGTTTCTCCACAATGCCGTGCACGCGCTCGACGCTCATTTCCAGATTGGTACTGCTGACGATACCGTATTGTTTTGTATGCGCACGCGGCACGTCCTGCACGCCGAGGATGGAACATTGATGCTTTGCAAATACATCCACCATCTGTTTGATGATGGAAGGGGTACCGTCTATCAGGTCGTCGGCGAGGATCACTGCAAAAGGCTCGTCCTGGATGACCGGTCTGGCGCACAGCACGGCATGCCCCAGCCCCAACGGCTCCGCCTGACGGATATAGATGCAGTTCACATGCTTGGGTACGACGGATTGCACCAGACGCAACAATTCCGCCTTGCCCTGCGCTTCGAGTGTCGCCTCCAGTTCGTAAGCTTTGTCAAAATGGTCCTCGATGGCGCGTTTGTTGCGACCGGTGATGAACACCATATCGGTGATACCTGCCGCAACTGCTTCTTCGACCGCATATTGGATCAGCGGCTTGTCCACCACCGGCAACATTTCCTTGGCGGTGGCCTTGGTGGCCGGCAGGAACCGGCTGCCCATACCGGCAACGGGGAACACGGCTTTCGTGATTTTTTGTTTCATGTCTTTTCGCACTCTTTCAATTGTTGAATTAATTCCGCTTCGTTCCAAATGGACACGTTCAATTCCTGCGCTCTAATCAGTTTGCTGCCTGCCTCTTCGCCGGCCACTACGCAGTCGGTCTTCTTCGATACAGAACCCGCCACTTTTGCACCCAGCGCTTCAAGACGTGATTTTGCCTCATCTCGGCTCATGGTGACCAGCGTTCCGGTGAGCACGAAGGTCTTGCCGGACAAAGGCAAGGTCTCGTTACTTGCACCTTCATGTTCTTCCCAATGCACACCCAATGTACGCAATTGCTGCACCACTTCGCGGTTATGCACCTCCCCGAAGAAGGCAACGATGCTTTGCGCCACCACCGGCCCCACGTCATGCACGGTGAGAAGTTGCTCCGCACTGGCTTGCATGATGGCATCCAGCTTGCCGAAGTGCCGGGCCAAATCCTTGGCTGTCGTCTCGCCCACATGCCGTATGCCCAGCGCGAACAGGAAGCGATGGAGGGTGGTGGATTTGCTTTTTTCCAGCGCATCGACGATATTCTGCGCGCTTTTTTCCGCCATGCGGTCCAGCGCAGCCAGCGACCGCGAATTCAGCACTTTCTTGTCATACAAGTCCGACAGCGAGTGGATGATATTCTCGTCCACCAGTTGGTCCACCAGCTTGTCGCCCAGCCCCTCGATGTCCATCGCGCGCCGCCCCGCAAAATGCAGGATGGCCTGCTTGCGCTGGGCAGCGCAGAACAGGCCGCCCGTGCAGCGCGCATCCGCCTCACCTTCTTCGCGCACCACGTGGCTGCCGCATACAGGGCAAGTGGCCGGCATGACGAAGGGTCTTGCATCCGCAGGCCTGCGCTCAAGCAGCACGCCCACCACTTCCGGGATCACGTCGCCGGCACGGCGCACGATCACGGTATCGCCGATGTGTACGTCCTTGCGGCGGATCTCGCCTTCGTTGTGCAGTGTGGCATTGCTCACTGTGGTACCGCCAACGAACACCGGCTCCAGCTTGGCGACCGGGGTGAGCTTGCCGGTACGTCCGACTTGCACCTCGATGTCGCGCACAATAGTGAGCTGCTCTTCCGCCGGAAATTTGTGCGCCACTGCCCAGCGCGGCTCGCGCGAAACGAAGCCCAGTTTCTTTTGCAGAGCAAGACTGTTGACCTTATATACCACGCCATCTATATCGAACGGCAGCTCATCGCGCCTAAAAGCGACACTACGATGAAAGGCCGCCAGCATCTCCGCGCCATGTACCACTTGGCGGTCTTCACATACGGGCAAACCAAATTGCACCAGGGCATCGAGTATGCCGCTATGCGTGGGAGGCAGATTCCAGCCTTGAACTTCACCCAATCCGTAAGCGTAGAACGACAACGGACGCTTCGCCGCCAGCGCAGGATCGAGCTGACGGATGCTGCCTGCCGCACCGTTACGCGGATTAACCAGGGTCGCCAAACCCTGTGAACGCTGCTTTTCGTTGTAGCGCTCGAAATCTCTGCGCGACATATATACCTCGCCGCGTACCTCCAGCACCTCGGCTATGCAATTCTTGAGGTGCAAGGGGATGCAATGGATAGTACGCACATTCTGCGTCACATCTTCCCCCGTTTCTCCGTCGCCGCGCGTGGCGGCTTGTACCAGTACACCGCGTTCGTAGCGAAGGTTGATGGCAAGGCCGTCGAACTTGAGTTCGCATGCGTATTCGATTTCGCCCGACGTCCCCAATGCGTTGCGTACACGGGTGTCAAAGTTGGTCGCACCGCTGGACTCTGTATCCGTCTCCGTTCGAATAGAGAGCATCGGCACGGCATGGCGCACGGCTGCGAAGCCGTCCAGCACTTTGCCTCCAACTCTCTGCGTGGGGGAATCCGGAGTCAGCAGTTCGGGGTGCCGTGCTTCAAGTTCTTGCAGCTCCCGGAATAACTTGTCGTATTCCGCATCGGGGATGGTCGGTGCATCCAGCACATAGTAGGCATGATTGTGCTGTTCGAGCTCTGTTCGAAGCTGCGCAATACGTTGTGCTGCCGTCATCAGGAGAACAATCTCAAGGCTTGTGCGCTGCCAGGAGTGATGTGTCCGACCAGCATGAGGTCTTCGGTGGCAGCGATCTGCGCGCGTATTTGTGCAATCGCCCCGTCACTCAACGCCACCCGCTGGTCGTCGGCCAGCGTCAGGCGCAATGCCTTGGCCAGTGCCTGTGCCAGTGCCACCATCTCGTCGAAACAATGGACCGGTTCGACTACACGCGGAATGTCCAGCAACAGGGTCAGACTATCCGCTCGCGACTGATTAAGGGTATGCGGGTGAAATGCCGTACCATCGGATGCGCTCAGGCTGAACAGGGGAGTGCCGTATTTATCCAGCAGATGAAAGGTGCCATCGGTCTGCAAGCTCATTCCCTGTTGTGCGGCCGCACTCGCCACTTCGGTACCGAACAGCTTCCGGTCCCCGCCGGCCAACAGGTTGATGCCAATCATCTGATCCACATCGGCACAAAAGCGATCCAGTTCCTGCGCGCGTTGCAACGCTTCTTCTACGGGGGGCAACTTCACTTCGATATGCAATTTTGCAGCGATATCGCCGAGCAAGTCGCGGAACGCCGTCAGCCGGTTTTCGTTCACGGCACCGGATCTGTCCACCAGTTGCAGACCAATCCGGAATGCGCGATAGGTCTGTCCGCTTTCCTGGATCAGTCGCTCCCACAGACCGCTGCTGGTGTTCAGCCCGCACGCATGAATACTCTTGCCGAAATCGAACCGGCGCGACCACAGGGCCTCCAGTACTGCGGGCGTATGCGTGGTTTTAAGCAAGAAGGTGACGACATAATCGGTTGCATCATTAAGCAGGCCGCAGACCTCATCCTCCGATCTGCTGTCAGGACTGCCTTCAAACCCGGATTGCGGCTCGCTATCTGCGTCGAGCGGCTTTTGAACAGTGGAAACATCGGGGGTTGCCTGCGAAGAGGATTCAGCATGCATAGGCTTGACTGGCTCGCCCTGGCTGCGGCGATATCGCCATTGTTGCCATTGGCCATAGAGAAAAACGCCGGCAACCACCACAAGACCAATGATCAACAGACTCAACTGAAATTCACTCATGTTCGAATACCGGGGAGTACACCAAGTGGGAAATACCCGTGAATTATCTCAAATCCTTGCTTAGAATGGCAGGTCTTAAAGTATTGCGGCCACTTGTCGCTAAACGTAAGATCGGCCATGCCGTCGTTCCGGCAGTTGACGATGGCTGCCGGGAAGGTTCTACTTACGTCGGCTCGATTCCAAAGAACCGCCATTTGGACCAGCCGCACTCCATCCATAACCCCGCATGAAAGACGGGGCAGAGTATCTCACGATGCGTTTACAAAGGAACGACCATCATGCCATTCGAAATTATCAGCCAGAACGACAAGAACCTGTCTCATCCGACCATCGCGATCATCGACGATGAGTTCACCAGCCGCATTATCCTCGACAAGATCGTGCGCGGTTTGCAGAAGGATATTTTCGTTCAGGCATTCGCCTCTCCCCTGGGAGCGATCGATTGGCTAAGGCTGAATCAGCCTGACCTGATCCTGGTCGATTATCTGATGGATGAAATGTCCGGACTGGAGGTCATCAAAACGATACGGCGCATTCCCCATCTTGAACATGTTCCCATCATCATGATCACCGTATCGAACGACAACGAAATACGCCACAGGGCACTGGATCTGGGCGTTGCCGAATTTCTCTCCAAGCCATTCAATCACTACGAATGCCAGATCCGCTGCCGCAATCTGCTCACTTTGCACCGGCACCATAAAGAAGTGTTGCTCCGTTCCGAAAAGCTTGAAGAAGCCGTTGCCGAGGCTACGCGGCGGATACGGGAACGCGAACAGGAAACACTGATCCGTTTGGCGAAGGCTGGAGAATATCGGGATTCGGATACCGGCAACCACGTATTGCGTATGGCAAAGTTTTCGCGCCTGATTGCCGAGGGGATGGGATTGGACGAAAACCGTTGCAGCCTGATCGAGATGGCCGCTCCCATGCACGACATCGGCAAGATCGGCATTCCGGACCGTATCCTGCTCAAACCGGGAAAGCTGAACCACGAAGAGTTCGCGACAATGAAGACGCATTCCTCTATCGGCTACCATATCCTCCAGAACAGTCACTCCAAGTACATCAGCCTGGGGGCACAAATTGCGCTTTCCCACCATGAAAAATACGATGGCAGCGGCTACCCGAATGGCCTGAAGGGAAAATCAATCCCGCTCGACGCACGCATTGTCGCCGTAGCCGATGTCTATGATGCCCTGACCTCAGAACGCCCTTACAAAAAAGCCTGGTCAAACCAGGATGCGCTGGCATACCTTGACGCCAACAAGGGCGCGCACTTTGACCCGGGCTGCGTGGAGGCATTCATGCTGCAATTCAGCAAGGTCAGCCTCATCCAGCAACAGTTGCAGGATGCTTCGCCTTCACAGAAAGTGCAGGTGTGGCAATGAACGAAAGGCTAGCTTATTTCGTCCAGCAGGTCCGCCAGCGCGAAGGGGAGCATGAACAAACTCTGTTAAGAGTTTTTTTCGCCCTTCCGATATTTATTTATTTATTTGTCGAATTCTATTTCGTCAGCCCCACCTCGGTCGGGGTTCCGGTTTTCGTCTTTTCTGCCGTCTGGTTCCTTTGCTCTATCCTGTTGGCCTTTTACGTCCTGTATCGGCGCAACACTTCCAGAAGGCGACAATGGGTGGCGATGTTTGCCGATATTGTCGCGGTGAGTGTCGGCATGCTGATGACACAGGAAGCCGGGGTGTTGTTTTACGGAATCTATTTATGGGTCATCACAGGAAACGGTATTCGGTACGGCAAGGAATCACTTGTCAGTTCATATGTGACCAGTCTTATCGGCTTCTCCGCGGTTATCTATCTGAACGACTATTGGCATGATCATTTGCGCATTGCAGTCGGACTATGGCTCACTCTGCTCTGCGTTCCGCTATATATCCTGAAGCTACGAGGACAATTGAATGATGCCCTGGAAAAATCCCAGGCTACCAGCAAGGCAAAAAGCGACTTCCTCTCCAACATGAGCCATGAAATGCGCACCCCGCTTAACGGGGTGATCGGCGCCAGCGACCTGTTGATCAGCACACATCTGGATGACGAACAGAAGGATCTTGTCTCGACCTTGAAAAAATCAGCCCAGCTTCTGCTCAAGCTGATCGACAACATCCTCGACCTCTCCAAAATCGAAAGCGGAAAGCTGGTTTCCGAGAATGCTGATTTCGACCTGCATAAACTGGTCAACGGCACGCTTGAAATGTTCCTGCCGCAGGTCGAAAAGAAAAAAGTCGGGCTATCCGTTCGCTACACGCCGGAGACATGCTTCATGCTGCAAGGCGATCCCTTGCATCTGCAGCAGATCCTGATCAACCTGCTAGGGAACGCGATCAAGTTCACCGACAAAGGAAGTGTTGAACTCAGAATCGCCACAGTGCAGCAGGATGATTACCTGACCCGGCTCCGCTTCGAGGTGATCGACACCGGTATCGGTATCTCTCCGCAAGCACAATCGAGGATATTCGAAAGCTTTACCCAAGCTGATCAAAATATTACCAGAACGTACGGCGGTACCGGATTGGGCACAACGATCTCCAAACAACTGGTGGAGTTAATGGGCGGCAGTATGGGCGTACAGAGCGAGCCTGGTATCGGCAGCATTTTCTGGTTCGAGGCCCCCTTCTCCAAGCAGCCAGTTGCAGTTCTCGGCGAAGCAAAGCCGACATTGCAACAACTGTATGTATTGACCATAGGTTTGCCGCAAACCGACCAACTCACAGTGACCAACTTTACGAAAAGTTGGGGATTACGATGCGAACATGCTGCATCGCTCACGCATTTCTTCACCTATTTGATCGACAAGAATATCGCCCATCCAGTCAATCTGGCGATCTTGTGCCTTCCGCAGAACATTGGCATGACCGCGAAGGATTTTGCTGCAAATCTCCATGAATTACGGGGACAACAAAGGCTATCTGCAATACTGCTCAATCCTGATTTGCATAACCACAGAGAAGAAGAATATCTCGATGCGGGATATTCCTGCCTGTTGCGAATGCCGCTCGACAAAACATTGTTATTTAATGCGCTGCACGGAATCATGGCACCGCGGCCTTCGGAAGGCGTGATTTCATTCAAGGAACATTATGAACGCAGCACGGCCAGCAAGCGCGGGGTTCGCATCCTTGTTGCTGAGGACAACGGCACCAGTCGGCAGATCATCGAGAAGATACTCATGCACGGTAATCACCAAGTGGATTTGGTCGAAAACGGTGAACAGGCGCTGGACAAGCTTGAAGAAAGCAATTACGACTTGTTGATACTGGACATGAATATGCCGCAGATGGGCGGCCTGGATGTGGTCAAGGTTCATCGCGCCCTGTCCAGGCAGCCGATGGGTACGCCAGTGATCATCCTGACTGCAAATGCCACACTCGAAGCAAAGCTGGAATGCGAACGCGCCCACATTGATGCCTACCTTACCAAACCGGTTGACGCATTGACATTGCTTGATACTGTCGCGCGCCTGACGCTGACTCCGTCCAAACTCGATGTCCCGGAACTGGCTCACCACGCTGAACAAATTGCAACTGGGTTCATCAATGAAGATACGCTGCATCACCTGACGCTGCTGGGCGGCGAACAGGATGATTTTTTGCGAACGGTGATCTACGGATTTCTTTCCGAAACGGAAAAGTTGCTTGAGGCCATGCGCATCGCACTATCCAAACAGGAATACGCCACGTTCAAGGAGCTGGCACACATATTAAAGGGGAGCTCCGGTAACGTCGGAGCAGAAGTGTTGTTCAAGGTATGTTGCCAAATACTGGCACTCAGTGACACTGAGCTAAAAAACTCAGCCAAGGACTTGCTGCTTGAAGCACTGGATAGCCACCCTGCCACCCGCGCTTCGCTACTGCATTATCTGAACGGCGCCAATCAGGCTATCTTGTAAACATCAGGCTGCGCTGGGAAGCTGTGTCGGCATGGATTGAGGTTGCAGGAAGAGCTTCTCCTGGGAACGAACAAAGCGATCCATTACCTTCAAATCCTTTTCATTAAGCTTTAGTGCAGCATCAACCCAAACAGTCGTGATATCGATCAGTTCCTGATAGGTTAGCGGATTGAATCTGTGACGAGCTTTCTGGACAGCCAGAAAACCATTGGAGCGGCGCTCTTGCTTCTTGATGTAGTCGTTAACTGTCTCAACTCCTTTTCCGTCTTCAGCAAGGATGTCGATCAGCCCTACTTCATGCAATTCTTCTGCACTGTAAATCTTTCCGCCAAGGATCATTTTTTCGGCGAATTTCGGGCTCACTTTTCTTGCAATCAAACTATAGGCCCCCATTCCCGGGAACAAGTTGAACAATATTTCCGGGAAGCCCAACTGGCAATTGCGTTCGGCGATGACAACATCGCTAGCTAGTGCCGCCTCCAAGCCGCCACCCAGCGCATCACCCTGCAACAAGGTTATTGTTGCCAATGGCAGATCAAAATGGCGCATTCTGGGGAAGATGACATCGATACATGCGATCGCATAATGAAGCAACGATTCGCGGTCCTGATTTCTAATCAACTGTCTGAAAAGGGCAAGCTGACCGCCCAAGTTAAACACTCCCGGCGTGATGGAAGCCAACACCGAATAGCGGATTTCGTGCAACTCATCTCCGACCAGCAATTTGCCTTGGGCATTTTCAATAGATTTATGATGATCGCCGAGATCTTTCAAGAGCTCCGGCGTCACGCACGGAACGGCATCTTGGCTAACCTGAGTCCAAAGCACGCCAAGATCTGCATCGAAGCGAGTGCGGAGTTGAGAATATTCTGTCTTCAGTAAATCGTGGTGATTCTGAACGAGTTCCATTCTTTTTCTCCTTAACTCAAATCTGGATGGTACGCATCATAATCCCTCGAATCCAATTCGAGAAGTCCAAGCTATCACTCTCTTAACAAAGGAAAGCGTGCTAGGCCAAAGGCAGCTCTCCTTCGCGCATGCCAATGCTGCCCACGTCGTGCAAAGCTTTAACAAATTCAGCTTCTTCATGCAGTTGCATCAGTGTTTTTGGATGGGGACGTCCGTGCATCTGGGCCAGACGCGCACGACTTTGAGCCGACATAGCCCATTTCAGGCCTGCCAGCAATTCGTCGGCCGATTCCGGCTTGTTGCATACCAGCACCATGTCGCATCCGGCATTCAGCGCCGCTTCTGCACGTTGCACGATTCCGCCCGCCACTGTCGCTCCTTCCATGCTCAAATCATCGCTGAAAATGCAGCCCTCGAAGCCCAGTTCGCCGCGCAGGATGTCCTTCAGCCATATTTTGGAGAACCCTGCAGGCCTGGGGTCGATCTTGGGATAGATGACATGCGCGGGCATCACGGCAGTAAGGCCGTAGTTCACCATCTGCTGGAAAGGAATGAGGTCGCTCAACTCGATATCGGTATAGCTGCGTTCGTCCACCGGAATCTCCAGATGCGAATCTGCGCGGACAAAGCCGTGGCCGGGGAAATGTTTGCCCACGGTGGGCATCCCCCCCTGCTTCAAGCCCATCAGCAAACTATGGGCCAGCTCGGCAATGGCTTGCAGATCGGAATGAAAAGCCCGGTCGCCGATGACAGTGCTCTCACCGTAATCGACATCCAGCACGGGTGTAAAACTGAAATCCACTCCGCACGCACGCAGTTCCGAAGCCAGCACGAAGCCGGTTTGCTGTGCCAGATGCCTGGCGTGTTTCGGATGCTCGTCCCACTCCCTGCCCAGTTCGCGCATCGGCGGTATTCTGGTAAATCCCTCGCGAAAACGCTGCACTCTGCCTCCTTCGTGATCCACCGCAATCAGCAACGGGGGAGTGCGTAACGCATGGATGCTGGAGGTCAACTCGGCAAGCTGGCCGGGGGTATCGTAATTGCGCGTGAACAGAATCACTCCGCCGACCAGCGGATGACGCAGGCGCGCCTCGTCCTTCGGGGTGAGTCTTTTTCCAACCACATCCAGCATCACCGGTCCGTTGCCCATCAATCCATTCCCTCCAGAATCACAAATGCCACTGCGGTATCACGCTCATCGCTGATACTCAGGTGATGACGCTTAATGCCAAGACGCTGCAAATATGCCGACAACTCAGCATCAAACAGAAAAATCGGTTTGCCCAGTTCATCATGACTTACGGTCATGCGATGCAAGCTCACCGGATGCCTCAATCCATATCCCGTGGCTTTGGCAAAGGCCTCTTTGGCAGCGAAACGCTTACTCAGGAAGCGTGCCGGATGGGCCTGAGAGGCATATTCATCAAACTCCTGCACACTCAATATCCGTTTGGCAAATGCCGCACCGTGACGTGCACTGGCCGCTTCGATGCGCGCCACGGTGACAATGTCAGTGCCAATGCCGAAGATCATGCTGACAGGAGCGCTTTCATTTTTTTAACCGCCGGTTCCAACCCGATGAACAACGCCTCGGAAATAATGGCGTGGCCGATGTTGAGCTCCACGATATGGGGAATCGACACAATTGAACCAACGTTGTGGTAGTTGAGGCCGTGTCCGGCATTGACTTGCAACCCCAGGGCATGGGCATGCAACACGGCATTGCGGATGCGTGCCAGTTCCTGTTCCCGTGCCGGAACGCTATCGGCATCGGCATATTTTCCGGTATGTATCTCGATGACCGGGGCTCCCGCTTTCTTTGCAGCATCAAGCTGTTTCTCGTCCGCATCAATAAACAGCGAAACGCGAATTCCTGCATTTGTGCAACGCTGCGTGGCGCGCTGTATCGCATCGAAATGCCTGACCACATCCAATCCGCCTTCAGTGGTCAGTTCTTCGCGCTTCTCCGGAACCAGACAGATGTCGTGCGGTTTAACGCGCAATGCATTGCCTATCATCTCGTCGGTGACGGCACATTCAAGATTCATGCGCGTCTGCAGCATACCGCGCAGGATATCCACATCCGCGTCCTGGATGTGACGACGGTCCTCGCGCAAATGGATAGTGATGGCATCCGCCCCCGCCTCTTCGCAGATCAGCGCCGCGCGTACGACGTTGGGGTAGCGCGCGCCGCGCACCTGGCGCAGTGTGGCAATGTGGTCGATATTGAGTCCGAGCTTGATCATAGTTTCTGCAAATCCCTCATCAGTTCGCGTGTGTGCAATGTCTTTCCGGCAAGGTGATGGTCGAGCAACATGCGCATCAATTGCTTGCTCTGACGCGCGCTGTTCACGTCACGGTAATCGTCGGCCGCCATGTCCAGCAATGTCTTCCCTGTCACCGGCATGCCTTGCGTGGCATCCGCCGTTTCCGCTACCGCTCCGCGCTCAAGTATATAGCGGTAAGTCCGGGTTGGCACGATGGGCCTGCTGCCACCCGCCTCGGTCTCCAACAGCAGGGCATAACCCAACTCTTGCAGCATGTGTTTTTCAAAACAACGCAACGTGAAAGCATGATCGCTTTCCTGTGCCAGTCGCTGCAACGTTTGCTGGTAGTAATCGAAGAGACTCTCGTGCGGATCGTCGCGCGCCATCAGGTTGAGCAGCAGTTCGTTCAGATAGAAACCGCACAACAGCGCTGTCCCTTGCAATTGGGGCTGTCCGCCCTGCCACTCGGCGCTGTGCAGCGTGCGCAACTCGTGCTTGCCGAACCAGCTCAATGACAGCGGCTGGAAACCCATCAACAAGCCGCGCAGCACCGACCTCGGTCTCCGCGCGCCGCGCGCTACCAGCGCCACCCGACCATGCTGCCGACTGAACACCTCGATCACCAGACTCGTCTCGCGGAACGGATAACTGTGCAGTACGAAAGAGGGTTCGTCCTGGATACGTTGTTTGGATGCTACGTTACTCATACCCCAACGATTTCAGCATTTGCGCACTATCCGCCCAACCGCTGCGTACTTTGACGAACACTTCGAGAAACACTTTGCCGTCGAACAGCTTTTCCATGTCGAGTCGGGCCTGGGTGGCGATCTCCTTGAGTTTCTCGCCCTTGCTGCCGATCAACATGGCCTTGTGCGCCTCCTTGTCCACCAGGATAGCGGCATGAATCCGGCGCAACTTGCCCTCCAGCTTGAATTGTTCGATCACGACACTGACCGAGTACGGCAGCTCTTCTCCCGTGAAACGGAACACCTTCTCGCGTAGCAATTCAGCAGCAAGAAATCGTTCGTTGCGGTCGGTTATCTCGTCTTCCGCATACAGGTGCTCACCTTCCGGAATAAACGGACGAATCGCATCCAGCAAGGTGTCGAGTTGTTTGCCCTGGCGGGCGCTGACAGGAACGATGGCAGCAAAGTGGCGCAGCACTGACAATTTTTCAATGAAGGGTAGCAATTCCGCCTTGTCTGCCATCAAGTCCGCTTTGTTGATGACCAGGATCACCGGGCGGTCTTGCGGCAACAGGTCGAGAACCTGCTGGTCGCGCTCATCGAAGTGACGCGCTTCAAGTACGAACAACACCACATTCACTTCGCGCAGGCTGCTGGTCACTACACGGTTCATTCCGCGATTCAGGGCGTTGGTATGCTGTGTCTGAAAACCCGGCGTATCCACAAAGACGAATTGCGTTTTGCCTTCGGTGAGGATGCCGGTGATGCGATGGCGTGTAGTCTGCGCTTTGCGCGAGGTGATGCTGATCTTTTGCCCGATCAGGTGGTTGAGCAGGGTCGACTTTCCCACATTGGGGCGGCCGACGATGGCAATGAAGCCGCTGTGAAAATCTTGAGATTCGGTCATGGGTTTTCTTTAATTTGTTGATAGGCGCGCTCGGCGGCGATTTGTTCGGCGATACGGCGGCTTGCGCCTTCGCCCTGCGTAGTCAGGCCAAGTTGCGCAATTTCGCAGGAAACGACGAAAGTCTGTGCATGCGCTTCGCCTTGAATCTCAATCACACTGTATTGAGGCAGTGCTAACTTTCTACCCTGCAGGTGCTCTTGCAACAAGGTTTTGGCATCCTTGCCCAAGGCCTGCAGGTCGGTTTGCTCGATAAACGGCACATACAAGCCCAACACTACTTTTTCCGCGGCACAAAAACCTGCATCCAGCAACACCGCACCAAATATGGCTTCCAGCCCGTCTGCCAGAATCGAAGGACGGCGGAATCCGGCACTTTTGCGTTCACCTTCCCCCAGCAGCAACTGCTCGCCCAGATTCAACTGTTGCGCCAATACTGCCAGCGTCTGCTGATTGACCAGATTGGAACGCAGGCGGGAAAGGTCACCTTCCGGCAAGTCGGGATAGGTATCGTACAGGTATTTGGCGATGGTACAGTTCAACACGCTATCGCCGAGAAACTCAAGCCGTTCGTTATGCGCGGCACTGTAACTGCGATGAGTCAGCGCACGCTGCAACAGTTGCGGCTGCAAAAACTGATAACCGAGTCGCTTGCACAATGCAGCGTGCTTCATCAGGTTGCTTATGAACTGCTCGGATTGAATTCAAGCAACAGGGTGATATTGCCTGCAACCGGAATCTTGACCGAATAATTGGCAGTCAGCCTCAATTGGCCGTCGCCCTTGCTGATCTCGATATCTTCCGCCGTAATATCGGTAATGTAGTTGATATTGGCGCGCTTGCTGTAAGAATCCTTGATTTCACTGATCGTTGCCCCCTGCATCGCAGGGTCGCGCGCAATTGTCTTGAATATCTGCGCAATCTGCGCACTATGCATATAGGCAGGAACCAGCTTCATGCCCAGTATCGTAACAAAGATCAGCCCGGCCGCAATCATGACCATTCCGACGAAGCCGATACCGCGCTGCCTGCATGCCGCTGCTTTCATCTTTATTCCTTTCCAGATGTATTGCCCTATTCAATTGATAAACCGATGCGTTTCAATTCGCCGAAATTCATCCAGATGAAGAACGCCTTGCCGACAATCATGTCATCCGGCACAAACCCCCAGTAGCGGCTGTCGCGACTGTTATCGCGATTATCGCCCATCATGAAATATTGACCGGTCGGAACAACGCAGCTCACCTCTACTTCACTGTAGCTGCATTGTTCGTGCTGCGGAAAGTTTGCCACGTTGCCCAAGTGTAGCAGCGGCATATCCGGATTCAACAGAATGGGATGCATGCGCCCATTCAGGTTTTCCTGATAACGCTCGGTATGCACAAAGCGCAATTCGCTCTCGACATAATTATAATCGCCATCGCGTTGCTGTTCCTGTGCAACACCATTAATCCACAGCTTTTTATCCCGATACACTACCTTATCCCCCGGCACACCAACCACGCGCTTAATATAATCCACTGACGGGTCCTCGGGATAGTGGAACACCATCACATCTCCGCGTTGCGGCTGGTTGATCTCAATGAATTTTTTGTTGACGATAGGCAATCTGAGGCCATAAGTAAAGCGGTTGACCAGTATGAAGTCGCCAACATGCAGGGTTGGAATCATCGAACCGGATGGGATCTTGAACGGTTCGAACAAGAAGGAACGCAGCAGGAATACGACCAGAATCACGGGGAAAAAACTCTTGGCGTATTCCACCCACCAGGGTTCGTTCACGCCCGCCGGGCGCTTGGCACGCAACATGAAGCGATCCAGCAACCAGATCACACCTGTCAGCAACATCAATAAAAACAAAATCAAGGCAAAGGGCATTCTTCTTCCAATTCCGGTTATTTATCGTCCACTCGCAAGATGGCGAGGAAAGCCTCCTGCGGGATCTCCACACTACCTACCTGTTTCATGCGTTTCTTGCCCGCCTTCTGCTTTTCCAGCAGTTTTTTCTTGCGCGAAATATCCCCGCCGTAACATTTGGCCAGCACATTCTTGCGCAGAGCCTTCACGTTCTCGCGTGAAATGATATTCGCGCCAATGGCGGCTTGGATCGCCACATCGAACATCTGGCGCGGAATCAGCTCCCGCATCTTGGCTGCCACCTCGCGTCCGCGATACATGCTGTTGGAACGGTGCACGATGATGGACAATGCATCCACTTTTTCGCTGTTGATAAGCATATCCACCTTCACCACATCGGCCGGACGGTATTCCTTGAATTCGTAGTCCATCGATGCGTAGCCGCGCGAAACCGATTTCAGCTTGTCGAAGAAGTCCAGCACGATCTCGGCCATCGGCATCTCGTATTGCAACAGCACTTGTTTACCGTGGTATGTCATGTCGATCTGCACACCGCGTTTTTGCGTGCACAGAGTAATGACCGAACCAACATATTCCTGCGGCATATAAAGATTGACGTGCACGATAGGCTCACGGATTTCTTCGATCTTGGATGCATCAGGCAGCTTGGACGGATTGTCCACCATCAGCATGGTACCGTCACGCTGCACCACCTCATAGACCACAGTCGGCGCGGTGGTAATCAAATCCATATCGAATTCGCGCTCCAGCCGCTCTTGCACGATCTCCATATGCAGCAATCCAAGAAAACCACAGCGGAAACCAAAACCCAGAGCCTGCGAAACTTCCGGCTCGTATTGCAGCGATGCGTCGTTTAGCTTTAGTTTCTCCAGCGAATCACGCAACGCTTCGTATTGATTGGATTCGACTGGAAACAATCCCGCAAAAACTTGCGGCTGAACCTCCTTGAAACCGGGAAGCGGACTGCTGGCCGGCTTTGCCACCAAGGTGACCGTATCGCCCACCTTGGCATCTTTCAATTCCTTGATACCGGCGATCACAAACCCCACCTGGCCGGCTGACAACGACTCCCGATTTTGCGATTTGGGAGTAAACACTCCGACATGCTCTGTCAGATGCTGCGCACCGGTCGCCATGAGCAGTATCCTGTCTTTTGGCTTGAGCGTGCCATTCACAATGCGTACCAGCATCACCACGCCGACATAATTGTCGAACCACGAATCGATGATAAGCGCTTGCAGGGGTGCGGTGACGTCGCCTTTGGGCGGTGGCACTTTTGCGATGAGTGCATCCAGCACATCTTCTACGCCCAGTCCGGTTTTGGCCGAGCAACGCACTGCATCCTGCGCACCGATACCGATAACGTCTTCAATCTCGGCAATGGCATTCTCCGGATCTGCGGAAGGCAGGTCGATCTTGTTCAGCACAGGCACGACTTCGACGCCCAAGTCCAGCGCGGTGTAACAGTTGGCCACGGTCTGTGCTTCCACTCCCTGTGAGGCATCCACCACCAGTAATGCGCCTTCGCAAGCCGAAAGCGAACGCGAGACTTCGTAGGAAAAGTCCACATGCCCGGGCGTATCGATCAGATTGAGGTTGTACACCTGGCCGTCGCGAGCCTTGTAGCTCAAGGCTGCCGTCTGTGCCTTGATGGTAATGCCGCGCTCGCGCTCGATATCCATTGAATCAAGTACCTGCTCTTCCATTTCGCGGTCGGACAAGCCGCCGCACAAATGAATGATGCGGTCTGCCAGTGTGGATTTACCGTGGTCAATGTGAGCAATGATGGAGAAGTTACGGATATGCTGCATGAGGCTCATATAAAAAATCCCGCCACCTCATCCCGACCTTCTCCCAGGGGGAGAAGGAGCAACCGCTTCCTCCCCGATAACAGGAGAGGATTGAGGACAGGGTGCGGCGTTTCGCAAAGCGCGGATTCTAGCCGATTTTGACGGGATACGCTGAGCAACAAGGACACTACTTACTTTTCATCCAGCTTGATTGGAACATACACCGTGCCTTCACTACGGCGCACCAGCAACGCGATATTACGTCCGCGAGGTACCTTTTTGAGCACGTCGTTGAATTGTTCGACGCTGTGTATCTCGATATTGCCAACAGCGAGGATCACATCTCCGCGCTGCAACTGGCTGCGCGCCGCTGCTCCTTTCATGTTTTCAACGATCAGGCCGCCTTCAACCTGTAGCTCAGCCTTTTGCTGGTCATTCAATTCGCTCACGACCACACCGAGCCTGGTTTCACTTTCAGACGATCCTTCCGCGCCACCATGACCGCCACCACGCTGGGCAACCGCGCTCTCGTCCTTGATTTCACCAACCACCAATGAAACGTCCAACGTACTGCCCTTACGCCACAGCTGCACACTGACCTTGCTCCCCGGCTTGGTTGCTGCAACGATACGCGGCAAGTCGGCCGACGAGTCCACCACCTTGCCGTCAAACTTGAGAATTACATCGCTGGCACGCACACCCGCCTTCTCCGCCGGACCACCTTTTTCCACACTGGAGATTAGCGCTCCTCCCGCTTTAGGCAACCCAAACGAATCGGCCAGCTCCCGCGTCACTTCCTGAATAGTCACCCCGATACGCCCGCGCGTGACCTTGCCTGTACTTCGCAACTGGCTAACCACATCCATCGCCACGTCAATTGGAATGGAGAAGGACAACCCCATATAACCGCCGGAACGACTGTATATCTGGGAATTGATTCCAATCACTTCGCCTTTCATATTGAACAACGGTCCGCCAGAGTTGCCGGGGTTGATCGCCACATCGGTCTGGATGAAAGGCACAAAATTTTCTTGGGGCAAAGAACGACCTTTGGCGCTGACGATACCTGCAGTCACGCTGTTGTCGAAACCAAAAGGCGAGCCGATTGCCAGCACCCATTCGCCTACTTTGATCTGGTCTGCGTTCCCCATCGTGACTTTGGGTAACCCGCTTGCCTCAATTTTGAGCAATGCCACATCGGTACGTTTGTCGGCACCAATCACCTTGGCTTTAAATTCGCGCTTATCGGTTAACCGCACCGTGATCTTGTCTGCATGATCCACGACATGCGCATTGGTCAGGATGTAACCATCCGAACTGATGATGAAACCGGACCCTAGCGATTGCGACTCCTGCTCATGCGGCTCCTGGGGTGCGAAACGGCGGAAGAATTCATAAAATGGGTCGTCTTCGGGCAAATTTGGCATCCCTTGGAGCATCTGTGGCGTGTGGATAAGTTGCGTGGTGCTGACATTCACGACCGCCGCCCCTTGCTTTTCCACCAAGTCGGTGAAATCAGGCAGATTGTTTGCAACGACCGATTGTGCGAACAACCCGAACAATGCGAAAAAAAACAATTTCCTCAGCATGATTTGCTCATCCTCCTGATGAATCAATAATTAAGAAACAGACCTCGATGCAACAATAGATGAAGCGACAGCCAGACCTACGGTGGGTGACAATCTGGCAAGAATAAAACCCAGCAACAGCCCGACAACCGCCCCGGCTGCCGCATAGGCATCACTTCCAGCACCTTCCCCTGCCATGCTGACTCCCGCGATGCCGCCAGCCAGAAGCAGAATTAACGGCAAGACATACATCTTAATTGCGCCGCGCAACAAAACGCCATCGGGAATGGATACCTGAATCTCGTCGCCGATCTTGGCGCTCACGTCGTTGCGAACTTTGAACTGACGGGGTTTGTTGCCGCAAAACACTTTTGTCAGAGTACCGCTCCCGCAACCGCCTTCACTGTCGCAATGGCCGCATCCACCCGTGCCTATAGGTTGCACCGAGGCATCCCCCCCATGTAACTGAATAACGATCGCGCGCATTTCAATCATGTCATTGTCCCGCGTAACGGACGGAATCGCCCACTTGAATAACAGTCCTTGCCGGGACCTCTCCAACCACCGTAATCAGGTGGTCACCAATAATACGGGTATAGACATGCGCCATCCCCTGTCCTGAAAGCCCTGAATGGCTAAATGCCGCATCCTGTATTTTTTCTATGAATACCGAGATGCCTGCCAACCCATCGGAGAAGACCATATGAATGGCAGGTTCCTTGTTTCCCCTGAACGGGCGACGCATTTCCAGTATCTTCTTGAATCCGGGAGGCAGCGCATCAATCTGCCAGCCGCACGAACCCTCAAATAGCTCGATTTTTGGCAAAGGAGAAAGATGAAGCTCCTGTGCAATCGCTGTCGCGGAAGATTTATCCGGAGCGATCCATTTTCGATCAACTTTCCCTCCCATATCCAGCTGCACAAATGCATATTGCTCAATCACATACCCGCGATCATCCAGCACGACGGCTTTTAGCAACAATCCGGAATCGCTGTGCGCCCACATTTTTCGCGCATAACGCAAATTGTCCCGTGGCAAAAATACGACAGCATGCGCGTGATAACCGGCGACCTCATCCTCTTCGGCCTGACTGACCGAATAATTTTCCTTCAGCAAGGATAATTGTTCTGGCAGCAACGCCGGAAACGCGCGTTTGATTTGTCGGTTTTCAACCCTGACTTTGTGACCGTCGGTGTACAGCCAAACCTGGTCGTTGTCACGAATGAGCTCTCTCTTGCTATCGCCAATGCCTTCGAGACGTTCATGTTCACCGCTTGCATCCGAAACATGCGTAATGCGCGACATTTCGACACGTCCGCCGGATTGATAAACAAACACGCCACTATAATCAGTCTGGTGCGCCGCCAGCGCCATGGTTTTCAGCCAATCTGCCTCAGTCGCTTGTACGGGATCGGCGAAAGACGGTGTAATCCCCAGCTGCAACAGCACGAAGAAAAACAGATATATGGATCGCTGCATCATTCTATGCACTATCGACCTGCCACCGCGTGTATGTAAGAAGCAGCGCCATGTATATCCGCACTGGGAGAAAACTCTTGATGTGCCATCAAGTAATCGTCAGCTTGAGACGAAGCGGGTCTTATGGCGGAAATAGTATCCGGTTGCATGGAAGCAACCTTGGGTGCCGGTTCATTTCCAACCTGAAGCGACAACCAAGCAACCAAAGCCAGTGCCATCACGGAAGCAACGGCAGAAAGTGCGAAATTTCGGACACGCTGGGTAGTACGCTTATAGGGAGCAATCACGGTAGGTTCGGCTTGCAATCGCTCATGAAAGGATTTTTGGAAACCTTTGCAGATGTGGTCCGGTTGTCGCAGTGCATCGCCAATCAGATGATAGTTCTCCCAATCATGCCGAATCTCCGGATGTCGTTTGAGCTTGTCCAGAAAGGCATCCGCCTGATCCTCGAACATCTCACCGTCCATCAATGCCGAAATTTCCTGTTTCATATTTACCACCTTGTATTTTCACTCGTACCCAACAAAGGACGCAGATTGGTTGCAATCGCCTCGCGTGCCCTGAAAATTCTCGACCTGACGGTTCCAATCGGACAATCCATTACCGCCGCGATCTCCTCATAACTCAACCCCTCAATCTCGCGCAATGTCAAAGCAGTACGCAAGTCATCAGGCAGTTCCTGCAACGAAGAGTTCACCACTTCCACTACTTGCTTGCTCATCAACTCATTTTCGGGCGTCGCCACTTCATGCAACAGCGCAGCATCCTCGAAATCTTCAGCTTCATCCGCGTCGAACGGGGTGCTTGTCGGCGCTCTCCGACCTTGAGCTACCAGATGATTCTTGGCGGTATTGATACCGATCCGGTATAACCAAGTGTAAAACGCGCTATCCCCGCGAAATGAAGGCAAAGCGCGATACGCCTTGATGAATGCATCCTGGGTCACATCCTCTGCCTCAGCTGCATTGCGCACAAAACGCGAGATCAGGCGCCCCAGACGACGCTGATATTTCGCCACCAGCAACTCGAACGCATGCTTGTCGCCGCGTTGCGCACGTTCCACCAGTTGCTGATCGACCTCCCTGTCACCCATTCCGTTTCCCGGTTTTATTGATCTGAACCGCCTACAAGCGGTTCGTCAGTATAACCGGATGGATACACAAACGTCAGCTTTGCCAGTCACGGAAATTGACAGTCATTGAAGAAATAAGTTCACTCTTTAATGATAGCCCACCCAAGTTTGATATAGTTCGCCAAATAGACAATCAAACTGGACAAAGCAACGTGTTGCGTTTCGATACTCTCATCATAGGTAGCGGACTGGCTGGCCTGTCCCTCGCGCTCAAACTGGCTGACCGGCAAAAAGTCGCCGTGATCACCAAAAAATCACTTCTGGACGGTGCCAGTGCCTGGGCTCAGGGTGGAATTGCCGCAGTACTTTCCCCCGAAGATTCGCTGGAAGAACATATCCATGACACCCTGATCGCCGGAGCTGGATTATGCGACCCCCAAACCACCCGCTTCGTGGTCGAGCATGGTGCTACGGCCATAGACTGGCTTATAGCCCAAGGGGTCCCCTTCACTCGCGACCCCGGCTCTGACAATGGCTACCACCTCACACGGGAGGGCGGACATAGCCATCGCCGCATCATCCATGCCGCCGATGCCACCGGTCAAGCCGTACAAGACACAATTGCAGCCAAGGCGCGCATCCATCCCAATATCACATTGCTGGAACGCTATATCGCCATCGACCTCATCACCGGCAGTAAATTGGGGCAAGACGAAAATCGCGCCTATGGCGCTTACGCCCTGAACAGTCTGAGCGGTGAAGTGATTACCATTGAGGCTCAGAACACGGTTCTCGCCACCGGCGGTGCCGGCAAGGTCTATCTGTACACCACCAATCCGGACACAGCTACCGGAGACGGGATCGCTATGGGCTGGCGCGCTGGCTGCCGTGTCTCCAACATGGAGTTCATCCAGTTCCACCCCACCTGCCTCTACCACCCTCACGCAAAATCCTTCCTCATCAGTGAAGCGGTGCGCGGTGAAGGCGGCACATTAAAATTGCCCGACGGCACACGATTCATGCCTTGGCACGACGAACGTGCCGAACTGGCGCCGCGTGATGTCGTGGCCCGCGCCATCGACTTCGAGATGAAGAAACGCGGACTGGATTGCGTCTATCTGGATATTTCACATCAGCCTCTGGAGTTCTTGCAAGAGCATTTCCCGACTATCTATACGCGCTGCCTCGCGCTCGGAATAGACATTTCCAAACAACCGATCCCCGTCGTTCCGGCGGTGCATTTCACTTGCGGCGGGCTGATGACCGACCTGCATGGACGCACCGATGTTAATGGGCTTTACGCGATAGGCGAGACCGCATGCACCGGATTGCACGGTGCCAATCGCCTGGCCAGCAATTCGCTGCTGGAATGTCTGGTGTTCGCCGAATCTGCTTCGCGAGACATCCTGGGCAAGTCACCCGTAAAAATCCCCAAACTGCCGCAATGGGATGAAAGCCAGGTGACGGATGCAGACGAAACCGTGGTGATTTCTCATAACTGGGACGAGCTGCGCCGCTTCATGTGGGACTACGTCGGCATCGTTCGCACCACAAAACGGTTACAGCGTGCGCAACACCGCATCAAACTGCTGCACGAGGAAATCAACGAGTATTACAGCAACTTCCATATCAGCGCCGATCTGTTGGAATTACGCAACCTCGTATTAACAGCCGACCTCATCGTGCAAAGTGCGCTGTCCCGCCACGAAAGTCGCGGATTGCACTTCAGCAAGGATTATCCGCAGATGCTGCCTGAAGCGCTGCCAACCGTGCTGACACCGCGAAGTTATGCCGCCGCTTGATTGTCCGCATCGCCCCATCTCAACAAAACGCGCAAACGGCGAAAACTTTCCGCTCCCATCGTGTCCAGCATGATCACTACGCTGCGCCCCCCGTGCAGCTCATTCCTTGCAACATTCAGGATGACAACATAGGGAGTCACCAAGGAATCACCGGATAACCTGAACGTCAAATGACTGCCATTGCGCAATACCAAAACAATCTCTTCGCCATCTTCCAACCGTAACGCAACGCAGGAATTTCCCATGCGCAAGCCTGCATCAAACAACAGGCAATAGCCGCCCCACCACAACACGATCATTGACAGGACGAGCAACACAAGTCCAGGAAAGGGCAGCAACCATATAGAAACAAGCGTTGACAGACACAGGATGAGAAAAAACAAAGCCAAAGTACGGGATGGGCGCAACTTGAAATGACGCTGCATTCCGGTCATTTCCTGAAGTCAGCTAAAACAGCAGTGCGGAGATCAGCCCGATGAGGATCAGGGCGACAATAGCCATCAACAAAATTCCTCCACTCCTGGAGGGGCGCGTCTCTGCAGCCGGATGTGCCGGGTTATTCAGGGTGCGCTTGCTGAACACCGGGGCCTGTGGCGCGGCCCGATTGATTTCCTCGATGCTGGGACGCGCCATTTTGAAGGTCTTGGACAATTCGTCCACATCTTCCTGACTGGCCGTCATTGCAGCCAAGCGCATCGTTGCTGCAGCGGAATCAAATGAAGGCGACAATCTCATCGTCACGCCAGGATCGGATTCATCGCCAGAGTCCACTCCCGGGACATCATCTGTCGCAGATGCAGCGCTGACAGGCTTGGGTACATCTGCAGAAAACACGCTGCTCGGTATGGTACCTCTGCAGGCACGGAGATCATTCGCCAAATCTCTGGCGTTCTGGTAGCGGTTTTCCACGTCTTTAGCCAGTGCCTTGGCCACGATGAAATTGAGCATCTCAGGCACTGCAGGATTCAAGGATTTCGGCGGCTGGGGGATTGCATTCAAGGTCTGATACATGATCGCATTCACGTTCTCGCCCGTGAATGCAGGTTGTCCGGTCAACATCTCGTACAACATCACACCCAGCGAGAAAATATCGGAGCGCTGATCGGTCAATTTGCCCATGACCTGCTCTGGAGACATGTATTTCGGCGAACCGAGAACCATGCCTGTCTGGGTACGCACCCCGGCAGATGCCATGCGCGCAATGCCGAAGTCGGTGATTTTGACCTGGCAGTCCCGGCCCACCATGATATTTGAAGGCTTGATGTCGCGGTGAATGATGCCGTGTTCGTGCGCATAGGCCAGCCCCATTGCCACTTGTGTCACGATATCGAGCACTTGGTCGACCGGCAACAACTTGTCGTCATTGAGGATGTCGCGCAACTCCCGGCCTTGCAGGAATTCCATCGCGATATAGGCGATATCTCCGCTACGGCCCACGTCGTATATGGTGACGATATTGGGATGACTAAGCCGGCCGGCCGCCTTGGCCTCCTGGTAGAACCGCGCTTCATATTCATCGCGCTCTTCCTGCGCAAGACTCAGGGTGATGGTCTTGATTGCAACAATGCGGTCGATCAGCGGGTCGGTTGCCTTGTATACGACACCCATTGCCCCCTGGCCGAGCTCACCGACAACCTCATAACGCCCCAAATGACTGATCATATTTCCCGCGAGGATAGTTTATTTTTTGAATTTTGCCTTGGCACTGCGAAACACTGGCCCCCAAACCGGATGACCCGCCTCAGCCGGGGTCAGCTCGAAATTCGGATTCAAAAGCAGCGCTTTCCGGAATGCCTCATAGCACATCTTCTCCCTCCCTGAAACGCAATCGATGAACGCGATATATTTATATGCGCTCACTTTATCATCCCTATCGGCCAGCTTTGTTTGCAGCACATTGTTCAATGCCTCCACCGAGGCAATATAGTTTCCATCTTCGTAGTTCTCGACACCCTTGCTCAACTTATGGCTGGCAGTCCTGTTGTACCACCAACACTCGTCGCAAGAATTCAGCTCCTGGCAGCCACTCAGGAGCCAAATAACAACCACTCCCAGCAACGCATTGCGGCAACCCGACATCCAAACACTCCAGTTCTTCACAAACGCAAAAATCGCTAATTGGCGAATCTATGCTTGATTTTTATCTTCTCTCCAGATTTCACCGTAATAATGCGAGTGACAGACGGAAAGGTTGTATTTCGAATCTTGATCTCGTGCTGACCTTCAACAACCTGCAACTCCATCAGGGGAGGGCTAACCCCCTGCATTCTACCATCCAGATAAATCTCGCCCCAAGGCAGAACCCCCAGACTCACCACGGCAGGTGCACCTGTCGTCTCAGCCAGTGTTCTTATGCGTGCATTCTTCTTGGCATCCTTGGCTTTTTCTTCGGCAGCGGCAATTTTCCTTGATTTTCGAGCTGCTTTCTTTGCGTCTGTGTCAATTTCCTTGGGCGATTCTTTAACTTCCTTGGTAGTCTCGTTGACAATTTTGGCCTGCTCAGTCTCGACAACCGAAGATGCCGGCAACTTGTCAGTCTTAACAGGCTCTATGGAAGCAATTTGCGCGGGTTTGGGTTCCGGACGGCTCGCAAGTTTGACCATAAGCGCAAGCAATAAAAATGCTGCAACCACAGCCACCCCGACGTACGCAGTGCGCTGTTTGGCGGATGCATCGCGAAAAGTCGCTACAGCAAAACGTTCCCACCGGGCCATGGTACCGACAAAGATATCCCAGTAATTCTCCAACCTGAACAGCACCGCATCAAAACCCGCTGCACCGGCGTGTCTGGACTGTTTGGCCAGCGTCCGTTGGGTAGAGGTAAAGTCGCCCGGATAGCCAATCGCGTACACCTCGTGCTCGCGCACATGCTTGTCGGTACGCGAACCCTGATAATGGAACATGCCTGCGTATTCCTGCGACAGTCGGGAAACTGCATCGTAATAAGAGCGCGACACCAGTATCTGTCCAGGATCGGCAAAGCCCATCACGCGCTGCGCAACGTTGATTCCATCGCCGACGATATTCGGTTGACCGTTGATGTCTTTGACCAAGCGCACCGGTCCGAGGTTGACTCCTATGCGCACCAGCAACGGCGGCTCCATGCGCACGCCCTCGTTCAACAGGCTGCTGCGCATGCTCAGCGCTGCATGCAAAGCATCGCTGATATCGCCCAAAAAACTGATTGCGGCACCATCCCCCGTATCCAGAATAATGCGGTCGTTAACCGGCACATCGCGGATCGCAATAGAAAGAAAAGCGTTGAAACGCTCTTTCAGAGATATCTGACCCGAAACGGATTTTTTTGAATATTCAGCTATATCCAAAAACAACACGCTGCAGATGATGGTCTTGTTGCCCCGCTCTTCCATGTCTTCCTGCTCGCCAGTTCGCGTCTAGGTTACCGTTATCACTTAAGAATGCCGCTTAAGCCCGCGGATTTTAACGAGTGTCCGCCAATCTCGCCAGTTTTAATTTTTACGCGTCCGTGCGCGCTGCAGCTTGTTCCCACGCCCATCGTCAACCACTTGCCTGGCAACGCCTGCAGGCAAACCTACCCACTCGAGAATCGCCCTTACCTCGCCTTCGCCCAATTCGGCCATCATGCCTCGCTTGATGCGCGGCGGCAGATTGATCATGCCAAAACGTACCCGCATCAAACGGCTCACCGGCAAACCCAGCGCTTCGAAGGTACGCCGAACCACACGGTTGCGCCCTTCTTTGAGCACCAGGCGATACCAGTGGTTAAAACCTTCTCCACCCTCGTCGCTAAGTTGCTCGAAACGCACAAGTCCGTCTTCCAGTTCGATACCTTCCTTCATCATCCGGTGCATCTGATCCGGCGTCATCTGCCCCTGCACACGCACCGCATATTCGCGCTCAACCTCAAAACGCGGATGCATCAGGCGATTGGCCAATTCCCCCGAGGTCGTGAAAATGAGCAGGCCGCTGGTGTTGAAATCCAGACGTCCGATGGCGATCCATTTCTGCCCGCGCAATTTCGGCAGGGCGTCAAACACGTTTGCACGCTCCTTGGGATCATCGCGGCTTACGATTTCACCTTCTTGTTTGTGATAGAGCAAGATTCGCGGCAATGTTTGCTCCGCCTGCAACTGCAGGCGTATATGGCGCCCATCCACCTGCACCTTGTCTCCATCAGTGACGCGTATCCCCAACGTAGCAACCGTTCCATTCACCGTGACCCGACCGGCACTGATCCATTCTTCCATCTCTCGGCGCGACCCGATCCCTGCTTGCGCCAGCACCTTTTGCAGGCGTTCACCTTGCGGATTTACGTCTATTTGTTCGTTCATTCCGTCACCGCTCGCCTTTCCAGTACGGCCTGCGCCAAAGTACCACTATCTACATGCTCAAGCTCTCCGCCCACCGGTAATCCACGAGCGATGCGCGACACCTTGATGCCTTGCGCGCGCAACAGGGTGGCGAGGTAATGCGCTGTCGCTTCACCTTCAACAGTGAAGTTGGTCGCCAGGATCACTTCGCATGAAAGCTCATGGGCGCGCTTGAGCAATCGCTCCAGCGGCAGTTCGCGTGCACCCAACCCGTCGAGCGGCGACAATCGCCCCATCAACACGAAGTACATACCGCGAAAGCATTGCGCCTGCTCCATCATCAGCAAGTCTGCGGGCATTTCCACCACACACAACAAATCCGTCTCGCGCCGTGACGAACTGCACAAGGGACATATCTCTTCTTCGGAAAAATTATTGCACTTGACACAGTGCTTGACACTTTCCACTGCATGATCGAGCGCGCGTGCCAGATGCAAAGCGCCCGGTCTGTCACGCTGCAACAGATGGTAAGCCATGCGCTGCGCGGATTTCGGCCCCACACCCGGCAAACAACGCAAGGCCTTGATCAGTTCTTCCAGGCTGGAAGGCGGATTCATCAGAACGGCAGGTTCATACCCGGCGGCAGATTCATACCGGCGGTGAACCCGCTCATGCGTTTTTGCGAAGTCTCGGCAACTTTCTTGTTGGCATCATTCAACGCGGCAACGATCAGATCTTCCAGCATCTCTTTGTCATCCAGCACACTTTGGTCCAGATTCACCCGGCGCACTTCATGGCTGCAAGTCATGGTCACCTTGACCATGCCGGAACCGGACTGGCCTTCCACCTCGACAGTAGCCAGTTCGTCCTGCGCCTTCTTCATGTTCGCCTGCATCTGTTGCGCCTGCTTCATCAGCCCGGCCAATCCGCCCTTCATCATTTCCACTACCTCCGGTTTAGTTATACTGGTCTGATCGAGTTTTCGATCACTTGCGCACCCAGGTGCACCTGAGCTTCGCGCACGAAAGCATCATGCTTGATGGCTTCTTCAGCCTGTTGCTGACGCGTCTGCTTCTCCTGCTGTTCGACAGCGGCAGGGGTTGCAGCATCTTTCGCCTCCCCCAGCTCCACAGTCAGCCTGATCGGTTTGGCGAAATACTCACTCAGTGCAGCTTGCAATTTGTCCTGGGCGATCTTGTTGCTTTGCAGGTGTTTATGTTGCGGGGCCAGATTCAAAACTACACGCCCCTCTGTAAAGCTTGCCAACACGCTGTTTTTCGCCAATTCGCGCGCCATGCCTTGCAGGTTGAGTTGCGACAGCAATGTATTCCAATCCAGCCCGGAATCACTCGCCGGGCTTTGCTCCGCATGAACAGTCTGGCGTGCCGGCGCAGGTTCGGCGGCAATCAGCTTCGATACACTCGGCGCCACCGGTGCAGCTCTCGGCGCCGACTGCACTGCGTTCGCTCCGGCATTTTGCGGCGCGAATGCAAGCATGCGCAACAGCGTCATGGTGAATCCCGCATATTCGTCCGGTGCGAGGTTGATTTCGTTGCGCCCGTGAATAACGATCTGGTAGTCAAGTTGTATTTCTTCCGGCGTGAACTGCTGCGCCAGTTCCAACAAACGTACACGCTCCGGCTCGTCATCCGGAATCGCCTGCGGAATGGTCTGGGCCAGCGCAATGCGATGCAACAGTGTTGCCAGATCCTGCAATGCTGCCTCGAATGCCAGGCTGCGTATGGCCATGTCATCGGCGATGCGCAACAGACCAGGACCGTCTCCGGCACGCAGCGTTTGCAACAGGTCAAACAGGTAACCCTGGTCGATTGCGCCCAGCATGGTGCGCACCAATCCCTCGTCCACCTTGCCGGACGAATAGGCAATGGCTTGGTCCAGCAGGCTCAAGGCGTCGCGCATACTGCCCTGCGCGGCGCGTGCCACCAGGTTCAGCGCCCCGTTCTCGAACGGGATATTTTCCTGTCCCAGCACATATTGCAGATGGGTCAGTATCAGCGCGGGCGGCAACTGCTTGAGGTTGAACTGCAGACAGCGCGACAACACGGTAACCGGAATCTTCTGCGGATCGGTGGTGGCAAGAATGAATTTCACATGCGACGGCGGCTCTTCCAGCGTCTTCAGCATCGCGTTGAACGCCGACTTCGACAGCATGTGCACTTCGTCGATGATATATACCTTGAAACGCCCGCTGGTCGGCGCATACAGCGCGCTTTCCAGCAACTCGCGCATGTTGTCGACCTGGGTGTTCGACGCCGCATCCAGCTCGATCAGGTCGACGAAGCGTCCGCTGTCGATCTCGGTACAGGCGCCGCACACGCCACACGGTGTGGCCGTGATGCCGGATTCGCAATTCAGGGATTTGGCGAAGATACGCGCGATGGTGGTCTTGCCCACACCGCGCGTGCCGGTGAAAAGATAAGCATGGTGCAGGCGATTCTGCGTGAGCGCGTTGGTCAACGCCTGGACGACATGTTCCTGCCCCGCCAGTTGAGCGAAGTTCTTGGGACGCCATTTGCGTGCTAAGACTGAAGTTGCTGACATATCGCCCACCTAAAACACATCGAGTGTGACACCCTCGAACATAAGGAGGCGAGCCTTACCCCCGGCACTTGCACCGATTGGCTGTGGCTGCTTCCTTCCGGACCTGACCAGGTTCACCATAGTGCAATGCGGGGAGACCCGCCAAACTCAAGAAGTAACTCATCAACCTACTGCGCATCGCCATGACTGCGTTGCTCAAGAACTCAAAATCCTCATGTACATCCAGTACATTCCGGTTTTTCGTCCTTTCGCGCCTTGTCCTGACGTTGCTCGCTACGGTTGCTGAGCCACTTCAGCATTTCTGCAGGGAATATCACTGCAAAAACACAAAACTAAACCTGCTTGACCGGAATCATCCCGATCCGCTTTTTCCATTCTGCCGGGCCGATCTCGTGTACCGAGCGTCCTTGCGTGTCCACGGCCACGGTCACCGGCATGTCCTGCACCTCGAACTCGTAGATGGCTTCCATGCCGAGATCGGCGAAGGCCACCACTTTCGCGCTGCGTATCGCTTTGGACACCAGATAGGCGGCTCCGCCCACTGCCATCAGATACACCGCCGCGTGTTTTTTGATTGCTTCCAGACCGGCCTTGCCGCGCTCCGCTTTGCCGACCATGCCGATCAAACCGGTCTGCGCCAACATGGCCTCGGTGAACTTGTCCATGCGTGTCGCCGTCGTCGGTCCGGCGGGCCCGACTATCTCGTCGCGCACCGGATCGACCGGGCCGACATAGTAAATGAATCTACCGTTAAAATCCACGCCGGCGGGCAGTTTCTCGCCTTTTGCCAGCATTTCCACGATGCGCTTGTGAGCCGCGTCGCGCCCGGTCAGGAGCTTGCCGGACAGCAGCAAGGTATCGCCCGGCTGCCATTGGGCGATATCGGCACGCGTCACGGTATCCAGGTTCACGTGGCGGGCGTCTGCCGCAGGTTGCCAATGCACGTCCGGGTAATCTTCGATCCGGGGCGGTGTGAACTCCGCCACGCCGCTGCCGTCCAGCTCGAAATCGACGTGCCGCGTCGCGGCACAGTTGGGAATGATCGCGACCGGCTTGGAAGCTGCATGCGTCGGGTAATCCAGAATCTTCACATCCAGCACTGTGGTCAGACCGCCCAGGCCTTGCGCACCGATACCCAGCGCATTCACTCTGTCGTAGATCTCGATGCGCAATTCCTCGATACGATTCTTTGCGCCGCGCGCTTTAAGTGCGGTCATGTCGATGGGCTCCATCAACGATTCCTTCGCCATCAACACCGCTTTTTCCGCAGTCCCGCCGATGCCGATGCCCAGCATCCCCGGCGGACACCAGCCGGCGCCCATACTGGGCAACTGGTTCACCACCCATTCCACCAGGTCGTCGCTCGGGTTGAGCATCGCCATCTTGGATTTGTTCTCTGAACCGCCGCCTTTGGCCGCGATGCGCACGTCTACCTTGTCGCCCGGAACCAGTTCGAAATGCACCACCGCCGGCGTATTGTCTCCGGTGTTTTTGCGCTTGCCCGCGGGGTCGCTCACGATGGAGGCGCGCAACACGTTGTCCGGCAACAGATATCCTTTGCGCACCCCGGCATTCACCATATCGGTGATACTCATCGTGGCGTCCGCCCAGCGCACGTCCATCCCCACCCGCACGAAAGCCACCACGATGCCGGTATCCTGGCAGATCGGGCGCTTGCCCAGGGCGCACATGCGCGAATTGGTCAGTATCTGCGCCATCGCGTCCTTGGCGGCAGGAGATTCCTCGCGCTTGTATGCGTCGGCCAGCGCCTGGACATAGTCTGCCGGGTGGTAGTAGGAGATGAACTGTAGCGCGTCGGCGATGCTGTCGATGAAATCCTGCTGGCGGATGGTGGTCATGTATGGAACTCCAAGTTAGGGATTAGGCGATTATGGGAGGGAGGGCTGTACGCGTCAAATAACAGTTAGAATGCGCGCCTTCAAGAGCTATCAGTATCGCCAGAAATCGTCATGAGCGTCCCAAATGCAACAAAGTTACGCAATCCGCTATCGGCTTGCCGATGCGGAGTTGTCAGCAAGGAGCCGCGCAGTGAAGGACGAAACATACCGTGGGTGGTAGGCGAGGACTGAACGAGCATGCGACGCCGCAGTTGGGGCGCGCAATAGATTTATGGTGATACTGAATGGCGATTCAATGGTTTCCCGGACACATGACCTCGGCAAAGAAAAAGGCCGCCGAGACCATGGCTCGCATCGATGTCGTCATCGAGGTGCTGGACGCGCGCGTGCCGGAAGCGGGGAGCAATCCGATGATCCGCGAGTTGCGCATGCATCGGCAGCGTCCCTGCCTCAAGGTGCTGAACAAGACAGACCTGGCCGACCCCGTCGCGACCCAGGCCTGGATCGATTACTACAACAGGCAAGAAGGTGTACATGCCGTCGCCCTCTCGTGCAAGAAAGCAGGCGACGCCACGAAGATCCCCAAGCTGTGCCTGCCGCTCGCCCCGCACCGCGGCACACCGCTCAAGCCGCTGCGCATCATGATCATGGGCATCCCCAACGTCGGCAAATCCACGCTGATGAACACCCTGCTCAAGCGCCGCGCGGTTGCGGTGGGCGACGAACCCGCCATCACCAAGAACCAGCAGAGTTTCGACCTTAGCGACAGCATCATTCTGATCGACACTCCCGGACTGATGTGGCCGAAGATCGAATACGAGAGCGACGGATTGATGCTTGCCGCCAGCCACAGCATCGGCCGCAACGCCATCATCGACGAAGAAGTCGCCGCCTTTCTGGGCGACCTGCTGCTGGCGCGCTACCCGAATCTGCTGCTGGCGCGTTACAAATTCCCGCTGGAAGGCCTGGACGGCTACGCACTCATCGAAGCCATTGCCAAGCTGCGCGGCTACCGCATCCGCGGCAAGGACTTCGACCTGGAAAAAGCGGCAATGACCTTATTACAGGACTACCGCACGGGCGCGCTCGGACGCATCAGCCTGGAAACTCCGGCAACGCGCACCGAGATGCTGCGGACGACAACGCCTGTCCAGGAACAAACTGCCGAAGATCAATCCGACTCGGACTGATTTCGCATGTGGTCGGCGACCTTGATGAATGCCAGTTTGAGTTCATTGCGTAGCGCTTCGTCCTCCACCACGTCATCCAGCGCCTGCCCCATGCACAGCAGCCATTGATCGCGCTCTGACTTGCCGATGGAAAACGGGAAATGGCGCTGGCGCAGCAGCGGGTGCCCGAACTCCTGCACGAAAAGCTGCGGCCCGCCCATCCATCCGGAAAGAAACTTGAACAGCTTGTCTTCCGAGCCTTTCAGGCTGGGTTGGTGCATCTTGCGCACGCCGTACGCCTCCGGCAATTCATCCATCAGGTGATAAAAACGTTGCACCAGGGCGCGCACCTTCTCTTCGCCGCCGATGCGCTCGTAATGCGAGCGTGTGTCTTTGCTGATTTGCATGTTGCCAACCTCTGACTAGATAAAAAATCTTGTGTGCATCTCTTCCAGGCCCACGCTGGACAGCACCTCGTTCAACCGTTCCGCCGCACGCTTGCGCGGCAGGTCTTTGTAGCTCGCAATGATAAGCTCGTTCTTCATCGAATGCTCCCAGCCCACCAGTTCCGTCACCGTCACCTGGTAGCCGTGCGCTTCCAGTTGCAGGCAACGCAACACGTTGGTGAGATGGCTGCCAAATTCGCGCGTGTGGATGGGATGCCGCCACAGCTCGGTCAGTGCATCTTTTGCCAGTTGCCTGCCTTTGTTCTTGCGCAACACCGCCGCCACCTCAGCCTGGCAGCACGGCACCAGCACGATGTGCTTCGCCTGTTTCTTCAGCGCGAAGTTGATCGCATCGTCGGTCGCGGTATCGCAGGCATGCAGCGCCGTCACCACATCGACTTTGGCAGGCAGTTTGTCCGAGACGATGGAGTCCGCCACCGACAGGTTGAGGAACGACATGCCGCCGAAACCCAGGTGCCGGGCCAGCTCACGCGAATGGTTCACCAGTTCCTCGCGCGTCTCGATGCCGTAGATGTGCGATGCATCGTTCAGCGTCTTGAAGAACAAGTCGTACAGGATGAACCCGAGATAAGATTTGCCCGCCCCGTGATCCACCAGCGTAAGCCCCCCGCGTTCCTGCTTCGCTTCAAGCAACAAAGGTTCGATGAACTGGTACAGGTGATAGACCTGCTTCAGCTTGCGGCGCGAGTCCTGGTTCATCTTGCCGTCGCGCGTCAGGATATGCAGCGCCTTCAGCAGCTCGATGGACTGACCGGGACGGATTTCACTCAATTCCTGTTTTGCGGTGTTTTTGGCCATCCGGCATTATTCCTCATCCAGTGCATTTCGTCGCAATCGTTTCGGCGACAACGCATCCAGCAGATTTTGCGGCAACGGTGCCAGTTGCCCGCACATCGCGGTGGCAATCACTTCGCCGGCGATACCGGCGGTGAGCAGGCCGCGCGTGCCGTGGGCGAGGCTGCAGTACAGTCCCGGCTCCACCTCGCCCACCAGCGGCGTCGCGCCAGGCACGGAACAACGTATTCCGGCGCGTCCTGTCAACCGGGCCATATCCAGCCTGCCCAGCGCCTGATTCAGTCCCGGCATGTGCGCGGCGAGCTTCAAGATGTTGGCCGCATGATCCGCCTCTCGCACATCGATCGCCTCGTCGTCGAACGTGGTGGTCGCACCCGCCACATGCCTTCCTGCCAAGGCGGGGGTGCAATAACCTTCGGCACATACCACGGCACGCATTGCTTCGCTCGCAGCCGTCGCGGGCAGTTCGCTGATCTGCCCGCGCACGGATTGCAGCGGAAAACCCGAGAACTGGCTCAGGGCGCGCGCCTGATGGCCGCAGCAAACCACGACTTGCTCCGCATCGATGGAAAATCCATTCCCGCTCGCACGCCAGCCGGATGCGGTGCGTTCCAGTACGGCTACTTCGCACCCAAGACGCCGCGTGACAAGCGGATGTTGCACCAAACGTGCGCAGACCTGTGGCGGCACCACCCAGCCTCCGGCGGGAAACCACAGCCCGCCATGCGTCATCTGCAAACCCGCCAATTCAGACGCCCTTGCGATATCCACCGCCTGCAGCAGATGCGAAGGCCAATCCAGTGTAGCCAGTCTGGCGATGCGTTGCGCTTCGGTAGCGGGTGTGGCGAGTTGCAGCAGGCCGCATTCGGCGCGCGTCACGCCATCTACCGGCAGCACCTCATCAAGCAGCGCCAGCGCGTGGCCATAAGCCGCCAACACAAAGCGATGCAATGGAACCATGCCTGCACCGAAACGCGCATGCAGGATGCCGCGCGGGTTGCCGGATGCGGCGCTGGCCAGCATAGGCGCCTGATCGACGAGAGTGACGGAGATGCCGCGGCGAGCGAGCGCGTGGACCACAGCGCAGCCGGCAAGCCCGGCACCGATAACCAATGCAGAAGACGGGAGAATGCTGGCAGGCTTCGCTCCCGGCAGGCTTCCACGCATCATTTGGCGTTTGCGCCCGAAGCCCTGTACCCGTTCGACAGCAAATCCGGCCTGTTGCAAACCGCGCCGCACCCAGCCGGCACTGGTATAGGTTGCAAACGTGGCGCCAGCACACGAGGCACGGACCATGTTCGACAGCACGGCATCGCTCCACATCTCGGGGTTCCTGGCTGGCGAAAAGCCGTCCAGGAACCAGGCATCCACACATCCTGCCGACAATTGCGGCAATGCTTCATCAACATCAGTCGCAGCCAGTGTCAGCCGCACCCGGCCGCCGGCAAAGTTCCAGCGATTCCAGCCCGGCACGCGCCGACGCCAGCGCTCACATAAGGCATTGGCACGCAGGTGCAATTCTGGCCACAGCGCAAGGGCTGCGCGCAGGTCATCATCGTCCAGCGGAAACTTCTCGACGCTGAAAAAATCCAGACTCGCACCCGACGGCGCGCATTGCTCAAACAACCGCCAGGCGCAAAGAAAATTCAGCCCCGTGCCGAAGCCAGTCTCACCGATGCAGAAGTTCTCGCCCGCTTTCAGCGCGGCGAACCGGTCCGCCAGGCGGTTGCCTTGCAGAAACACGTGGCGCGTCTCTTCCAGTCCCGAATCGATTGAGAAGTACACATCGCCGTAGCGATCAGAAAAAGGCTGTCCGTCTTTCCAGTGGAGCATGGTCTCGAAACGACTCCGGCGGGATGAACCCGCCGGAAATCGCTAATTCAGTTCATTTCGACTTACTTCTTCGCGTCTGCTTCGCATTTCTTGATGGAGGCTGCCTTGGCAGCTCCGGTCAGCGGCTTGCCATCCTTGCTCACGGCCTTGGCTTCGCAAGAGGAGGCGGATGGAGCGGCTTCTTTCTCGCATTTCTTCATGAATGCCGACTTGGCAGCACCGGTCAGTGGTTTGCCGTTCTTGCTGACGGCTTTGGCTTCGCAGCCTGAATCGGCGGCAAACGCAGCGTTGGCAACGAACAGCGAGGCAATAGCAAAAACGATCAGATTACGCATGTTTTCAATTCTCCAGAAATTTAGTATGAATTCTCGATAGCGAACGTGCTCACTACCTGCCGCGATTATACCGCCTCCAAGCCCTTCAAAAGTCGGGGTATATGTCCATATCTATACCTTTCGATGCACAGGCTAGTCCGTTTGGCATATTGCCCCCCTACTATTTACAAGGATACTTCATCAACCGGCTATAACGTCGACCACGGAACAAAGACAAAAATGGAAGAGAATCGCGAGCATCTGCCTTGCCTGCCAAACTGGGGGGTGCGTTTCCTGTGCGACTGCGGGAAGCAAAACAAGAATATCAGCGTCCATCAGGGCATCGCACTGCAGATTTCGACACATGGCGTGAGTTTATTAAGCGACCACCCTGTCTGCGAACAGAAAAAAATTGCCATGCAATTGATGATCCCGTCTCTGAACAAAGGTGCTCCTCACAAAATTGTCAAAATCATCGGCAACACTACCCTCACCATCGCGAATGAGGGAAAGTTTCTGACCAAGATCGAATTTCTGCATTTCGAAGAAAATGGGCAACAGGAATTGAAAAGGAATCTGCATCAATGCGTCGACCCGAATTTCTACGCACCAATCACTCAACGCGATTAGATTGCTTCGCAACAGAAACACAACGCCCCGACGAAGATGCCGGGGCGCTTCACTGCTCCAAACCGGTTCGACCTAGTTAGCCACCGGCTTCATCCACCTCTCACCCCAGCGGTGCAGACACAAGCCGGACACGATGCTCGCCGTTCCCAGCCATACCTGGGGCAGCACGGCTTCGTTATTCAATCCGTGTCCCAGCAGCAAGGCCATCACCGGCGTGATCAGGGTAATGAGCGCGATGCGACCGGCCTCCATATGCTTGATGAGGTAGTAATAAAGGGCAAAACCCAGTACCGAACCGAAAGTGCCGAGATAGACCGTCGCAGCCACGGCGCGCTCCGGTATGGCCGCAGGCAAACGCCCATCAGTAAACCACCACGCAGCAAAGAACAGCGGCAGCGCCACCACCAGGATACCCAGCGTCATTGCCAGCGGCGGGCTGTCATCGCCGATGCGCTTGAGCCACACAAGGCCAAAAGATTGCGACACCACTGCCAGGAACAATGCGACCAGACCCGTAGCCGAACCTGCCGCCAATCCGCCGCGGAATACCAGAAACAGGCCAAGCATCCCCATCACCATCCCGGCGAACTTGCTCGGTGTGAGCGCTTCTTCCTTCAGCCACAGCATCGCCCCCAGACTGGTGATCAGCGGCGACAAACCATACAGCACCGCGATCGTGCCGGAACTGACGAACTGCGACGACCAGTATGTGAGCGCCATCGCGCCGAACATGCTCAGCCCGCCCGCGAGATACGCCTGCAACGCTTTGCGGTGCAGCGGCACGCGCACACGGAACGCGGCCAGCAAGACCGCGCATAGCAGCATTCCGATGGCCATGCGCATAAACACCGCGAAACTGAAACCGACTCCCAGTGCGCTCCACTTGATGGCGAGCGGCGTGGTTGACCAAATCAGAATGACCGTAACGAATGCTGCTGGCAGCGACATGATTTTCTCCTCGGCTCAAATCTTAAAGCTCCGTTCGCCCTGAGCCTGTCGAAGGGAAACGGCCAAAAACAAAAAGGCCACAGAGTTTCGTCTGTGGCCTGATGAAATCAGCGAATACCAGATGCTAAGTACTAACTCTCCAGGCCACTCTGCGTGCGATGCCACGCCTTGCGCATGAATGCGCAGGGGACGGCTCGGACGCGACGAATGGAATGTTTGGAGTTCATGGCTCGGATTATGCGGGGATGGACGAAACGCCGTCAACGTTAATCTGCAGCCACCATTCCAGCAGCGCGAGATGCCACAGCTTGCTGCCCTGGATGCGGGTGAGATGCGCTTCCGGGTCGGCCAGCAGTTTCTCCACATAGGCACGCTGATATAAACCGCGGCGAAGACAGGCTTCCGAGTTCAGGATCTCACGCATCTTTTCCAGGAAATCACCGCGTACATATTTCAACGCCGGCACCGGGAAATAGCCCTTGGGCCGGTCGATCACCGCATCCGGGATCACGCCGCGCGCGATGGCCTTGAGCGGGAATTTGCCGCCCTCCTTGAGCTTGAGCGACGGTGGCATGTGCGCCGCCAGCTCCACCAGTTCGTGGTCCAGGAAAGGTACGCGCGCCTCAAGCCCCCAAGCCATAGTCATGTTGTCCACACGCTTCACCGGGTCGTCCACCATCAGCGCGGTCACGTCCAGGCGGAATACCTCATCGAGGAATTCATCCGCCTGCGGTTTCGCCAACTCGCTTGCCACCCAGGCTGCAGTCACATCCGCCACATGGTAGTCCGGGGCGACCATCGCCAAATACTCCTCATGCTCGCGGTCGAAATAATGCTGCGAAAAACGTTCCAGGGGCGTGCCGCTCGCGGCGTCCATGCGCGGATACCAGAAGTAGCCGCCGAACACCTCGTCCGCGCCCTGCCCTGCCAGTACCACTTTCACATGCTCGGACACCTTTTCGCCGAGCAGATAGAACGCCGTCACGTCGTAGCTGGGCATCGGTTCGCTCATCTGCGCAATGGCTTCAGGCAGGCGCGCCAGTACTTCCGAGTTTGGAATGGAAAAGCGGTGATGGCGCGTGCCGAAATGTTTCGCCATCAAGTCCGAGAACTCGAACTCGTTGGCGGTTTCCCCTGCCACATCCTCGAAGCCTATTGAGAACGTGTTCAGGTCATCCACGTGGTCGGCCAGCATGCCGACCAGCAGGCTTGAATCCAGCCCTCCCGACAGCAGCACACCCACCGGCACATCGGACGCCAGGCGATGCCGCTCCACTGCGCGCGTCATCACGGTGCGCGTTGCGGCGATCCATTCCTGTTCGGAAAGGGTCACTGCCGGTCGTGTCGCGTCCAGTGACCAGTATCGGCGCAGCGTCACCTCGCCGGACACGGTGAATTTCATCGTGTGCGCGGGCGGCAGCTTCTTGATGCCGGACAGCATGGTGTGCGGCGCGGGTACCACGCTGTGCAAAGTGAAGTGGTGATGCAACGCAACCGGATTGATGCTGGTATCAACCCCGCCGCCTGCCAGCAGCGATTGCATGGTGGAAGCGAAGCGCAGCCGCGCCCCGTCCAGCGCATAGTACATAGGTTTGATACCGAAACGGTCGCGCGCCAGCAACAACGACTTGTCGCGCATATCCCACAGGGCAAAAGCGAACATGCCGTAGAAACGCTGCACACAATGCTCGCCCCAAGCGTGGTAGGACTTGAGTATCACCTCGGTATCGCCATCGGAGAAAAAGTCATAGCCCATCTCGACCAGTTCGGCACGCAGTTCCTTGTAGTTGTAGATCGTTCCATTGAAGACCAGCGCCAGCTTCAGGTCGTCATCCACCATCGGCTGGTCCGATTGTGCGGACAGATCGATGATGGACAATCGCCGGTGACCGAACACCAACGCCCCTCCGTTGAAGAACCCTTCGTGATCCGGCCCGCGCCGCGCCAGTTTCGCGGTCATGCGCTTCAGCGCTTCCATATCGGGTACTGATTGATCGAAACGCAACTCACCACAGATACCGCACATGCATAACTCCTGTCCAATTTCTAAAAAGTCGCAAAGCGCCTCCATCGCACTCTCTCTCTTGGGGGGAGAGATGGAGAGGGGGAACGGACAAGGTTGCTGCGGCGTTCATTCTCCGGAATGACGCTGCAACCCAGTCCGTTCGGATGCGGGATTATCGCCTACCCTCAAAGCATTTGGGTGAAGCCTGTTAAAATCGTGCCGATGCACACACACCTCACCCCGCAACGCGAGAAGTATTTCCTGCTTACCCTCGCAGGTATTCAGTTCAGCCACGTCCTCGACTTCATGATCATGATGCCGCTCGGCCCGATCCTGATGCGCGAGTTCGGCATCAGCACCCATGAATTCGGCCTGCTGGTCGCCTCGTACAGTTTCAGCGCGGCGATCTCCGGCCTCCTCGGCGCCACCTTTATCGACCTCTTCGAACGCAAGCGTCTGCTGCTCGCCATATTCGCCCTGTTCGGCCTGGCGACCCTGGCCTGTGCCCTCGCCCCCAGTTACCTCACGCTGATCGCCGCGCGCGGACTGGCCGGCGCCTTCGGCGGTGTGATGGGTGCGCTGGTGCAAACCATGATAGGCGACACCATCCCCTTCGCGCGCCGTGCCAGAGCCAGCGGCACGGTATCGACCGCCTTCTCCCTGTCCACCGTTGCCGGCGTGCCGCTATCGTTGTGGCTGGCGAACCACCTGCAGTGGCGCGCACCGTTCGTCTTCATTGCGGCGCTGGTCGCGGTGTTCATATTCGTCGGCATCCGCGTGCTGCCCGAGTTGCGCCATCACATCAGCGCCGAGAAACGGGCGCACCCGTTCAGCGCGATGTTTGCAGTATTGCGCGATGCCAACCATCTGCGCGCGCTGTTATTTTCCGCGCTGCTCATCTTCTCCGGCTTTACCGTCATCCCTTACATCACGGTATATGCCGTGGGCAACGTGGGCATCTCGCAACACGACATTCCCTTCGTATACCTCGCCGGCGGAGCAGCGACCTTCTTCACCGCGCGCATCATCGGACGCTGTGCCGATTTGCGCGGCAAGATCCGGGTCTATCGCCTGATCGCCGTCGCGGCCATGATTCCCCTGCTGGTGGTGACGCATATCGGCGCCTCGCCGCTCTGGATGTGGCTGGTCGCGACCACGCCCTTCTTCATTCTGGTTTCGGGCCGGTTCATTCCGGCGATGGCGATCATCACCTCGTCCGCCCAGCCGCGGCTGCGCGGTACCTTCATGTCTCTCAACGCCACCGTGCAATCCTTCGCAATGGGTCTCGCCACCGCGCTGGGCGGTTTCATCATCACGCAGGACAGCACGGGCAGGGTCGTTCATTATCAATGGGTGGGTTATGTGGCAGTGGCCGCGAACCTGCTGGCGATCTGGTTCGTCTCGCGCATCGTGATGCACGACCAGCATCCCAATCTTCCCGACGTCGCGCCCAAGTAAAAACGGGTGGTTTTCGTTTAAACTAGCCGGGTCGCTTCCACTCAATCTCTCATAGGAGTACACCATGTCAGGCACACCATTGACCCCGGCCGCGTTCGATCAGCTTTTTCTCGAAGCACATACCCACAATGCCTGGCAGGACAAGCCGGTTTCGGACGAACTGTTGCATAGCCTCTATGAGACTTTGCGCATGGCTCCCACCTCGATGAACTGCAGTCCGGCGCGCATCGTGTTCGTCAAATCCAGAGCGGCAAAGGAAAAACTCAACCCGGCCCTGATGGAAGGCAACCGCGCCAAGACCATGGCCGCGCCGGTTACTGCCATCATCGGCTACGACACGCGTTTCTACGAGCAACTGCCCAAGCTCTTCCCGCCCATCCCGACCGCACGCGGCATGTTCGAAAGCAACGCCGCGCTTTCGGACATCACGGCTTTCCGCAACGGCACGCTGCAAGGTGCCTACCTCATCCTCGCCGCGCGTGCACTGGGACTCGATTGCGGGCCGATGTCCGGCTTCGACAACGCTGCGGTAGACCAACTGTTCTTCGCGGGAACGAATGTGAAATCCAACTTCCTCTGCAACCTCGGCTACGGCGATGCCAAAGGCGTCTATCCGCGCAGCCCACGACTGGAGTTTGCCGAAGCCTGCAGCATCGCCTGAACATCGGGTCGGCATGAGCAAACTTCCTCTAGACCGCATCCTGCAATCGCAGGGCTTCGGCACGCGCAAATGGTGCCGCGAACTGATTGAAGATGGCGACGTGAGCATCGCCGGAGTCACTGTCGCCGATTGCAAATCGACCTTTGAAACCGACGGCCTCGAATTCAGCGTATACGGCGAACCGTGGAAATATCGCAAGCATGTGTACATAGCGCTGAACAAACCCGCCGACTACGAATGCTCGCGCAAGCCCAGCCATCACCCCGGCGTGCTTTCCCTGCTGCCCGAGCAATTCGCATTGCGCGACGTGCAACCCGTCGGTCGTCTCGACCACGACACCACCGGCTTGTTGCTGATGTCGGACGACGGCTCTTTCATTCATGCGCAGTCATCGCCCAAGCGCCATATCCCGAAAGTCTATGTCGCCACCACGCAAGACCCGGTGACACCGCAACTCATCAGGCAGCTATTGGATGGCGTAAAGCTGCATGATGAGCCGGCCCCGCTGGCCGCAGTCGTCTGCAAAATACTGGACACGCATAAGCTGGAGATCGTGCTGGAACAGGGTAAGTACCATCAGGTGAAACGCATGCTGGCTGCCGCAGGCAACCACTGCGCGGCATTGCACCGCTCCGAGATCGGCAGGCTCAAGCTCGATGCCCTGGGATTGGCGGCAGGAGAATGGTGCTACCTGGAAGAAGCAGAGCGGGCACTGCTGACAGGTGACCAGCCCGATTGAAGCTATTCGAGCGGTACCTCAAGGATCGCCTTGACCACCCAGGGATCCGTCGCATTCACAAAACCGCGCCCGATGCCAAAGTTGGCAACGAAGCCCCGGATATCGACATCGGTCACCGCGTACAACGTATGGCCGCGTTGATCTGAAGGCAAGGGCTGATTCAGGGCGCCGTATGTCCCGTAATACTCGAATCCCCCGCGCACGCCCTCTTCGACGCGGTGCGTCAGCTTCAGCGCCGGCTCGAACTGAGGCAGTCGGCTCACGTTGCTGGCCAACCCCAGATTCAAAATCGGATTGAAGCTTACCAGCCACCGCGCATCGCGATAACCGATGATCGGCCTGATCTCCATGGTCGAAATACTGTCCGATACGCGCAAGGTATCGCGTCCGACCTCCACGTTCATGCCGTAGAACATGTTCTCGTCGCTCTGCCGCGGCGCAATGTATTTCAGGCGCACGCGCAGCGCATTAAGGAAAGCATTGCCTCCCGGCGCAAATGCGAACGGGATATACAGACCCGCTTCCAGATTCTTGGTGATGCCATAAGAAAATTCGGGAGTGACCTGCAAAATATGATTGGTCGTCATCTGCCCCGGATAGTCCGGTGTCTGCGTTCCGTGGACGGTGTAGTTGATGTGCTGTTCCAGGCCGAACTGACCGGGATCATCCATCTCCTCTGTGTACACCTGAATCTCATCCGGTGCGGCGAGCACACAGCTACAGTGCATCACGCTGACCGCCAGCACACCCGACAGCAGAATCTTGCGTAGCGGCGCCGAAGTCAACATCGCCGCGTATTTGTTCCCCCTCATGACCCATCCCCTTTTCTTTCTAATTTGGCGTCGCTACGATCCCCCCAAATCGGATCGTCAGCTTTAATTGGCACTTTTCGGCAAAATAACCCTATCTGTTCTGGATTGGTCATTTCCTCCCCGTTTCTGTCAGGAAGCGGCGGCATTCAACCTTGCCCGATGATTTTAGTCAATTACCGTGTATTGGAAATACAGGTCAGCCAGGCAAGTATTGCCGACAGGATGCATATTCCCGAAATAGGGTTTAGCAAACAGCACTCTCAAGCAAAGCCCATTAAAGATGCCATGGTTTCAGCCGATAACTTAAAGACGTAGGATAGCTTCATTAAGATGTGTGATTGGCAGTAACAGTCCAATCGATCCGACCTGCTTTGGCCACACTCGGTTATTGGAAAATAGGTATCTATGTCGCTCAAAATAAAATTGTTGGCAACGGTGTTGTTGTTCCAGCTTGCCATCGTCATTCTTGCAATGAATCTGGGGCCGTCCATTCTGGGATGGGCAGTCTGCATTGGCGTGGCGACAATCTCGCTGGCGGTGTTATACGCGGTAATCAGGTTCAGCCTGTTTGCTCCGCTGGATAAACTGCGCACCACCATCCAGACAGTCAAAATGGAAGGAAACCTGGCACTGCGCCTGTCTGCCCCCAACGAAGTGACGGAGAGCACTGCAAAAACATTCAATGAGTTGCTGGATAATTTCCAGAGCATAGTCGGAAAAGTAATGTTCAATTCCAATCAGGTGGCTGCTTCTGCCCAGTCTCTGGAAGGCATGGCGCGCCAGGTAACAACCGGATCGCAAACCCAGGAGGATGCTGCGGAAGCGGCCAGTCAGGCCATTGAAGAAATGATAGGCAACATCCAGAGCATTGCAGAAAGCGCCCGTCTGGCTGCAGACAATGCGCGCGAATCGCGCGAACTTTCCAGCAACGGTGCCAGGATCGCCCAGAATGCAGCCAGTGAAATCGAGCGCATTGCCCAGGCATTCGAAGACTCGGCTATCTCGATCAACCATCTGGGCGAGCGCACCCAACTCATCAACGGCATCGCAAGTTCCATCAACGACATTGCCGAACAAACCAATCTCCTGGCACTGAATGCCGCCATCGAAGCCGCCCGCGCGGGGGAATACGGTCGCGGTTTTGCTGTCGTTGCAGACGAGGTACGTAAACTCGCGGAACGGACTTCGACCGCCACCAGGGAGATTGCTTCGGTGACTTCCAGCATAAAGACGGAAACAACTGCGACAATCAGCAAAGTCCAGTCCGGCACAGTTCTTTCTCGCGATGGTGCCGCTCTGGCACGCCAGGCAGCGGAAGCACTGACCCAAATCAACCACAGCTCCCAAGTCATGCTGGATGAGTCTGCTTCCATCGCCACGGCGATTACCGAGCAGACCGTAGCCAGCGAACTCGTCGGGAAGAAAATGCACAACATCCTGCAACTGGTCGAAAGCAACTCCGGCATCGTAGTGAAAATGATGGAACAAGCCACCCATCTCGACCATCTGGCAGTCAACCTGAAAGAACTCGACAACGTGTTCAAAATGGGAGAATCAGGTATCAAAGGACTGGAGACCCATGGCAAGGCTCCCGAGGTGGTCCAGGCTGCTGCACACGCCATTGAAAAGGCACTGGAACAGGCAATTGCATCTGGACGGATCAGCGAAGCCGATCTGTTCGATGAAAACTACCAGCGAATTCCCAATGTTGAGCCGCCAAAGTTCCATACGCGCTTCGACAAACTGACCGACGATCTGTTTCCCTCTATTCAGGAGCCGCTGCTCCAGCAATACCCGGAATTCGTGTATGCCGGCGCTGTCGACAGGAACGGATACTTCCCGACGCACAACAGAAAATTCTCGGCGGAGCCAACGGGTGACATCAAGAAGGACACGCTGCACTCCCGCAGCAAACGCATCTTTAATGACCCCGTCGGCAAACGTTGCGGCAACCACAACCGGCCCTTCCTGATCCAGACCTACCGCCGCGACACCGGAGAGGTAGTACACGACATATCGAGCCCGATCTTCGTACGCGGAAAGCAATGGGGCGGGTTCCGCATCGGATACAAGGCCTGAGTCGGCGCGATCCAGAGTAACTGTTTGTGTGCGTGAATCAGAAGCACTTGGGCAAATATCGACCCGAAACCCGTGCTCCGGCAACGTGATATTTCTCCACTCATTGCATCGTGGAGCTGATTGCCTTCAACCCGGATTTTCGATTATTGAGAACCGTATCAGTAACGATCGGCGCCATGACGCATAGAAACGCTAATTTGTGATCCCACATATTTTCACCGGATCGAACCTGTCAATCTTGCTGGAGACAGCACCATGACCAGCCCGAACATCGTGGCCAACGAAGTGGCAACAGATTTCCGGTTGGATATCGGCCTTGACCGCCTTATAGGTCCACCAGTTTTATAGCCCTATTTAAAAGTGGCTTCATGCTGGATAACAAGCCTGAGATTCACATGTAGTCCCGCACCAGATATGGCGGCGTATCCTGCTTGACTTCCTTACCTGCCTATGGGAACTTCACCGGTTAACGGGGACGCTAGATCGGCCCGGGGAACATAAAAATAACGTTAATATTCAAAATAAAAAGGGGGAAAGATGAAATCCGTCATCATCGCCAGCATGACCGCAGCAGGAATGGCAATTGCAGCCAACGCAATGGCGACCGACATGCCTCCTCTGGCCAAAAAGAACAACTGCGTGGCTTGTCACTCGGTCGACAAAAAGATTGTCGGGCCGGCCTGGATGGATGTTTCAAAAAAATACAGGAACGCGACCACTTATACCTACAAGGGAAATGAATATCCCCTGCAGGAAGGATTGATCATGAAAGTTTCCAGAGGAGGCTCGGGCAACTGGGGCTCGGTACCCATGCCCGGCAACGCTCCAGCGGTGAAAGATGCCGACATCAGGGAACTGGTCCAGTTTGTATTAAGTCTGGCGAAGTAGGAACAGCCTGCAATTTATCGGGCTATCCGATCGTTGCGTGCAAGTCATTCCCATTTGAATACATACGCGCCGATCGCGATAAAAATCACGCTTGTCAGTGCGAGCACCCAGACATGAGGCATCACCTGGGACAGGGTAGCGCCTTCGTTCATGATGGCGCGTGCAGCCGAGATCACATGGGTCAGCGGAAAGATCAGCGCCAGCTTTTGTACCCAGACTTGTGCGCCTTCCAGTGAAAACCACGCGCCCGACAGCAACATCATCGGCCAGGTCACGATATTGAGCATGCCGCCTGCCAGTTCCTCGCTGGCAGTATGTGCCGCGATGAGTAAACCGATGGAGATCATGCTCATTGCACCCAAAGTTGTCACGAACAACAGCGTCCAATAGGATCCCTGCATATTGAATCCAATGAAGAGATTGCAGCCGGTATACACAATCGTGGTGATCACCATGATCAACAGCAAACGCGAGACCAGTTGTGCAAACAAAAATTGGAAAGCGCCCAGCGGCGTCGCCTTCAGTCGCTTGAGGAAACCATTTTTGCGGTAGCGCACGATCACAAAACCGACGCCAAACAGGCAGGCAAACATCATGTTCATGCCGAGAATGCCGGGCAGGAACCAGTCGACATAGCGTATCTCTGCCCCTTCAACAATCTGCCGCTCGAACCGGTTCCCCTCTGTCCCCCATATGATGCGCTCCAGCAGGTAACCATTGGGCGAACTTGAATTGATCCAGTATTTCGGCGCACCGCTGACATCGATCAGCATATCCATTTGATGGTGTTTCACCTTGCCAATGGCCGTGTCGAGGTCATCGTACGGGATGAACTGGATGTGTTTGGTCGATTGCAGTGCGGGAGCAATGCTGTGCAACTTTTCGTTACCTCCAACGATGCCGATCTTGTAGATTTCCTTGTTGCTGCTGGAAAATGTGAATGCCAGACCGATCACCAGCAAAAACGGCATCGCGAGATTCCATGCCAAAGCCGAGCGATCGCGCAGAAACTCCATGTTACGGGCATGCAATACGGCCAGGAATTTTTTCATGGGTTCAGCTTCTTTCCGGTCACATTGATAAACAGATCTTCCAGGGTCCAGGCGCGAATGCGCAAGCGATCCAGATTAATGCCATTTTCCATCAACTGCTGCAGGGTATGGTGCAGGCGATTGGTCCTGATTTCCAGCAGATCTCCCGCCTGTACCGCATTCAGTCCAAGTTCTGCGAGTCTGCCAACCGAATCATCATTGGGTATTTGCAACACCACATCGCCGAAATGCTCGGACAGCAACTGTGCCGGAGTGCCCTGGGAGACGATCCGTCCCTTGTCCATGATGGCGATCTCGTCGCACAGTGCATACGCCTCTTCCATATAGTGCGTGGTCAACACGATGGTCTTCGCGCGGGACTTGACCAGCTTGACCAGGTCCCAGAAATTGCGTCTGGCCTGCGGATCCAGTCCAGTCGTGGGTTCATCCAGGAAGATCAAGTCCGGATCGTTGATCAGCGCCAAAGCAAGCAACAAACGCTGGCGCTGACCGCCGGAAATCTTGCGCGTATCGCGCTCCAGAATATCCGCCAGCGAACACAGCTCGACCAACTCCGGTATGGGCATGGTTTGCTGATAGAGTTGTTCAAACAACTCCAGCGTTTCACGTACGGTCAGAAACTCCTGCAACGCAGTGTGCTGGAACTGGATGCCCACCTCTTCGCGATAGCGAGCTCCCAGCGGCTCACCCTTGTATAGCACCGAACCGCTTGTCGGGGAATGAATACCTTCCAGTATCTCGATGGTCGTGGTCTTGCCTGCTCCGTTGGGACCTAGCAGTCCGAAGCAAATCCCCCTGGGAATCGACAGATTGATACCGTCAACGGCCCGAACGCCGGGGTATTGCTTGACCAGGTTTGCGGCAGTGATTATTGGAGATGTCATGTGTGAGCAATCTGTGTAGTAGCGGCTGTTGGCGCCAGAAATGCGTTAATCAGCCCCGCACTTTACAACGACTGAAGCCCGCTTCGAACAAGATTGTAAATCAAGGTTTTCGCTGTATCTTCGCAGAGCGGTTGGATTTATCCTGTTGCAAACGTGCCAGTTTTTCAGCCTTCTCGATTTTGATGGTCAGCGCTTTCTGCACCAATGCATAAAAATCGACCAGATTATGCCTTGGGAAATCATTCAGCTCGCCATAATCCTGGAAAAATTCCGCGATCCAGAGCGAATCCAGCTCAGACTTTCCAGTCTCCTGCAAATATTCTGTTGCGGCCATTTCAATATAATCGATTCTCCTGCCCATCGCTCCTCCGATGAATATCTACTGCAATGTACCGAACAGCATCTTGATGCCGATAATGTAAAGAAAGGCAGCGAAGATCTTCTTGAGCGTTTCCACCGGCAGCTTGTGGGCAGCCCTGGCCCCAAACGGGGCGAGCAGCACGCTGGCCACCACGAGACCGGCCAGGGAAGGAAGATGAACAAAGCCAAAGCACCAGTCCGGCAGGTCACTGGCAGACCAGCCGTTCAGCACATAGCCGACGGTTCCGGCAACCGCGATGGGAAATCCTATCGCGGCCGAAGTGCCGATGGCGTTGTGCATCTTGACGTTGCTCCAGGTCATGAAGGGTACGGACATGGCACCGCCGCCGATACCCACAAAGCTTGAGACAAAACCAATGAACCCGCCCGCCGCGATCATGCCGCCGGTACCCGGAAGCTGGCGCGCCGGCTTGGGCCTGATGTTGAGCAGCAACTGCGTTGCCACGTAGAACAGGAACACGATAAAGAAAGCCTTGAGCAGACCCGCGGGAATTTTCGCGGCAATGAACGTGCCAATCAGCGTGCCCAGCAGGATGCCCGGCGTGATGCTTTTCACGATGCCCCAGTTGACTGCTTTATGCTCGTGGTGAACACGCAAACTGGACACTGATGTAAACATGATGCTGGCCAGCGACGTGCCGACCGCGATATGGATCATATGGTCGGCCGGAAAATGCTGGGCTGCAAAGATGAACATCAGGATGGGTATGATCACGACCCCGCCTCCAACTCCCAACAGCCCGGCCAAAAATCCGGCAATGCTGCCGGCCGCAATATAAAGCAGAATGAATTCCCAGCTGATCATCGACTGACTCCCGTTGCGGAGGAACCTGCACAGTTCGCCCGCGGTTTAAAAACAATGTTCCGGCTCCCTAATGCAGCCAATCCGCCAGTACCCTGTAATCGCCGAAATCCCCGACGGCATGTGCCGCGATCTGCGGGTGTTCCGCCCCGACCAGTTTGGACAGATCGTTTCCCGGTCCGAGTTCGATCACTCTATCGATACCGGATTCCGCCAGTGCCTCCATGCAACTGTCCCATCGGATAGTCGTTGCAATCTGCCGCGACAGCGCATCGATCGCCGCTTCGCGCGAACGGACAGGCATCGCATTGACCGCACCCAGCACGGTGATCCTCGGCGCCGCAATAGCACTTGCAGCCAGGATATCGCGGAACGCAGAGGCAGCCCGCGCGAGATAATGGCTGTGAGCTGGAACTGTAACGGGCAAGCGCACCAGGCCCGGATTCATCGCTTGCAGATCGCTGACAAAACTTGCAATCGAGTTTCCCGGTCCGGCAAGGACTTCTTCGCCATGCCGACGTTTGATGGCAACATCCAGGCCGTATTCAGCGACTGCGCGATCGCGTGCGGCCAATGCGGCGGGAGAAACCCTGCCGCGCCACAACACCATGCAGCCGCCATCTCTATCGACACTGGCCGCAGCCTCATCCATCAGGCGCGCCCGCTCTCGCACCAGCCTGAAAGTCTCAGTTGCTGTCAGCGCTCCGGCAACATGATAGGCGATCAATTCTCCCAGCGAATAACCCGCGACCAGGGCTGCTTCCGGCAATTGCGCGGCGATCCGAGCCCAGGTCGCAACCTGGTAATAGGCGATGGCGAATTGCGCATTCGAATTGAGGAATATTTCGCTGTCATCGAGTTCGCCCCACCATTGCGCGACATCCTGCCCCAGCACTTCGCTTGCCGCCCGGCGGACGGATTCGCATTCGGTAGCGACCAGCAACTCGTCCAGCATGTTGCGATGCTGCCCTGCCTGTCCCGAGCACAATATGGCGAGCCGCATATCAATTGCAAAGCGAATGCAAGGTTTCGAGCTGATGCACCACCCAGGTCGCTGCCACCAGATCGGCACTTCCTCCCGGGCTCAGATTGCGTGCAATTAAAGCACGATGAAGGACCAGCAATCGTGCCCGCCAGCCCGGCGTATCCACTCCGCCCGAGCGGTTGAAGTCGGCGGCCGAGCCGCGCACGAAATCGAGGCCGCTTTCCCCGTCGCGCCAAAGCACATTGGTGTCGGGCAGGTATTCCATCAAGGTCATCAGTGTGCCTATCAGCGCCGTCTCGCGGTCATGTCCCGCCTGCAGAAGGCGGCGCAACACCGGCAGGCCGATGCTGTAGACGGTCGGGAAACCCGCAGCCGCTTCCACGCGCGCGCCGCCGGCCGCGAATCTCCGGAACACATGGTTGCCGTGCGAGGCAGGCGATTCCTTGCGGCCTGCGAGAATCCCTGCGCCCCACGCCTTGGTCACGACAGCGCCGCATTCCAGCCCCGCCAGTGTCTCATCCGCCATGCGCCGCGCCGCCGCCGCCGCGAGCAGACCCAGGTTGAAGATCGCGCCACGATGCGTATTGATACCGCCGGTGGCGCAAAGCATCTTGCGTTCTGCTTCCATACCAATCGCCTGCAGCACGGGGAAAGATGATCCGGTCTCGCCCGCCCGGGCGAGTTCGGCAAAGCTGCCCTGCAGCGCATCCATGCTCGCGAAGAAGGTACCCAGGTGCATGTCGTTGTGGCTGCCCGAGTCGACCGGCGAAACCAGGCCGGGCTTGGGCCAGGCCATCACCTCATGCCGGAGCGCCTCCAGGCACAGACGGTCGAGACGAGAATATTCTTCGTCGAGGTTGCCGGAATCTTCCACGTTTCCGGCCGGATGACTGATTGCAGTTTCCATCTCAGGCGGGAAGCAGAATCGGTTGGGTGAACTCGTCGACCGCGATCAGACAGGCTTCACGATCGGACTTGGCGAGCACTTGCCGCTGCGTGCCGGCACGCACAGCTGACGCCAGCTCTCGCCAGGCAACCGCCCATCCAGACGCTGACAATACCTCGCCATCGATGCGCAGCACCTCCGGCGAAAAATCCTCCAGCCCGGCAAGCAGTTCGCGTAGCTTTGTGGTTGCGCCGCATTCCAGCAGCAGGTCGAGATCGCTGGCCTCGTCGAGATACCGCATGCCGGTGAATATCTCGGACGACAGCGAACCGTATACGCGCGCTTCCGTCCCGGTTCTCTCAAGCAGTGTATGGAGGCTATCCAGTCCGGCTCGCCATGCGGCCGGTGCATGCTGCAGCGCTTCCGACAGCGGCAACGGACGCGAGTGGCGGATGATCGCCTTGCGATCTGCGCGGAGCAGGACACGCGTACGCATCGGCGCGGACGGCAGCGTGAATCCCAGCATGATCTGCCCTGCTTCCTGCATGAGGTTACCGGATTGGCGGGCAACGACCAGCGGAAAAGCCCGATGCACCCAGTCGCGTGCCAGGTCGCGCTGACCGGCGGCTGCAAACAGGCCCGCATCGATCGTCGGGTCGAGCCAGACCAGATCGTGACGATGGAGGCTGAAAGTGTTCACGGGTTCGCCACGAGCTGTGCCGTCGGCGCGGCAACCAAGCGCCCCCCGCGCTCAAGCCCGATCGCGGCGCGTTCATCCGGGCTTGCTGCCTTGCCAAGTGCGGCGGACAGGCGTTCGGACCAATCGTCATCCTCCGACCATAGCTCGTGGATGCCGCCCATGCGCCAGTAATTCTCGGCGCCGGGGGCGAAGACGGGCGACTGTTTCGCGAGTTCCTCAAGCCGTTCGAGGCTGATCTTGGTGACGCGTGACATCGCGCGCAGGTCCATCACACGCACCTGGGATTTCGGCAGAGCGCAGATGCGATCGGCCATCATGCCGTAGGCAAGGAAGCCTCCGCTGACCGCCTCGCCGCTGATCACGGTCAGCAGGCGGTGTCCCCGCCTGCGCGCCAGATCGACGCAGCGCACGATATGCGCAAAATAGCCATTGAGCCCGAGCAGTTCCTCGTGCCGCGACAGCGCCTGGCCCTGGGTGTCCGCAATGAATACGATGGGACGCGGCGGTTTGCCGCCGGCGGCATCGTCGCGCACCACATGCAGGACCGCTTCCGCGATCCGCAGAGCGATCGTCCCGTCGATGGCGGCATGGTCGCGGGTACCGATCACAGCCACATCCTGCGCGCCGATCCTGGCCGTTCCGCACAGGAAGAGTCCTTCGGTCGTCAGTGCGTGAGCGCCCGCCCCGAACAGGCGGTCGAACATCGTCTCCCCGTTCATGCGGCTTCTCCAAGTTGGATATTGAATTCTGCAACGGTCATTTCTGGAACACGGGATGCCTCGGCGAAGATGCTCGCCCAAATCTCCCGTCCATCACGCGCAGCGGCAAATCGTGCGCTGCGTTCAGTCAATTCTCCCTGTGCCCCAAGCAGTTCATCGAGATCGGCAGGCACAAGCGGGTGCGCCAGATAGCGTTCGATCAGGTTGGCAGCAGCAGTACGGAATGCCGGGATCAGGTCGTCGACCAGCAGCGTCGCTTCGCCCAGTGTGCGGCGCAACTTGCCGCCGGTGATGCGCCACACCAATGCACGGTCGCGCGAATCGAACTCCTCCACGCCTTTGACCGTTTCGATCACTTCGGGCCCTGACAGGCCGAGCCTGCCCTGTTCCGACATGACCACTTCCGTGCATAAGCGGGTGACGATGCCCATGCCGCCGAATGCGCCGCAGGATCCGCCGACAAGCGCGAACACCGGAATGCCCGTAGCCTGGACGCGCAACACGGCGCGCATGATCTCCGAGATGGCGATCAGCCCTGCGTTGGCTTCGTGCAGGCGCACACCGCCCGAATCGATCAACAGCAGCACCGCAGCCGGACGTTCGCTCAGCGCACGGTCGAGCAGGCCGCGTATCTTCGCACCATGCACCTCGCCTACCGCACCGCCGTTGAAGCGCCCTTCCTGAGCCGCGACCAGCACCTTGTGCCCCGCCAGCATGGCACGGCCGACCACCACGCCATCGTCGAACGCGAGCGGCGCGTCCAGCAGCGCCAGATGCGGACTGGTCTGCCTCATTTCCGGAGGACAGAACTCGACCAGGGAACCGGCATCGACCAAACCGCTCAGGCGCTTTCGCGCGGAAGCCTCAAAATAGCTGATCTGCAGGCCGTTCATGCGAGCTCTCCGCGACATGTTTCAAAGGCCTGGTCGAGACGCAGGCTGACTACCGCCGGCGTGGCGCCCGCATCGTTGATGGACAGGCTGAGACCGCCGACACTATGGCGGCGGGCGAAGTCCTTCAGCACCGCTTCCCAGATATCGCGAAAGCCGTGCGCCGAGGTATTGACCACGATCCGGCAGGCATCGGAAGTCGCGGCCGGTTCGACCAGTATCTCCAGATTGCCCGAAGAGACGACACCGCATAGCGTGGCACTGGTGACGTTTTGCGGAATCGCGGCTGACGGCAGCGTGAGCGTGAATTGTTCCATGGTCTGTTGTCCTGTCACCAGTTACGGAATTGCCTGGGCGGGTCGTACAGGCCGCCGGAGGCATACACCAGATCCTTGACGCTGCGCGCGGCAAGCAAGTCGCGCGTCGCGTCGCTCTTTCGGATACCCATATCTTCCGGCCGGCGGATGATGCCGCGGTCGCGCAGGTTCTCCACCATGCGCAGGTCGCGCGCCATGCCGACCGGCGTGTAGCCCGCCACGCCGCGGATGGCCTGTTCGCGCTCCTGTGGCGTCCGGCACAGCAGCAGGTTGGCAATGCCCTCCTCGGTGATGATGTGGGTCATGTCCTCGCCGTAGATCATCACTGGCGGCAGTTCCATGTTCGCCGTCGCTGCAAGATCCCAGGCGTCGAGGCGCTCGACGAATGCCGGTTCCATATGCTCGCGGAACGTCTCCACGATCTGCACGACCAGTTTCTGTCCGCGCGGCATCGCGATGTCGCCGCGTCCTTCACGTCCGGCACGCAACCAGGCTGGCGAGGCATGGCGGCGTCCGCGCGCATCGGCGCCCATGTTGGGCGCCCCGCCGAATCCGGCGATGCGTCCCTTGGTCGCGGTCGAGCTGTTGCCCTGCAGGTCGATCTGCAGGGTCGAGCCGATGAACAGGTCGCAGGCGTAATGACCGGCGGCCTGGCAGAAGGCACGGTTGGAGCGCATCGAACCGTCCGCCCCGGTAAAGAAAATATCGGATCGCGCGGCGGTGTAGCGCTCCATGCCGACCTCGGAACCGAAGGAATGCACCGATTCGACGAAGCCGGCTTCGATCGCGGGGATCAGCGTCGGATGTGGGTTCAGCGCCCAGTGGGTGCATATCTTCCCTTTGAGCCCCAGGTCTGCAGCGTAAGTCGGGAGCAGCAATTCGATCGCCGCGGTATCGAAACCGATGCCGTGATTGAGGCGCTTGATGCCGTATTCGGCATACAGTCCCTTGATCGCGATCATGCCCATCAGCACCTGGATCTCGGTGATCTGCGCCGGATCGCGGGTGAACAATGGCTCGATGTAATGCGGCGTCGGCGCCTTGACGACGAAGTCCACCCAGTCGGAGGGGATGTCCACGCGCGGCAACTTGTCCACGATCTCGTTGACCTGGGCGATAACGATCCCGCCCTTGAAGGCCGTCGCCTCGACGATGGCCGGCGTGTCCTCGGTATTGGGCCCCGTATAGAGGTTGCCCTCGCGGTCGGCTGCCTGCGCCGCAATCAGCGCGACCCGCGGCGTCAGATCGACGAAATAGCGCGCGAACAATTCGAGATAAGTATGGATCGCACCGATCGCGATCTTCCTGCTTTCCACCAGGCGTGCCAGGCGCGCGGCCTGCGGGCCGGAGAAAGAGAAGTCGATGCGGCTCACCTGCCCCCGTTCGATCAGGTCGATATGCTCGGGCAGTGCCAGCACCGACTGCACCAGGTGCAGGTCGCGCAGCTGCATAGGATCGGTCTTGATCAGGCTGCGCGCAAGGAAGTCCGCCTGTTTCTGGTTGTTGCCCTCGATGCAGACGCGGTCTCCCGGTTCGATCACGGCCTCAAGCAATTGCACGATTTGCTCTGCTGGCACGATGCAACCGGAAGCCAGGCGCCCCGCTCTGGCAAGGCGTGCGGCACGGTTGCGCGCCAGATTGTCCCAGCGCTTCGCGGAAGTGTCCGGCGCGTTCATGATGTTTTCCCAAAGCTCATGGCGATCACTTGGTGCTGAGTCCGTACACTGCATCAGGGAAGCCGGTGGCGATCGAGGGGAAGATGCAGATCAGCAGCACCGCAAACATCATCAGGGCGACGAAGGGCACCACTCCCCAGATGATGTCCTTCAGCGGAATGTCCGGCGCGATGTTCTTGATGACGAAAATGTTGAGCCCCACTGGCGGGTGGATCAGTCCCATCTCCATGACGATGGTCATGACCACGCCGAACCAGATCAGGTCGAAACCGGCTGCCTTGAGCGGCGGCAATATGATCGGTGCCGTCATCAGGATGATCGATACCGGCGGCAGGAAGAAACCCAGCACCACGACCATCAGCAAAATCACGCTCAGCAACGCCCACTTGGACAGGCTCAGTGCGACGATTGCTTCCGCCGCGGACTGGCTGATATGCAGGTAGCTCATAACATAGGAGTAGAGCAACGACATGCCGATGATGAACATCAGCATGGTCGACTCCTTCAGCGTGCTGGACAGGATGGGCTTGAGCTGCGACGGCCTCCACATCCGGTAGATGACCGCGATCAGGCACAACGCCAGGAGTCCGCCCAGACCGGCGGTCTCGGAAGGTGTGGCGAATCCGCCGTAAAGTGCAACCATGACGCCGACCAGCAGGGTGACAAACGGAACGACACGGGGCAGCAGCCTGAATTTGTCGTAGAGCGTTAATGTCATGGCATCGAGATAGGGTGATTTTTTGCCGCCGTGATTGTAGGTGTCGAGCGCTTCCTTGTATTCTTTCTTGTAGCGGAATGCCGCATAGCCGGAGAACAGGACCACCATCAAAATTCCTGGGCCGATCCCGGCCAGGAACAGCCTGCCCAGGGACTGCTCGGCTGCGACAGAGAACAGGATCATCACGATGGACGGTGGTAGCAGGATGCCGAGCGTGCCGCCGGCCGCGATGATGCCTGCCGCGAAACGCGGCGAATAGCCGCGTGCGCGCATCTCCGGGATGCCCGCGCTGCCGATGGCGGAACAGGTGGCCGGGCTGGAACCGGACATGGCGGCGAACAATGCGCTCGCGAACACGTTCGCGATGCCCAGACCACCGGGGATCTTGTGCATCCAGGCATGGATGGCCAAATAGAGGTCGGCGCCGGCGCGCGACTTGCCGATGGCCGCGCCCTTGAGGATGAAGAGAGGAACCGACAACAGTGTGATGTTGGCCATCTCTTCATAGACGTTCAGCGTGACCGTATCCAGCGACGATCCCGGCATGAAGATGAACATGAACAGGACAGCGATACTGCCCAGGGCAAATGCGATCGGCATGCCCGAGAACATGAATATCAGGGTGCCAAGCCCGTAAAGTACCCCAATGATTCCGACGCTCAATTTGCCTCTCCTTTGGTCTTCAACGCGATCAATATCTGCAGCAGCATCTGTATGCAAAGCAAAGTCATCCCTGCGGCCATCAAGCCGTAAGGTATCCACAGGGGCGGCCCCCAGGTCGAGGAGGTCGTCTGTCCCTCGACGACAGCTTCATGCAGCATGCTCCAGGTCTTGTAAGTAAAGAATGTGCAGAACGCCAGTGAAGCAATGTCGCAGAACAGCAGGCGCAACCGGTTGGCCGCGGGTGAGAAGAATCCCTCCAGCGCGCTGATGCCGATATGTCCGCGTTCCGACTGCACAAATGCGGCGCACATGAACACGGCCCCGATCAACAGGAAAACTGAGACTTCGTCCTGCCAATCGGTGGGCAACTTCAGGAAATAACGCATTACCACGCTCAGTGTGAGAACCAGGCAGGCAGCCAGCAGTGCCAGCATGGACACAAACAGCACGTAACTGTTGATCTTCGCCTGCCAATTGACCAGCGTTCCCAGCACACCCCCGACTTGCGGGGTCAGGGCAGGCTTGCGGCCTTCCAGATCAACTCCGTGGCTCACAACAACTTCTCGGCCAGAGTAAGAATATGCGCACAGCTCTCGCTCTTCTCACCATAGTTTTTCCATGCCGTTTCACGGGCGATCGCCTGCCATTTTTTGACCGAAGCGTCCGACAGGTCATAGGCTTTTCCACCAGCCTTTTGATATACCGTCGCGACTGCTTGGTCGTCGGCTTTAGCCTGTTCCATGGCGAATTTCTCCATCTCGGCGCCTATCGTCATGATCAGGTCCTGCTGGGCCTTGGGAAGCTGGTCGAACACCGACTTCGAGATCATCAGCGGTTCCAGCATGAACCAGTAGGTCTTGCCGCGACCGGTAGTCAGGTGCTTTGCAACTTCTTCCAGGCGGAAGGAGATCAGGCTGGTCGATGAAGTCATCGCGGCATCCAGTGCGCCGGTTTGCATCGCGGCATAGATCTCGTTGGAGGGCATATCCAGCACCGCTGCACCGGCTGCCTTGAGCACCATGTCCATTTCCTTGCTGCCGCCGCGGATCTTCAAGCCCTTGGCATCCGACGGATCGACGATCGGCGCGGTGCGGCTTGCAACACCGCCCGCCTGCCATATCCAACTCACGATGATCACACCCTTGTTGGCCAGCACTTCAGACAGGGCTTTGCCGACTTCGGCATTCTTCCATTTCGCAGCCTGCTCGTAGGAGGTGACCATGCCGGGCATCAGGCCGATATTCGTTTCCGGGACTTCGCCGCCGGCATAGTTGAGCGGTACCAGCGACATATCCAGTGCGCCTTTTCTCAGGGCGCTGAACTGTGCATTGGTCTTCATGAGCGAGGACCCCGCGTACACGGTTCCTTTCAATGCCCCCCCGCTGCGCTTCTCGATCTCGGCGGCAAAGCGACGGCACAAGCGGTCGCGGAAGTCACCGGCGTCGATGGTGCCGCCGGGGAATTGGTGCGATATCTTCAGCGTCACCGGGTCGGCAGCCAAGGCCGGGCGGGTGAACAAGGCACAAAGTGAGGCTGCTGCAAAACACAGAAGAATGCTGCGACGAGTAATGGCCATTGGAAATCTCCCTTTGATGTATGAACGAAACACTGGCAGGCAGTTAATTTTTACTGAAGCAACAGCCTCTATCTTAAGGGCACTTCTGAAAATCCAAATTTCGTCGCAATACTGCGTTACTCACAAAAAATTACTCCTTACATATCCTGCATATGCTGCGTCGCAATTTTTTGTTCGCGCCTTGTCTTGCTTAGAACTTTGAATTTTAGAAGCGCCCTTAAATACCCAAAATCAATCAATAATTACTTTGTATACAAAATATCATACAATGTATGCAATATTGACTGCCCCGGCAATTGTTGTCAATGCCATAATTTTTTAGCAGCCTCATCAGGAGCCGCATGGAAAACAAGCAACGCACGTCACGGCGCTCGGAACAAATGGGCGATCAAATCGAGGAACGCATCGTCACCGGCGTCTATCCGCCGGGCATGCGCCTGGACGAGACCGAACTGGCAAACAGCTTCGGCGTGTCCCGTACTCCGATCCGCGAAGCGCTTATCCAGCTGGCATCCGCGGGCCTGGTAGAGATACGGCCGCGGCGCGGGGCGATCGTCGCCGAAATCGCGCAGAACCGGCTGTATGAGATGTTCGAAGTGATGGCCGAACTGGAGGCCATGTGCGGACGCCTCGCTGCACGCCGTATCACACACCCGGAACAACAGGCACTCATGGCTGCCCACCAAGCCTGCGAAGCAGCCCAAAAGGCGAACGACCCGGACTCCTACTACCAGTTGAACGAGCAGTTCCACCAGTTGCTATACGCGGCAAGCCATAACGGGTTTCTGGAAGAACAGGCGAACGCCCTGGGTAAACGCTTGAGGCCGTACCGGCGCCTCCAGCTTCGCGTCCGGGACCGGATGAATTCCTCATTCGCGGAACATGCCGGAATCGTCGAAGCGATCCTCGCACAGGATGGCGAACTTGCGGCGACGCGCATCACCGCCCATGTCGTCGTGCAAGGACAACGCTTCGCCGATCTGGTCGCCACATTGCCGATGCTCGGCGGTCCCAGTCGCGGATAGACCGGTGACAATATGGTCATAACCGCCCGATGCGTGGGCACCAAGCAGTCAACAACTCAGCCGCAAACTGGTGTAAGGTTTGATAAACTTTAGCCATCCGGTCGCAATTGATCCCTGATAAATACCGGAAATCAAAGCAGGAGGTGATATGTTGCGCAATTCCCTTTGCACCATTGCCGTTACTTCCATTCTTGCCGGATGCGCCACGAAGCCGGTCGAGATAGACAACACCCCGCTCCACGCCACCGCCGTCATAGAACGGCAGATCGTCAACAACGGGATCAAAGGGTTCTTCCCGACCGAAAGCACCGAGCAGAATTTTGTGCGCAGCAATATGCGACGGGACGAATCGATGTTCAAGGGGACGGGCACATTCTCGGGCTATCTGATCGGAAAGAAATCCGGAACGAAAATTTCTCGCATCGACCGCAACCTGCAGTGGCAGCTAGATACCGAAAAGCAGGAATACACTGAATGTCCCCTGAAGGGCTGCGCCGAAACCGCAAAACGGGCGCCCCCCAAGCAGAATGATACCGAGCAGCCTCCAAAGGCGCAGCATGAATCCGGTTGTACCATGACGATTGCGAACACGAGTTTCACCGTAAAGTCGACCGGACAGAAAAAAACCATCAACGGTTTTGACACCGACGAATACCAGGTCGCCTGGGTAGTCAAACTGCGTGACAACACCGCGCGCAATTCGACCAGCACCATGAATATGGATATCTGGACGACACCGGTAAACCGCTCCATGCGGGATGCTCTGGATATGGAAGAGAGCTATGCCCGTGCCTATGCGGGAGCTGTTGCCAATACCGTCAAGCAGCAAATCCTCCCGTCCGATGCCGCCAAATTGATCTCGGCCTATATGTCCAGCTCCCTGAAGCAGGCCGACCTCAAGGCCTTCCTGGATGCCGGCAGGCAAATGGAAAAGATCAAGGGATATCCGATCTCAACTCATCTTGAATGGAACATGGCTGGCAACGCCTGCGCCGCCAAGGAAACGAAAAAAGAATCTTCCAGCCAGGAATCGATCCCTTCCGGCACAAGCGGGTTGGTCTCCAGCCTCACCGGGATGTTCGTGAAGAAGAAAACCGACGAGGCGATGAAAGAGGCCGATGGCGAACCGATACTATCGTTCACCGTCGAAGTGAAGTCGCTCAAGCTTGATCAACTGCACGACAGCCTCTTCACGGTGCCCGAGAGTTACCGTTTAGTATCAGGGCAATAAGGTATGAATACCTGACACAGAAATAGTGCCCGGAACAGATCAGCGCAGTCAGGTATTCTTCAAGTCAGACAGTGTGCATCAAAGCTGAGTTCGCGGAAGCTCATTTAACGCTTGCAACAGAAATGCGCGTCTTGGGCAAACCTTTATCCAGGAAATACTGTTCGGCCACGCACACAGCTGCTTCCGGACCGGCAATATAGATGTCACCCTGAAGAAGGTTGGTGTCACTAATATTGATATCGTTAAGCTTTTCGATCAAGGTCTTCGCGCGTTTTCCGTTTACGGAACGCAGGTCGAAACCCGCAATATGTTCTTCATAGTGGAAATTATCCAATGCATCCCTCCATGCATGCGCAATATTCGGGAGGTAAATGTTTGTTGGACCTGATCCAAACCAGTGCAAATATATGGCTTCGGCTTCGAGCGATAGCGCGTGTTCGATCAGACTCTTGATCGGTGCAAAGCCGGTATCGAAGGCAAAAAAGTAAAACGGCCGGGTGGATTTTTCATGCAGTATGAATTCTCCCTGCGGCCCCTCAATCTCCACCACATCATTCTGTTTGAGGTGATCAAAAACGAAATCGGAGAACAGGTTGCCGCTTTGCCTGTTTATGTGAAACAACACATTGCGGTCGTCGCAGGGACAGCTGGCGATAGGCAGCTCAGCGCTAAAAGATTGCCCGACACGCAGGGTCACGGACTGTCCTGCCAGGAAACGCAGGCGCTGGGTGCGCGGGGTCTGGAGATGCAGCAGGAGCATATCCTCATTGATAGGCCCCATCGTTTTAACATGTGCGCTGATCTGTTGAAAAGGAATGTCCTGCACACTGCCAGCCACGGCTGCTTCGATCACCACATCACTGACCGCTGTGTTGCTGCACAGGAGAATATAGCCCTGGTTCTTTTCAGACTCGGAAATCACAAAATCATGATGGCGTGTTTTCTTGACTTCACCCGACAGCACCCTGGCTTTGCATAAACCGCAATTACCACCGCTGCAGCCGTAATTGAGCGGTATGCCGGAACGCATCGCGGCTTCCAGAAGCGAGTCGTGCCCTTCTACCAGGAAATCATGCTTGCTTGGCAATACCGTCACTTGGGCAGTGATGATACTCAGGACAGTGTCCTTAATCGCCATCGGATTGACGAACCCCGGTTCCATAGCCAAATCAACCTCCTTCCTGATCCAAGTCTTCAGATTTTCCATCATCGGGAGCGACTCTGCATTGAGCTGTGATTCAGCCTCTGTAATCTTGTCCCAAAGTCTTCCCAGCAGTGCATTGAATTGCTTTACCTGCCCCTGGCTGGTCGCCAGCGTCTTGCTGAGTTCGGTGATGCGCGCTGCCAGCACTTCCGCATCGGGCATGGCTCTCTCAAACACACGCTTGCCAAAAGCCCGTTCCTTGATTTGAGCAACCCGCCTCGACTCCGCCGTATCTTCCAATTGCGCATCCGGATAGCAGACCAACAGATTTTCGACAGCAACCATCCCGTCGTGCGAAACCAGTTCGCCGCGCTGTATTTTCCTTTGCAGCTCTGTGCGGGCAACGCCGATCAATCTTGCGGCACGCGTCAGACTTAGTATTTCACTCACGCCGTATTCCAATTTTTGTCAGACTAGTAGTCAATTCCATCTGTTGGCTGCATTATGCCCGCATATTGGCGAATCGTAGATGCCCAGCCTTCGGAGGTTCCTATCCCGCCGCACTAAGTCTACAATCCCGTACTGCATTTGACCAAGCAGTCTTGGTTTACTATTTCGCGATATTCAACTTCAGAATAAAGGCAATTATGGATTTCGAGGCTGCAATTCAGAGACATGTAGAATGGAAGACGAGGTTCCGTTCCGCAATAGCCCAGCACCAGGCACTTGACCCGGTCATCATCTCCATGGACAGCTACTGCGAACTCGGGAAATGGCTACATCGGGAAGGAAAGACAAAGTTCGGCAATTTGAGTAGTCACGCCGAATGCATTTCGATCCATGCGGCATTCCATGCGGAAGCCGGAAAAGTAGCCCAAACCATCAATGAAAAAAACTACGTCGAAGCTGAAAGCATGCTTGAAAGTGGAACGACCTATACAAATGCGGCGGATAAAATCGCTGCCGCAATCATGAAATTGAAGAGTGACGCAAAGTTGTAGTTGCTCGATAAGCAAGAAACCGTTGTTTTATCGCCCAATAAAAGCCGGCCAGTTTTGAGCGGCCATGCTTTCGAAGCTTGCTCAACAACACCCGGCTTTACTCCGCCGTTAAAGTGGCGCATCCTTCAAAAATGCGCATGATTTATTTTTTGAAAATAACGATATTGTCATCACTATGCCTTGGCAGCATGGCCTTGGCAGCCCCGAGTCACTTTCCGATTGTAATAGGCTCAGCCCTCATATGCAGGGATCAGATTAGTGTCGACTATTTCAATGATTACATGAAGACATACTTTGGCAATCCCGCATTCATAGCAGGAGGAGCAAGCTGGTGGAAAGTTAGCGAGAGTATATTCAACTCGCCTCTCGAATATATTTTTGTGGGATACGGCCAGGATTTTATTGGTGCCACGTTTAAAGATACTCCGGAGAAACTCATATCAAATATCAGAGACTCAATAGGAGTAGATTACAAGCAAACAGGCAATGAAACGTGGAGTGGATCAACCTCAGGAGTATTGATCAAGTATTACGATAAAAATGCATCCAGCAAGATGTATTGCATCGGATCGCCGCACACACCTTATTAGCGTATCAGGTCTAACGTTATCTCGCACAAGCTGGGAGACTGCTCCAGCCCTTGTCCGGCCTGACCGCCATGCGATTTGAAATTGAATTGACCGGAGCGAACAGCCGCCTACAGTTTTTCGCTTCCCTATAGCCGCCATTCGCCAAGTTTCGCTTCCGACCCGATGCCGACTTCCAGTAGAATTTCAATGAAGGCACACTTCTCAGACAAAACTGACTGCGGAGATTTTCTAAAATTGTCATCTGCGCAGGCCAGAAGAATGTCCGCTTCCAATAGAAGCAGACATTGCTTTGCTGTGTTTTGATGGTGATCGAAGGTCGCTTCCCTTTGCTGACCTAATGTGCCCGCTGCTTCCGATTTCAACAATAACAGGTAGAGCCAGTTATTGGTTTGTCATAAAGCTGTTACTGAGAGTGCTTTTAATACGACGGAAATGCTCAGGCTGGTAGCCATCATACCGTTTCTCTCGGGGTTGCTTAGCTGTAGAAAGACGGACTTTGTCCCAAGACTGCTCCGGGTTTGAAGGAAGAGTCGCATCACATTCATTAACCACAAAGCAACGAACTTTTTCTCCTCTTATGTACGCATCGTAAAATCGATGGGTCCCGTCAATAACTACTAACTCCTCCGAGTTTTCACCCGGAACACGTTCAACAATAGGAAGTACCGAGTACCAAGGAATTCCTGTCACCACGTATCCAAATTCAATTCGATGATCCAAATACAACTGCGCTACTTGAGAGATGCGGTCGAGCTTGAACGTCTCTACGTACTTGCTCGCCGGCCTCACTTTGAGCGGATCTAAGCTTTCTATTGTGAAATGACTTGACCGATACTGAGGGATTTTTTTCAGACCATGTATCACATCATCTGCGGAAAGCGACCGAACATTCGGTTCCTTACCTGGGTGCTTTTCTGATTCTCTCCACTGAAGATTAAACGCGTCAAGGAGGAATTTAAAGAGTTTTGGACGTTCCTGCCCCCTGAATTCGAGCGGATATCCGACTAAACTGTTCTCAACTAAGATTACATTTCCGTCGGGCGTTTCAAGGTCCGCCACAGTACCTCTTAGTGCTTGGTCACCGGCACAAACGCCCACGTCTATACCCAGCGCTACGGCATACGGTACAGCCGTGTTAGTACAATTACTCGGGACAAGCATTCTTGTGCGCAAACCTCTAAATTTCGCATGCAAGAAATAGGGCGCCAACTCTTCTAACCAAGAAGTATCACCGGCAAAAACTGTCACACTGATTGTTGCCGAGCTGATTACTTGGCCTGTTTTTGCCAGGTTCGCATGTCTACGTTTGGAGCTCTCCAGTTCGCGATCACTACGAAAATGCCCTGAGTACGGCACGCCCCATTGAAAAACATCTGCCCCAGTTGCTCTTCTCAAGGAATCCGATTTAATCTTCAGTACCCCGGCAATGCCAGCCTGCACTAAAGCATTTCTTTCATCCTCCTTTAAATTGAAATCTGTTGTTTTTACATTCCCACAGTCAATTTGTATGTCAATTATTTCAAGGCCCGGCACGCGAACCATCGCGCTCCGCGCTTCAATCACCCATCCAATCTTCCTCAGAAGACCGTTAAGTAAGCTGGGCATCCGTTTTTTAACGATAGGGGTGTCGCTGCTTAACAGCTTGAACACCAAGCAAGGTAAAACCGTATGATTTGATAATTCATGCAGAAGAAACGTGGGTTGGTTTTCGATTATCCCGCCGTCGAAAAGAATCTCCCCTCCATTCTCTACAGGTTCAAAGTATACGGGCAACGAGCAAGATGCCCGTACGGCCTTGGAAACCAATTCGTTTGGTGTGCTCGTAGAACTCCACACTTTTGCTTTGCCGCACCCCGCATCATATGCTAGCAATGCAAGCGGGCGCGGCAGATCAACGAACCGTACTGCGGTTTTACCTAATTCTTCTTCTAACACTTCGTCTAACCAAAGCTCAATACCTTCGGACGACCTCCACCCTTTCAGAAGAACGCGCCTAGCCACCATAGCAATAATTCTGGCTAACCATCCACGTCTACTTCTTTTTAGGATCTTATTTAGGGGCTGATTGAGCAAAGCTGTTAACTTGTCACCTGAAAGTCCGGCTGCCACAAGACAGGCTGCAATTGAACCGGCAGATACACCACATGCCCCCTCAAACCGATAACCTTCAGCCAGACATGCTTCAATTGCCCCGGCATAAGCGACTCCCTTTGCGCCACCTCCCTCAAAAAGCCCAAATACATACTTTGTTTGTTTTAACATATGGCCGTGGTATTAGATGTTAGTAGTGGCAGATGCATCGAATCATTGTACCTGACAGCTATGCATGTGGCATGCAGATAACTAACCTTACATCCACTTGCGACCTGCTAGAGAACTTGGAATATACGAATATACCTAATTGTGGATTCCGCATCAGCAATGATAATGGGCAATAAAAACCAGAACGACGATAAAAACAGGAATTTGAGGAGAATAGCCTCAGAAATTTATCTGACTGATCCCAGATACCGTATCTGTTATTTCATTCCTCATCCGGACCAAAATCTCGAAGAGGCATCACCATTTCAGGGCGCGACAAAAGGAATGGTTACTACTGCAAAACTCCTCGAAGATGTGATGGACCATCCGGCTGATGTTCGTGAGTTGTCAGCTTCATGGCGCGAGATCGCATTTTTTCGGACGGCAGGTCTGATCTCACATAAGGTGCTGCCGGCTGAACACTCAGCTTTCAAGCAAATTGTCACATGGCCTCATGGGCTACCCTTTCGCTGCGTCATCAGTACAGACGAGAATGCCGAATTCATTGATGAATGTCTGCATTCGCGGAAGGATGAGTGGCTACATGTATCGACACTGCCTGGCGAAAGTCGACACGAACTTCTCAAGCTTACACGGCGCACTTTTCTTGACTATGTCAGACGACGTATCGACCAAATGGAAGGCGAGTCGAATTACAGCGACATGGTTCCTATAATCCGGTCGTTTCTTACATCGAATCTGCCAGGATCGAGAAGAATTGCACTTCCAGGTACAAGGCACAATTTCACACGTCCTAACGAGATAGCGTTACAGGCATTCGGTTGCAGGCTTTCAGAGGGGCATGAATCACCGTTGACGGAAAAGCGCGCTGCACAATGGATTGTTCGATCCGTAGATTTCGTGTTGCGACGACGCCGTGAATTATTGTCTGAAGCACAAGCCGCTTTATCCGTAAACGCTTTGCTACTAACTTTACCCGCAACATATCGAGGCCACCGGAAAAAGGTGTACATCAACAGTATCCGGCGGAGCATCGGTACGTCGAAGGCTCCGATAGGCCGGATTATGCGAATAATTATCGATTCGCCAACCTACTTAATCCATGCTGAGGAGGGCGAGCTAAAAGAATTTTTCGGTAATGCGATGGGCCAAGCGATGATGGCCATTCGTCGTGCAGAAATGCAGCTCTATTGTGCAATTCTCACACGCATTTCTGCAGAATCACTCCTGCCAACACTACGCTTAATCCCTTATGCAAATCGCGCTTGGGGCCACCTTAAGCATTTGGCTGACTGTGCTCGCATAGAAGGCCCGCACAAACATAGGAAACTTAGGCGTCTGTACTTGGGCGCCCAAGTAGCGCTTGAGGCTGGGCTCGATGATCAGTTCGCAAATAGACTTCAGCTATTGGGCAAGAGCGTCCAAGGCATAAAACTCGTGAGCGACCTACCGTTGGAATGGCTAAGAATCCAAGGGGTGCCTATAATGCTGCGACATGAATGTTCGCGCATCCCTCTCGTACCAAGCAGCTTAGCGTATGCCGTCGCAACAGACCAAGACCCTGTACTTATTCCGCCTTCTATATTGACCGACGTTCTCATCATTCGGTCGTTTGACCAAAATGATCAAATTCGTCTAGTGTTGGAAAAAGCTCTAGAGAGCTCCCCTTACGATGGAGCTGCATGGCGGGTAAATTACCGCTTTGTTGACGTTGAAACACCTGATGAAATCGTCAAGGCTCTAAATAGCCATGCTGGCGCGATCGTAGTCTTCGATTGTCACGGTAACTTTGCGGCTGATGAATACTTTTCGTCGCTGATAGTAGGAGGCAGACCGGTTCGCCTCTGGGAACTGAGAAAGAGCATCAAGCGAATGCCGCCCATCGTTCTATTAAGTGCGTGCGATACACTACCTGTTGACGGTTCCCATGCCTCGGTTGCTTCTGGGATGTTGCAGCTTGGAGCAAGGACGGTACTGTCCACATTGCTTCCAATCGACTCGCGAAAAGCTGCAATATTTCTCTGTCGTTTATTTTTCAGAATTGGAGAGTTTGTTCCAACAGCGTTGAGAATGAAGCGGCGCGTCTCTTGGCGCGAAGTGGTGTCCGGCATGACAAAGATGTCACATATGACAGAATGCCTATGGTATCTATCTAAGCAAGGAATGCTTGATCCTACTAGCTTTGATCAGTTGCACTTCGAGGCGAATAAAGATATCAACGACCTCAATCCTAATTGGTTTGAGCGCTGCGTCGAAAGATTGGCAAAACGCTTGGGGTGTCCGACCGAAGAAGCTTGGAAGTACTTGAGCGAGGACGTTGGGCTAACAGATGCTTTAATGCACGTCCAACTTGGAAACCCAGAACTGCTTTGGCTGGTTGGAACAGAAGCTGATAGTTTAGTCCAAGGCGCTGCCAACTCTACTTGATAACTGGTGGGTACTAGCATGTGTAAATTCATATGCGAAAAGCTCTAGGCGCGAATCAACTGTTTTCTCAACCGGCAGGCGATGAGTTATGCAGAAATCCTGCCCAATGTACCCATAGTCAAGAGTCTATTCATGGAAGAGTTACCAAATACCTACGATCTGTCTGCTGAGCAACAAGATACGGCAACTTTGCTTGAGCGCCTGCTTGGAAAAACTGTTTCAGATCGTTATGTCGATTTCTGTCGTTTGGCTGCAGGTGCTTTTTCGCTTCGTGTGTCCCATCCCGTCGCAGCTCACGCATTACGAGAGTTGGAATCGACGATTCGGTATGCGCTCATAGTTCCACTAGAAGCACATGCGCCACAAGAAACTGAGATGGACACACAACGCCGTGAGCTAGCCGGCGAGTCGCTCGTTGCGCAGGGTTTTGATACTGAGGCTGTTGCGCGCGCATTAACCGCATTGAAGCCACGTATCGACCACAAGGCACAAATTAAAAATATCGTCGCAAATTTGGGGTTGGCTCCTGATGGTGATATCGCAACATCTTGGCTGTCAATTCAACGTCTATCTGGTAGCGCACATAAACGTTCATTTCATCATTCATTGGTCGTAGACGATGAATTTCGCTCCCAATATCAAAGGCCATTTGAAACCGTTATCAGAGCCATAGTTATCGCATTGCAGACCCGTTACAGCACACTTATGCTACGCGTCGAGGAGCTTACGGCGATGCCGGACGAGAAGGAAGCCGTCAAGTGCTACAGGAACGAAATACCAGGGGCGCTCCCACTGCAATGGCACTTTTTCACAAATCTTAAAACACATGATTGGTTACCTCATTTAGCTAAGGAGGGACTGCTCGGCGGGCCAATTTCTGGTTTAGATCAAAGTATCGGCGGTATTCCACTTGGAACGTGGCCTGCCGGAAGCTATCTACTACGAATGGCAGAATCTTCCGATGCACCAACACGAAAACTCGTGATCGAGGCCGTTCGCAATATTGCTTCATCAAAACATCCAGAAGTGCAACAGGTTGGGTTAGAAATTCTAGCCAAACTTCCGCCAGATGAATCTGCGCCTCTCATAGATATAGCATTGGCGTGGCTGGATCGCGATGCTGACTTTTTCAGACATCAACTCCCCTATAAATATCTGCTGACAAAATTGGCTGAAGGAGGGCAAAACGTTGCCGCATTGAAAATAGCCCGAAAGCTATTACAAATTTGGGATGAAGACAGCCAGATTGCCAGTTTATTCGAACAGCAAATGTATGAGTATTTTCTTCCTGGGTTTGTAGAGGTGCTGACCAAGGTGTGTGGAGAGGATGCTCTTCGCCTATTTAGCGATCTACTTGATCAAGCTGCAAACATCAGCGACCAAATTAACTATGAATATCTTTCTTCACAGCCCATAGCAGATGACGAAATGGCCGAATATGGCATTTACAGTGCGCTTAGAAAATCTGTCCGGCGGTCTGCAGAAATAGTGGTTGGCGAGGATGCCACATCCATACGCGGCGTTATGACCATTTTGGCTGAACATTCTCCCATTGTATTCTCACGCTTAGCTTTGCACTTACTAGCAATGAATCCAAAGTCTGCCACCGACTTGGTCGAAAGCTACCTGACCAATCTCAAACTCATTGAAGCGGATGGATGCAACCACGAGTATGCTGAGTTGGCACTTGCAGGGTATCCATCCTTGACACCTGAGAAGCAACAGGAAATTCTAAGGGCCGTTGATTCAATTCCTGAAAAATGTATGCCAGTATGGAAGATTCGCTTCGAAGAGCGCTATAAAACCCCGCCAACTGGAAAAGACGAGCAAGAATTTTGTGACAACGTCATTATGGAAACCTTATGGAAGTGGCGTTCCGCACTTTCAACGGAGCGCCAAGAGGCACTTTCCATTGTTGCTGAGAAGCATGGTGCTCCTGATGCGCGTTGGGATCGGATATTCCCAATCGAAGAAAGTCCATTGATTGAGGCTGACCTGTTAAATCGCCCTATAGTTGAGATCGCCGCGTTCTTAAAATCCTGGCATCCGGAAGGGAAAATGCGCAAATACACTCCCACTGCCCTGTCGCAACAATTACGGCTGGCCGCCGAACGAGATTCAATACGCTATGCGGCCGAAGCAGATAAATTCATCGGCATTGCTCCCATCTACGTCCGTCACTTCTTCGAAGGCATTAAGAATGCAGTTGGGGGTGGACGCGATATTATCCAGGAGAATGTTCTTAAACTTATACATATGACATTCTCAAAAATGTCTGAGCCGGTTGAGAATTGCTCAATGGTAGAAGGTGACGATCCCAATTGGCAATGGGCCTGCAAATCAGGAGCTGAGTTGTTGCAGGCGGGACTGGGAAGAGGTGCAGAGGGAATTAGCTTTCAGTACGCTGACCTCGTTCAGTCCCTTGTATTTGGACTGCTGGATCAAGCGCCACAACAACCGGAATTAAATGATTTTGAAGAACGCTTTCAGCGCGATGCCTACTTTGGGGCAGCAGCCACGCTTCGCGGCGCAGCAGTCGAGCTATGCCTTTTTTATGTTTTTTGGCTAAGCAAACTTCGAGAATCACCATTTGCAAATGCACCACAAGATGCATTTGCGAATATGCCTAGACTTCAAACTGCGCTGGAAAAACAGTTGGCGGACAAGTCGCCAGATGGGCGTATACCGCGCGCCATACTCGGGAGATATCTCGGGTATATTTACTATTACGGCAAAGAATGGCTGACAGCAAATATTGGCAAAATATTTCCGTCAGCCGATGGAAGTCTTCGGAATTCAGCATGGATTGCTCATCTTGGGCACGACCAAGGACCAATCAAAGATCTAATGCCGCAACTTCTCAAATGTTACGAAGATGAGGTTGCGAGCCTCGTCAACGCAGAACAAGATCGCAATCAAAATTACTATCCTAAACGCTTGGCAAATTATTTAATTCTCTTACACGTTTTGGATGTCTTACCTGATAAGATTCTTGAACACTTTCTGCAGGTTTCGTCAGAAAGTTTGCGGCAACATGCAATGTTGAATATAGGAGTTATATTGGGATCAGCAGCAGAACAGCTTTCCGATACATGCCGCAAGCGCGGATTAAGGTATTGGGAGCGACGGTTTGAGATAGCCAAACAATCTGCCAGCCCTGATTCGTTTCGTAAAGAAATTGGAGCTATTGGTCAATGGTCTTCATACGATCAAATTGACAGTAGTTGGTTATTGGATAAGCTGCTCGCAATGCTCAAGGCCGATTTTGTACCAAATAATGATTTCATGATCGTTGAGTGGCTCGCCAAAGTTGGCCGAAAGAATGCTGATAGAGCAGTCGAAGCGCTTGAGGCGCTTCTAACCAATCAACACGTCAGCTTTATGATTTGCACGACTCAGAAGGTATCTATCCGCACCATATTAACTGACGGTTTAACAAATGGAGCAGTAGAAACAAATGGTCGCGTACGATCACTTGTTAGCTTCCTGTCTTCCAAAGGTGAAACCAGTTATCTTGATCTCGTTCGCCCAAAATCTGGTTGTTAATGCGTGGGCTGGGATTCGCCAAGGGTTGGCTAGAGCCAGCCATACCGACTAATTGCGGCTAGCTTTTATGTCCGCTCGTCCTTCGGGAGCCGACATCCATATTGCCAGAACCAACATCTATTTCAGTAGATAGCGGTCGTCCGCTTTGGCCGAAGAGTGAGCTTTTCCTGCAGTGCATCGAGCGTCGGAAAATGGCACACAGCCGAACTTCATGTGCTCAAAGTGCCTTCCGGAAAGCAGGCAGTCGCGACTGACTCTTGATGGCAGACAACGAAAGTCTAACCATATTTTTTCAGCACCGCAGCCATTCACGACCAACTCTAGACCAAAATTAACAGTTAATCTCAGGCACGATCAAGTATGCGCCGGATTTCCGGCACGCATGAGCCGCAGCCCGTACCTGCTTTGAGGCATGCGCCAACCGCTTCGATACTGTTCAATTCGTTTGTGTGTATGGCATTGAGAATTGTTTTTTCACCCACGTTGAAACAGGCACACACGTTGCGCCCGACGTCGACTGATCCATTGGGTGGTCGCGCCACCAGTAACCCTGCAACATCGCCGGGTCCAAGTTGTTGCTTGCCAAACTGGCTGCCCAACCATTCCCGCTCCGGCAGACGCTGATCGGTTGCGATAAAAAATACCGCCTCCAGCTTGCCATCCCGCAGACTTGCAGCGCGATAGCGCCCCATCGATGCATCGCGATATTCAAGCCAGTCTGCGGAAGGGTGGCAGCGAAGCTGCCGGGCACCCACCGGTGGCGTCAATTCTGAATCGAGCTGGCTCGATAGCAGATTGCCTGCCTTTGGTGTACTCCTTGCGGGTGTTCCGAAATCCTCCAATGCGGCTTGCGCCCAATCGCGCCAATCTTCCGGCGTGACTTCTCCGGCAATCTCATGCCGCCAGTAACTTTCGCCCAGTGCACAAGCACAATAGATGGCATCCATGAAATCCAGCCGGGTACGGCTCAGCACGAATCCCTGCCAGGCGGGCAGATATGGTTCGACTCGTACCGGCGTGTGTTTGGATTCCGGTTGGCCCGAGATCGGGTCGGTGATCGGTGCAACCAGAGCATCTGCCCGAGCCGATTTTGCAAAGGTATCGTTCCAGTGCATCGGCACGAACACCGAACCCGGACGCTGATCATCGCTGACTTGCACCCGTGCCAGCATGGTTCCGTTGCGACTCGTCAAACGCGCCAGTCCGCCATGCTGCAGTCGATGAAGGTGTGCATCGGACGCATGCATTTGCACAAATGGCTCTACTTCCTGCGCATTAAGGCGCGGCACTTTTCCGGTACGGGTCATGGTATGCCACTGGTCGCGGATCCGACCGGTGTTCAACACCAGCGGGAAATCCTTATCTGCCGCCACCGCCGGCAGGCGGGGAGTAACTGCGATCATGCGAGCCTTGCCGCTGGGAGTATAGAAATGTCCGTCCTCGAACAAACGCAAAGTTCCCTGCGGCGCTTGGCGATTCACCGGCCATTGCACAGGCTGCAGCCCGTCGTATTCCACATCGTCCAGCTCAACCAGTGCACTGATGTCGAACGCACGCTTGCCTGCATTCTCAAAACCCGACAGGCGCGCATGTTCCCGGAATATCTGTGCAGGGCGCGTGTAGGGAAACGCTTCGGCAAAACCCATGCGCTGCGCGACCTGGGTGATGATCCACCAGTCCGGCCTGGCCTCGCCCGCCATAGCCAGCAAGGATCGCTGCCGCGAAATCCGCCGCTCCGAATTGGTCACGGTGCCGTCCTTCTCGCCCCAGCCCGCAGCTGGCAGCAGAATGTCCGCACATGCGGTTGTGTCGGTGTGTTGCACGCAGTCGGATACCACGACCAGCTCGCAATCCAGCAATGCTGTGCGCACGCGGTCCGCATCCGGCATGCTGACCGCCGGATTGGTGCCCATGATCCACACCGCCTTGATCTTGCCTGATGCGATGGCATGGAACATGTCCACCGCTTTCAGCCCCGGCGCTTGAGCGATGTGTGGTGCATTCCAGAATCGTGCCACCAATTCGATACTTGCCGCATCGGAGAAATCAAGATGAGCCGCCAGTTGATTGGCCAGGCCGCCCACCTCGCGCCCGCCCATCGCATTGGGTTGGCCGGTCACAGAGAATGGTCCCATGCCGGGATGTCCGATCCGCCCCGTAGCAAGGTGCACGTTGATGATCGCATTGCCTTTGTCCACCCCGCTGGAAGACTGGTTGATGCCCTGCGAGAAGATCGTCACGGTGCGTTTGGTGCGCGCAAACAGGCGGAAGAACTCGCTGACTTCGGCCTCCGGAATACCGCACACCTGCGCCACTTTCGGGATCGAGCCGGCGGCACGCGCCGCTTCGAACGCGGCGGAAAACCCCTCCACGTGCGCCTCGATATACACCAGATCGAGTGCATCCTCGCGACGGATGAAATTCAGCAGGCCGTTGAACAAATAGGCGTCCGATCCCGGTGCGATTGCCAGGTGCAGATCGGCGATGTCGCAAGTCGGCGTGCGGCGCGGATCGATGACCACCACCCGCATGTCGGGGCGCGCCTTTTTCGCGGCGGCCAGCCGCTGGTAGAGCACGGGGTGCGCCCAGGCATAGTTCGAACCCGCGATGACGACAAGATCGGCAGCCTCGATATCCTCGTAGCAGACAGGCACCACATCGGCGCCGAAGGCGCGCTTGTGCGCAGCCACCGCCGAGGACATGCACAAGCGCGAGTTGGTGTCGATGTTCGCACTGCCGATGAATCCCTTCATCAGCTTGTTGGCGACATAATAGTCTTCGGTCAGCAGCTGGCCGGAAACATAGAATGCCACCGCGTCCGGTCCGTGTTCGGCGATGATCTTCCCGAACTTGTGCGCAACCTGGTCAAGCGCCTCATCCCAGGAAACGCGCTGTCCGTTCGCCAGCGGATACAGCAATCTTCCTTCGCGGTCCAGCGTCTCGGCCAATGCCACGCCTTTGGAGCACAGCCTGCCCAGGTTCGCCGGATGTTTGGAGTCTCCTGTCAGGTTCACGCCATCAGCCGCGACCGTCACCGCCACCCCGCAGCCTACCCCGCAATAGGGGCAGGTGCTGCGGATGGTTGCTGAATAAACTGTACCCGGCACGGTCAACTCTCCAGGTCGGTGGCAACACTTCCGGTCGTTGCATCCACAGTCTTGAGGTCCGTGGATGAGCCTGAAGCAAACCAGTAGGCTGCAGCCATGAAAACCGTGCCGCTGATCGTGTTGCCCAACGTCACCCACAATAGATTATGTCCCATGCCGGCCAGACTGACAGTATCCGGATGTTCACCCAGCAGTGCGATGGCGAAGATCGTCATGTTGGCAACGGAGTGCTCATAGCCGCTGGCAATGAATGCAAACAGGCACCAGAAGATCATCCCCAATTTCGCCGCATCGCTTGAGGTGCGAGCCGCCATCCAGAGTGCCAGGCACACCAGCCAGTTGCACAGTATTCCCCGCATGACCAGCTCAAATGCAGGCGCATTCATCTTGGCGCTGGCGACCTTGAACAGCAGCGGGGCGCCGTCCGAGAGCAGCGCGCCGCCGCCGCCCGCAACGAAGATCAATGCCAGTAACAGCGCACCTGCCAGGTTGCCGAACCACCCGACCGCCCAGACGCTGCCAACATCGGCAAGTCCGATCCGCCGCCGCAACCATCCGATCGGCATGATCATGGTGTGCCCTGTATACAGTTCCGAGCCTGCGAAAACCACCAGCGTGAGGGCGATGCCGAAAGACGCACCCATGATGAGTTTCTGGTAGGCAGGGTCGGCCTTCGCGCCGACGCTGAAGATCAGAATGATCGCCAGCCCAACATAAGCTCCTGCCATCATGGAGGCAACAAAAAATGCCGGCGCCGAATCACGCACGGCGGCGGCCTTTTGCTCCGCCAGCTCCGCGAACTTCCGGATCGTTTCAATGTACATGGTCACTTTCCTTTGCAAGTAGTCTGATTACAGGTAAAGCGGAGTCTGTCCGGATAATTCATGCCTGACATACCCCGGCCTCGGCTTCGAGAAACAACACGTCATGTGCAACCCGCACTTCATAACGCCGCGCACAGCCCACATCTGGCGCGACGGCGGAGCCCGATTCCAGGTCGATCACCCAGCTGTGCAAAGGGCAGGTGACGCGCTTGCCATGCACGATGCCTTGCGCCAGCGGCCCGCCCTTGTGCGGGCAACGGTTGCCCAGCGCGAACACCTGGTCGTCCACGCTGCGAAACAGGGCGATCTCGCCGGACGCGGTATTGATCACGCGCGAACCCTGACGGGGTATATCTTCCAGCCTGCCAATTTGTATCCAGTTCATTGCGTTCTCCTTATTCGATGGTGGCAAGCGGGGTATATTCCTGAGCGTCTTTCCCCTCGGCACGTTCTTTCCACGGGTCGTCCTGCGAGTAGCGTTGCGACTCAAGGAAGCGCGCGTACAGTTCGCGCCGCTCCGCCGCATCCTCGACGACGTGCTGTTTGATATAGGCCAGCCCGACGCGCTCTATCCACGGGGCAGTACGTTCCATGTAGTTGGCTTCTTCGCGATAGAGTTGCATGAACGCGCCGCAGTACTCCAGCACGTCCGCTTCGTTCTCGACCTTGCACAGAAAATCGGTGACGCGAACCTTGACGCCGCCGTTCCCGCCCACATGTATCTCGTAACCGGAATCCACGCACACCACGCCGAAGTCCTTGATGGTGGCTTCAGCGCAGTTGCGCGGGCAGCCTGAAACGGCGATCTTGAATTTGTGCGGCGTCCAGGAACCCCAGGTCATCTTCTCGACCTTGATGCCCAGGCCGGTCGAATCCTGCGTGCCGAATCGGCACCAGTCGGAGCCCACGCAAGTCTTCACCGTGCGCAATGCCTTGCCGTATGCATGGCCGGAAACGAATCCGGCCTCGACCAGTTCGCCCCACATCTTGGGCAGATTCTCCTTGGTGATCCCGTACAGGCCGATGCGCTGTCCGCCGGTGATGTGGACGGTGGGCACTTCATAGCGTTCGGCGATCTCCGCGATCGAGCGCAATTCCGAGGGCGAAGTGACGCCGCCCCAGATGCGCGGTATCACCGAATACGTGCCGTCCTTCTGGATGTTGGCATGAACGCGTTCGTTGACGAAGCGCGAATGGCTGTCGTCTTCGTATTCGCCCGGCCATGCGGCCAGCAGATAGTAGTTCAGCACCGGACGGCACACATGGCAGCCGTCCGGTGTCTTCCAATTCAATGCCTGCATCAGGTCGCGGATGGTCTTCACGCCGAGCTCGCGGATGGCCTGTTGCACATCCTGGTGCGCGTGTTCGGTGCAGCCGCAGATCGGCTTCTTGCTGGGCTTGGCGGAATAGTCGCCGCCCACCGTGTTCGCCAACAGCGCTTCCACGAGTCCGGTGCAGGAGCCGCACGAAGCGGATGCCTTGGTGTGCGCGCGCACTTCTTCCAGCGTGAACAGTTTCTTGTCGACGATGGCATTCACGATCGCGCCCTTGCATACGCCATTGCATCCGCAGATCTCGGCCGTATCCGGCATGTTCGCCACGCTCGATACACCGCCGAGGCCGGAATCCCCCATATGCACCTGCCCGAACAGGAGATGTTCGCGCAATTCGGACACATCCGTTCCGTCGCGCATCATCTGGAAATACCAGGGGCCGTCGACCGTGTCGCCGTACATCACCGCGCCGCGCAACTTGTTGTCGCGCAGCACCAGTTTCTTGTACACGCCGCGTGCGGAATCCTGCAGCAGCAACTCTTCGTCCAGTGCGCCGGAGTTGAAGTCGCCGGCAGAGAACAGATCGATGCCCGTCACCTTGAGCTTGGTCGATACCGAGGAACCTTCATAGCGCATCCCGCCATAACGGGCGAGATGATTCGCAGCGACTTTTGCCTGCTCGAACAGCGGTGCGACCAGCCCGTAGGTTTGTCCGCGATGCTGCACGCACTCCCCCACCGAATATATCTTCGGATCGTAAGTCTGCATGGTGTCGCTGACCACGATGCCGCGTTCGCAGTGAATTCCGGCCGACTTGGCCAGCGCGATATTGGGTCGGATGCCGGCCGACATCACGACCATATCGGCCGGGATCTCCTCGCCGTCCTTGAAGCGCAGACCTGTGACGGCCGTCTCGCCGAGTATGGCCTCGGTCTGCCGCGACAGATAAAACTTCAGGCCGCGTTTTTCCAGTGCGTCCTTGAGCAGGTCGCCACCAACCTTGTCCAGCTGGCGCTCCATCGGCCATTCGCACAGGTGCACGACCGACACATCCATGCCGCGCAGCGACAGGCCGTTTGCCGCTTCCAGCCCGAGCAGGCCACCTCCGATCACGACCGCGCGCTTGCCAGCACCGGACATGCCCAGCATGCTCTCCACATCGACGATACTGCGGTAGCTCAGCACACCGGGCAGGTCGATACCCGGAACCGGCAGCATGATCGGATTGGAACCCGTTGCGATGAGCAGGCGATCATAGGGCACGATCATCCCGTCCATCGTTTCGACCGTGCAGCCGACCCGGTCGATCCTCGTCACCGTTTTCCCCGCATGCAGGGTGATATGGTTCTGCTCATACCAGCTCCAGTCGTTCAGTATCGTATCCTGAAACGACATCTCGCCGGACAGCACCGGCGACAGCAGTATCCGGTTGTAATTGGGCTGCGGCTCGGCGCCGAACACCGTGATGTCGAATTCGCCCGAGGACATCTTGAGCAGTTCCTCCAGGGTGCGTATGCCCGCCATGCCGTTGCCGATCACCACCAGTCGATTTCTCTTTGTTGTCTTCATGCCATCCTCGCAATAAAAAAGGCGTCGTCCGGCCCTCATGCCGGAACGACGCCTTTGTCGGTGTTTCAAAATATTTTTCCGCCCGCCATTGGGCAAGAATGATTACTCAATCTTTACTTAAGCAATTCATGTGCCATTTGAATTCATTGGCGATTTTGGAATCTCCATGCAAATAAACGCATCCTTTTAGTGCGCCGCACTTTATTTTGGTGCGGCCTGTCCGCATTGGGCGGCTGTATGCACGCTGCTATCGGGCTAACAGCAAATACAACATCAATAGATTCGTCAACAAGGAAATCGCCAGTATCATCTGCCACAGCCTCAACGGATCGCTTTCGGCCAACGATGGCCGCCGGTAAGGTTCGGAATCGCTGTATTCGCCCTTGCCAAGCGAGACCACCCATTCCTCGGCTGTTTCGAAACGCTGCTCAGGTTTTTTGGCGACCGCCTTCAGCAGGATGTTCTCCAACCATTGCGGAATGTCGGGACGATAGCGCGATGGCGGGATCGGCTCCGTAAAACGCGGATGCTGGAATGGTTCGATTTCGCCGTAGGGATACTTGCGCGTCAGAAGATGGTACAGCGTGACCCCGATCGCATACAGATCGCTCCGGCACGACGCCGCTTCTCCGGCAAACAATTCCGGCGCAATGAAACTCGGCGTACCCGGCCGGCCTGCTGAACGCATCGTCGACGGGTTCAGCGCTACGCCAAGATCCAATAGACGCAATTTTTCTTCCGTATCCAGATGGATGTTATCCGGCTTGATATCGCGATGAATGATGTTCATGCGATGCAGGGAACCCAGCGCCTTTCCCAGCCGGATACCGATCTGTACTGCCTCGGCAATCGAAAAATGGCGGTCATGCTGCAGATGCTGTTGCAGCGTCGCACCTTCATGGAAGGTCATCACATAGTAAAGAAAGTGGCGCTCTTTGCCCGACAGGGGGATCACCTGCGGAAAATGGTGCGACACGATGGTCTTGGCCAGCCACTCTTCGACCAACAGGCCTTCCCGGCACGGCAGGTCATCCCGCAATGCCGGAGGCAATGTCTTGAGCACCAGCAGTTGTTTTGTAGCCACCCGTCGAACCTGGTACAGCATCGAATTCTGGGATTCATGCAGCAACTTCAGAATCTCGAAACCATCGAACACCTGTCCTGCCTCAAGAAGATCGGGTACCGCCAGATGGATGGCTTCCGCGCTGGCATAATGGCGACCGGTGGTGCCGGGGCTGCAGATCTTGATCACCATCGCGGTGGCATTATCCTGCCCTTTTTTTATTGAAACCTGTGCAACCAGGTTGTTCACGACCTGCTGCGGCTCCTGTTCCGCATCGAGTAATGCCTGAATCGTCCTGTCGCCCAACACTTCCCAAATGCCGTCTGACGCCAGCAGGAAGACATCGCCGGCTTGCAGCGTGTCTTCATGGTAATCCAGCACCAGATGTCGATCCAAACCCATGGCGCGTTTCAGCACATGCTGCATCTCCGGTTTGTCCCAGACGTGATCAACCGTCAACTGGCACAACTTATGGTCGCGCAACAGATATATCCGGCTGTCCCCGATATGCGCAACCACAAAACGATCGCCGTGCAATACCAGGGTACTGAGCGTGCTCAGCAATCGGTGAGTATCGTATTGCGAAAAACTCTGCGCGATTAACCAGCGATTGATCGCGCGCAATACACGTTCCAGCGCATAGGGAATCGACCAGGTATCGGGAGTTGCATAGTAGTCTGCCAGCAATCCGCGCACGCTGTATTCAGCAGCCTCCCGCCCGCCGCCGCTGCTACCCACGCCGTCGGCAAGCGCAGCCACTATCCCCTTGGATTCCAGTACGCTCCCTTGCGGCGTAACAATGCCGCAGAAGTCTTCGTTGGAAGCTCTCGTCCCGATTTCGCTCGCATAGGCGCTCAAGATTTCAAGTGTCATATTCCCCTTCGAAGCAAATCACCCCCGGAGCATCTGAAGGCAACCTGATTTCAATCAGATTTTCGCGGCAGTCAAATGTGATGCCCCCCATGTGGTACGCCAGCGAGTCTTGACGCTGGAAAGCCCGGCCAGGGCCAGCAGAGCCAGACCGGAAAATATCAGGAAACCGTACTGGTAGTTGCCGGTCAGTTGCTTGGCATAACCCAGACTCGATGCCAGATAGAACCCGCCGATGCCGCCTGCCATGCCGACCAGTCCGGTCATTACGCCGATTTCCTTGTGGAAACGTTGCGGCACAAGCTGGAACACCGCGCCGTTGCCCATGCCGAGTGCTAGCATCGCTGCGATAAAAACCACGAGTGCCATCCATGCCTGCGGCAATCCCACGCTCACGATCGCCAGAAAGACGGCCGCCAACAAATACATGGTGGTCAAGGAGCGAATGCCGCCGATCCTGTCGGCCACCATGCCGCCGATCGGGCGAACCATGGATCCCGCGAATACGCAGGCCGCGGTGAAGTAACCCGCAATCACGGGACTTAATCCATACTGTGAATTGAAATAGATCGTCAACGATGCAGCCAGTCCCACAAATCCGCCGAACGTCACGCTATAGAAGAACATGAACCACCAGGCATCTTTATCTTTCAGCGTAGCGAAATAATCCCCGACCGATTTCGCCGGCGGACAGTTCGGACTGTTTTTTGCCATGGCCAAGTAAACGAAAAACACGACCGTCAATGGTATTGCGGCCATGCCAAGCACATTCTGCCACCCGTAATATGTTGCCAACAGCGGGGCAAACAAGGCAGCCAATACGGTGCCTGAATTCCCGGCCCCGGCGATGCCAAGCGCGGTGCCCTGATGTTCAGGAGGATACCAGCGCGAAGCCAGAGGCAAAGCTACCGCGAACGACGCGCCTGCAACGCCCAGCATCACACCCAGCACCAGTACTTGTTGGAAGTCATGTACCCCCAGGAACCATGCAATCGCCAGCGCCGCAATCACGATTACTTGGCCGATGGCTCCGGCCAGCTTGGGTTTGAGGTGATCCACCAGCATGCCCAAGACAATGCGCAACAACGCTCCCGACAATACCGGTGTCGCCACCATAAGGCCTTTTTGTGCCGCCGAGAGTCCGAGGTCGTTGGCGATTTGAACACCCAGCGGGCCGAGTATTACCCACACCATGAAACTCAAATCAAAATACAAGAATGCCGCAAACAATGTCGGCCTGTGTCCTGCCTGCCAAAATCCTGATGCCATTTCGATTCTCCTTGATAACATTACGCGTAAATTCCAGGTCCATCGACCAAGCCCTGCGCGATGGTCGAATCAAACACCACACCGTTCCTGAAAGAGATAAAAGCTGTAACAAAGCGGCAAATGAAAAAGGCGTCCAACTGCGCGGTTGCGCAGTGGGACGCCTTTGTCCATTTGAACTTTAGTCAGATCGTCATTGATCCGGTTATAGGATTACGCAGCAATACTTGTGCCAAGGACCGGCATTGAGATCCGCACCCAATAGATTCAGGGGGATTCGTAATGATCAGGATTGCTTATTCAGATCTGGCGCTACTCGGGCCGCAATCTTTTGGTGCGTTTCCCCGGTTCTGTGCACGCTAATGAGGATTTCAGCTGAGATTTGCGCGGGACCGCTCATCCCGCCCTCACCTTGAAGCTGGCTGCATATTTCCCGGGGTCTTTGCCATCCCATACTGTTCCATCTATCAGCTTTGAAGTACGCAGGACATCCCCGGGGACCGGCACTTTGACTTGCGCCGCGGCCTGCATATACAGCCCGATCTTGTTGATCTGTTTGGCGACCGCCAGATAATCCGGATCTTCCTTGAGCAGGCCCCAGCGCCTGTGCTGCGTGAGGAACCACATGCCATCGGACAGATAGGGGAAGTTGACCGCACCTTCGTTATGGAATTTCATGTAATTCGGGTCGTCCCATTTCTTGCCGAGACCGTCCTCGTAGTGACCTTCCATACGTTGATTGATAATATCGACCGGGCAGTTGATATAGGACTTGTCGGCGATGATCTCCGCGACTGTCCGGCGGTTGGCCATGACATCTATGTACCTGGAGGCCTCCAGCACGGCCATGATCAAAGCCCGCGCGGTGTTTGGATATTGATGGGCAAACTCCGCGGTGGTGCCCAGGACTTTTTCCGGATGGTCTTTCCAGATATCCTGGCTCGTCGCCACCGAAAATCCGATCTTGTCGGCGATGGCGCGGTTATTCCAGGGTTCGCCGACACAGAATCCATCCATGTTGCCGACCCGCATGTTGGCCACCATTTGCGGCGGCGGCACGACGATATTCTTTACATCCCTGAACGGGTCGATGCCGTAATTGGCCAGCCAGTAGTAAAGCCACATGGCGTGTGTCCCAGTCGGAAAGGTCTGCGCAAAGGTATAGTCGCGCTTATCCGTACCGATGAGCATCTTCAGCGATTCCCCCGTGGTCACGCCTTTGTCTCGCAGCCTGTTGGAAAGCGTGATGCCCTGGCCGTTGTTGTTGATGCTCATCAACACCGCCATGTCCTTCTTGAGTCCGCCTATGCCAAGGTGCACGCCGTACACCAGTCCGTACAGCACTTGGGCGGCGTGCAGTTCGCCGCTGACCAGCTTGTCGCGCACCGCCGCCCACGACGCCTCTTTGGAAAGAGCGATCTTGATGCCGTATTTCTCGTCGAATTTCATCACCGAGGCGATCACCACCGACGCACAATCGGTGAGCGGAATAAAACCGATTTTGACTTCATTCAATTCGGGCGCATCCGAGCCGGCAATCCATGCGGATGACCGCGTTCCCATCGGCTCCTCGCCCGTGACTCCCGCTGCATCTGAATCCGCTCCCGATTCTTTCGCCAATTCCTGCCGGCCTGTCTTTTCGGGAACATGCACATTCGATGCAACTGTCATGTCATTTCCGCCAATTACCTTCTTTGTCCAGTCCATCACCCACCTCTATATTTGAATCCATGGCCCGAAAACGATAAAGGCATCCAACTTTGCCACCCGTAGCGGGACGCCTTTGCCCTTGATCGCCGATTCTCCGAACCACCGTCGACTTCTTGATATCCCACTCCTCGCAACTGTCATGCCAACCGTCAAGCGTGCGAACGTTTTTGATTGATCCACAGGATGGTATGTATCGAAGTTCCGCACGATATTCCATCAGGGCACGTAGCAATCGGTTCTAATACACAGATCTAGCAAAGATCAGGAACAGAATTTTCAAGCACTCAGTTCCTTGGCGAAAATGATCGCCTCGGCGATTTCCGCCATGCGCTTACCCTTGCTCATCGCCATGTTGCGCATCCGCTTGTAGGCCTCGGGCTCGCTGTAACCGTAATCGGCCATCAGGATCCCCTTGGCCCGGTCCACCAGCTTGCGCTCGGTCAGCTGGCTTTTCGCTTCCTTCAGCTCATCCCGCAAGCGCTTGTGTTCCAGAAAGCGGGCAGCGGCCACATGTATGATGCTGCTCAGATCTTCGCTCTGTATCGTATGCGCCACATAGGCGCTGACACCGGCGCGCATCGCTTCCTGGATACTCTGCTGGTCGTTCCTGGCACTCAACACGACCACCGGCTTTTCCAGCGTGGTGGACATCAGGCTGATCTGCTCAAGCGTGTCCCTCCCGGGCGCATTGGCATCCACGATGATCACATCCGCTGCGGCGGCTTGTATCGCGCTCTCGTCCACTTGCTCCCAGGCCAGAATCCCGACGACGGCGAATTCAGCCAGCTCAAGACTGGCCTTCAACCACGCCGCCCGATCCCTGACATCGTCTATGATTAGGATTCGTTTCAACTTGATCTCCCTATTTGCGATAAAAGGCAGCAATAAGCGAGCCAAGATGTGAGTACATGGTTTTAAAGGAGTTCACCGGAAATCGCCATTCCTCGTGCACTGGCAATGTGCACCACGCAATGTATTGGTGCGGCCAACAAGACAGGATCGCATGAACATAAAGAACAAAACCGGCTATCAGGAATCCTTGGCCATTGGCTCTATCGAGCACAATAGCTGTTGAATTGTCTGAATCAGAGAAAGGAATACGTCATGGCATTCGTGGTCGCGGCAACCTGGAAGGCAAAGCCTGGGGAAGAGGAGAGAATTCGCGAAGTCATCAGACTGGTGACGCCGCTGTCACGGAACGAGCCGGGGAACTTGTTCTATCAAGCCCAGGTTTCATCCCGGGATCCCGCGAAGTTCTTCCTGTACGAACAGTACACCGATGCACAGGCGTACGAAGATCATAAGGCCACCGAGTATTTCCGGACTCATGTACTCGGCTACGCCATTCACTACCTGGAGTCCCGCGAGGTCGAGACTTACGAAACGATCGAAGGCTGAAAACGTATCCATCTTGTTACGATGGAGCATAGCCTGAAGACAAACTGGCAAGACTGCTCATGAACAGTCATTGGAACAAACCCGCGCTCTGGTGCCTGAGCAAAAAACAGGTGGAGCAGCCCCGATTTCAACCGGGGCTGCTCTACCCCGCTTTCACGATCCGATCAGGGCCTGCATTTGTACATATCGAAAGTGCGCTTGCCGAATTCCTGCGACTCACCCTTCACGACCGTATCGGCACCCGCATCGACCGCATTGTTGCGTGCCATCTGCAGGAGGTTGGCTTCCACGTCGTCAGCACTGCGAGTGATAAATCCGACCTTGGCAAGAACGCTGACGGTGATCTTGCCTTTGGATTGGCATGCAGCGATCTGGTTGGCATCTGCTACCGAGACTCGTTCCGTCCCTTTTTTTACTTCGATAAAGCTGCTGGCGCATCCACTCAATCCGGCAACCAGCGGAACGATGGCGGCGGTTAATAGCATTCCTTTTGTAAATCGCATGATGCCTCCTGGTTTGTTTGGCAAGCTGTATCGTTTATTCAGTGTACTTTATATCCACATCATCTGCCATCTGCGGGCACTTGGGTACTGGAATGAATTGCAGGAGTAATTATCGATGAAACTGCACTTTCGGGAATGTTCCCGGAAATCAGCCAGTCCAAAGATTGTTGCCACAACGTTGTCTTGAAACGATCGTGGAAGAACGCAAAATGCCCGATACTTTCTTCGCCGATGGATTCGGGTGAGATGCGCACATGCACGCGTCGGCTGCTCGTGAAATAGGCAAGCAGGCGATCAAGCGCGGCCGGTGTACCAAAGGGATCGTCAGTCATTCCAATGGCAAGTATGTCCCCGGTCATTCCCGAAAAATGGGCAAGCGCATCGGGGGCAGATTCGGTCATTTTCAGATAGGACTCTTCAAGTCTGGCCGGCCGGAACGCCCATTCGTATGCCGCCGCCGCGGGAAGGTCTTCGTGCCAGCCCAGTGCCTTTGCCGGGAAATAGCCGAACAGCGTTGTCAGAACAGGCATCAATATGTGCCAACGCAGCCACATGGACAGTCTTTTGCCTCGTTCATAGTCCCGCCAATACGCATACTGTGCACCCACGGTAACGCAGCGCTCGACGCAGGTATTGTTTTTTGCCAGTCCCACCAACAAGCCGCCGATGCTATGTGCCACCACATGGACAGGTGTATCGATGTGGTTGTTGCGGGCCCATTGCAGCGCAGCATCGCAATCCAGCCGCCCCCAGTCCAGCTTCGAAATATTCTTGAATTCGCGCAAGCTTCCTCTGCGCGATTTCCCTATCCCACGATAATCGAAAGTCAGTACCGACATCCCGTTAGTGGCCAAGAATTGTGCATATCTGTGATAGTAGGATGCCTTGACTGCGGTTGCAGGATTAATAACGACGATAGCCCTGATTGGCAAGGTCGTATGCGTCCAATGATGGGCTGCAAGTTTGTAGCCATCAGTCGCGATCAGCGTGACAGGGGTAACTTGCACATTCTGCATGGCATTCCGGGGACTATTCAATTATTGCGTTCACTGATAATGACATATCCGACTTTCCATTGATGCTTCTGATCTTTCACGGCGTACCGATCCAAAAGCTATCATGAGTAAAGGCCTGGTCGCAATTCATACCCCGGCGAGCATCTATAGTTCGTTCGGTGGCAAGGCGTTCCGCCTATATTCCAAGTTGATTGAAGCCCCCGCCCGATAACGGTATAGTCCGCAAAACCTCAATCAAGGCATGAATATGGCTGCGCAAGATGTTCCGGAACATAAACTGAAACTGGCCGAAGTGCTGGATATGATGATTGTCGACGGCATGGTTGGAAAAGCCGAAGCTGAAACCCTCATCGCCGAACGCCGCCTCCATCGGCAAGACGTGCATCCGCTGGCAGTCATTTCGGATAAGCACTGGAAATCGCAAAAATCACCGCACCGTATCCTGACACTCGATGCCCTGACCGAATGGTTGGCAAAACATGTTGGCATGGAATACTTCCACATCGACCCGCTGAAGATCGACTTCTCCGACCTGACCGACCTGATGTCGATCGATTATGCGAACCGCTTCGCCATCATGCCGCTCCGTATCGAAGGCGGCGACCTGATCGTGGCAACTGCCGAGCCGTACCTGCGCGACTGGGAGAGTACTCTCAAACACACCTCGCGCAAGAATATCCGCCGCGTCATTTCTTCGCCCGCGGACATCAATCGCTACCTGGTCGAATTCTATAATCTTGCCCGTTCGGTGAAGAGCGCAACCAGGGCCACACCCAATGCGTCCAGCCCTGCCTCGTTCGAACAACTGGTTGAGCTCGGCAAGACCAACAAACAGTTCGATGCCAACGATCAGCACATCGTCCACATCGTGGACTGGTTGTGGCAATACGCATTCGATCAGCGCGCATCGGATATCCATATCGAACCGCGCCGCGATGTCGGCATCGTGCGCTTCCGCATTGATGGAGTTCTGCATCAAGTGCATCAACTCCCGATGTCCGTAGTCACCGCGATGACCAGCCGCATCAAACTGCTGGGACGCATGGACTTGATGGAGAAACGGCGGCCACAGGATGGGCGAGTCAAGACGCGAACCGAGGACGGACAGGAGATAGAGCTTCGGCTCTCCACCCTGCCCACCGCATTCGGCGAGAAGCTGGTGATGCGTATCTTCGACCCGGAAGTGCTGCTGCGCGATTTCTCCGAACTCGGCTTTTCCGACGACGACCGTGCGCGCTGGCAATACATGACCTCGCAACCCAACGGCATCATCCTCGTCACCGGTCCCACCGGCTCGGGCAAGACCACCACGCTGTATTCCACGCTCAAGCATCTGGCGACTCCCGAGGTGAACGTGTGCACACTGGAAGACCCCATCGAAATGGTTGAGCCCGCGTTCAACCAGATGCAGATACAGACGGGACTTGACCTGACTTTTGCCGAAGGCGTGCGCGCGCTGATGCGGCAGGATCCGGATATCATCATGGTGGGCGAGATACGCGATCTGGAGACCGCCGAGATGGCGATCCAGGCTGCGCTGACCGGCCACCTGGTGCTCTCCACTTTGCACACCAACGACGCGCCGTCCGCCATCACCCGCCTGCTCGATCTTGGCGTGCCGTACTACCTGATCAACGCGACCCTGCTTGGCATCATGGCGCAGCGTCTTGTGCGTACGCTGTGCCCGCATTGCAAGCAACCGATACCCATGCCCGAAAACGATAACGATGTGTGGGATCATCTGGTCGCCCCCTGGAAAGCCGCCAGGCCGGCCCAATTGCAAACTCCTCAAGGTTGTCTGGAATGCCGCAAGACCGGCTATTCCGGACGCATCGGCATCTATGAGATACTGCTCATGTCGCCCGCATTGCGCAGAATCATCAGCAAGGAGACTGACATTGCCGCGTTGCGCGACCAGGCCAACCGCGAGGGCATGAAACCGCTGCGCATCTCGGGTGCACAAAAAGTCGCGGCCGGACTCACCACTTTGGAAGAAGTACTGAAAGTTGCCCCGCCCGCAGATTGATCGAAATCATTCATTTAAGAAAAAAGGAACAACTAATGACACTAGCTGAACTCAACCAGCGTTTCGCCATCGGCAACCACGTGCAGTTCAAGGAGATCGCCGCGGGCATGATCGTTGCCGAAGTCGCCAACCAGCACGCGCTCGCCAACATCGTATTGCAGGGTGCGCATATCGCCACCTTCCAGCCGCGCGGCGAGGAACCTGTGATCTGGCTGTCACCCTATGCCAAGTTCGCACCCGGGAAATCCATCCGTGGCGGTGTACCGATCTGCTGGCCCTGGTTCGGCCCGCACAAATCCGACAGCAAATTGCCCGGACACGGATTTGCCCGCACAGTACCGTGGGAAGTATTGGAAACAAAAGCCTTGCCGGACGGCTCGACTTTCCTGCGTTTTGGTCTCATCGAAAGTGAAACCACCCGTGCGCAATGGCCCCACGCTTCCACAGTGCAACTTGCAGTCACCGTCGGAAAAGCCCTGCGCGTGGAGCTGATCACAACCAATACGGATACAAAAGCGTTCGAACTAGGCGAAGCGTTGCACACCTATTTCCATATCAGCGATGTCGCGAAAACGACCATCCGCGGTCTGGATAATTGCGCCTATCTGGACAAGGTGCAGAACTTTGCGCACTGCACGCAGAAGGACGGCATCGTCATCGAGAGCGAAGTGGATCGCGTGTACATCAATACCGCTGCGGATTGCGTGATCGAGGATAAAGGCCTGAAGCGTGCTATCCGCATCGCAAAGCAAGACAGCATGAGTACCGTCGTATGGAACCCGTGGACCGAAAAGGCCGACAAGATGGGCGATTTCGGCGAGAATGGACATCGCGGCATGGTGTGCGTTGAAAGCGGCAACGCGATGGAGAACATCGTTACCCTTGCACCGGGCGCAACGCACAAACTGGTAGCGGTATACAGCGTCGAGAAGCTGTAGGTTCGGCTGCAAGTCTCAAAACAAAAGAGCCGCTACACAGCGGCTCTTTAATTTATTGCATCGGCAAACCGGACTCAGTTCGCGCGTTTTCTGAACTCGTTGGTGCGAGTGTCGATTTCGATCTTGTCGCCGATCTCAATGAATGCAGATACGGGCAACTCAAAACCGGTGTTGAGTTTGGCCGGCTTCATCACCTTGCCTGAAGTGTCGCCGCGCACGGCCGGCTCGGTGTAGATCACTTCGCGCACGATGGTATTGGGCAACTCTACCGAGATCGCCTTGTCGTTGTAGAACACCACTTCGCAAGGCATACCGTCCTCGATGTAGTTGAGCGCATCGCCCATGCATTCGGCTTCGATTTCGTACTGGTTGTACTCACCATCCATGAACACATACATCGGATCGGCAAAATAAGAATAGGTCACTTCCTTGCGATCCAGGATGATCTGGTCGAACTTGTCGTCCGCTGCATAGACCCACTCCTTGGCGGAATCGGTCAACAGGTTTTTCATCTTCATCTTCACCACGGAACCGTTACGGCCCGAGCGACTGTATTCGGCCTTAAGGATTACCATGGGTTCGCCGCTTACATTGATCACGTTACCGGCGCGTAGCTCTTGTGCTGTTTTCATGTTTACTGCCCCTCAAAATTCAAGGCGCGGATTTTACCCGAATATCCGGCAAATATGCGAGATGACCGTGCAAATTTGTGGAATACCCGAGTTAATGAGCGTCACGGAAAAAATCCAGTAAATTCAATGAAATGTTATTTCCCGCCAGTCGCTGCGCCCAAACGACGCCATGCGCAGCCAAGGTCTTGCGCTGCTGCACGAACTGCAACCAGGCCCCGGCAATTCCCTGTCCACCGTTCCACGCCAGCCACAAATCCTTCACCGCCTGTGCAGCTGCGGGCGGCAAACCCACCGTATAGCGCAACCGCAAGGCTTCCAGTTTTACCAGATGCACCCCGTCGTGCTGCGGATAAATCTGCCAAATGAACGACTTGGCCGCCCATTGAGCACGCACGCACGAATCCTCGCCGCGCACAAAATTGACATCGCAAGCCCACAACAGTTCATCGTAGCGCTCCTGCTCGACGAAGGGCAGCACATGCACTCTCAGATTGCCGCGTTGCCAAATGTCGCCCGCCTTGCCGGCCTGCATCCCGAAGTAGGCCGCCACCTGCGGCAAGGAACGACCTTCCGGTAGCAGACAGGTAACGAGCTTATCCCCCTCTTCCCAGCAATCCAGCAACGCTTCCATCGCCTCGTTCTCATAGCTGAACATGGACACTCGCAACTCGCCTTCAACGCGCTGCGGCACGCCCAGGCTGCGCCAGTAGCGCTGCTGCATCCCGGCATCGGACTGGAACGCGTCGCGTCGCGCCAGCAGATCGCGTTCCAAAAGCAGACCGCCGGTCTTCTCGGTAAAGCCGGGGAAGAAGAAATATTTGATCAATGGCAATGTCGGATGTGGCGAAGGTAGCTTGTGACACCCCTCCACCCAGTCTTCCGCAGAGAGGTATTCCAGATTCAACCAAACCGGCTTGGGATCTCGCGCTGACATTGCTTCTATATAGGTTTGCGGCAAGCGGCAGGCAAATGCTTCGATCACCAGATCGGCTGGTTCGACAGCGGGGAAATCGGAAGTCCAGTGTCGCAACTGCACCCCGCGACAACGCTGCTCGTCTAGCCCCATATCCAACTCAGGACACAACTTGCCGAAACTGCGCAGATCGTCCACCCACAGTCGCACTGTCAGGCCGTGCTCATTGGACAGCTGCCGCGCCAAACGCCAGCACACGCCGATGTCGCCGTAGTTATCGACCACTGTGCAGAAGATGTCGCATGACTCACTCCGCATGCAACGCCTCCACCGGATCGAGCCGCGCCGCGCGCAACGCCGGAGCGACACCAGCGACTAGGCCAATACTGACCGCGGTCAGCTCGGCCAGCACCGCGAACAGCCAAGGCGTGTGCACCGGCAGCGCCGGAACCAGCAGATGCAGCCCCTGCGCGATGCCGATGCCGATGACCAGTCCCATCACGCCGCCCATGGCCGAGAGCATGATGGCTTCACCCAGGAACAGCATGAGCACCTGTTTTTCTTGCGCCCCCAGCGCCCGCAGCAAGCCGATCTCAGCGGTGCGTTCGGTGACGGCCATGGTCATGATGGTGAGGATGCCGACGGCGCCCACCAACAACGAGATGCCGCCCAGTGCGCCTACGGCGAAGGTGAGAACGTTCAACACGGAGCTCAATACCTCGAGCGCCTGCTCCTGCGAAATGGTGGTGAAGTCTTCGCGCCCATGTTTTTCTTTCAGACGCTCGGTGATGAGGCGCGTCACTGTGTTCACATCGGCGCTGGCGCGATAACTCACGTTGATCTCCATCAGGCCCGGACGGTTGAAAAGCTCCATCGCACGGGCGGCGGGAATGAACACGGCATCATCCATGTCCATGCCGAGTATCTGTCCCTTCGGTTCCATCACGCCGATCACGCGGTAGCGTTGCCCGCCGATGCGCAGGTAGCTGCCCAACGGGTTCTGCCCGGCAAAGAGCTCCTGCCGCACTTTCGTGCCGATTACGACCATCGCCCGCGCCTGCTCGCTATCCTCGTCGGGCCAGAACGTGCCGCTCTCCAGCTTCATCGTGAACGCCTTGGCAAAATCGTGCCCTTCACCGAATACGGTGGCGCGCCGTGTCTTGCCGTTGGCACGCATATCCGCGTTGCCCATCAATCCGGGATTGACGTTCTCGACGTAGGGCAAGTGGCGCAACGCATCGGCGTCGTCCAGCGACAAGGCCCTGACCGAGCCGATGACGCCGACATTGCCGCCCTGCGTCTGCGTCTTGCCCGGCTGTATCGTGATGATGTTGGTACCAAATTCGGAAAATTCAGCCAGCACGAATTGATGCAGGCCGTCCCCGATGGAGGTAAGCAGAATGACCGCCGCAATGCCGATGGCAATGCCCAGTCCCGTGAGAAAGCTGCGCATCCTTGAAGTGAGGAAACTGGAAGTAGTGAGTGTCAAAAAGTCGCGGAAGTACATCGCTTATCTCCCGGCGAGTGCCGCAACTGGATCCAGCTGCGCCGCGCGCCGCGCCGGCCACACGCTGAACAGGATGCCGGTCCCAAGTGCAGTACCGCAGGCGGCGACCACCGCCCACCAAGGCGGGCTCACCGGCAGGATGGGATATATCTGCCCGATAACCATGCTTCCCGCATAGCCCAGCACCAGCCCGGCCACGCTGCCGATGCCGGACAGCAGCGCCGCTTCGGCAAAGAACAAGGCGCGTATCTGTGCGGGCGGCGCACCCAGCGCCTTGAGCAGGCCGATCTCCTTGACGCGCTGCGCCACTGCAATGAGCATCACGTTCATGATCAGCACGCCGGCCACGGCAAGGCTGATGGCGGCGATGCCGCCCACTGCCATGGTGAGCGCGGTGAGGATGCGGTCAAAGGTGGCCAGTACGGCATCCTGCGTGATGACGGTCACGTCCTTTTCGCCGCCGTGGCGCTGGAACATGATCTGTTCCGCGTCGTGTTTGACGTCCTCGATGCTGTCGCGGTTCTTGGCCTCGACGAGGATGCGGAACAGGCCGGAAGTATTGAACAACAGGTGTGCAGACGCGACCGGCACGATGACCAACTCGTCGGTGCGCATACCCATGGATTCGCCCTGTGAAGCCAGGATGCCGATCACGCGAAAGCGCCGGTCACCGAGGCGCACCCACTGTCCCACTGCCTGCTCGTTGCCGAACAGTTCGCGCTTCATCTGGCTGCCCAGCACGCATACCGAAGCGCTGTCATGCATGTCGCCCGGCGGCAGGAAGCGGCCGATACCGATGCTCATGTGCCTCACTGCCAGCAGGTCGGATGTGGAACCCAACACGACGACCTCGCGATTCAGCGCACCGTGCGACAGCGTGGCGGAACCGACGGTCAGCGGCGCGATGCGCCTCACGCCGCGGCTGCGCAGGAGCGCTTCGGCATCGTCCAGAGTGATCTCGCGCGGAATCTGCCCCAGCAGCATGCCGGGGCCGATACCTGCCGTTTCGGTACGCCCGGGCAGGACGATCACGAGGTTGGTGCCGAGCGAAGCGAATTGGTTGACCACGTAGAGTCGAGCGCCCTCACCCAACGCGGTGAGTACTACCACCGCCGCAACACCGATGGCCATCGCCAGGATCATGAGCAGCGTGCGTGTCGGGCTGCCGCGCAGGCTGCCGGAGGCGAACTGGATCGTGTCGGCGAGTTTCATTTTGCCTGCGGGTTGTCGGAAATGATGCGCCCGTCGAGCATATGTATCTGGCGCCTGGCCCGCGCACCGATCTCGGCGTCGTGGGTCACTACTACAAGGGTGATGCCCCGATCCATCAAACCTTCCAGCAGCTTGAGCACATCCCAGCCGGTAGTGCGATCCAGATTGCCGGTGGGTTCGTCGGCCAACAGCACGGTCGGGTTCATCACGGTGGCTCGCGCGATAGCAACGCGCTGGCGTTGACCGCCCGAGAGTTGGTCGGGCCGGTGATCGGCGCGCTCCGACAGGCCGTAATTCTGCATCAACACCTGTACGCGTGCCTTGCGCTCCTCGGCCGGAACGCCTGCCAGGATCATCGGCAACTCGACGTTCTGCGCTGCAGTGAGTCGCGGTACCAGATGGAACGACTGGAACACGAAGCCGATCTTGTCGCGGCGCACGTTCGCCTGCTGCTCGTCGCTCAAGTCGGTGACGTTGCCTTCATCCAGCAGATAAGTGCCGGAAGTTGGCCGGTCGAGCAGTCCCAGCAGGTTGAGCAGGGTAGATTTGCCGGAGCCGGACGGCCCCATGATGGATACGTATTCGCTGGCATCCAGGCGCAGGTTGATGTCGCGCAGCGCGGCGACTTGCTGGTCGCCTACGGTGAAGGTGCGGCAGACATTCTGCAACTCGATCATATCGCGCGCTTGGCTGCTTCCGGCACGACGCGCGCCCCGGCTTTGACTCCCTCCCGATCCAGCGAGGACACGATCCTGTCGCCTTCCTCCAGGCCGGAGGTTACCTCGACATATTCCCAACTGGACAATCCGGTCGTAACCTTGCGCGCTTCCAGTACACCGTTGCCGCCGAACAACAGCACTTTGTTGCCTTCCATCAGCGTCTGGGTCGGAATGCGCAGCACATGGTCGCGCACATCGTAGATGATTTCGACATCGGCGCTGTAACCCACCAGCAGATTGTCTTTCGCGGCAAGCTTGTCGAACTCGACCTCCACTTCGACGGTGCGCGCCTGTTTCTCCAGATCGAGCACATACGGTGCGATGCGCCTGACCTTGCCGCCAAAAGTGCGCCCCTTGATCGCATCCAGCGTGATGCGGCTAAGCTGCCCGACCTTTATTTTGGAAGCATCCACCTCGTCGATGGGCGCGCTCACGTACATGCAACTGTCATCGATCAGATCGATAGCCGGCAAGGTCGGAATGCCGGGAGGTGACGGCGTGGCGTATTCGCCCAGTTCGCCGCTGATGTCGGCCACCACGCCGTCGAACGGTGCCCGCAAAACCATGCGATCCAGCCCGGCCCGGGCCAGCGCGATGCGAGATTTGCTCTGTTCGATGTCGCCGCGCGCGGCCTCGCAGGAAGCCTTGCGCGATGCGGCATCGCTGACTGCCTTATCCAATAGCTGCGAGGAAATGAATCCCTTGTTCTTCAGTTCCTGCGAACGATCCGCCTCGCGCTGCGCCGCTTCGGCCAGCGTACATACCTCCTGCACGTGCGTCACCGAAGTCTTAAGCTGCTCCTGCGCCAGTCTTTCCTGCGCACGCAGATCGTTATCCCATAATTCCAGCAGCACCTGCCCCTTGCGCACACGCTGCCCTTTTTTCACCAGCAGCCCGGATATCTGTCCGCCAGCGGGCGGCGACATCTTGGCGCGGCGGCAAGCGTTCACCGTACCCGCTCGGGTGTTGCTGACCGACGCCTCCACCGTGCCGCGCTCCACCTTTTGCAGCACCACCGGGATCGGTTTGCTGCGCGAGAGGTAAGCGACGCCGCCCATCAGGGTGACGACGATGACGACGATGAGTGCGATTTTTGCGTAATGGGAAGAAGCCTTGCCAAGTTGCGGGAAAGTCATTGCTGCTCCTGACTGTTCGCTGCCGTGATGGAACTGGAGGGTGGTGCCGATGACCGGAATCGAACTGGTGACCTACGCGTTACGAGTGCGTTGCTCTACCAACTGAGCTACATCGGCGTTCCGGCGCGGATTATAAGCGGAGAGCCTTCATTGCGGCAACGCTTAATGCCAAAGATATGGTGCAACATCGAATGGTTGCGGCGTTCCATTGATCACATTCAACAGTACCTCGACACTCGCCGGTGACATGGTTATGCCATAACGGAAATGACCGCTGTTGATGTAAAGATTGGGCAAATTCGGATGGCGTCCGATGGTAGGAATGTTGTCCGGCGAACCCGGGCGCAAGCCCGCCCAGTGCCGGATGACAGGCATATCGCGCAAGGCCGGCAGCAGCCCGATCGCACGCCGCAGCAACATTGTGCGCGCTTCCTCGGTCGTACTTTTGTCAAAACCGGCATCTTCCAGCGTACTGCCCACCAGCAAGTGACCATCACGGCGCGGAATCAGGTACAGGTCTTTTTGCAGCATGATGTGCGGCAGGGGCGGCGCATCGAACTTGAACAGCAACATCTGTCCCCGTATCGGCTTGATATCGGCCTGCAAGGCATGTTCGCCCAGCAGCACTTTGCTCCATGCTCCCGCAGTAACGATGTACGCATCCGCGCTGAAGCTGCCCTGCGTCGTCACGAGTTGACTGACCCGCCCTGCTTCCTCGACGATCTGTTTTACCTCGCACTGCTCGACGATACGTCCGCCAAGTTGCTCCACCCGTGCTCGCAAGGCTTGCATCAAACGCGGATTGCGCACTTGGGCAATATCCGGCAAAAGCATGCCGTCATCTTGCATTTCCATATTCACGCCATGTGCTGCACACCATTTCTGCGCAACCTGAACATCGGACGGCGGCAACACCAGCATGCCGCTGCGTTGATATTCCGGATCAATGCCGGTCGTTTGGTATAGCGCCCCGGCGAAACCGCCGAACAGAGCCATGCCGCGCAGCGCCAGCCGGTTCACCTCGTCGGGATAGTCCCAAAGGCACAAAGGCGAAAGTATTCCACCGCCTGCCCAGGATGATTCCCGCCCGGCCAAACCGCGCTCCAGCACTGTCACTTCTGCACCTTGCCGCAACAAACCTTCTGCCGAAGCCAGCCCCAGCGCCCCTGCACCGATCACTACAAACTTAGAATTCAAAATCACTTTTCCTTAATTGCCGACGGCATGAAACCATCGCAGCAACCATAGCTACGTCTTGTTCTGGCTTTAATTTCACAACTTTCCGAAGTAGCGCCTGATATTTGACAAAGACACTTCGTTGATCGAGCTCATGGTCACCCTATCCCCCTCAACATTCCTATTTCGAGCGCACATGTATTACTTCACTTGATGGAGGATTGCTTGCACAAACCCTAAATTTGCTTGTGAGCCAGCAAGACTTTGAGACTATCGTTCAGAACGACGGACTTTACTCCTGACTTTAGGAGGGCGGTCGATATCGGAACATGCTGAGCCCTATTGTAACCACTTCATGCCAAAAATCAGCATCGGTGACATATACAGTGTTTGCCATCAACCGCCCATCCTCAAAAAGCAGCCTTTTGTCGTAAATACTTTTGACCTAGCGATTGAAAAGGCTAGACTTTGTGCCAATTATGGACCGGGGCTGTAGCAGAAGAATAATGCATACCATTACGACACCATTGTTGCTGCATCCACAGAACCGTCGCAGGGCCGTGTTGCCTTTGAACGTTTACTCTCAGTCCAGTGCAAATGTTGGGGCCGGTTTCACATTGATTGAAGTCTTGGTTGTTATTGCCGTTGCAGCCATTTTGATGTCCATTGCGCTACCGAATCTTGCAAACTTCATTGCAAATGCCCGTACCTCAACCGCCGCCAACGATCTGGTCAGCGACCTGATGTTTACCCGCAGTCTGGCTTCTTCGAATCAATATCCAGCGATTGTCTGTCCTCCGTCGAATGCCCCGACAGCGAATACTTCATGCGCCGCTACAGTCTCATGTTCGACCACCCCAAACGACTGGATATTTCTGGGCCGGATCGTATTCATAGACGTAAATTTAAATGGAAAATGCGATGGCAACGAGACAATAATCAGGTACACCGCCCCCACGCTGACGCCTGACACATCTGGAGCATTGACATCGATTGTGCCGAACTTTACCGGCAATCCAAATAACTGGCTTGCTTTCAATCCATACGGAGCGATGATCAATCCTGGCGGAGCAATAACATCGGGAAACTTCAAGCTTTGTGTTAAAGGTGCCAGCCAGTGCAGGCAGATCTCGATTGATTTCAGCGGTCGGCCATCGGTCACGAAAGTGCCATGGTGATCGACAGACAACTTCAGGAAAAAACTTCATGCCTTCCATGAATACCATGCCTGTCAAAGCAAAAGGATTTTCACTGGTTGAAGTCCTGGTGACCTTGCTCGTCGTCTCGATTGGAATCTTCAGCATACTGGCGGTGATCACCGTCAGCCTTCAGATGAATTCATCGTCCGTCTACCGGACCATCGCGTCACAGCAAGCCTACGCGATGGCCGAAATGCTGCGAGCCAATCCCACCACCACCGGAACGATTAATTCAACAGTGGCAGTGACTTTTGCAAACCCGGGAACGGGAGCTACCAGCACAAGCTGCTGGAATTCCACAGGATGTACCCGTAATTTTTATCTCAACACAATGATCGATGCATGGAACAAACAATTGGCGGCGGTACTGCCTTCCGGTGCAGGTACCGTCTGCCAGGACGCCACGCCGAGTGACGGCAGCCCAACAAGTTGGGCATGCGATAACGGATTGTATGCCCCCTACGTCGTCAAGGTATGCTGGAACGAATCGCGCATTGCCGCATCATCCTCCGTCCCCACAGCAGGTTCAGGCGTTGGCAGCGTAATATCCGGAGGGGGAGGATTGCTATGCACCTATACCAACCTGTGAACAATTCACGCATTAAAGGGTATTCGCTTGTCGAGTTCATGATAGCGATTACCATTTCGATGATTATCATGCTGGCTGTAGCAGTTGCTTGGCAGAGCGGCTTCAAGACTCAGCAAAGCCAGACCGACGTAAGCCGGCTGAATGAAACCATACGCTTTGCAATCGATCTGCTATCAAGAGAGATCAAACAAGCTGGATACACCAACACAACCACGTCATTGATGAATGAACTCAGCTTCTGTTCTACTACGACGGTAGGGAGTTCCATTGTAGGCGTCAACGACCCCGCCAATATCAACCCGGCTGGCCCCGTACCTGCCGGACCCACCGGACACTTGCCCGCAGGTTCAACAATAGTTATGAACCAAAGCGATGCAATCCGCGTCCGTTATTACGGGGAAGACACCATCGCGGGAACATTTGCCCCCACTCCCTCGACCAATACCTCGCAAGACTGCCTTGGCAACCCTATAGCACTTGGGACGCTGATTGAAGATACGATGTACGTTGCTGCAGATCCGAACAACAAGAATGAGCCAACCTTGTGGTGCCACACGAGCAATCCCAATGCTGGGGTTAACTCTACGCTACCCATGGTAGCCGGGGTGGAAAGTCTGCAGATTCTCTACGGGGAGGATATTTCGTCTCCGTTGGACGGAATTATCGATCGCTACGTCCCCTGGCAGCTGGTTACAAACCCTGACAACATCCTGAGCGTGAAGGTTTCCATTGTCGCCCGCAGCCCCAATCCTGTTGCGCTCGACACCACAGCAAAAACCTTTTATCACTTCGGCGGCGCAACTGCTGGAGTAGCTGGCTCCGTCGGCTCAATAATGCCATATACAGACCCGACAGGCGGCTCAAGCCCCGGAACAATATTTGTTGCGCCCACCATCCCGAACGACGCGAAAATGCGGCTGCGCCTGCCGCCAATGTCTGCTGAAATTGCCGTGCGGAATTTCAGCTTTTGCCAATAGGTGAGTGCAAATGAATAATTGGCAATTAAGCGCAATTGGATCCAGGCAGAACCAGCAAGGGTTCAGCCTGATCATGGCACTTGGTTTCATGGTTTTTCTAACATTGATCGTGCTCAGCATGGTCAACGTGACGAGTTCAGACGAAAAAATCGCTCGCAACTCTCGCGACAAGGATCTCGCCTTCGCGGCAGCTGAAGCCGCATTGCGCGATGCAGAGATGTATATTTCAGGCAGTTATATGTACCCGTACAATCCAAAATTAAACGTTGCTTTATACACCAGCAATTGCCCTAACGCCCTGTGCGACTTGAGATCTACTCCCGTCAATCTGGGAATACGTGATTTTTTCAGCCCCGACATCTACGGCAGCAAAAGCAATGTCCTGGGCTATGCCTCCGATGGAGTCACTCCCACCACATATTCTCCAAAGATAAATGGAGTGGCTAGCCAACCACGCTATTTGATCGAAGTTGTTAACACCAACGACCCCAGTGGTAACAATCCAATTGCATATAGAATTACTGCGCAGAGTGTCGGAAAATCGATGGACACTCGTGTTACTTTGCAGGAGCTATATAACCCGTAATGATTTCCTGTTTTCAGACTTCCGAACACAATAGTTTTATGTGCGGCATGTGAGATGAGGCATGTAATTTCTGCCTTCTGAAGGCGACTGACCACAAGAAATTACAGGTCATGCCTGTTAAGCGAGTGACGAAATCCGCTGAATTTTCAAGTACCAATATTTACATATTGATCACCATACCGGCAGCGATACTTTCCATACTGTGCGGTCCGACCACAATCAGCATAATAGACACGATTTAAGCTGCAAAGAGCACATGGAATAGTAGATACACCTCCTCATCCAGAAGGCAAAGCGCGCCTCTTGTCACAGGAAGGTTGAGGGGGAGCAGCATAGCGGTGTGAATGTTTCAACTGACCAGATCAATAATCAGCGGGCAATACGCTACCAGCAAGTTGAAGGACTTCCCGGAGCGCTGCCTTTAATACCCATGTTATCCAGGGTCAGTGTTCCACAATCAGCATCGACAAACCCGTTCCCCGGCGTAGCAATAATTTTGTAAGTGTCCGGAGTGGTAGTGACGGTAATAGTGATTGTGTACTTCAATGCGTTGATGTTGTCACCGGAAAAATTGCTCCATCCGTTCGGTTCCGGTGTCGGCGGAGGTGTGTTCACCGCATAATAGGAATAATTATTGGTGAAGTAGCGCTCCTCCATCTGCGACAAATTAAGCATGGTAGCTTCGGCTTGATGGCGACTAGCCCTGACCACATATTGCCGGTAAGACGGAATAGCGATCGCGGTCAGCACTCCGATAATGGCGAGCACAATCAATACCTCGATAAGCGTAAACCCATTAATGCGTGTTCTCATGGCGTTCCCAGGTTAGTTAAAATTGCTTCCATGAAAGGCGTCCAAACTTTCCTAACTTGTGTCTAATGTCGCAATTGAGCCCTCCGCCCATCTCACTCGGGTAACAGGACTGTACCAGTGCAGAGGAAGTTCTGGCCAAATTGTTCAAAAATCCCCAGCCGGGTACGAAGTAGTTAGCCGCATTACAGTTCCCTGCAGTGCAAGGATTCGGTTGTTGTGTCGGCAAACCTGCCGGAGGTGCAATCCCCGCGGCCGCAGCCCCGGCCGCAGAAGGAGGAATATCAAATGACACCGGATTCAATGCGGCGCCGCCAACCAAGGATTTCCCGCTTGCAGGTACCTGGATGGCCACCGTCGAGCCGGGCGGAATAAAGGAAACATATCCGCTTGGATTGCCGGGGATAAGGAATAGTCCTGCGGGAACAGCTCCCCCCGTCAAATAGGAAAGGTTGTATTCGAAGCCGCTTGTGTTGCCGGTGCATGGATTCGTGGCCGGCGTCAGTGTCGTAAATTGAATTACTGATCCGGTCAGAACAGGGGGGTCCGAATGCGAACGCTCCCCATTGCCCGGCAGATCGAAGAACCAGCCGAATTGCTGGGGAGTTCCCGATAATGATGCAAGCTGGGTAGCGGGCGTCACGTTCGGAACGGTCGCCGGACACAGGTTGGTCGCGTTACTAGTCGCCAGCGGGGTCGGTGAAAAATTCGGATCGCATGACGACTGAATGGTATAGGTTGTGCAGTTGCCCGTGCCAGGTGTACATGAATTACCGTTGCTGTCGACGGAATACGTCCCGATAATCGCCTGGCGCTGCAGCGCGCTTCGGCCCGCCACCGGGGCACCCATATCCCATATCCCATACAGCGTGTCGGTATAGAAAAGCGTGCCACTCTGAGGGTTCACGTCTGCCTGATCTATCCACGAACCAGTGCCAAACATGACCATAAATCCGCCATTCGGGTTTCTCGCAGCTGTTGGCGCGGTCGTAATTTGTTGCCGGTGTCCAGCCCCATCCACTGCCGAGAATAGAGGAGAACCGGAAAAAGCAGGTCCCCAGGAAGTGGGACTGATGGAAGTCAAGTCAATCTTCCACATGTTGCCGTTTCTGTCGCCGCCGTAGACATAATCGATCATTCCGTCCTGATTGATGTCGATGGCCGTCACCGAAGCGAGGCCATTGGAAGCATTGTTCGGAGTACCGGGGCTTGTCAGGGTAATTTTGAAATAGTTCGTCCCCAGTGTCCATGGCTGGGTAGTACTCAGATTCGGGTCAACGTACAGGATGTACAGGTAGGCGTTATTGTTGTTCGGATTGCCAGTCGCATCAACACTGTTGAAACCGTTCCCGAAAATCACGGCGAAGCGCTTGTTATTGAGCTTGCGGATGATAGGCTGGCTGAAGGTGTAGCCCAGATCCGGGTCGTCCTTGTCGGTAAATTCCCAGAGTACATTTGAGGAACCGAATCCCGTCACCGGGTCTGTAATATTCAGGGCATAAATTCCCTTTCCACCGGCATTCAAACCACCGACCAGCATCGTCATCCATGTGTCGTTGGTGCCATCGCAATATGCCGAACCCGAGCCATTTCTGATGCAAACATCCGACGTGACGGGACTGCCATCGACGTAATACCTATGGGCGTAATTCGGGCTCATGAGCATACTGAGCGATGAATAGCTTGCATAGGGAACGTAACCGAACACCTCGGTTCCACTATATGAAGTGGAAAGACCTGCTTTGCAATTTGCGGGTTGCGTGGAGGCAGGAGTACTACCCGACATCTGTGGGCAACTGCTGGGAAGGTTGGTTGTGGGATCGATGTAGTATGCTGCATTGTAAGCGTGAAGCATGCCATCGTTGCCACCCACATAGATCATGGGCGTACGTGAAGCCTCGACTTGCGCAAAGTATTTGTATGAGGCGTCGGGAAATGCAGCAGACGGGGCAGAAACATAGAGCGGATTTGAAAAAATCACATCGCCCAACTGGCCCGTCGGTCCCGCTGTATAGGACGCCAATGTTGGACAACCAGAGCTGCAGGCCAAACCTTCAGCTCGCCTCGAACGCCATAAATGGTTTGCCTGTGTATTTGGACTTGCAGCACCCGTCGCGCTGGGCAGATATGCTTCTTTTGTCATGTCTCCCCGGATGTATGTCACGCGGTCAACACCAAAACCATCCACAACACCAAGGTCGCTCGTGTTCAGCAAACCCTGTTGGTACGAATCAAAATTGGACAGTCCATTGCTGGAATCCGGAGCAAACTGGATACCCGCGTATGACGTACGGTTGAAGGAAACAATGTTGCGCACCGACGGATTGGGAAGCATCTGCGATGCAGTCCAGTTGGCAGTCGTATTGAACGTTCCCGATTGGGATATCACAAAGGCTTGCACATCGCCTGTCCAGCCACCGGAATTGTAACCAGCCTGGTAGATATAGGCACCTGTCCCTGTGTTCAGAGTACCGGCCGACTGGGCCAAAGCCGCTTCGTCGCCTTGGGCTGCGGCAATACTCTGGATCGCACTTTTCACGGAAGCGATCATGGATATCGGATCACCCGCACGCAGCAGATTTTTGGGCCAGTTCATATAGGCGGTAGAACTGCCGTAGTTTGGAGGGGAAGAATAACCTGTATTGCACGGAAAACTGTTGCCCAGAAGCGAGTTGTACCACGCGGCAGTGGAACTCCATAAGCCGGAAGCATCATAATTAGTCGGATCGCCATACTTTGCGGTCAACCAAAATTGTTTTTGGTATGCACAATCCTTGTCTTCCTGGACATCAATGACAAAGGTTTTGACGGTCATGGGGCTGCTGTTGGGCGCGAGATCAGGGCGTATGTTATTCGTGGCTGCCCATGCTGCTAATCCAGCCATATAGAAGCTGGCGCCCCCTGCTCCGGTCATGGACTGGGCAATACCTCCCATCCCCTCCATCGCCCCAACCGCGTTGGTTGCATCAGCTGTACCAGTGGCCGCTGAGATTGTGGTGCCATTAATCTTCCCTAAAATTCCGGTATCGCCTGACAAAGAACCCAAATCATTCGGGTGAGCGTTATTATTCCCATCTGTATAGGCATTACACACCGAACTGCCAGTGGTGGTATACGTGCCTCCGGGCAGGCGTTTGTCGCACCAAGTATGCGCGTCTCCCATCGTGATGATGTAGTTTTTCTGGCAGGAATACTTCACCGGATCATCCCAAGTGGTGATCACTGGAAAGCCGTCACTCGTTGCACTTTTCGCACCATTGTAAAAGGCGGTCGTAGGTGCGGGGGTTCCGGTTGCTGTCGTGCCGTTATAATTTCCCCCGCGTAGATATTTCAGGGTTTCATAATAAAGCTTGCCTATATCGTCGTAGGTTTTGTAATACTTGGCTGTGCTTCCGAATTTGTTGATGTAATTGATGACCCCGGAATTGGCTGGTGCCACTCCCCATGGGGTCGTCATTGTCGCCGTGTCCCCGGAATCGGGATTGTTGATGAACGTCCCGTCGGTCGCAGACCATTCGGCAGCCGCATTGGGCCCGAACCCGCCCGCCAGCAACAACTGTTGTGGCCCCAGATATTTCGCCTTGGAGCGCAATACCGCATTGTCAATATCCGAAATTCCTCCCCCGCTGTTTGCAACACCGCCGCTGTTCATGAAATAGGATGTCACCCCGAAACGCATCGAAATGCTATTTCCCTGCAAAACACCGGTCGGCTTCCATGTCGCGTTGTCGCTATATTGCTGGCAATCGCTCTCGACGCCTACCGTCGGATCACAGACTTTTGCACGTACATTATAGGTAGTGGTGCCACTGCCCAACGTCACGTTATATGAGGAATAATAATAAATTGGTGCACCATAGGTGCCAGTATTAGTTGCATCATAGTAAACAGTGATAGGGCTGTTTATGTTATTTGTGATGTTGTAATTGGTGAGATACTTCTTTTTGGATACGGTCGTATACGAATACGATGCGGGTGAATTTGACACATAGGTATCCGTTGACGGCGAGGAAGGCGTAAAAGATGAGCATTGATAATATGTATTGCCACCGTATGAGATAGCGGTATAACTTGAACATGTAGACGTAGTACCGTTATTGTCCAGTGAGGTACAGGTAGTCGTTGGTGTGGTGCCAGAAACAGAACACGTCACATTGTTGTTCAGGTAGGGAGTTGAAGACGTACCTGGGGTCGAAGCTAGCCCGCCCACATTGGGAGCAGACAGCGGCATTGTAGTAGCGAATCCTGCACCTCCCGAAAACAGTCCAAATCCACTGCAAATATAAGGTGAACTCGCTGTCCCACTTCCAATCCAGCTATTGCAGCTCCCTGTTGTCCCATTCGACAAAGCAGCCGTACAACTTGGAGGTTTAGCCGAGAAACTACCGGCAGGGCAACTGATGTTCACACTGCCCGCTACCGACGATGCTGTCAGCACGCTGGATGTCATAGCACTCGGCGAAGTAACCGGGACACCAGCTGAGTCGGTTTGGAAAACTGAACATTGATAAGGGCTCGTTGAAGTACCATTACCAATATAGGTCGCACAACTCACCGCATCTCCGCTCGAAAGGGAATAGCCATAACCAATTGAGGAGCCTGTACCGCCGCAATTGAAACCGCCACCCGAAAGCAGTTGGGGTCCCAGGCAAGTCGCCGTAGCAGTTGTTGCGTTGCTAGGGGTTACCACCATCGTGACCCCGTTCCCCTTGTTGACAATGGTCAGTGCTACGCCCGCCGCATAGCCTGTTGTAACCCCATCCTCCGTATAAGCTTTATTAATGAAGTTGCCACCCTGGTTAGATTGATAGCTTCTTTCCAGCACTGTCAACCCGCCCGGATTCGTCGTGGAGTTGGGAAGATCAACTACCCTGTTGCCGCCAGTCATGGCAAAACGGAATTCATCCAGACCCGCCATCGACACCCAGTTCAGAAAGTTCCCGCTCCAGCCGCTGACACATGCGTGAGGCGAGCTGGATACAGTAGTCGAATAGGCAATCGGGTAAAACCAGCCCGACACTGAACCGCTGGTCAATGCGGAGTTATAGGCATAACACTTCTGGTCGTCGAAATAGCCAAGGTAGGTATTGTTGCGTGAATAGGAACTGGCGTCCTGATAGGCCGGCGTGATCGCCGTCGGGAACTCCACCGAAAGCGCAAACATGATGTTGGGTGGCACACCGCTTTTCAGGCTCAAGGGCAACTGGGACAGCGTTCCGGCCAAAGATGAAATCGAAATTGCAGCCATCAATGCGGCAGCAATAAGATTCGATTGAATTCTGATCATGTTCATAACGCTACCCCTTTATGCTCCAAACGAATCACCGACATATCCAAAAACAATGTGCCCATGACAAGCCATTAGAATCTCGAGTTGAGTTTAATTTCTTTCAATTCAATGTCAAATCTGTGCGACAAGTGGTTAATTTTGAAAGACGGACGGTAACCCGATTACAGCATTCGGGAGAGACGACTTGATGGGAATGCAATCAGTTGCTCGGAATGAGGGCTTTCGGAAGCGGAAAAACGACATTCTCCTGAATGCCTTCTGCCTCGCGCACACTGATTGCACCCAGTTGTTTGAGCCGTGAGATGACTGCCTGCACCAGCACTTCCGGAGCGGATGCGCCGGCTGTAATGCCGACATGTTGCCTGCCCTGCAACCATTCCGGCTTGAGTTCATCGGCGTTATCAACCAGATAGGCCGGGACATCAAGGTTGCGTGCAACTTCACGCAGGCGGTTGGAATTGGAACTGTTCGGCGAGCCGACCACGATGACCAGGTCGCATTGTTTCGCCAACAACTTTACCGAGTCCTGCCGGTTCTGCGTGGCATAACATATGTCGTCCTTTTTCGGCCCCGTGATAAACGGGAAGCGCGTCTTGAGCGCGGCGATGATGGCGCTGGCATCGTCCACCGAAAGCGTGGTCTGCGTCACATAGGACAGATTCTGCCCGTCCTGTACCTGCAGTGTTTGTACGTCGGCTGGCGTTTCGACCAGATACATGCCGCCGTTGCTCTGCCCCATCGTACCCTCCACTTCGGGATGGCCTTTGTGACCGATCATCACGATCTCTTTACCCTGACCACGCATGCGGGAAACCTCGAGATGCACCTTGGTCACCAATGGGCAAGTCGCATCGAATACGGTCAGATTGCGCGACTCGGCCTCGCGGCGCACCGATTGCGGAACGCCGTGCGCACTGAAAATCAGAATGCTGCCGGAAGGCACATCTGCCAGATTTTCGATGAAGATCGCGCCCTTGGCTTTCAAGCCGTCGACAACGAATTTGTTGTGTACCACTTCGTGCCGCACATAGATGGGCGCGCCGTGCAATACCAAAGCCCGTTCCACGATCTCGATGGCGCGATCGACTCCGGCGCAGAAGCCGCGCGGGTTAGCGAGTAACAGGTCCATGTTTTTTTCCTTTGAAGCTATCCCAGATCAACAGCGCTGCACCGCAGGTGATCGCAGAGTCGGCCAGGTTAAATGCGGCGAAGTGGGCGCTGCCCCAATAGAAATCGAGGAAGTCCACCACATAACCGTAAGCGATACGGTCGATCAGATTGCCCAGCGCCCCGCCAAGAATGAATGCCAACGCAAAGCAGAACAGTTTTTGCGACTGGTGCTTGCGTAGCAGCCAGATGATCCATGCCGAAGCAACGAGTGCAACGACGCTGAACAGCCAGCGCTGCAAACCGCCTGCGTCGCTCAAAAAACTGAAGGCCGCGCCCGTGTTGTGTGCCAATACCAAATTGAAAAACGGCATCACGGCAAAACTTTCGCCATAGACAAGATGATTGCTGATCGCTGCCTTGCTCAACTGGTCAAGGACGATGACCACGACTGAAACCAGAAGCCAGCGACTAAGCATAGCGACGCGCCTCGCCTTTGCCGTACAGGTTGCTCACGCAACGGCCACAAAGTGTCGGGTGAGCGGCATCGCTGCCCACGTCCGAGCGGTAGTGCCAGCAACGTTCGCATTTGGCGTGCGCACTTGGCGAAACCTTGATCTCCAGTTCGCCTTCGCGCAGATGCACATTGGCACGCGATGTGATGAACACCAACCGCAGGTCATCGCCCAGCCGTGCCAGCAATTCAAAAATATCATTCGGCGCATACACATCGATTTCAGCCTGCAATGCGGAACCGATAGCGCTCGTTGCGCGTTGTTCTTCCAACTTCTTGTTCACTTGATCGCGCACCGCTCGAATGTCGCTCCAGGCGCTCATTGCCGCACCATCCAATCCGGAATTCGGCAATTTGTACCAAACAGTTTCGAACACACTCGCATCATCCTTGCCATTCAAAGTCGCCCAGACCTCTTCGCCGGTAAAACTCAATATCGGCGAGATCAAACGCGCCAAGGATTGCGCGATGTGATACAGCGCATTCTGCGCTGAGCGGCGTGCATTGGAATTCTCGCCGGCAGTGTAAAGGCGGTCTTTCAAAATATCGAGATAGAAACCACCCAAGTCTTCCGAGCAGAAACCCAGCAACTTTTGTACCGCGAAGTGGAATTCGTAACGCTCATAATCGCCACACACTCCTTCCTGCAATTTCTGCGTCAATGCCAGCGCATATCGGTCGATCTCCAGCCATTGCTCCACTGGCATGGCATCGCGATTCACGTCGAAGTCGGCGATGTTTGCCAGCAGGAAACGCAGCGTATTGCGGATACGGCGGTAACTTTCCACCACCCGCTTCAAAATTTCGTCCGATATTGTCAGTTCGCCGGAGTAATCGGTGGAAGCCGCCCACAAGCGCAGGATGTCCGCACCCAGCGTATCCAGAATCTTCTGCGGCGCGATGACATTACCCTTGGACTTCGACATCTTGTGGCCATTGCCGTCCACCACAAAGCCGTGCGTGAGCAGCGCATCGTAAGGCGCGCGGCCATTGATGGCGCAGCCAGTCAGCAACGACGACTGGAACCAGCCGCGATGCTGGTCGGAGCCTTCCAGATACAGATCGGCCGGCACACGCAGCCCTTCGCGTTTCGCCAGAACGGCGTAATGCGTCACACCCGAATCGAACCACACGTCCAGCGTATCGGAGAGTTTGCGGTAGTGCGCAGCATCTTCGCCCAACAGATCGACGCTGTTCAGGCTGAACCAGGCCTCGATACCGGATTGCTCGACGCGCTTGGCAACTTGCTCCAGCAATTCCGGCGTGCGCGGATGCAATTGCATCGTTTCCTTGTGCACGAAGAACGGCATCGGCACACCCCAATTGCGCTGGCGCGATACGCACCAGTCGGGACGGTTCTTGATCATCGCTTCGAGCCGCGCGCGCCCCCAGGACGGGAAGAATTGTGTTCCGGCAACCGCCTGATTGGCGAGGTCGCGCAAGGATGTACCACTGGACGGCTGATGCCGAACGGATAGAGTCAAATCTTCATTATTTCTGTGAGTTAATGATGCAACTTGCTCCATGCCGATGAACCATTGTGGTGTGGAGCGGAAAATGATCGGCGTCTTGTGACGCCAGCAATGCGGATAGCTGTGTTTGAGTTTTTCCTGATGCAACAAATGTCCGCTCGCTTCCATCGCTTGCAGCACGATGTCGTTCGCCTTCCACACGAACACGCCTGCCAATGGCGTTCCCCCGACTGCCGGAGTAGTGGAGATGAACTTGCCGTCGTCGCCAACCGGATTCTCGTTCGGCAGGCCGTAACGCTGGCCGACCACATAGTCGTCCACACCGTGTGCCGGTGCGGTATGCACAAGACCGGTACCCGCTTCCAGCGTGACATGCTCGCCGCAGATGACGGGCACGATGCGGTCGTAGAACGGGTGTTGCAACGGCAAACCTTCCAGCGCCGCGCCGTAACAGGTGGCCGCAAGACCGTCGCCCCGGTCGTTGCTGCCGCCCAACTGGTAGCGGCTCAGGCATGCAGCCGCCAGATCGAATGCCAGGATCAGATATCCCTTCTCGGTTCGGATCAGGTCGTACTGCAATGCAGGATGTACACTCACGGCCTGGTTGGCGGGTAACGTCCACGGCGTGGTGGTCCAGATCACCGCGTACACTTTGGCACTGCCCGGCAGCGACACACCGAATGCCTTTTCTACTGCGTGTTTGTCTTTCACCTCAAAACCGACGTCGATGGCGGGCGACACTTTGTCCTCGTATTCGACTTCGGCTTCAGCCAAGGCCGACTGGCAATCCAGGCACCAGTTCACCGGCTTGCGGCCTTGATACAAATACCCGCGTTCATGGATCTTGCCGAGCGCGCGGATGATGTCCGCTTCGGTCCGGAAATCCATGGTCAGGTAGGGACGGTCCCAGTCTCCCAGCACGCCGAGACGGATGAAATCTTTCTTCTGGCGCTCAATCTGCTCTTTCGCGTATTCGCGGCACAGTTCGCGGAACTGCGAAGCGGGGATCGCCTTGCCGTGTTTCTTCTCCACCTGCAATTCGATGGGCAAGCCGTGACAATCCCATCCCGGAACGTAAGGCGCATCTAAGCCGCTCAGGGTCTTGCTCTTGATGATGATGTCCTTCAGCACCTTGTTCACCGCATGGCCAATGTGGATATCGCCGTTCGCATAAGGAGGGCCGTCGTGCAGGATGAATTTCGGGCGCCCTGCCGCGGCCTTGCGGATGCGCTGGTAGCGCTGCTGCGCCTGCCATTGCGCCAGCATCAGCGGCTCTCGTTTGGCCAGATCGCCACGCATGGGGAATGTCGTATCGGGAAGATTCAGCGGATATTTCTTTTTGTCATCACTCATGTTCGATAAACCATTTCTTTGCCTTGTCAACATCCAGCGCGATCTGCCGGGTCAATGCTTCAAGATTCGGATACTTCTCTTCGTCACGCAGCTTCTGCAGGAATTCCACGCGCAGATGCTTGCCATATATTTGCTGTGAAAACTCGAACAGATGCACTTCGAGTACCGGTTTCGCATTCTGCTTCAGTGTCGGGCGCACACCCAGGCTCGCCACGCCCTGCAGCACGCCCAACCCCTCGGTATGCGCCAGCACCACATAGATGCCCTTGAGCGGCGGCAGATTGTGTTTCAACTGGATGTTCGCGGTGGGGAAGCCGAGTTTGCGCCCCATGCCGTCGCCATGCACAACGCGGCCGCTGATGCTGTAAGGACGCCCCAGGTACTCGCGCGCCATGCGTATCTGCCCTGCCGCCAGCGCCGCACGTATCGCGGTGCTGGAGATGCGCACCCCGTCATGCAACACGCTGTGCACTGCCTGCACCTCAAAGCCGCGTTCCCCGCCAATCTTCTCCATCAGCGCGAAATCGCCGACCCGACCGCTACCGAAGCGGAAATCGTCGCCGATCAGCACGAATTTCGCATGCAGCTTTTCATGCAGTGCATGGATGAAATCTGCGGCAGTCTTGCGCGCGAACAGCGCATCGAAACGGCAGACATGCACGCGGTCCACCCCCATCGTGCTGAACAACTCGAGCTTTTCGCGCAGGCTGGTGAGCCGCGCCGGCGCCTGCTGCGGCGTGAAAAACTCGCGCGGATGCGGCTCAAAGATGACCACTGCAGTCTGCAACCCGCGAGCCTGCGCGGCAGCACGCAATTCCTTGAGCATCGCCTGATGGCCCAGATGCACACCGTCGAAATTACCGATGGTGACAGCCACAGCTTGAGTGTTTGTAGAATGTAGTCCGCGTAGAATCTGCATAGGGCGCGGATTATACCGTGAGATATCCTGTTGAGCCTCTCTGAGCATCATCCCAAAGAAGGCGTTACAAAATAAAAGCGGGCTCAACGCCCGCTTTTGTCACTTCAGTCGAGGACGTTCATGCCGTCCCGCCCACGGTCAACCCGTCGATGCGCAATGTCGGTTGCCCTACCCCGACCGGTACGCTCTGCCCTTCCTTGCCGCAGGTGCCGACGCCGGGATCGAGTGCCATGTCGTTGCCTATCATGCTCACCCGCATCAGCGCTTCCGGGCCGTTGCCAATCAGCGTCGCCCCCTTGACCGGATAGGTGATCTTGCCATCCTCGATCATATAGGCCTCGGTGGTTGAAAACACAAACTTGCCGCTGGTGATGTCCACCTGCCCCCCGCCGAAATTGGCCGCATACAAGCCGTGCTTGACCGAAGCGATGATCTCCTGCGGCGTCTTGTCCCCATTCAGCATCATGGTATTGGTCATGCGCGGGATCGGCAGATGCGCAAACGATTCGCGCCGCGCGTTGCCGGTCACCGGCACGCCCATCAGGCGGGCGTTCATCGTGTCCTGCAGATAACCGCGCAGGATGCCGTCTTCAATCAAGACTGTACGTTGCGTGGGGTTCCCTTCGTCATCCACATTGAGCGAACCGCGCCGGTCGGCGATGGTACCGTCGTCCACGACAGTCACCCCTTTCGCCGCCACCCGTTCGCCGATACGGCCGGAAAAAGCTGAACTGCCCTTGCGGTTGAAGTCGCCTTCCAGACCGTGCCCCACCGCTTCGTGCAGCAGGATACCGGGCCAGCCGCTGCCCAGCACCACGGTCATGTTGCCTGCCGGTGCGGGCCGTGCATCAAGGTTGATGACGGCCTGATGCACAGCTTCTTTGGCGTAGCGTTGCAGCACCTCGTCGCTGAAATAGTCGTAGCCGAATCGCCCGCCGCCGCCCGCCGAACCTTGCTCGCGGCGACCGTTGCTTTCGACGATCACCTGTAGCGACAGGCGCACCAATGGTCGGATGTCGGCGCTCATCAGGCCGTCGTTGCGCGCCATCAGCACCACGTCGTATTCGCCGGCCAGATTAGCCATCACTTGCGTAACGCGCGGATCGAGGGCGCGTGCATGGCGTTCCAGCCGCTCCAGCAGCGCGACTTTTTCGTCGGCTTTCAGGGTGGCAATGGGATCGTGCGGCAAATAGAGTTCACGCACTTTGCCGGCATGCAGATGGGCTGCTGTCTGTTTGCCGCCCTGGCGGGCGATCGCACGGGTAGCCAGCGCCGCCTCTTCCAGGGCAGGCAGCGTAATATCGTCGGAATAGGCGAAAGCGGTCTTGTCGCCGCTGATTGCGCGGACACCGACTCCCTGATCGATATTGAAGCTGCCCGATTTGACGATACCTTCTTCCAGCGACCAGCTCTCGGCGCGGCTGTATTGAAAATAAAGATCGGCGTAGTCCACGCGATGCGCCAACATCTTGCCGAACACCTGTTCCAGATGGCGGGATTCCAGCCCGTGCGCGGTAAGCAGCGCACTTTGCGCCAATTGCAGGGCGGCGTTCATGCCTGTTCCAGATTGTCGCAAGACAACGTGCGGTGGGACAGCGCGGGCAGACTGCTGCGCAAGCTGGCCTGATAGTTCGGGTTCACATCGGCGATGACTACGCCGGAACCGCGCTGCAATTCATCCATGATGCGCCCCCAGGGATCGACGATCATGGTATGGCCGTGCGTCTCGCGTCCGCTTACATGGTAACCGCCTTGCGCTGCGGCGATGACATAGGACAGGTTCTCGATGGCCCGCGCGCGCACCAGCGGCTCCCAGTGCACCTTGCCGGTGGTGGCGGTGAATGCGGAAGGCAGCACGATGATGTTGACATCCTTCATGGCGCGGAACAGCTCCGGGAAGCGCAGGTCGTAGCATATGGCCAAGCCGATTCGGCCGAAGGGACTATCCACCACCACGATCTTGTCGCCCGCCTCGATGGTGCTGGCTTCGTTGTAGTGTTCGTTGCCCAGCGTCAGGTTGAACAGATGGATCTTGTCGTAACGTGCCACTTGCGCACCGGTCTCGTCGAACACCAGCAGGCTGTTGCGCACCTTGTCCGGCGTACTCGCCGCCAAAGGAATGGAGCCTCCCACCAGCCATATCCTGTGTTTGCGCGCCATTTCACTAAGGAAGCTCTGGATCGGCCCCCGACCGGGCTGTTCGCACACCTTGACCTTGTCCTGTTCGTTCATGCCCATGATGGCGAAGAACTCAGGCAGCACCACCAGCTTCGCCCCTTGTTCTGCCGCCTTTGCGATCAGGCGTCGCGCCTCGCTCAGGTTGCCTTCGACCTTGGGGCCCGAGGCCATCTGGATGGCGGCAACCTTGAATGCGTTGAGTTGTGCGGCGATCCGCGTTTGGGTGCTATCGAGGGAAGACATATGCTGTAACTTTCAAAGTTTCAAATTCTGGTTATTCGGACACGACAAGGATTCAAGCAACTAATCTCCGGAACCTGATCCGCCTTGAGGAGATACTCCACTCTGGGCAGGTACTCCACCTGAAGCAGGTTTGGACTGCCCCACCTTTTCTACCTTGGGATCAGCCCAGCTGCCGCTGACATTGTATTCAAACGAAACCAGCTTATCGAGCGGATCGCGCAAAATCTTGTTTGCCAACAATACACCCACTCCGACCACAGGACCCGCAGCAAAGGAAAGTAGCGACACGTTATCACCAATCGACGGCAAGATGCGAACCTTCAGTTCCTGCGTCTCACGGCCCAAATCGACCTGCCCGGCCATGGTGACCTTTGCGCCCGTGCCGGTCAGTTTCATATCGTTGGTCAGCAACAGTCCGTTCACGATCCGGGCATTGCCGGTGATGCTGTCGAACTGAAAACCCTTGCTGAACACATCGGTGAAATCAAGCGAGAGACGCTGCAAACTCAACACACTAATCAATTTCAACGCTCCCACTTGGGAATCACTGACCTTAAGAAAGCGCCCTTTGCCCACGTTCAGGTGCATGGTTCCGTTAAGTTTGGAATAACTGAAGGAATCCGGAGCACCGGTCCAATTCAGGTCGCTCTCCAGCGTACCGCTGCCATCCTTGACACTGTCCGGGTAGCCGGAGCGCGACAGAATCTTGCCTGCATCGCTGATATCGGCCCGCACGTTGATTTGAGTTTGTTCGGGTTCTGCCTGCCACTTGCCGGTCATATTCAACACGCCATCCGGATTGATGAGCAGCAGATTGTCCAGTAATACGTTACCACCGGATTCACTCATCGTCATTTCCAGCCTGCCCAGTTGGCGCCCCTTGTAGGAAAGCTTCTCAACCGCCACATCCACCTCGGGAAACGACGAGTTGTCGACCCTGGTTTTCATCTCGGGCGCAAGCGGCAAGGTTTTCACAGGTTCGCTATGTCCTTCACCCAGCATTGCATTTTTGAAACGTCCTAGCAGTTTGCCATTCCCTTGCGGCTGCCAGATCAAGTCGCCATTCAGCTCCCTGGATGCCATGCGCAAACTGAGCAAGCCGTTGCGCCCGCTGCCATTGATACTCAACGAATTCACCGTATTTCCGTAACCGGTCAATTTGTCCACAGTCACTTCGATGCCGGCCACATTGGGTAGCTGTCCGTCACCCCCCGAGGTCAGGCCCAAACCGCTCCATCCCTCGAACGACACCTGCGGCAACTTGCCCACGACCCATATTCCGTCTTTGCCGCCCAAAACGTTTGTTCCGCCAAATGCAACGCGGCCGCTCCGGATATTCCATGCACCATCCGCCCCCAATCGACGCAAAAATCTTGCATCGATCAAAGGTCCGTAACGAAAGCCCAGTGCATCCCGTCTCGGGCTGATGTTTTTGTGCTCGAAGTGCAGCGCAACACGCTCGCTTGCCGACTTGGCCAGAGGTATCGGCAAATTCGACGAAATCCCTTGCAGATCGGAATCTACCGTCACCTCTACTGATTTGTTCTGGGCGCGGATTTCGGCACTCCAATCGGTAGAACCATGCACGCGCCCCAACACCGGAAGCGGGATCAGCTTGTTCAGGTTATCCAGATCAAGTCTGCCTCTGGCCTTGGTCAACAACGCACCATTTTCGCTCAACACTGTCAGGTGAGCGTCACCGCCCAATATCTGCGCCCCGATGTCTCCCGCGCTCACCGATGATTCGGTGAATGCCAAAATGCCATTCACTTTGCGCAACAACGGAACATTCTTGCCGAAATCGACCTCGTTGTTCACAAAATGGTAGCCCCCCCGAACCTTGACTGGCGCATCTCCGCCCAACGGGATGTCGAGTTGCAACTCAAGCTTGCCGTCGCCACTTGCCTTGACGCCTCCGGTAAAACCGTCCAAGTAGCCATTCACAGGGCTCTGGTTGATGTAATCCAGACAATGCTGTGTGGTATCAGCTGTTTCCCCGCGCACTTGCAACATCGGCTTGCTGTCGAGCAAATCCGGAATGCTGACTTTGACGTTCTGCAGATGCACTCCCGCTGTCGTGGCGCTGACTGCATCGACGTTCAGTTTGTTTCCCTGAATCAACAGACGGATCTGCGCATCCTCCAGGAGCGGCCATCCCTTGGCAAATTCCATTACCCCCCCCTTGGCTCGCGCTTCCAGGCGGAAGATGCCCCGGTCGTCGCCTACAAAGGGAAAGTCGCGCAGATCTCCACGCAAACGTATATGAAATTTGTCCGCCTGGCCGCCCTGCAACGCTGTCTGCAACCAGTCGCGAGTTACCTTGTTCACCGCCGGTATGGGGGTGTAGTGCCCGGTACGCTGCACCGCGACACGCGACAGGTCGACTGTGGCATCGACCGAACCCGGACCCTCGTGTTCCGCCTGATAACTGCCGTAGATCGTTCCTGCGAGATCGGCGTTGGCAAGTTCGACGTTGCTGAGCTTGACCTCCAGCCCCCGCGAATTGCGATCCCAACCGAGCCGCGCCGCAAGCGTATCGAACTCGACCGGCTCCGCAAACAATTGCGGTGCATCAAGCATGAATTTGCGGCTGTCGAGTATGAGCGTACCGGCGGTCTCGACTCCATCCACTTTTCCGGTCAAACCCGCAAAGCCGGGCAGGTCGCCGAAACGATGCATAGACAGGCCGGAAAAACGCGCCTTGATTTCATAACGCAGGCTCTCTCCGGCATTGCTTTGCCATAAGGCGTGCAAATCGGCGATGCGTCCTTGCGGCGATGCTTCGGCGATCTGCTTTTTCAGTCCATCCCCAAGCGGCAGGTAGGAAGCCAGTACGCTGATTTCCCCCAGATCCAGCGCATTGGCCCTGATCTCGCCTGAAGAAAATTTGGTTTCATGCCCGTCGGCCAGGCGCAAATAGAAGTCGGTAGGCTTCAATTTGAAACCGTCGCGCATCTGCAAGGACAGGCGCTGAGTGGTGACCTCGAACCCGCGGTCCAATTGATGCCAGCCGATGCGGCCGCGCAATTCGCGCAGATCAAGTTGGGGCAGTTCTTCAGACAAACGAGCTTGCACCCCCGCCAGAGCCACGTCGGCATCCACACTGCTCAACTGCCCCTGTTCGAAACCCAGCCACATACGCAAAGCACCCTTGCCATGTTTGAACGCGCTCGGCAACGTCACCCATGGCTTCCAGGCCAGCACATCCGCATAGTCGAGTTGGGTGAACAATTGCCCGCGCCACTCGTTCATGTCGGCAAAGCTGTCGCCGTTGAAGTCGCCGCGCACGTCCAGCCGCGAAGCCAGTTTCTCCGGCGCCGATGCGCGCACCGCAAAGCGATGGTGCCCGTACCGGTTGTCGATACTCAAATCGACTTTCTCCAGCGCCAGCGTGGGCGCCGCACGCAACTCGTCCTGCCAGGTGATGCGCCCGTTGCGAATAACGACTCGCGCCTGATGCAACAGCCAGTCTGAAGAACTCCCGGCATCCGGCGATTGCGCAGTCAACAGAATCCCTGCAACGTACCACAGCCCCTGCACATCCCGCCGCACGGATAAATCGGGACTATCTATCACCAGACTATAGAATCTCAACTCCAGGGCAGGCAAACTCGTCCAGGACACCGTATCCTCAAGGTGAGGCAGGTTCAACGCGACATTTCCCTGCTTGTCCAGTATTTGCACGTCAGACAGCAACAGACGCGGACGCAAACCGTCCCAGTCCGCTTCGATCTTGCCTATGGTCAGCGGCTGTCCGATGGCGGCACTGGCTGCAGTAGTAATCTGTTCGTGATAACGCTCGATACCGGGCAAGATGCTGTAGCGCAAGGTCAGCAGCAACAGCGCGCCAACAATGGCCAAGAGCAAAACGAGCTCAAACGCAAAGCGGGTCAACTTCCCCATGCTGCGCCATGCCAGAAGAAAAGAGACTTTCAGCATAGAGCGGGGCAAAACAACATGAAGAGGCGGGACAGGTGACGCATGAAGAACCTATAATGCAGGACAGAAGGCCAGTGTACGCATTTTAACCTGAACCCCTCGCCATGAATACCGAAACCCCCCGCTTCTCGGCCGACTTCGACCATCTGGTACGACATGCCAGACGCTGCAGCCGTTACCTGAGCCGCTTGCTGGATGCAGAACCGGAACTGCTGAGCTGGCTGCATGAAAATCATCTCACCCCTTGCGATGGTGAGGTCATGCGTGTCTGGTCGGATGCGCTTCCCGCCGAAACTGAAGAACAGTTGTCTAAAGCATTGCGCGCCCTCCGCAAGCGCGTGATGTTGCATGTACTGACCCGCGACCTGAACGGACTTTCCGATCTCGGCGAAGTGATGCGCAGCATGACCGCATTGGCAGAACATGCAGTAAGGCGCGCGCAAACCTTGACCATGCAAGCCTTGATTGAACAGTTCGGGCAGCCCATCGGGGAAGAGAGTGGCGCATACCAGGAACTTCTGGTGATCGGCATGGGCAAACTGGGCGGGGGCGAGTTGAACGTCTCTTCCGATATCGACCTGATCTTCGTATATCCCGAAGACGGAGAAACCAACGGCCCCAGATCGTTAAGCAACCACGAATTTTTTAACCGCCTCGGACGCAGGATCATCGCACTCATCAACGAACCGACCGCCGACGGTTATGTGTTCCGCGTGGATATGCGTTTGCGTCCCTATGGCGACAGCGGCCCGCTGACCATGAGTTTCGCTGCACTGGAAGAATACCTGGTCGCGCAGGGCCGCGAATGGGAACGTTATGCCTGGATCAAGGCGCGCGTCATATCTCCGGAATCCTCGACACATACCGCAGAACTGGAAAAGCTCGCCCAGCCTTTCGTGTTCCGCAAATACCTGGATTTCGGTGCATTCGATTCCATGCGCAAGCTGCACGCACAGATCCGCGCCGAGGTCGTTCGCCGTGACCGCCATCACAATATCAAACTCGGCCCCGGCGGCATCCGCGAGATCGAGTTCATCGCACAAGTGTTCCAGTTGATCCGCGGGGGGCGCGATGCGGCATTACGCATCCGCCCGACCCGCCAAGTGCTGCAACGGCTTGCGCTGGACGGCGAATTGAGCGCCGACGTGGTAAAACGACTGGACGAAAGTTACGTATTTCTGCGCAATCTTGAACATCGCCTGCAATACCTCAACGACCAGCAGACGCAGGAGCTGCCTGAAGACGCTGAACAGCAAGAAATCATCTCCGCCGCAATGGGTTATGCCGACTATGCAGCGTTGAGGGCAGCACTGGACCCGCTGCGCGATTTCGTCAGCCGGCAATTCGAGACTGTGTTCGGTACAAAACAGGAAGCGAATGGGAATACATGGTGGCGCGACGACGCAACTGCGGAAGGAATTGCTGCCTCGCTCACCGATCTCGGTTACCGGGAGAGCACTTCCCTCGCCGAAAATCTCATGCAGTTCCGCAAAGGCAGTCGCTATCAACTGTTGCCTGAAATCAGCCGCGAGCGTCTCGATGCACTATTGCCGCGTCTTGCCGAACTGTGCGCAACGGCATCCAGCCGCGACAATGCACTGCGCCGCACACTGGTATTGCTGGAAGCCATCGCGCGCCGTGCCGCCTACCTCGCCTTCCTGACCGAGTATCCCCAGGTGTTGCCGCGTCTTGTGCGCCTGCTCTCCGCAAGCGCCTGGGCAGGCGACTACCTGACACAGCATCCTATTCTTCTCGACGAGTTGCTGGACACGAGGGAACTGTATGTCGCCCCCGATTGGGTGGCGCTGGATGCCCAGCTTGCCGCACTGCTTGCAGCCCATGCCGGAGATACCGAGCGCGAGATGGACGCTCTGCGCCAGTTCCAGCAGGCACAGGTTTTTCATCTCCTGGCGATGGACCTGCAGGGCCTGCTGCCCCTGGAAAAATTAAGCGACCACCTGAGCGATCTTGCCGATCTCATCCTGCGTCATGTGCTTGATCTGTGCTGGCGCGACGCGCGCAAGAAACACCGGGAAGACCCGCTGTTTGCCATCGTTGCTTATGGCAAATTGGGGGGGGCGCGAACTGGGCTATGCCTCCGACCTTGATCTGGTATTTCTGTACGACGATGAACATCCCGATGCGGGGGAAATTTACGCGCGCCTGGCGCAACGTATCAACACCATGCTCTCCAGCTACACTTCATCCGGCCGCTTGTATGAAGTCGACCTGCGCCTGCGTCCGAACGGCGAAAGCGGGTTGCTGGTCAGTTCGATCACTGCATTCGAAGAGTATCAACTCCAGCACGCCTGGGTGTGGGAGCACCAGGCGCTGACGCGGGCCCGTTTCTGTGCCGGCAATGAAGCAGTCGGCGCGCAATTCGAGCGCGTCCGCATCGAAATACTGCGCAGGCCGCGCGACATTTCTGCGCTCCGCCGGGAAGTCATCGAAATGCGACAGAAGATGCATGACGGCCACCCGAACAAGACCGAACTGTTTGATATCAAACAAGACAGCGGCGGCATGGTGGACATCGAATTCATGGTGCAATTTATGGTACTTGCCCATTCCTCCACCCACCCCGAGCTCACTGCAAACAGCGGAAATCTTGCACTATTGGAGGCCGCAGCGAAACTGAAATTGATCGACGGCAAGGTTGGCAATCAGGTGCGCGAACTGTATCGTGAACTGCGTCGCATACAGCATCAGATGCGCCTGAACAACCAAACCCCGTGCCGTATCGAACGGGACCGACTGGATACGGCCCCTGTCTCTTTATTGTGGAATTCTTTGCTGGAAAAGATCTAAACGGCAGCCGGTGCATTACCGGCAGCGGGAAGGTGAAAAACATTCCCGCCTGCAGCTTCGTTGGCGTGGCCGATGCGACCGATCATGCGATACGAGGTCATCTCACCCTTCCCCTTCACGTTCAGTATGTTGGGGGGCTCGAACAAGTAGCCAAAACGCAGGCGGTTGTAGGTAAGCTTGTCGGTCAGGATGTGCCCCGATTTCGCATCATCGGTCAGGCGACTGGCAATATTCACCGTATCGCCCCACAGATCGTAGATAAAGCGTTTGGTACCGATCACGCCCGCCACCACGGGCCCGGTGGCGATACCAATATGTATGCCCAGGTTGCGCTTGACCAATGCCGGATGCCTGGATACGAAATCCAGCATCTCGATCGCCATGTTGGCCATGTCTTCCACGTAGTCCGGACGTTCGCGCGACAGCCCGCCAACCACCATATAAGCATCGCCGATGGTCTTGATCTTTTCCAGGCCGTATTTCTCGGAAAGATCGTCGAAACCGGAAAACACCGTATTGAGCAAGCCAACCATCTGCTCCGGGGACATTTGCTCCGTCAGCTGGGTAAAATTCACCAAGTCGGCGAACATCACGGTGACATCCGCATAGCCGTCGGCGATCAACCCCTGGTTATTCTTCAGGCGTTCGGCAATATTGGATGGAAGTACGTTGAACAGCACCCGCTCCGATTTCTTCTGCTCTTCAGCCAGCAAGGCATGCTGTTGGTCGAGCTGGGTTTTGATCTTCTCGGTCTCAATCACGAAGTAGCGCACGAGGAAATAGAGGATGGAAGACATCGCCGCAAAGTTGAGCGCAAAAAATATTCCAATGGTATTCAACGGAACACCGGTAGTTGCGCCGGTGCTCAGATAGTAGTCGAAGAAACCGGACACTGCCGTCATCACGATATAGGCAATGAACCAGGGGATGGATTCGCGCCAGCCCGACACCACCAGCGCCCCGATCGGTGCCAACAAGGCCCACAACGCCACGCCGCTGGAAGTGACCGAACTGCCTATGCTCCATTGCATGATGAACGGCGCAAACAGGAACAACGTCAGTTGTATAAAACGAAGCACCTCGAAATTGCGGGTGCGCATGTAGTAAACCAGCGAAGCAACCGAGATCGCCTGGTATCCGAGAGGGACATTGCTGGAAAAGTTCAGTCCCATCATCCAATAAATGGCCAGCCAGAACATGACCGCAAATGTCATGAAAGCCGCCGCAAAAATGAGCAGACTCTTGCGCAGTTTTTCTTCCTGCGTGTCCATCATTTCCGGCTTGATTTCATTCGAATTGATGTGCTGCACCATACTGCCCCCGGATATCTCGCTGCCCAACGTGCGCGATGATTACATGAACGCGCAACAAAAGAAATACACCGAAAGATATCCCTCGTCCACCTGTTTGAACCTCGCGCTTCATTATCAATGCAGAAACGGCTAGAATCGCTGCCCTCGCAACAACAAAACGAATTAAGGAAATCAACATGTCCATGTCCGACCGCGACGGCTTCATCTGGTACGATGGCAAGCTCGTACCCTGGCGCGAAGCCACCACCCACGTACTCACCCATACCCTGCATTACGGCATGGGCGTGTTCGAAGGGGTGCGCGCATACAAGACCACACAAGGGACTGCGATATTCCGCTTGCAGGAACATACCGACCGCTTGTTCAACTCGGCCCACATTTTCAAGATGAAAATGCCGTTCGACAAAGCGACCCTGCTGGAAGCACAAAAAGAAGTGGTACGCTCCAACAAGCTGGAATCCTGCTACATCCGACCCATCGTATTCTACGGTTCCGAGGCAATGGGCATAGCCGCCACCGCCATCAGTGTGCATGTAGCCGTGGCGGCGTGGCCTTGGGGTGCATACCTGGGCGAGGAAGGCATGGCGAAGGGTATACGCGTGAAGACTTCCAGCTTCACCCGCCATCATGTGAACATCAACATGTGCAGGTCTAAATCCGTCGGCACCTATACCAATTCCATCCTCGCGCATCAGGAAGTCGCCCACGACGGCTACGACGAGGCATTGCTGCTGGATGTGGATGGCTATGTGGCCGAAGGCGCGGGAGAGAACGTCTTTATCGTGAAAAAGGGCAAGCTCTACACGCCCGATCTGACTTCATGCCTGGAAGGTATCACGCGTGATTCCATCGTCACATTGGCAAAGGATATGGGGCTGGAACTGATTGAAAAGCGCATCACGCGCGATGAAGTGTATTGCGCCGAAGAGGCCTTCTTCACCGGCACTGCGGCAGAAGTCACGCCAATACGCGAACTCGACAACCGTACCATCGGTGCGGGAAGCCGCGGTCCGATCACCGCCAAGCTGCAAGCCGCATTCTTCGATATCGTCGCAGGCAGGAACGCCAAGTATGCCGACTGGCTGGCACACGTATAATATACTGACTAGCAAAGGGAAAACATGTCCAACGAAAACAACACACAGCGTTACGTAGAAGTCGGTGCGGAAGCTTTGCCTCTGTTCTGCCCGACACCTGCAGTCAGTCTGTGGAGCGCACACCCGCGAGTCGCCATCCCGGTCGATAAACTGGGCGAGGCCCGTTGCCCGTATTGCGGTACTTTGTACAAGTTCAAGGGTGAGCTCCCGCGCGGCCATCATTGAAGCGCAACGTTCTCATTCCCTGTCCGTCATCGCGTGAAAAAAATCCTCATCATCGCCCCGAGTTGGGTGGGCGACTGCATGCTGATGCAGCCCATGCTGTATCGCCTGCAGCAACGTCATCCCGGTGCCAACATCGATATACTGGCTCCGCTCTGGACGGAAAAGCTGCTACGACAAATGCCAGAAGTTCATGATGTCCTGATCAACCCATTCCCGCACGGCAATCTTGGTTTGCTTGCCCGACGCCGCTTTGGAATGCAATTACTGAACGCGCAATACGATCAGTCCATCGTGCTGCCCAACTCATGGAAATCGGCATTGGTTCCGTATTTTGCGGATATCCCTTTGCGGACCGGCTTCGTCGGCGAAAAGCGTTACGGCCTGCTTAACGATGCCCGCAAGCTAAGCAAGAAGAAACTGCCACTGATGGTGGAGCGTTTTGCACAACTCGCGGAAGGGCCGGACGAAGAAATCGCGCGCCCCTTGCCGTCTCCGCAATTAAAAACAAGCGACACACAGCGCGAGCAGGCGCTTGCCAAATTCGAACTGTCGCTGGACAAGCCTGTTGCCGTGTTCTGCCCCGGAGCGGAATACGGCCCGGCCAAGCGCTGGCCTCCCCAGTACTATGCCGAACTGGCCCAGTACCTGCGCACGCAAGGCTATGCAGTCTGGCTGGTCGGCTCGTCCAAAGACAAGGAGGTCGCCGACAAGATCGTTGCGCTCGGCAACGAGCCTTGCCGCAACCTGTGCGGGGTGACCGACCTCTCCGAGGCGATCGCGCTGCTGTCCTGCGCCGATCTGGTGGTCAGCAACGATTCGGGATTGATGCATATCGCCGCGGCACTGGACAGGCCCCTGCTGGCAATCTTCGGTTCCAGCAGCCCGCAGTTTACGCCGCCGCTATCCAACAATGCCCAGGTGCTCAAGCTCGACTTGCCCTGCAGCCCCTGCTTCAAGCGCGAGTGCCCGCTTGGACATTTCAACTGCATGATCAAGTTGCCGCCGAAAGAAGTTGCACGACATATTTCCATTCATTTGAAACATCAATCATGACTAGCGTTCCCAAAGAAATCTTCAAGGCTTATGACATACGTGGCATCGTCGGCAAGACGCTGACTGGCAAGATCGTGGAAGGCATCGGACACGCCATCGGTTCGGAAGCAGTCGCGCGCAAGCAGCACAGCATCGCCATCGGCCGCGACGGCCGCTTGTCCGGCCCCGAGTTCTCACAGGCACTTGCGCGCGGCATCCAAAGAAGCGGGATCAATGTGATTGACGTAGGCATGGTTGCCACGCCGATGACTTATTTTGCTGCCTTCCAGCTCAAGACCGACTGCGCTGTAATGATCACCGGCAGCCACAATCCGCCCGATTACAACGGACTGAAGATGGTGCTGGCGGGCGAAACACTGTCCGGCGAGACCATCCAAAAGCTGCGCCTGCGCATCGAGCAGAACGACCTTGCCCATGGCAACGGCAGCTACTCGCAATACGACATCGCGCCTGAATACCTCGCGCGCATCATCGGCGACATCAAGCTGGCTCGCCCTCTCAATATCACGGTCGATTGCGGCAACGGCGTGGCCGGGGATTTCGCCGCCAAGCTCTATCGTGGCATCGGCTGCAGCGTCACCGAGTTGTTTTGCGAAGTGGACGGCAACTTTCCCAACCATCATCCCGATCCGTCCGATCCGCATAATCTGGAAGACCTGATCGCCGCCCTGCGCGACAACGAGAGCGAACTGGGCCTGGCCTTCGATGGCGACGGCGATCGTCTGGGCGTGGTCACAAAAGACGGCAAAATCATCTTCCCCGACCGCCAGTTGATGCTGTTCGCCGCCGACGTACTGAGCCGCAACGCAGGCGCCGAGATCATTTTCGACGTGAAATCCACGCGCAACCTATTCGGTTGGATACGCGAGCATGGCGGCAAACCGACGCTATGGAAGACCGGCCATTCGCTGGTCAAAGCCAAAATGCGTGAGACCGGCGCCTTGCTGGCCGGAGAAATGAGCGGTCATGTATTCTTCAAGGAACGCTGGTATGGCTTCGACGACGGACTTTATGCCGGCGCACGGTTGCTGGAGATTTTGAGCCGCACCGGCGATCCCGGCGCCGCGCTGAATGCGCTGCCGGATGCGGTGTGCACGCCTGAATTGCACATCCACACAACGGAAGGCGTAAACCATGCGCTGATCGCCCAGTTGCAAAAAGATGCCCGCTTCACGGATGCAAAGGACATCATCACCATCGATGGACTGCGCGTGGAGTACGCCGACGGGTTCGGCCTGATGCGCCCTTCCAACACCACGCCGGTGATCGTGCTGCGCTTCGAGGCCGACAATGCCGGTGCACTGCAGCGCATCCAGAACGATTTCCGTCGCGTATTGCTGACAGCAGCGCCCGAGCTGTCCTTACCGTTCTAAATTTATTCGCTGTAAAAAAAGTAGCGGCTTTTGCCGCCCTGCTTGGCCTTGTACATCGCCTGATCGGCCCGCGAAAGCAGAGCGTCAAAACTTTCCCCATCCTCCGGATAGACACTGATTCCGACGCTGAATGATACCGTGGCCGGTGTCTCGCTATCCAGCACGTAGGGCTGCACTGCGATATCGAGCAGCTTTTGCGCCACGACTTCGATACTCTCCATATCCTTCACGTCCCGCAGCAATACGGTGAACTCGTCGCCGCCCAGACGCGCCACCGTGTCGCCGGATCGCACGCATAGCCGGATACGTTCCGCAACCGATTCCAGAAGACAATCTCCGTTGTTGTGCCCGTGCATGTCGTTCACCGCCTTGAATCCATCGAGATCGATGAACATCACCGCCAGTTTGGTATGTGCGCGCTGTGCCTGCGCAATGGCCTGCTGCACGCGATCCCGGAACAGCATGCGATTGGGCAGGTGCGTCAGGGGATCGTGGTAGGCCAGGTAATGGATCTCTTCCTCCAGGCGTTTCTTCTCGGAAATATCCTGCTGTACCGACAGAAAGTGCGTCAGTTCGCCTTTATCGTTATACAAGGGCGAGATACTTTGCGCGACGGTATAAAGCTCGCCGGCCTTGGTGCGGTTCACGATTTCTCCGCGCCAATGATGGCCGTTCAGAATGGTCGCCCACATCTCGTTCCAGAACGACTGCGGATGCTGGCCGGAATTGAATATTCGCGGGTTGGCGCCGGTTATCTCATCTGTCGTATAGCCGCTGTAGCGGCTTACCGCCTCGTTCAGCCATTCGATGGCACCGTCACGGCGGGTAATGAACATGGCGTTCGCCGCATTGCTCATGGCAGCCTGCATCAGGCGCAATTCCTGCTGCTCCTGCGCCCCCAGCATCGCCACCGTGACGCGCCCGGCAAATGCGGACAGGCGGCTGATCGTCAATTTATCGAAGGTGTTTTCGTGCGCCGAATACATGACCAGCGCACCTGCAACTTCATTCTTTATGCCCAGCGGCATGGCTAGGACGCTGCGCATGCCGTACCGTTCCGCACGCTCGCGCCACGGCGCGAACCGCGGCGATTCCGAAGACATGGACTCTGCCTTGTTGCCGCGTATCGACCTGCCTGTAATTCCCTGCCCCTGCGGTGTGTCGTCCCAACGCACCTCGATGCCCTCCAGATAGGCAATTTCACCGGCCGACGCCACGGGTTCAACCCGGCCATCAGGCATCTTGGCCCCGATCCAGACCAGCTTGAAATCGAACAATTCTGCCATGCGGCGGCAGATACGTTCGTTCAACGAACGCATGTCGTAGCCGAGCAGAATGAGCTGGTCGATCTCCTGCATCAGATAGTCCGCCACCACTTGCTCGCGCAGGTTGCTGCGCAGGATCGCACTGACCATCTCGCGTTGCATGCTGGGCAACAGACGTTCCATCTGATCGAGCGCAATACAATCCTGCGCACCGAGGCGCATCGCTTCGCCAAGCCGAAGCGGTACCATGCCGTCATTCAATACGATCAGTGGAATATCCAGCGTGCGGCAGCGCAATGCATGCACTACGGCTTCGATGGTGAGTTCGGCAGATGAGCCAAGAAGCAATACGTCCCAATTTTGCTGCAGATGACCGTCCAGCATCACCTCATCGTTTGCTTGCTCGTAATGCACTTCGCAATTCTCGGCCTGCAAATGCCCGATGATCTTCGCCATATTGCCCACCGATGTCGCGGCAAACAATATGCGCAATTCATTCATAGCGGAACAGAGTGTGGATAAGAATGCTTCAAGCCCTTGCCGCTCAGCCAGCCCAGAGCGGCAAGTTCTCGCAGGAGTTGCGTGAATTCGGCGTGATTCACCGGTTTTTTGACAAAGCTGTTGGCCCCGATCTGGTAACTCAGCACCACGTCGGATGGCTCATGCAGTTCCGAGAACACGACAATGGGTACTTCCTGCAGACGCGACTCCATGCGCAATGTGCGCAATACCGCAAGGCCGGCCAGCTTGGGAAGTTTCAGGTCCAGCAGAATCAGGCGCGGCATAGAATAACCCCGCTTGACAGTGTCGGACAGCCATTCCAATGCCTCGGTCGCATCGCGCGCCACTGCGAGGTGCAATTCGTCCGGACAGCTCGCCACCGCCTGTTGTATCAGAAGAACTTCGGCTTCGCCGTCTTCAACCAACAAAATCGTTTCGTTCGCTTGTCTGAGCATCGCCCGCTTCAACCTTGAATTATCAGGAAACGATGCATGTATCCGGCACGCACAGCCTAGCCCCAAAAATCATCTCCATTTCCGAGTGTAACCCTACACTAACGGAACGAACCTTGGCAACCGGACTGAGCGACAATCAGGCGCGGAGTATCCGGGTTTTGATTAAAGCTTGGACTTCACCCAATCGGCAACTGAGGCCAGCGCTGTAGCCAGATGTTCGGGTTGCGTGCCGCCTGCTTGCGCCATGTCCGGGCGACCGCCGCCTTTGCCGCCGACCTGTTGTGCGACAAAGTTGACCAACTCTCCCGCTTTCACTTTGCCTGTGGCATCAGCTGTTACACCGGCGATCAGGCTCACCTTGCCGTCACTCACCGAGGCCAGCAGGATCACGGCAGATTTAAGTTTATCTTTCAGCTTGTCCAGCGTTTCGCGCAACACTGCCGCATCAGCGCCTTCCAGCCTGGCGGCCAGCACTTTGACCCCGTTGATATCTTGTGCTTGCGCCAGCAACTCGTCACCCTGGGCGGAAGCGAGTCTGGACTTCAATGCGGCCAGTTCCTTCTCCAGCGATTTTACATTGTCGAGGATTTGGCCGATGCGAGCAGCAGCTTCCTGCGGCTGCGACTTCACTGTGTCAGCCACTTGCTGCAACTGTTGCTCCTGCCGTTGTACCAGCGCCAGTGCGCCTTCGCCCGTCACTGCCTCGACACGGCGCACGCCCGCCGCCACACCGCTCTCGGCCACGATCTTGAACAGGCCGATGTCTCCGGTGCGTTTCACGTGCGTACCGCCGCACAGTTCGCGCGATGAACCGATATCCAGCACGCGCACTTCATCGCCGTATTTTTCGCCGAACAACATCATCGCGCCGGTCTTCTGCGCATCCTCGATATTCATCACACGCGCCTGGCATTCGGCATTGGCCAGAATTTCGGCATTCACGATGTTTTCCACTTTGCGAATCTCGGCATCCGTCATCGGTTGCGTTTGCACGAAGTCGAAACGCGTCTTGTCCGCATCAACCTGCGAACCTTTTTGTTGCACGTGGTTGCCCAGCACTTCGCGCAACGCCTTGTGCATCAAGTGCGTTGCGGAGTGGTTGCGCACCGTACGGCTGCGCGCAGCGACATCCACCCTGGCGGCGACGCCGTTGCCCACCGTCATCTTGCCGGTCTTCACCACACCGTGATGCCCGAACACGGCAGCCTGTATCTTCTGCGTGTCTTCCACCGCGAAGATGCCGTGCACGCTGCGCAGTTCGCCGCAGTCGCCGACCTGGCCGCCCGATTCGGCATAGAACGGAGTGTCGTCCAGTACCACCACGCCCGTGTCGCCTTCGTTCAGTTCATTCACTTCAACGCCATCCTTGTACAAGGCGAGGATGTTTCCCTTGTGCTCCAATGTGTCGTAGCCATGGAAAATGGTCGCCGGACCGGAGTATTCGAGGTTTGCCGCCATCTTGAACTTGCCTGCCGCGCGCGCCTGCTCCTTCTGACGAGCCATTGCAGTAGTGAATGCCGCTTCGTCCACTGTCACGCCACGTTCGCGGCAGATGTCGGCAGTGAGATCAAGCGGAAAACCATAAGTATCGTGCAGCTTGAATGCGGTCTCCCCGTTGAATACCTTGCTGCCCGCCTTGTCCATTTCGGCCAGGTCGGCTTCAAGGATCGCCATTCCGTGTTCGATGGTCGCAAAGAAGCGCTCCTCTTCCAGCTTGAGTATCCCCTTGATACGCGTTTGCTCTGTGGTCAACTCGGGATATGCCGCCCCCATCTGCTCCACCAGGTCTGGCACCATTCTGTAGAAGAACGCCTCGCGTGCGCCCAACTTATAACCGTGACGGATGGCACGACGTATGATGCGGCGCAGCACGTAACCGCGGCCTTCGTTGCCGGGGATCACACCGTCGGCGATCAGGAATGAGCAGGCGCGGATGTGGTCCGCCAGTACTTTGAGCGAAGGCGAATCCAGATTGGTGCAATGGGTCTCGCGTGCCGCCGCCTTGATCAGTGCCTGGAACAGGTCGATCTCGTAGTTCGCATGCACATGCTGCAGCACCGCCGAGATACGTTCCAGTCCCATGCCGGTATCCACCGAAGGCTTGGGCAGCGGATGCATCACGCCCGCCTCGTCGCGGTTGAACTGCATGAACACGTTGTTCCAGATCTCGATGAAGCGGTCGCCGTCTTCGCCGGGACTGCCGGGAGGGCCGCCGGGGATGTGCTCTCCGTGGTCGTAGAAGATTTCGGTGCAGGGGCCGCAAGGGCCAGTATCGCCCATCATCCAGAAATTGTCGGACGCATAACGCGCACCCTTGTTGTCGCCGATGCGGATCACGCGCTCGGCCGGCATCCCGATCTCTTTGGTCCAGATGTCATAAGCCTCGTCGTCCTCGGCATACACGGTGACGGTGAGTTTGTCCTTGGGCAGCTTGAACACCACCGTGAGCAGTTCCCACGCATAATTGATGGCGTCGCGCTTGAAATAATCGCCGAAACTGAAGTTACCCAACATCTCGAAGAAGGTATGGTGCCGTGCGGTATAGCCGACGTTTTCCAGGTCGTTGTGCTTGCCGCCGGCACGCACGCACTTCTGCGAAGTCGTGGCGCGAGTGTAGGGACGCTTGTCGAAACCAAGGAATACGTCCTTGAACTGGTTCATGCCCGCGTTGGTGAACAACAGCGTCGGGTCTTCGTGCGGGACCAGCGAACTGGAGGCAACTATCGTATGGCCTTTGGAGGCAAAATAATCGAGGAACTTCTGGCGGATTTCGCTGCTTTTCATCTGGACACCAATCGACGCGATTTATTCAATAAATACGCCGCCCGAATGGCGGCATCAAGGCATGAATCATACCATTTGATGCCCTTGTCCTGTCAGTCCTCCCCCGTTGCGGAGGAAAGTTTCAGGACCTTGAAGATCACATCCATGGAAAACCCGCGCGATTGCAGAAACCGCACCTGTTTGGCTTTTTCCTTGGCATCCTGAGGCTGGATACCGAACTTCCTGTGCCACACCTCGCGCGCCGCATCCAGTTCGGTTTCTTTCAGTTGCGGCAGGGTTTCGGCGATCAGATCTTCGGCGATGCCTTTCTGGCGGAGTTCGTGGGCGATGCGCTGGGTGCCGAAACGACCGCGCTTGGCGTCCACCCATTGCGTGGCGGCGCGCGCATCGGAGAGCCAGTTACGTTTTTCCAGCTCGTCCAGCACGGCATCGAGGTCTTCGCCTTCCTGAACGTAAGGCTGCAACTTGGTGTGCAACTCTGCCCGGCTATGCTCGCGCCGCGCCAGATAGCGCATGGCGCGAACACGCAGGCTTAACTCAGGCTTGTTCCTCAACTGCTTTAGATCCTGCCTTGGCGCTGGATTTTTCGCTTCCTTTCGCAGTCGTTTTTTCGACGACATCCAGTTTCGCCACGCCGACAGCTTCGCGTATGCTGTTTTCGATCTCGGCAGCGATATCCGGATTGGCCTTCAGGAATTCACGCGCGTTGTCCTTGCCCTGGCCGATTTTTTCTCCCTTGTAGGCGTACCAGGCACCGGATTTCTCGACCAGTTTGTGCAACACGCCCAGTTCGACGATCTCGCCTTCACGCGAAATACCTTCCCCGTACAAAATGTCGAAATTAGCTTCGCGGAACGGGGGGGCGACCTTGTTCTTGACCACTTTGACGCGGGTCTCATTGCCGATGACTTCGTCGCCCTTCTTGATCGCGCCGGTGCGGCGGATATCCATACGCACGGAGGCATAGAACTTGAGCGCGTTGCCGCCGGTAGTGGTTTCGGGGTTGCCGAACATCACGCCGATCTTCATGCGGATCTGGTTGATGAAAATGACCATGGTATTGGAGCGGTTGATGTTGGCGGTGAGCTTGCGCAGGGCTTGCGACATCAACCGCGCATGCAGGCCCATCTGCGCATCGCCCATTTCGCCTTCGATTTCGGCTTTGGGGGTCAGGGCGGCAACGGAGTCCACCACCACGATATCCACGGAACCGGAGCGCACCAGCATGTCGACGATTTCCAGCGCCTGTTCGCCGTTGTCCGGCTGCGAGATCAGGAGATCTTCTACCCTGACGCCCAGTTTCTGCGCGTACTGTGGGTCAAGCGCGTGTTCCGCGTCGATGAAAGCGGCGGTGCCGCCGAGTTTTTGCATCTCGGCGATGACTTGCAGGGTAAGCGTGGTTTTGCCGGAAGATTCCGGGCCGTAGATCTCGATCACGCGACCGCGCGGCAAACCGCCTACGCCCAACGCGATGTCCAGCCCCAGCGAACCGGTGGAGACCACCTCGACATCCTTGATCGCTTCGCCCTCGGCCAGACGCATGATGGAACCCTTGCCGAACTGTTTTTCAATCTGGCTCAGGGCCGCCGCGAGTGCCTTGCTCTTGTTGTCATCCATTTACGTTACCCCTTTCAAAAATTCGATGGGGCAGATTGTGGCACAACAATTCGGACTTGTACAGAACGTTCGTTCTCTTTATATTTCAAACGATCTTAGTGCTGTTATTCAAAATGTTAACAACACCTTGCAGGGCGATTTGCACCGATTTCGCGCGCACCGCATCGCGGTCGCCGGAAAGCTGATGGCAAGCCGTGCGCACGGTATCGTTGGTCGCCCAGGCGAACCAGACCATGCCGACCGGCTTTTCCGGCGAGCCGCCGGTGGGCCCGGCAACGCCGCTCACCGAGACCGCCACCTGGGCGCGGCTGTATTGCAACGCACCGTCCGCCATTTCGCGCACCGTCTGCTCGCTCACGGCGCCATGCGCCTCCAGCGTATCCGGTGATACGCCCAGCATTTCTTCTTTCGCACCGTTGGAGTAAGTCACGAAGCCGCGATCAAACCAGTCGGAACTGCCCGATATCATGGTAACCGCCTGCGCCACACCACCACCCGTGCAGGATTCCGCCGTCACCAGCATCATGCCATGCTGCTTGAGCGCGGCGCCAACCTGCTGCGCCAACAGTTTCCCCGAATCCTGTCCGCCTGCAACTGCGGGACGCGCCCTCTTCTTTGCCCGCTTCATCTTCATAACCCCCTGACCAGGTCGTTCTGGATATCGATTACCGCTTCCAGACCTACCGCAATGCGGATCAGCCCGTCACCGATGCCCGCCGCCGCCCGCGCTTCGGGCGAGATGCGCGCATGCGTCGTGGTCGCCGGATGGGTGATGGTGGTCTTGGTGTCGCCCAGGTTCGCGGTGATGGAAAGCAACTTGGTGTTGTCGATGACGCTCCAGGCAGCAGCCTTGCCGCCCTTCACCTCGAACGCCACGATACCGCCGCCGGTCTTTTGCTGTTTCTGCGCCAGTGCATATTGCGGGTGCGACGGCAGGCCGGGATAGAACACGCGCGCCACATTGGGCTGCTTCTCCAGCCATTGCGCCAGTTGCAGTGCATTCGCGCTGTGCGCGTCCATGCGCAGCTTGAGTGTCTCGATCCCTTTCAGGAACACCCACGCGTTGAACGCACTCATGGTCGGGCCGGTGGTGCGCAAGAAACCGTACACAGGCTCCATCAATTTTTTGCTGCCCAGCACCGCGCCACCCAGCACGCGTCCCTGGCCATCAATGTACTTGGTCGCGGAATGGATCACGATGTCCGCCCCCAGCTCCAGCGGCTTTTGCAAGATGGGCGTGCAGAAACAGTTGTCCACTGCCAGCAGCGCGCCGCAGGATTTCGCCACCGCAGCAATCGCCGCGATATCGGAAATCTCGGTCAGCGGATTGGACGGCGTCTCCAGAAAGAACAGCTTGGTATTCGTGCGCACCGCTGCCTGCCATTGCCCGACATCGGTGGCGGAAACGAAAGTCGTTTCCACCCCGAATTTTTTCAGTACGTTGTTGAACAGGTTCACCGTCGAACCGAAGATGCTCTGCGACGCAACCACATGGTCGCCTGCCTTGAGCAAGCCCATGCAGGCGGACAGGATGGCGGACATGCCGGATGACGTCGCCACGCATTGCTCTGCACCTTCCAGCGCGGCCAGTCGCTCCTCGAACATGGTGACAGTGGGATTGGTAAAACGCGAGTAGATGTTGCCCGGCTCCTCGCCGATGAAGCGTTTTGCTGCCTGTTCCGCGCTGTCGAAGGTAAAGCTGGAAGTCAGGAACAGCGCCTCGCTGTGCTCATGGAACTGGCTGTGCACGCTGCCCGCGCGCAGCGCCAGCGTTTCCGGTTGGTATGATTCGGTCATGTTCTTCGTCCTTGCGGCCTGTCCACGCCGACAGTGCCGCCAATAAAAAACCCGGAAAGCTTAGCGCTAAACCGGGTTTCCCTCGCTTTAGCAGTATTTGTAACGCGCCCGCAAGCTGTTCCTCAAATCGGCGCAGACAGAAAGTAACACCCTCCGCCGCGAATTGTCAACGCATCACATTGAGCTCGCGCTCATCACCAAATCCAGTTCCAGCTGGTCCTCTTCCAGGGTCTTGTTCGCTTTGCCGCCCGCACGCGCGGCTTCGACACGATCCAGATAGTCGGCCGTGATGTCGCCGGTGATGTATTCGCCGTCGAAACAGGAGCAGTCGAATTTGGTGATATTCGGGTTGCACTTCTGCACCGCCGCCTTCAGGTCGTCGAGATCCTGGTAGATAATGCGGTCGGCGCTGATCTCGCGGCAGATCTCTTCGTCGGTGCGGCCGGTGGCGATGAGTTCCTTGCGGCTGGGCATGTCGATGCCGTAAACGTTGGGGAATTTCACGGGTGGTGCGGCGGACGCGAAATACACTTTGCGCGCCCCGGCATCGCGCGCCATTTGCACGATCTCGCGGCTGGTGGTGCCGCGCACGATGGAATCGTCCACCAGCAGCACGTTCTTGCCCTTGAATTCGACGCTGATGGCATTGAGCTTCTGGCGCACTGATTTCTTGCGCATCGCCTGACCCGGCATGATGAAGGTGCGGCCGATGTAGCGGTTCTTCACGAACCCTTCGCGGAACGGGATGCCGAGATGGTTGGCCAATTGCAGCGCACTGGGGCGGCTGGAATCGGGGATGGGAATCACCACGTCGATGTCGTGATCCGGCCATTCGCGCAGAAGCTTTTCCGCCAGGTATTCACCCATGTTCAGGCGCGTCTCGTACACCGAGATGCCGTCGATCATCGAATCGGGGCGTGCGAAATAGACATACTCGAAGATGCAGGGATTCAGTTCCGCATGCTGGGCACACTGCTGGCTGTGGAAGTTGCCGTCGAGATCGATGAACACCGCTTCTCCCGGCGCGATGTCGCGCAAGAACTTGAAGCCCAGCGTATCCAGCGCGACGCTTTCGGACGCCACCAGATAATCAACACCTTTATCCGTATTGGCCGAGCCCACCACCAGCGGCCGGATGCCGTGTGTATCGCGGAATGCCAGCAAACCGTAACCCGAGATCATCGCTACCACCGCATATGCGCCGCGACAGCGGCGATGCACGGCGGCAACCGCAGCAAAAATGATCTTTGGATCGAGACGAAAGTTCGTCGCATTCGCTTGCAGTTCGTGTGCCAGCACATTGAGCAGCACTTCCGAATCCGAGTTTGTGTTCACATGGCGCATGTCATCGAGAAACAATTCCTTTTGTAGCTGCGCCGTGTTGGTGAGGTTGCCGTTGTGCCCGAGCACCACGCCGAACGGCGAGTTCACGTAGAACGGTTGCGCCTCGTTGTGATCGACAGCGGAGCCTGCCGTCGGATATCGCACATGGGCGATGCCGGCATTGCCGGTCAGCGCGCGCATGTTGCGGGTGCGGAACACATCGTGTGCAAGCCCGTTGCCTTTATGCAAATGGAAGGTATTGCGCTCCAGCGTGGCAATGCCTGCCGCATCCTGCCCGCGATGTTGCAACACTTGCAGCCCGTCATACAGCAATTGATTGACCGGACTTTGCGAAACGACACCTAGAATCCCACACATATACGTTTATGCTTCCCAGTTGAAATTGATCAGTCTATTTCCGCGCCGCATCTTCCGGCAAATAATCTTTGGCATACAGGGCCGCTTCCTGCAACGGCTTGCTCGACAAGGCATTGCGCCAGAACGGCAACTGCGGCAGATCGGTCAACCCGCCCAGCCACACCAGCGCGATCACCACCAGACCGCCGCGCAACATGCCGAATATCGCACCGAACTTGCCATCCATCCCGGACAGGCCGGCGAACTTCGCGAGCCGCGCCAGAAACCAGGCGAACAACGCAGCCACGATCAGCGTTGCGATAAACAGGGCCGCAAATGCCGCCGCCGAGCGGATGTTCTGCTCGCCCACCGCCAGGGGTACATACGGTAACGCCTGTGCCGAAAAGGTTCGCGCCACAATGTAGGCTGCGACCCAGCCGATCAGCGAGAACAGCTCATACATGAAACCGCGCCACCAGCCCACCAATGCGGACAACAGGATGATCGCAATGACCGCGTAATCAAACGAAGTCACAAACTAACCTATTCGAGGTTGAGCACATTGGAATGTGTGCCCTGTTTTTCAAGTTTGCTCTTGATCTTTTCTGCGGCTTCGCGTGTCGGGTAACTGCCTATACGCACGCGTACGACGCCGCCCGCTTTCTCTGTGTAAGCGTGATAACCCTGTTTGCTCAGCTTGGCTTGCAAGATCCTGGCGGTATCCGCATTGGCGAAGGCACCGGCTTGCAATACCCAGCCCGTCTTCGGCACTGCCTGTGCGGCGTGCTTGCTCTCGACTTTGGGCTTGGATTCAGGCTTGGACTTTACATCCTGCTTGGGTTTGCTCACCGCCTGAGCTGGCGCAACAGGCTTTGCAACCGGGGAAAGCACAATTGCCGCAACAGGCGCAGAAGTGGCTACGGGTGCAGAGGCAACTACCGGTGCACTTGCCGCGTCGGAGGTCGCAGCTACTGCAGAAGCCATCTTGTCCAATTCCGGCAAGTTGATCTTGGGCTGGAAATCGCCTGCGCTGTCTTTGTTCGGAATGCGCAATTCGATGTCGTTGCCCGCCTTGGGTGCGGGCTCGCTGTCGAACACCACCGGCAGCAAAACCACCACCAGCAAAACCAGCGCCACTGCACCGATCAAGCGGCGTCTCGTCTGCCGCCTCAAATTGAATTCTTCTTCCGTCGTCTGTTTTGCCATTGCGCTATGCCTGAAAGGTCAGCCGCCGCGCATCCCGCGCGCCCGCATCACTTCCGCCACCGTATAGAATGATCCGAAGGCCGTGATTCTATCATTTTCGCCGGCCCGATTGCTGGCCTCATGCAGAGCATCGGCGATGGATGCGCAGGGTTTAACCTCACCTTGAACCTGCGCATTGTGCAGCACCTGCGCCAGTTCGGCGACCGTCGCGCCACGCGGTGCATCGATCCCGGCGACCAGCCAGACGTCGATCTGCGCATCCAGCGCCCGCACCACCCCGTCCATGTCCTTGTCCTTGAGCATGGCAAATACGGCGAAGGTCTTCGCGGGCGGAAGATTGGCAAGATTCTGTGCCAGCGAACGCGCCGCGTGCGGGTTGTGTGCGACATCCAGGATCAACTGCGGCTTGCCCGGCACAAACTGGAAACGCCCGGCAAGCTCGACCTCAACCAGCCCGCGCCGCACGACACCCATATTCACCGGCAATTTGCCTTTGAGGGCGTCCAGCGCTGCCAATGCAGCACTGGCATTGTTCAACTGAAATGCACCGCGCAAGGCCGGATAAGGCATGGCACTGCGCGAGCCGATTTTGCTGCGGTAATCCCATTGCCCTTCATGCCTGGCAAACCCGAATTCGCTCCCGATGCACCACAGCTCCGCACCCACCTGCTGTGTCTGCGTGCGTATCGCCTGCGGCACATCGCTGTCTGCACAGATCGCCACCCGCCCCCGGCGGAAGATGCCAGCCTTTTCGAACGCAATCTTTTCTCGTGTGTCTCCCAGATAATCGACATGATCGATATCTACACTGGCCACCACCGCGCAATCCGCATCGAATACGTTCACCGCATCCAACCGGCCTCCCAGCCCGACTTCGAGGATGGCAACGTCCACCCGATGCGCGATGAAGCATTGCATCGCGGCCAGCGTGCCAAACTCAAAGTAGGTCAAGGGTATATCACAGCGCACCTGCTCGATCTGGACAAACGAAGCACACAGTTCCGCATCGCTCACCGGCTGTTTGGCGATGCGCACCCGTTCGTTGTAATCCAAAAGATGCGGCGAGGTATAGCAGCCAACCTTGTAGCCTGCAGCGTGAAGAATGGATTCCAGCATGGCGCATACCGAACCCTTGCCGTTGGTACCGCCTACGACAATGACCGGAAAATCAGGTTGGAGATTCAGCCGCTGTTTGACTTGCGCCACGCGCTCCAGACCGAGCGCGATGGTTTTTGGATGCAGGGATTCGAGGTAGGTCAGCCAGTCAGCCAGGGTATTGGGCATTCTGTGTTTCGCGATTACAACTGCACGCCGAACTTGCGCAACAAGGGCAGCATCGCCAGGTAACAAGCTGCGGTAACCGCAACGGAAATCGCGAGACTTAACCAGAAGTTCAGTCCTTGCCTGAGCAGTATCGGAAGCAGCAGAAACAGGATCAGGGATGGCAATACCAGCCAGAATATCTGGCTGGACAGCTCGGCAATACGTGCGGATTCAGCGCCCTCGACGTGCATCCACATGAACGCCAGCAAGGAAGTGAGCGGTATTGCAGCAAACAAGGCGGCGAAGCCGGTACTCCGTTTGGCGATCTCCGCTATCGCCACGATGACGAATGCGGAAATCCCTACCTTGAGCACGTAGTAAAGCATCAGTGTTAAGCCGCCTCCAGCTTCGCTACCGCATCCTGCTTGGTCAGCAAAGTGATCAGCGTCGCCAACTGGTCGCGCATCTGGCGCCTGTCCACGATCATGTCGATGGCACCGTGCTCCAGCAAAAACTCTGCGCGCTGGAAACCGTCCGGCAGGGTCTCGCGCACAGTCTGCTGGATCACGCGCGCACCGGCGAAACCGATCAGCGCACCGGGCTCGGCAATAACCACGTCACCGAGAAAAGCAAAACTGGCCGAGACACCGCCCATGGTGGGATCGGTCAACACGGAAATGAAGGGCAATCTGGCTTCGCTCAATTGCGTGAGCGCAGCGCTGGTCTTGGCCATCTGCATCAATGACAGCAGTCCTTCCTGCATGCGCGCGCCGCCGCTGGCTGAAAAACAAATGAAGGGGCATTGCTGTTCCAGCGCAACCTGCACGCCGCGCACGAAACGTTCGCCGACGACGGAGCCCATCGAACCGCCCATGAAATCGAACTCGAATGAGGCGGCCACGACAGGCAGGGCATGGATACTGCCCTGCAGCACGATCAAGGCATCGTCCTCATCGGTCTTCTTTCTCGCCTCGACCAGACGGTCGCTGTATTTTTTCTGGTCCTTGAATTTCAGCGTATCGACCGACAACACTTCGGCGCCGATCTCGAATCGGCCTTCGTTATCCAGCAGCCAATCCAGACGAGTGCGCGCGGTGATGCGGTGATGGTGATTGCACTTGGGGCAGACACTATGGTTCTTTTCCAGGTCGGCGTGATACAGCACGGCCTGGCAGGACGGGCATTTGTGCCACAAGCCGTCAGGCACGCTCTTTTTGATGTCTGCACTTTCGCGGCGCTTGATCTTGGGGGGTAACAGTTTTTGAAACCAGCTCATGTTGCTCTCCTCTTATTGATCGATTGCTAGACGCAATTCTTTCACCAATTTGCCCACATTGGCGACTACATTTTGTGCGGTCGAATTTTCGACTTCCTGCACGATGCGGCTGCCCACCACCACGCCATCGCACAATTTGGATACAGCCCTGGCTGTCGCCGCATCGCGGATGCCGAAGCCGACGCCGATGGGCAGTTTGATGTGTTTGCGCAGTTGCGGGATTTTTTGCTCGATGGCCGACAGGTCAAGGTTGCCCGCACCGGTCACGCCCTTGAGCGAAACGTAATACACATAACCGCGCGCCAGCTTGGCGACTTGGGCTATGCGTGCCTCGTTGGTGGTCGGCGCCAGCAGGAAAATGGGCGCGATGTTGTGGCGTTGCAGATGCTCGAACGCTTCGTGGCTTTCTTCCGGCGGAAAATCCACGGTCAGCACGCCGTCCACGCCGACTTCCGCGCAACGCCGGGCGAATGCTTCCCACCCCATCGCCTCGATCGGGTTGCCGTAACCCATCAACACCACCGGGGTGGTCGTATCCTGTTTGCGAAATTCCGCCACCATCGACAGTACGCCGCGCAGCGACATGCCGTGTTTGAGTGCACGTTCGGAAGCACGCTGGATCACCGGGCCGTCCGCCATCGGATCGGAGAATGGAACACCCAGTTCAAGCACATCCGCACCTGCCGCCACCAACCCATGCATCAGCGGCACGGTGAGTTGCTGCGACGGATCACCTGCGGTAATAAAGGGGATGAGCGCTTTGCGCTGCTGCTGTTTGAGTTTGGCGAAGGTTGTGTCGATGCGACTCATAGCGTGATTCCTTTGATACGAGCCACGGTGTTCATATCCTTGTCGCCTCGGCCGGAGAGATTCACCAGCAACACTTTGTCTTTGGCCAAAGTCGGCGCCAATTTCATCGCATACGCCAAGGCATGGCTGGATTCCAGCGCGGGGATGATGCCTTCGAAACGGCACAGCGCATCGAACGCGGCCAGTGCCTCGTCGTCGTTGATCGCAACATATTGCGCACGACCCTGATCCTTCAACAGGCAATGCTCGGGACCGACGCCGGGATAATCCAGACCGGCAGAGATGGAGTGCGTCTCGATGATCTGGCCGTTCTCGTCCTGCATCAGGTACACCTTGTTGCCGTGCAGCACACCCACCTTGGCGTTCGCGGTAAGCGGCGCGGCATGCTGTCCGCTGGCGATACCGTGACCACCCGCTTCCACGCCGATGATCTGCACGCTCTTTTCCTCGATGTAGGGATAGAACAGGCCGATGGCGTTGGAGCCGCCGCCGACGCAGGCGATCACCGCATCCGGCTGGCGTCCGATCATTTCCGGCATCTGCACCTTGGCTTCGTTGCCGATCACGCACTGGAAGTCGCGCACCATCATCGGGTACGGATGCGGGCCCGCCGCCGTGCCGAAGATGTAGAACGTGCTTTCAACGTTGGTGACCCAGTCGCGGATCGCTTCGTTGCACGCATCCTTGAGCGTCTTCGAGCCGCTCTCCACCGGCACCACTGTTGCGCCCAGCAGCTTCATGCGGAACACATTGGGCGCCTGGCGCTGGATGTCCTCCGCCCCCATGTAGACGATGCATTCCATGCCGAAGCGTGCTGCCACCGTCGCTGTCGCCACGCCGTGCATGCCCGCACCGGTTTCCGCGATCACGCGCTTCTTGCCCATGCGCTTGGCCAGCAAGGCCTGGCCGATGGCGTTGTTGATCTTGTGCGCGCCGGTATGGTTCAGGTCTTCGCGCTTCAGGTATATCTGCGCACCGCCCAGGCTCTCGGACAAACGCTTGGCATGATAGATCGGACTCGGACGGCCGACGTAATGTTTCAGTTCGTAGGCGAATTCGGCCTTGAATTCGGGATCGTCGCGAAAACGCAGATACTGCTGGCTCAATTCTTCCACGGCCGGAATAAGCGTCTCGGCCATATAGATACCGCCGAATTGGCCAAAGTGCCCCGTGCTGTCTGGATAGTTATACATCTGCTCGTTTGACCTCATTGATGAACGCGGCGATCTTCGCCGCGTCCTTGATTCCTTTTGCAGCCTCCACGCCGCTGGATACATCCACCGCGTAAGGCCGCACTTGCGTGATCGCTGCTGCAACATTGCCCGTATGCAAACCGCCGGACAGGATCACCGGCAACGGCAGACCTTGCGGAATGAGCGTCCAGTCGAACGACTCGCCGGTGCCACCCTGCACCCCCTCGATGAAGGCATCGAGCAACAATCCCCGCGCAGCGGAGTAACGAGCCGCGCATTGTATCAAATCCACCCCGTTCCTGACCCGGATCGCCTTGAGATAGGGCTTGCCGAACTGCGCACAGAACTCGGGTTCTTCTTCACCGTGGAATTGCAGCATATCCAGCGGAATCTGTGCCAGGATTTCGCGCACATATTCAACGGCTGGATTGACGAACAATCCAACCATAGTGACGAAGGGGGGAATGGCACGCGCAAGTTGCGCCGCTTGCTGCAAGCTGACGTGGCGCGGACTTTTCTCATAGAACACCAGACCGAGCGCATCCGCACCATTGCTGACCGCGGCCAATGCGTCCTGCCCGCGCGTGATGCCGCAGATTTTTATCCGTGTTCTGGTGTTTCGGTTCATTTGAATGCTTCAACTCAAAATCAAGATGGCATTGTACCTTGAGGCAGGCCCCACTTCGCATCGTAGGTGATGTGACGCAAATAAAGGCCATCCGGGGCAAAGGTCGGCGCCGCGAACTTGCGGTCGCGCCCTACCAGCACCTCGCGCACCCACTGCGGAGGGTATTTGCCCTTTCCTACATACAACAGACAACCAAGAATGTTGCGCACCATATGATGCAGGAAGGCATTGGCCGTCAGATCGAAAATGATCGTGTCGCCCTGCTGCCGGATATCGAGCTGAACCAGGTTCTTCACAGGGGTCTTGGCCTGGCATTGCGAGGAACGGAAAGCGCTGAAGTCGTGCTCGCCCAGCAGGAATTGCGCGGCGGACTGCATCGCTTCAACATCCAGCGGCGCGTGAAACCAACCCACCTTGCCGTGATGTACCGCACTGCGCGAAGGACGGTTGACAAGCACATACTGATAGCTGCGTGCCTGCGCAGAAAAACGCGCATGGAATTCATCCGCAACGGGATGCGCCCATAACACGGCAATATCCTGCGGCAGCAGTGCATTTGTTCCGCGCACCCATGCACTGAGCGGCCTGCTAGCGTCCGTATCGAAATGCACGACCTGCTCCAGCGCATGCACACCGGTATCGGTGCGTCCCGCAGCAAGGATGGCGATGTTTGCGCCCGCAATTTCACCCAGCGCCGCTTGCAACGCAAGCTGCACGTTCGGCACATCGGGTTGGCTCTGCCATCCGTTGTAAGCACTGCCGTCGTATTCCACGCCGAGCGCGATCCTCATCGCCACACTCCCGCCAATACTGCCCCACCCAATACCAGTATCAAGGCATCGACAATGCGAAACGGATGCAATTGCAATTCGATATGCTCTGCTCCGCTTGTCGCTGGCTGCATGGCAGCCCGGATGGTAAAGCGCCAATCGCTCGCCGTATCGCGCATGGTCGATTCGGCATATTCCAGCGTCAGCGCCAAACGCACGGCGATGCGTTCACGCGACAGGCCTAACCAGCGTAGCGGATATGCCAGAGTGTAAAGACCACTGATGAGCAGTGACTGCGGCAACAGCTCCAGCAGGATCGCCAGCCCTGACAGCACGCTCAACAAGCGGCCCAGTTGCAACATTCCGTCCTGCAGGCCTTCCCAGGTTGGTGAAATAGCACCAAGTTTCCCCCACACGGCGGCGCCCGGTGTCGTAAAGGCGTATATCAACAACAGGGAGAACAATATCCAGCGTGTGCGCCGGAGCAGACTCAGCAATTGCTTGGCGCAAAGTTTCAATGCCAATCCGAACAATACAGTGCTCAGTGCCAGCAAAGCCATGGGCTGCAAGCGTTGCGCCAGCAAGGCAAGCAACACCCAGACAAGTATCTGAACAGCGGGATGTGGAATGAGTTTCATATCGTTCAAATGAAAACGGCAGCCGTGAGGCTGCCGTTCAATTAACTCCGGCAAATTACAACTGCTGCATCAGAGTTTGCGCGGACTCACGCTGCTGATCGTCGCCATCGCGTAACACCTCTTCCAAAATTTCGCGCGCACCGGCTGCATCGCCCATTTCCTGGTATGCCTTGGCCAGATCGAGCTTGGTGGCAACTTCCTGCCAATGTTCGTTCTTCGGCTCAGCAACTCCAGCCCCCGAAGGGGTCCTCAGGTTGTCCATGTTCAAACTGATCTCACCCAAACCCAGATCAGGAGCAGGCGCGACTGTTTTCACCGGACTTTCCAACGGGAAATCGAGCGTAAATGCGAGCCCCTCATCTTTCGACGGCGCGGTCGGTGCAGGCGTTGCGGAAACCGGCACCCTAGGGTGGGTCGCGGTCACATCGAACACCAGATCATCCATACTCAGCGCCGTCGTATCCTCATGCGCTCCTCCCGCAGGCTTCATCGCAGGGAAGCCCGGATTAGTTCCGGTGATGTCAAAATCCATTGGCGTTGATTGAGTAGCGCTGTGCAAAACATCCGACGACATGATGGCGGTCGTCTCTTGCGATGTCGGCGCTTCGAGCACTATCGTGTTTTGATTGGCGAACGCGGATGCAGCAGGTGCCGCTGCACCGAAACCCAGATCGAAGTCCACCGTTGGCGCAACCGCCTCAATTTTCTTCTCGGCGGCAGGTGCTGCACTGGCGTCACCACCATAGAACGGATTGCTTGGATCCAGCTCCCGTCCCATCGAAACAGCCTGACTCCATGCAGACTCATCGCCGGACTCTTTGATCTCGCGTGCGTAACTATAGAAAGAATTAGTGTCCTTGCGCGTCGAATAAATGGAAAGCAGTTTGAGCTTCACCGGAATATTGTTCGGATTCTTTTTCAGTGCTTCTTTAAGAACTTCTTCAGCCTGAGCATCGCGTCCGAAAGTCAGAAACAGATCGGCTTCGCCAATGGGGTCAACCTCTTCCGAATCGGAACTTGCGGCTACAGCAGCTGTTTGGGCAGCGGCAGTGAAATCACCGGTGTCCGGGGAAGGCGAGACCGGAGCCGCGATACGCCCGGTTGTACTTCCTTCGTCTTGATCTTTCTTCTTTGCTGGCGCTTTATTCTTGCTGCCACCCTGTTTGCGGCGACGCGCCACTACGAAGCCCAGTCCACCCAAAGCCAGCAGTAACGCTGCACCGGCCGCAAGATAGAGCGGCTCTTCCATCACTTCATCAATCAGGGATGGTTGTTCAACAACCTTCGGAGGAACCACAATTCTGGGCTTGGCCGCAATCGCACTGCTTGCCGGTTTCGGGACAGAGGCTGTATTCATCGTGACCGAGCTGACCGGTTCCGATGCAGGTACCGATGCGGATTCCTTTTTCAACTCTGCCAGCTTTTTCATGTCCTGTACGTTCTTTTCCAGGATCGCGGTACGTTCTTGCGCTTCTTTCAAAGCCTTGCTCTTGGCAATAGCTTCCTCTTCCTTGGCGATGGCCTTCTCTTGGGCAGTGGATTTTCCCGCTCCGACAGCCTTGTCATTCGGTGCTTCGCCCTTGGAAAGCTTCAGCACTTCTTTGGCCGGCTCCTTCGTTGAAGCCGATTTATCGGTTACTGCCGTGCTGATCTTGCCCGCCGCCTCTTGTTTACCTGCACTCTCTGTTCGCGCCGTGCGGGCTGCAGCCAGTTTTTGACGGTATGCATTCCAATCCGCTGCTTGTACGCGTATTTCTTCTACCGCATCAGCCTGCGGCATCTTCTGGACAGCGTCGTTTTGCGGGATATTCAGTATCTTTCCGGCCCTGATCCGGTTCATGTTGTGTGCATCGAACACACCGGCGTTTTCACGATACAGCGCGACGAGCATACGCTCCAGACTGACATTGTCAGGCTTGATTTGTGCTGCAATTTTGGCAAGTGTGTCACCGCGCATAACGACAATTTGTTCGGGTGCCGTAGCAGGTGCGGCTTCCGCCAGCGACTCTTCCTTGCTTAGAGCATCCTGCTTGATTGGTGTCGTCTCAATGGGCGCCACCGCGACCGGAGCACTCGCCTGCGCCAACTCTTGCTCGGCTGGCGCAGCTTCAGCCGGTGCTGCAGCAACTGCACTTTCCGCGGCAGGTGCAACAACTGGGTTTCCAGCGGCAACAGGTGTTTCCACCACGGGCTGAGCTTCAACAGGCTGGGCTTCAACAGGCTCGGAAGCTGCAACAACAGGAGCAACAACAGGTTCGCTCGCAGCAACAGGCGCGGGGGGAACAGCGGCAGGTACTGCCAAAACCGGCTCGATAGGTTTGACTTCTTCCGCCTTGGGTTGCTCCGGTTTGTAATCGACCGGGTCAAGAAGGAAAGTGTATTCACGCAACAATTTTCCCGAGGACCAAGTCAACTCGACCATTAGCGTGACAAATGGATCGTTCACTGGCTGGGCAGTCGTCACCTTGATATAGGAGTCACCGTTGGCACGCTCTTCAACCTGGAACTTGATTTTTGGGACATTGTAAGGAAAGTCGACGCCCGCGTTCTTATAGGCTTCTGCTGAAGCCAATTTGGCTTTGATGCTGGATTTGTCAGCCTTGTCGACGGAAACTACTTCGATCTCTGCTTTCAGAGGCTGCCCCAGTGCAGAAGTAACATTAATCCCGCCTAATCCCGCCGCGTAGACGATACCAGACCCAGCCAAGCAGGCTATATAAACTGACGCTTTTAGAATTGATTTCAGCACGCCGCCACCCTATTTGTTGTCCCAGACGTTATTCAGATTAACATCATAGGGTTAGTGATGCAAGCTCACTTTTCCCTTAAGTTCGTGCGTTAACCACCAGTAAAAAACCGGATTTACCTTACCCTAACTACTTGCCCAACAAAATTCTGAGCATGCGGCGCAACGGTTCCGCTGCGCCCCAAAGCAATTGGTCTCCGCAAACGAATGCGCTTACATATTCCGGCCCCAACTCCATCTTGCGTACGCGCCCGACAGCCACGTCCAGCTTGCCGGTCACGGCAACCGGGGTCAGTTCACGCACCGAGATTTCGCGCTGGTTCGGTACGAACTTGACCCACGGATTGCCCCCCTTGATGAGCGCTTCAATTTCGTTCAACGGAACATCTTTCTTCAGCTTCAGCGTCAACGCCAGACTATGACAGCGCATCGCTCCGATACGAACGCACAAGCCATCCACCGGAATACGCCGGTTCGTTCCCAGTATTTTGTTGACCTCGGCACAGCCCTTCCATTCTTCCTTGGACTGGCCGTTGTCGAGCTGTTTGTCGATCCAGGGGATCAGACTGCCCGCGAGCGGTGCACCAAAATGTTCGGTTGGCATCTTGTCCGAGCGCAACGTCTCCGCCAGACGGCGGTCGATGTCCAGAATGGCCGACTTCGGATCGGCCAGCAGATCCGCCACCGAGTTGTAGGCCACCCCCATCTGGTTCAGCAGTTCGCGCATGTTCTGGGCACCCGCGCCGCTGGCTGCCTGATACGTCATGGACGATACCCACTCCACCAGACCTGCATGGAACAAGCCGCCAAGACCCATCAACAGGATGCTGTTGGTACAGTTGCCGCCGATGAAATTCTTGCCGCCATTCGCCAGAGATTTCCTGATCAGGTCGAGATTCACCGGATCGAGGATGATGACCGCGTGATCTTCCATACGCAGCGTGGAAGCTGCATCGATCCAGTAGCCTTGCCAACCTACAGCACGCAGCTTGGGAAATATCTCGGTGGTGTAATCGCCGCCCTGGCAGGAGATGATGGCGTCCATCGCCTTCAGTTCGTTCAGGTCATGCGCATCCTTCAATGGCACGCCGCGGCCTTCGGCAGGCGCTACACCGCCCGCATTCGAAGTGGTGAAGAACACCGATTCAAACAGCTCAAAGTCCTTCTCTTCGCGCATGCGTTGCATGAGTACCGAACCCACCATGCCGCGCCAACCGATCAGTCCTACTTTCATTTCTTTTCCTTCGTTAAACCGGGAAGGGATCGCACCTGCGGTGCTCAAGGGGCAAGGGAGAAGGGTGAATACTGCTGCACCGCCTTTACCCTTCTCCCGATCCTCTTCTCCCTACTCAATTAATCACAGGGCTGCGACAACCGCATCACCCATCGCCTTGCAACCGACTTTCTTCATGCCTTCTTCATAAATGTCGCCGGTGCGCAGGCCTTGCTGCAACACCTTGCGCACCGCCGCCTCGATGCGCTGAGCCACATCCGCACGGGCAAACGTATATTGCATCATCATCGCCACCGACAGGATCGTCGCCAGCGGGTTGGCGATATCCTTTCCGGCGATGTCAGGCGCAGAACCGTGGCAAGGTTCGTACAGCCCCTTGTTGTTCGAATCCAGCGACGCCGACGGCAGCATGCCGATGGAACCGGTCAGCATCGACGCCTCGTCCGACAGGATGTCGCCGAAGATGTTGCCGGTCAGGATCACGTCGAACTGCTTGGGCGCACGCACCAGCTGCATCGCGGCGTTGTCGACATACATATGCGAAGTGGCGACTTGCGGATATTCCTTCGCCACTTCGGTCACGATCTCGCGCCAGAACATGCTGGTATCCAGCACATTGGCCTTGTCCACCGAGCACAGTTTTTTGTTGCGCTTCATCGCGATCCGGAAGCCGACATGCGCCACGCGACGGATCTCCGATTCGCTGTAGAGCATGGTATCAAAACCCTGGCGTTCGCCATTGTCCAGCGTGCGGATGCCGCGCGGCTGACCGAAGTAGATATCGCCCGTCAGTTCGCGCAGGATCATGATATCCAGGCCGGACACGATATCCGGGCGCAGCGTCGACGCGCTCACCAGCTCGGGATACACCATCGCCGGACGCAAGTTGGCGAACAGCCCCAGCCCCTTGCGGATGCGCAGCAAGCCCTGTTCGGGACGCTGCGGGCGCGGCAGATTGTCGTACTGGTAGCCGCCCACGGCACCGAGCAGCACCGCGTCGGAAGCTTTCGCCAGATCCAGCGTCGCTTCCGGCAACGGGTCTTTCGCCGCATCGTAGCCGGCGCCGCCGATAGGCGCGTATTCCATCTCGATCTTCAGTCCGTCACTGCGCAATGCTTCCAATACCCTGACCGCCTGGGCGACGATCTCGGGCCCGATGCCGTCACCCGGCAATACTGCTATCTTCATTTGGTTATCCCCGGAAAATTACGCATACAGCCATGGCTGCGCCGCGCGGTGTTTCGTTTCATAAGCCCTGATGTCTTCCACATGCTGCAAGGTGAGCCCGATATCGTCCAGACCATTCAACAGGCAATGCTTGCGGAACGCATCCACCTCGAACTTGTATACCGTGCCGTCCGGCGTCGTGATGTCCTGCCGTTCCAGATCGACCTTCAATCTGTATCCGGCGTTGGCCTCGACCGCCTTGAATAAGGCATCGACTTTTGCCGCCTCAAGCTTGATCGGCAACAGGCCGTTCTTGAAACAGTTGTGAAAGAAAATGTCGGCATAACTCGGCGCGATGATGACGCGGAAGCCGTAATCTTCCAGCGCCCACGGCGCATGCTCGCGCGAACTGCCGCAACCGAAGTTCTCGCGTGCCAGCAATATCTGCGCGCCCTGGTAGCGCGGCTGGTTCAGCACGAAGTCCTTGTTCAACGGGCGCTCGCTGTTGTCCATGCCGGGCTCCCCGTGGTCGAGGTAGCGCCATTCGTCGAACGCGTTCGGGCCGAAACCGCTGCGCTTGATCGACTTCAGGAACTGTTTCGGGATGATCGCATCGGTATCCACGTTGGCCCTGTCCAAAGGCGCGACCAAACCATCGAGCAACTCGAATTTACGCATCACTTGCTCTCTTTCTTCAACTTTTCGCCGCCCTGTTCCATCTTCTTGCCGACCCATTCTCCGGCCTTTTTGAGCCCTTTAACCGTAGCGTCAGCCCCCTTCTCGATGCCGCGTCCGGCGGCTTCGCCGCCTTTTTTCACGCCATCGCCGATCTTCTTGGGCAGACTCTTTTCCTCTTCGGCTTGTGCAAGCTGCACCGTCATCAACAACGCCAGCAAAATGAATATTCGTTTCATGATTCACTCCTTGCTTACATCAATGAAATGTCCTGCGATCGCCGCTGCTGCAGCCATCGCCGGGCTGACCAGGTGTGTACGACCACCCTGCCCCTGACGGCCTTCGAAATTGCGATTGGAAGTTGCCGCGCAACGTTCGCCCGGCGAAAGACGGTCATCGTTCATCGCCAGGCACATCGAGCAACCCGGATCGCGCCATTCGAAGCCGGCCTCGATGAACACCTTGTCCAGCCCCTCTTTTTCCGCTTGCGCCTTCACCAGGCCGGAACCGGGCACCACCATCGCCAGCTTCACATTCGCGGCGACTTTCCTGCCCTTGGCCACGGCTGCCGCTGCGCGCATATCCTCGATGCGGCCGTTCGTGCACGAGCCGATGAACACCTTGTCGATCCTGATCTCGCCGATCGGCGTGTTGGCTTTGAGATCCATGTAGGCCAGCGCACGCTCCCAGTCGCTGCGCTTCACCGCGTCCGGAGCGGATGCCGGGTCCGGCACGCGCCCGTCGATGGACGTCACCATCTCGGGCGACGTTCCCCAGGTCACCTGCGGACGTATGCCGGCCGCATTCAGTTCCACCACCGCATCGAACTGTGCGCCTGCCTCGGAATGCAAAGTGCGCCAATACGCCACCGCCTTGTCCCATTGCTCGCCCTGCGGCGCGAACGGACGACCCTTGATGTAGGCGAAAGTCGTTTCATCCGCCGCCACCATGCCCGCGCGCGCACCGGCTTCAATCGCCATATTGCACAAGGTCATGCGCCCTTCCATGCTCAAGGCACGGATCGCGCTGCCCGCGAATTCAATGGCATAGCCGGTACCACCTGCGGTGCCGATCTTGCCGATCACGGCGAGTGCGATATCTTTGGCGGTCACCCCTTTGCCCAGAGCGCCCTCCACCTTGACCAGCATGGCCTTCGATTTTTTCGCCACCAGGCACTGCGTCGCCATCACATGCTCGACCTCGGAAGTGCCTATACCGTGGGCCAGCGCCGCGAACGCGCCGTGCGTGCTGGTGTGCGAGTCGCCGCATACTACCGTCATGCCCGGCAAGGTGGCACCCTGCTCCGGCCCGATCACATGCACGATGCCCTGGCGCGCGTCGTTCATCTTGAATTCGGTCACCTTGAATTCGGCACAATTGGCGTCCAGCGTCTCCACCTGCAAACGCGACACCGGGTCGGCGATGCCCGCCGCACGGTTCGTGGTCGGCACATTGTGATCGGCCACCGCCAGGATGGACGAGGTACGCCAGAGCTTGCGCTGCGCCAGTTTCAGGCCTTCAAATGCCTGCGGACTGGTCACTTCATGCACCAGATGACGGTCGATGTACAGCAACGCGGTGCCGTCGGCTTCCTGCCGTACCACGTGAGAATCCCAGAGTTTGTCGTATAACGTTTTTGTGCTCATTTTCACACCTCGATTTAGCGGGTAATTATGCCACAGCGGCGGCGGCGTCCCAAACCGCGACGATACCGTCACAGATACTTGCGGGCTGGCAATCGCCCAAAACACGGGGCGCTGCGCCCGGAAAGCCCAAGATCACCCCGATCTTGAACTTCGGTTCTCGTCCAACAAGTTACGCTGCCTGCCTTTGGATCAATCTTTGCAGGGATGACTCAGCCCGGTTGATCCCGCTCACCAGCGCCTTGATCGAAGCAGTAACAATATTGGAATCCAGCCCTACGCCGTAGCACCCGGCACCCCCCTCCATGTTCGCGATCTCCATGAATGCGCATGCGCGCGCATCACCCGCCTCACTGCTTGCGCTCATTGAGCGCTCTTCATAGCTGCGGACTTGAACGCCGAACCCGGCGCTTTGCAAGGCGTGGACAGCCGCATCGATGGGGCCATTTCCTTCGCCCGTCAGCAAGTGCGACGTACCGTGAATCTCCACATTCAGCCTTATGCCTTGTGCCGAGCCATGCTCGAACAGATGATGTTCCCTGTAGCGCACGGGTTCCGAGGTTTCCAGATAGGTCGTCGAGAACAGTTGCCATATCTCCACAGCACTGATCTCTCCGCCGTGGCTGTCGGTATGTTTTTGCACGACACCGGAGAATTCGACCTGCAAGCGACGCGGCATGACAATCCCGTACTCCGTTTCCAGCAAGTAGGCAATGCCGCCCTTGCCGGACTGGCTGTTCACCCGGATCACCGAATCGTAGCTCCGCCCGACATCCTTCGGGTCGACGGGAAGATAGGGTACATTCCAGAATTCGCCGGGCTGCTGGACCGCAAAGCCCTTCTTGATCGCGTCCTGGTGCGACCCGGAAAAGGCGGTAAACACCAGATCCCCGACATATGGATGGCGCGGATGTATGGGCAACTGGTTGCAATGCTCGACGGTGCGCGCCACAGCGTTGATATCCGAAAAATCCAGGCCGGGGGCTACGCCCTGCGTATATAGATTCAAGGCCAGGGTCACGATATCCACGTTGCCGGTGCGCTCCCCATTGCCGAAAAGGCAACCCTCGACGCGGTCGGCGCCGGCCATCAAGCCAAGCTCGGCGGACGCCACGGCCGCACCCCGGTCGTTATGCGTATGCAGGCTGAGCACGATGCTGTCGCGCCGCGCAAGATGGCGGTGCATCCACTCGATCTGGTCTGCATAGACATTGGGCGTGGCCACCTCGACGGTAGTGGGAAGATTGATGATCACCTTGTTGGACGGCGTCGCGCCCCAAGCCGCAGTCACGGCATCACAGATCTCGAGGGAAAAATCGAGTTCGGCAGCGGTGAACGTTTCCGGGCTGTACTCCAGTACCCACTCCGTTTCCGGCTGTTCTGCGGCCAACTGCCTGACCAGCTTCACGGCTGAAACGGCCATGTCGACGACCTCCGCTTTGCTCATGCCGAAGACGACGTCGCGGAAGGTTTTCGAGACCGGGTTATAGACGTGCACAATGGCACGCCGCGCCCCCCGGAGCGATTCCATCGTGCGCCGGATCAGGTGCTCGCGCGCCTGGGTCAGCACTTCGATCGTCACATCCTCGGGAATGTGGCCGCCCTCGATCAGTTCGCGCACGAAATTGAAATCGGTGGCGGACGCCGAAGGGAACGCCACTTCGATCTCCTTGAAGCCGATGTCGCAGAGCATGCGGAACATGCGCATCTTGCGTTCGCCGTTCATCGGCTCGAACAGCGACTGGTTGCCGTCGCGCAGATCGGTACTCATCCAGATCGGCGGTTGGGTGATGGTGCGGTTCGGCCATTGACGGTCTGTAAGATCGACTGGCGGAAACGGCCTGTATTTGGTTTCGGGATGTTGCAACATGATGATCACTCCTTAAGTAATTTGGATAAGAACTCAATGAGTTACATATTAATAAAACGCCCACGGCAGATGCTTGCGTAATTCACCCTAAAAATTGACTTATTGGCAACAATATTGCGCATAATTGCGATATATTTATATACATATGCCAAGCAATTCACATCTAAGGAAATATCATGCAACTCGATCCCTACGATTTACAGATATTGCGGGTATTGCAAGAGGATGGGCGCATCAGCAACCAGGATTTGGCCGACCGCATCAGCCTCACGCCTTCGCCTTGCCTGCGCCGATTGCACGCGCTGGAGGAAGCGGGACTCATCACCGGATACCGCGCGCTGCTGGACGCCAAGAAACTTGGCCTGTCGTTGATGGCCCTGATCCTGATCTCGATGGACAAGCACACGCCCGAACGTCTGGGCAACTTCGAGGCGAAAGTGGTGGAAATCCCGGATGTACTGGAATGCCTGCTGATCACGGGGCAGGATGCGGATTACCAGCTCAAGGTGGCGGTCAGGGACATGGATGCCTACCAGGAACTGCTGCTCAACCGCATCACCCGTATCGAGGGCGTCACCGGCGTGCACTCCAGCTTTATCTTGCGCCGGGTGGTAGACAAAACTGCGCTGCCGCTTTGATCAGGGCTGATGGCTGTTTACCGCCATGTTACGCAGCTTCCACCACATCAATAGCAACCCCAACAGCGCCGCACCCGCACTGAATGTGTACAAAGCGCTCGCACCCCAGTGCTGCCAGATCGGGCCGCTGGCCAAACCGCCCAGCATGCCGCCCGCGCCATAGGAGATGCTGCCATAAAGGGCCTGCCCCCTGGATTGGTGCTTCCCCTGAAAGAACTGGTGCACCAAGCCCAGCGCACTGGCGTGGTATGCACCGAAGGTGAGCGCATGCAACATTTGCGCAAACAACAGCAGCACCACCCAATCCACGGCCCATCCGATGAGCAGGAAACGCAATACAGCAGCGCCGAAGCTGACCAGCAGGATGCGCGTGAACCCAAAGCGTCGCGCCAGCGCAGGCATCAGGAAGAACACGCCGATCTCGCATATCACGCCCAAAGCCCATAGCCCGCCTACTGCGCTCTTGGAGTAACCGTGTTCGACCAGATAGATGGAATAGAAGGTGTAGTACGGACCATGCGCGACCGACATCAGGAAGCATGCGCCGAACAACGCCAGCACGCGCGGTTGCAGCACGATCTGGCGGATAGGCTGGTGGTCGGTGTGATGTGCAAGCACTTCGGTCGCGGGCAACTGGCGCGCAAATACCAGAATGCCGAGCTCGCAAACCAATCCCGCCCACAACAGCCAGGCAATGGCGACATAGTCGAAGGCGAAACCCAATCCCACCACCGTCAGGATGAAGCCGATGGAGCCCCAGGAGCGGATGCGCCCGTAATGCGCCGCATTCTTGCCCAAATAACTGAGCGTGGTCGCCTCCACCAGCGGCATGGACGCGCTCCAGAAGAAACTCATAAAAGCCAGCACCAGGAATGACCCCCAGAAACTGGTGGTGGCGAATACCCCGAGATAGAACAGCGCACTCAAGGCGGACGCCACTTGCACCACCAGCAAGCGCTTCCCCGAACGATCGGCCAGCCAGCCCCAAATGCTCGGCGCAATCATGCGCATGACCGGCTGGATGGACATCAGGATGCCGATCTCGATGACATCGAAGTGTATGGATTTGAGATACAGGCTCCAGTAGGGCGAGAACATCCCCACGAAGGCGTAATAGAAGAAATAGAAGCCGGCGATGCGCCAGTGGTAGTTCTTGGTGGTGGACATAACAGACGGGCAACTGAACGGCACGCATTATCTCATGCAAAGAAATATTTTCGTCACGGCACTTGAAATCGAAATCCCCGCCCCAATTACGCACCAGTCGAAATAAGGAGAGCAGCATGGCACAGAACGATAACACCCCGCAGAACGAGCAGCCACAAGCCAACACTGAAACTCCGGCCGAGGCCATACCCAGCCTGGAAGAGATGCTGAAGGCGTCCGAACTCAAGGCACAGGAACACTACGATGCCTGGATGTATGCCAAGGCCGAGGGCGAAAACATCCGCCGACGCGCTGCCGAAGATATCAGCAAAGCACAGAAATTCGCCGTGGAGCGTTTTTCCAACGAGATGCTGGCAGTAAAGGACAGCCTGGAAGCCGGCATGGCCGTGCAGACCGACAATATCGAGAGCTTCAAGAGCGGCATGGATCTGACGCTGAAACAGCTTTCCAGCGTGTTCGAGAAGTTCAACATCAAGGAAATCAACCCGGTCGGCGAAAAACTCGACCCGCACAAGCATCAGGCCATCGGCATGGTGGAAAGCGAGCAGGAAGCCAACACAGTAGTCAACGTCATGCAAAAGGGTTACTCGCTGAATGACCGTGTTTTGCGCCCGGCACTGGTCATGGTCGCCAAGGCAAAAGAATAATAAAGCACTTGAAATATCCAATGCCGCCCTGATGTTAGGCGGCAAGGCAACAAAGTATTCAACACTTACGAATTCAACTGAAAGGAAAGCATCATGGGAAAAATCATCGGTATCGACCTGGGCACGACTAACTCCTGCGTGGCCATCATGGAAAACGGCAAGACCAAGGTGATCGAGAACGCCGAAGGCGCCCGTACCACCCCGTCCATCATCGCCTACATGGAAGACGGTGAAGTATTGGTGGGTGCGCCCGCCAAACGTCAGGCCGTGACCAATCCCAAGAACACCCTGTACGGCGTAAAGCGCCTGATCGGTCGCCGTTTTGAAGAGCCGATGGTACAGAAAGACATCAACATGGTTCCCTACAACATCGTCAAGGCCAAGAACGGCGACGCATGGGTGAAGGTGCGCGACAAGGAAATATCCGCACCGGAAATCTCCGCCGAAGTGCTGATGAAGATGAAGAAGACCGCCGAAGACTACTTGGGCGAACCCGTCACCGAGGCCGTCATCACGGTTCCGGCCTACTTCAACGACAGCCAGCGCCAGGCTACCAAGGATGCAGGCCGCATCGCCGGTCTGGACGTAAAACGCATCATCAACGAACCGACCGCAGCCGCACTGGCTTTCGGTCTGGACAAGCAGGAAGGCGACCGCAAGATCGCGGTGTATGACCTCGGCGGCGGCACGTTCGACATCTCCATCATCGACATCGCCGAGATCGACGGCGAGCACCAGTTCGAAGTGATGTCCACCAACGGCGACACCTTCCTCGGCGGTGAAGACTTCGACATGCGCGTGATCGAATTCCTGGTGGACGAGTTCAAGAAGGAAAGCGGCGTCGACCTGAAGAAGGACATGCTGGCCTTGCAGCGCCTGAAAGACGCGGCAGAAAAAGCCAAGATCGAACTGTCTTCCGCACAGCAGACCGAAGTGAACCTGCCTTACATCACTGCCGATGCGACCGGCCCGAAACACCTGGCCGTGAAGATCACCCGCGCCAAGCTGGAAAGCATCGTGGAAGACCTGATTGCACGCACCATCGAGCCGTGCAAGATCGCGATGAAGGATGCGGGCGTAACCAACGCCGACATCGCCGACGTGATCCTGGTGGGTGGTCAGACCCGTATGCCCAAGGTGCAGGAGAAAGTTAAGGAATTCTTCGGCAAGGAAGCGCGCAAGGACGTGAACCCGGACGAAGCCGTGGCGGTTGGTGCGGCGATCCAGGGCGGCGTGCTGCAAGGCGAAGTGAAGGACGTGCTGTTGCTGGACGTGACTCCGTTGTCCTTGGGTATCGAGACCATGGGCGGTGTGATGACCAAGCTGATCAAGAAGAACACCACGATCCCGACCAAGGCCTCGCAAGTGTTCTCTACCGCCGACGACAACCAGTCCGCCGTGACCATCCATGTGCTGCAAGGGGAACGCGAGATGTCTTCCGGCAACAAGAGCCTGGGCCAGTTCAACCTGTCCGACATCCCGCCCGCACCGCGCGGCATGCCGCAGATCGAAGTGACCTTCAACATCGACGCCAACGGTATATTGCACGTGGGCGCGAAGGACAAGGCCACCGGCAAGGAAGCCAACATCACCATCAAGGCCAGCTCCGGCCTGAGCGAAGAAGAGATTCAACGCATGGTGTCGGATGCCGAAGCGCACGCGGACGAAGACAAGAAGGCCGTGGAACTGGTGACTTCGCGCAACCAGCTGGATGCGTTGATCCACTCCACCAATAAATCGATGAAGGAATACGGCGAGCAACTGTCTGCCGATGAAAAGTCAGCCATCGAAGCCGCACTGAAAGATGCGGAGAGTGTGGTCAAGGGCGACGACAAGGCTGCCATCGACGCCAAGGCTGAAGCACTGGCAACTGCCGCGCAAAAGCTGGGCGAGAAAATGTACGCTGCCGAACAGGCCAAGGCCCAAGGTGCACAGGGTGGTGCTGCCCCCGGCCACGAAGCCAAAGCTGACGAAGGCGACGTGGTGGATGCAGAGTTCACCGAAGTAAAAGATAAAAAATAAGGAGCAAGGCAACGAGGATTGCGGAGCGAGAAATACCTTAATCGGGTAACTCGCCCTTCAATCCTCAAGCCTTTTCAGCATGAGCAAAAAAGACTATTACGAAGTCCTCGGTGTCAATCGCGATGCCTCGGAAGAAGAGATCAAGAAGGCTTATCGCAAGCTGGCGATGAAGCACCATCCCGACCGCAATCCGGACAATCCGAAAGCGGAGGAACAATTCAAGGAGGCGAAGGAAGCCTACGAGACCTTGTCCGACGGGCAGAAACGTGCTGCTTACGACCAATATGGTCATGCGGCATTCGAAGCTGGCGGCATGGGAGGCGGCAGTCCGTTCGGAGCCGGCGGTGCACAGGGCTTCGACTTCGGCGACATCTTCGGCGACATCTTCGGCGGCGGCCGCGGCGGGCGCAGCCAGGCCCATCGCGGTGCCGACCTGCGCTACAACATGGAGATCACGCTGGAAGAAGCCGCGCGCGGCGCGGAAAAACAGATTCGTATTCCGGTCATGGAGGAGTGCGAGACTTGCAGCGGATCCGGTGCCAAACCCGGCACCAGTGCCACCACCTGCCAGACCTGTGCAGGTCATGGCCAGGTGCGCATGCAACAGGGCTTCTTCTCGGTCCAGCAGACATGCCCGCGCTGCCATGGCAGCGGCAAACAGATCAGTTCGCCGTGCAAGGACTGCCACGGCACAGGACGAATCAAGAAACAAAAGACGCTGGAGATCAAGATCCCGGCAGGTATCGACAGCGGCATGCGCCTGCGCCACAGCGGCCACGGCGAAGCCGGCAGCCACGGCGCGCCGCACGGCGACTTGTACGTGGAGATCCACATCAAGCCGCATAGCGTATTCCAGCGCGACGGCGACGACCTGCATTGCGAAATGCCGATCAGCTTCGCCACCGCGGCATTGGGAGGCGAAATTGAGATACCGACCCTGGACAGCAAGGCCAGCATCAAGATTCCCGCCGAGACCCAGAGCGGCAAGATCTTCCGTTTGCGCGGCAAGGGCATCAAGGGCATGCGCACCCATACCCATGGCGACCTGCATTGCCATGTCGTGGTGGAAACGCCTGCCAAGCTGACCGATCGCCAGAAGGAATTGCTGCGCGAGTTCGAGACCATCAGCCAGAATGACAGTGAACGGCACAGCCCGCGCGCCAAGTCGTGGATGGGCAAGGTGAAGGATTTCTTCGCGCAGTAATCTTGTGCAACGGCGCGGCGATTGATTTATGATTCGCCGCGTCGTTCAACTTGCACAAGGAGCTCCTTCAATGAGTATCACTATTATCCTTCTCGGCATCTGTGTCGTTGCACTGATCTACGGCATCACCCTGTACAACAATCTTGTCAGTCTCAAGCATGCCGTCAGCAAGGCCTGGGCAAACATCGACGTTCTGCTCAAGCAGCGGCATGACGAACTGCCCAAGCTGGTCGAAGTGTGCAAGCAATACAAGCAGTTCGAACAGGAGACATTGCAGCGCGTGATCTCCGCACGTTCGCAAGTACAAGCCGCGCGCGAGGGACAAGACATCGAAGCCCTGGGCAAAGCGGAAGGTGCGATGCGGGCCAGTCTGGGCGGTCTGTTTGCGGTAGCCGAAGCCTATCCCGAATTGAAAACCAACCAGAATTTCATGCAACTCCAGGCCCGCATCACCGGACTGGAAAATGGCATTGCCGACCGGCGAGAGTTGTATAACGATTCGGTGAACATCTATAACGTCGGCATAGAACAATTCCCCGGTGTACTCATCGCCAACATGTTTGCCTACACTGCAAAACCCTTGCTGGAGTTCTCCACTGCCGAAAAAGCGGATGTGGATATGAAGTCACTGTTCAGCCAATAAAATTGGAACGATTTTCGTCGCGCTTCAACTCATGTCTTTCACACTCCGGCGTGATCGACTAATTAAATTATCCAGAGAAAGGAAAACATCATGAAGAAGCTGCTCGCATTGCTCTGCATACTGGGAATCGCACAACCAGCGATGGCCGCCAGCATTTCCACGCTAGGCGCCCTCAATCAAACGGATTTCCGCACACTTTCCGAAGATCTCGGCGCCGCATTGAGCTACAAGCCGGTCACTCCGGCAACTCCGCTTGGCGTCACCGGATTCGACATGGGCATAGTAGTCACACAGACCGACATGTCCAGAAGTTCACAAATCTGGAGCAAAGCCACTGGCGGCGGCAGTTCTATCAGCAACCTGTACATCCCCAAGCTTCAAATTGACAAGGGGTTGCCGTTCGGCATCGATGTTGCAGCTTTTTATTCCAAGATACCCACCACCAACATCTCGCTTTACGGCGGTGAATTGCGCTATGCGATTCTCGATGGTGGCCTCGCCGAACCCGCAGTCGCCATTCGCGGCTCCTTCACCAGGCTGGGCGGAGTAGATCAACTATCTTTCGATACCAAAGGGCTGGATCTTTCCATCTCCAAGGGCTTCGCCATGTTCACTCCCTATGCCGGTGTCGGTGAGGTCTGGGTCAACAGTTCTGCAAATGTCACCGGTCAGGGTGGCACTGCCTTGTCGCAATCTTTCACTCAGGGCAAGGTATTCGCCGGTGCGAACCTGAACCTCGGCTTCAGCAACCTGGCTGCCGAAGTGGACAAGACGGGTGGCATACGGTCGATCAGCATGAAACTGGGTTTCCGTTTCTGACAAGCTGCCCCAGCTACGCGTAGCCAAAGAGGACGGCGATGCTGACCACCCTCCGTCGCGAATACACACAACACATCACCTCCGGCGGACAACTTCTCCTGTTGCTCGTCGGCATCAAACTGAAATCGCCTGCCGGATGGTTGTGGTGCCTGGGCATCATGGCTGTCGTCAGCCTGTTCGCGTGGTACTCCACCCTGTACCGCCTGCGTGCGATCAGCGGCACACCCACATCGCGCATCGCTTCCGCCGCGCAAGGCTATGTGGAGTTGATCGGACAGGGCAGAGCGGACGGTGTCCCGATACTCTCCCGATATTCAAATCTGCCCTGCCTGTGGTGTCGCTATAAACTCGAGCGCAAACGCAGCGACAACAAGGGATGGAATACCGAGGAACACGGCGAAAACAGCGCTCCGTTCATCATTGACGACGGCAGCGGCCGGTGCGTGGTCGATCCGCAAGGTGCGGAGGTGCTGACCAAACACAAGGACAGCTGGACCAAGGGCGACTATCGATACACTGAATGGCGACTGCTGGATATCGACTACATCTATGTCCTGGGCGAATTCAAGACAGTGGGCGGCAGCAACACGACCCTCACGCAAGACGACTTGGTCAAGCAAGTGCTGTCCGAATGGAAAGCGGATAACGCCAACCTGCTCAAACGCTTTGACCTCGACAATAACGGTGTACTCGACATGCAGGAATGGATGCTGGCGCGCTCGGCCGCCAAACGCGAAGCAGAAAAACGCATGAACGAAGTGCTCGCGGAACCGGATGTCAATTTCATGCTGCAGCCGCGTGACGGGCAGCTGTTCCTCATCAGCAATTTCGACCAAGACAAGCTCGCGCTTCGCTACAAACTGTGGGCATGGGCGCACATCGTCATCCTCTTTGGCGCACTTCTCAGTATGGCCTGGATAGTGAGGCAGCCCTGACTTTCGGAAATCTTTTTCTCTGAAATGGTCTAATATAAGTTGATGGTGGGAATGCGGGAAATACAACCACCACCGGTATTGTTTTCCCCTGGACATCGGGTATCCGTTTGCAACAAACAGAGAGGAGCTTGCGATGAAAAACTATCTTGCCATTGGGCTTTTCGCACTATCAGTTTCACTGCCTGCCTATGCAGCACTCAGCACCGGTGCAATAGCGCCGAATTTTGTTACCCAGGCATCACTGGGCGGCAAAGTATTCACATACTCCCTCGGCGATGCACTGAAGAAGGGGCCTGTGGTGCTGTATTTCTATCCGGCCGCGTTCACAAAGGGCTGTACGATCGAAGCACATGACTTTGCCGATGCCATCGAAAAATACAAGGCTCTCGGTGCGACAGTGATAGGTGTTTCGCATGACGATATCGAGAAGTTGAACAAGTTCTCAGTGAGCGAATGCCGGGAAAAATTCCCGGTGGCGGCCGATCCGGACCAGAGCATCATGAAATCCTACGATGCGATACTCGCGGCAAAACCGGAATATGCCAACCGGGTTTCCTACGTCATCTCCCCCGCCGGCAATGTCATATTTTCATACGCCGACATGAACCCGGACAAACATGTCGAATACACGCTTGAAGCCGTGCGGAAATGGAATGCGGAACACAAGCCGAATTGACCCAGAGGGAACAAAAAGGCGTTATCAGGAATCTCTTCGGAACTCCCTATTTGTTCTCCAGCGCCTCCCAGCGCGCCATCAGCTGCAATAACTCGTTTTCGATCTCTGTTGCACGCTGCTGAAGTTGTTTGGCATGCGACGGATTGTCGCGAAAAAGCGCACCCGCCCCCAAGGCTGCAGTGATCTCCTCCTGCTCGCGTTCCAGCACTTCAATGCGCTGCGGCATCTCGTCCAGTTCCCGCTGCTCCTTGAAACTGAGCTTGGCCGAAGTCTTCGGCTTCTCCGCAACGGCCTTGGCCGCCGACTTCTGTGGCGACGCGGCTGATGACTTTTGAGCAGATTCGAATTTCTTCACGCGCACCCAGTCCTCGTAACCGCCGACGTATTCCATCAGCTTGCCGTCGCCCTCGAAGGCAATCACTTGCGTCACCACATTATCGAGGAAAGTACGGTCGTGACTGACGATGAACAACGTACCGTCATATTGCATCAGTAATTCTTCCAGCAATTCCAGCGTTTCGATATCGAGGTCGTTGGTCGGTTCGTCCAGCACCAGCACGTTGGAAGGCCGCGTAAACAGGCGCGCCAGCAACAGGCGGTTGCGTTCGCCGCCGGAGCAGCTCTTTACCGGCGAACGCGCGCGTTCCGGTGCAAACAAAAAGTCGCCGAGATAGCTGATCACATGTTTCTTCGCACCGCCGATCTCGATGAAATCCGAGCCCTGGCTGATGGTGTCTGCCAGCGTGGCGTTGTCGTCGAGCTGCGCGCGCAACTGGTCGAAGTAGGCCACGCTTAGTTTGGTGCCCAGTTTCACCTCGCCGCTGTCCGGCTCCATCTCGCCCAGAATGATCTTGAGCAGCGTGCTCTTGCCCGCACCGTTGGGGCCGAGCAAACCGATCTTGTCGCCGCGCTGGATGCGGCAGGAGAAGTCGTCTATGACCTTGCGCGTGCCGAATGACTTGCTGACATGCGACAGTTCCGCCACCAGCTTGCCGGAGCGGTCGCCGACGTCCAGATTCATCTCCACCTTGCCGAGCTTTTCACGCCGCGCCGCACGCTCCAGCCGCAACGATTCCAGCCGCAGCACACGCCCCTCGTTGCGCGTACGCCGCGCCTTGACGCCCTGACGTATCCATACCTCTTCCTGCGCCAACACCTTGTCAAACTTGGCATTCACCACCGCCTCGTCCGCCAGCATGCGCTCCTTGATCTTCTGGTACGCCGCGAAGTTGCCGGGAAAACTCGACAGCTTGCCGCGATCGAGCTCGACGATGCGCGTGGCGACGTTATCCAGGAAACGCCTGTCGTGCGTGACCAGCAGCACGCTGCCGCGGAAGCCCGTCAGCAGCCCCTCCAGCCATTCGATGGAGGCAAAATCCAAATGGTTGGTCGGCTCGTCCAGGATCAACACTTCCGGTTCAGCCACCAGCGCCTGCGCCAAGGCCACGCGCTTGCGCACACCGCCGGATAAGGAACCCACCAGCGCTTCAGGATCGAGTTCGAGTCGCTGGATAGCGGTCTCGATGCGCGCCTGTACCGCCCACCCGTTCTGCGCTTCCAGTTTGGTCTGCAGCGGTTGCATCTCTTCCAGCAGTTTGTCGTAATCGGCATCGGGTTCGGCCAATTGGTGCGACAGATGGTGGTAATCCGTGATGAGCTGATGCAACTCGCCGAGGCCGCGCGCCACTTCGTCGAATACCGTGGCATTGGCATCCAGCACCGGCTCCTGGCTGACAAAACAGATACGCGCGGAGGGCTGGCGCCACAGTGTCCCGTCGTCGAGATGCGCCTGTCCGGCGAGCACCTTGAGCAGGCTGGATTTGCCCCCGCCGTTGCGCCCGATCAGCCCGACGCGTTCCCCTTCGTCGAGTTGAAATTCCACATGGTCCAACAGTGCTACGTGACCAAAGGCCAGCGAGGCTTTATCCAGCGTGATATACGGCATTTAACTTTTCTTTTCTTGTGGCAGTGAGGATTGATAGAGCAGCGAAAACCCGATGGCAAAACAGCCCATCGCGAAGTAACCGAAAGCCGTGGTGAATGTATCCAGAACCAGATGCGTGTTGTGGCCCTCGATACCGGACTCGAATAACTGGAACACGAACAACAGACACGCCAGTACATTTCCCGCCAATAACACCCGTCGTCCAAGTTTGTAACCATTGCCTTCCGGTTTTCCTTGCGGTGGCAAGCCACGCATGAAGTGCCATGCCACATAGATGATCAGCAGCAACAGCAGCGCGCCGACGATGCGCCCCGCCACACTGCCTTCCGGGGTAGGCGCGCCCAGCATCTCCAGCAGGGCATTCCCTGCTGCAGCCACCCATCCCATGGCCAGTGTCTGCAACATAAAGAACCACGCGGCAAATATGTTCAAATTTTGATGTTTCATTACTTTTCTTTCGCAGCCAGCTGCTGTAAATCTTCGATGATTTCGGTCGAGTGTCTGGAAGTCTCGACCTTTGTGTACACTTTGACGACTTTGCCTTTAGGGTCGATCAGAAAAGTGTAGCGTTTGGCGAACTTGAACAGCCACAGATTCATCAACGCACCGTAGCGCGCCGCCACCTCGGCGGACTTGTCCGCCAGCAAAGGGAACGGCAGGTGATATTTTTTGGCAAATTCGGCATGGCTGTCGCTGGCGTCCACACTGATACCCACCACCTGCGCACCCAACGCCGCCAGCTTGTGCAAGTCATCGCGAAAAGCGCAAGCCTCCTGCGTGCAACCCGGCGTATCGTCCTTGGGGTAGAAATACAGCACCAGCCATTTACCCGCGAATTCCTCGAGGTTATGCCGCACCCCGTTCTGGTCGGGCAAATCGAAGTCCGGCGCACCCTCGCCCACCTTGGGCAACTCACCCGCGCGCGCCATCTGGCTCACCAGTAAAGATAATGAAGCAAGCAAACCGAGCAGAATCAGCCATTTCATGAGGCTCCCCATGTCTTCGGATAATTGGGGGACGGATTTTACGTTAGAATGCGCCCGATTCTGAATGATTCGCTCAGGTCCTCGTAGTTAAATGGATATAACCGGCCCCTCCTAAGGGTCAATTACAGGTTCGATTCCTGTCGGGGACACCAAATATCCGATCACCCCATCCAGTTTGTGCCGGGAACCATAACATTGCCGCTCTGGCAGGCTTATGCTTCCAAATCAGCGACGGCAAAGATATCCATTCAACTTGAAGTTCTTACGAAGTCCGCCAAGTCGGTCAAGCTTTTCCCCACCAAATCAGGCACTGCGCCGAGCCTTTCTACGGGAAGATTAAGACGATTAACCCAGAAAGTTGTGTAACCGAATGACTTCGCCCCAGCCGCATCCCATCCGGCAAATGGGACAAAGAGAATTTCCTCTCGTTTCAGATTAAACGCATCGATCGCCATCTGGTAAGCGCGAGGGTCGGGTTTATACGTTTTTATTTTGTCGGTGCTAAGAACATGTTCAAAAACACCCTCAAGTCCGGAGTTCTTAATGCCTGCGTCGAGTATCTTGGATGTTGCGTTGGATAGAAACGCCAGTCGGATGCCATTACTTTTAAGTGACTGTAATGCTGGCGGCACATCGGGCCAAGCCCTGAGTTCAAGATACTTACCCATCAGTAGTTTGCGTTTGTCCGGAGTCAAATCAAGCTTCAGCATTTCGCATGAAAACACCAAAGCATCTTCCGTTACCTGCCAGAAATCCGCATAGTGGCCGGATAAGGCGCGCAACCACTGATATTCAAACTGTCTGGTGCGCCATGCGTTGCTGAGTTCAGCGCCACTGCCAGGGAAGAGTTGCTCAGCAAGCGCAAAAACAGATCGTGGATCAAAGATCGGAAAAGCATCGAAGGCAATAGCTTTGATCTTTTGTTTTGCACTAGCATGAGCTAGCGGGATGGACGCCAGAAAGCCAGCTGCAGCGCCTGCGGCGGCGAGATTGAGAAACTCTCGGCGATCTAATTGCATGATGAGCCCTTCCTAAAAGTACTTTGAAAGAAAATTTGTGTATTAGCGACCAGGCCAAATGAACTCGACCCGGATTCCACTCGGTTCATAGCACATCAGATGTTTTGCAGGCCCTTGCCCTAATAGCTCTGGAGAAAATTCAATTTGGATGTCGTTGGTGATTAGCCTTTCATGTATATCGTTTAGATCATTTTCATTTCCAACCTGAAACGCCACATGATGCAGGCCGACATTCCTGTTCTTATTGAATTGATTAGACGGCTGCTCCTTGATCGTCCAAAGGGTCACCATCATGGTGCCATCGCTGACATAGACGGCAGGATATTCCTCATTCCTGCGTACTTCTTTCCAGCCCAGTAGGGATACAAAGAAGTTTGCACTTTCTTCCAACTTGGAAACCGTTAAACCGATGTGATGCGCCCCTTGGGTAATCGGCCTGAAATAATCTCTGCGCAGTAATTCCATCTTCAGAAAATCGGTCAGCTTATGATTGACGACCAATTGGCATTCGCCGCAGGGGGAAAATCGCCGCTGCCTGTACAGCTCTATCGCTCTCGGGTTGTTTTTGCGAACAATGAGATGAATGCGTTGCAATCCAAGCTCATCGAAGCCTATCTGCAAAGTTCTGTCACTGATGATCCGGCCAAAACCACGGCCAATTTTGTCCGCACGCAAGGCAATACGAAACTCGGCTTCGCCTTGCGCGTTCAGGCAAAGGATAGTGAAGGCGATCAGTTCACCTGACTGCTCCGCGACATAAATCCGTGCATTCGGCTGGCCACGGAATTGCGCAATCCAGCCAGTTTGTCTCAGGGCATGATCCAGAGCCGCGAATTCCGCCGGATAGGGCGGCCAGTTTTCGATGGTAATTTCATCTTGCGCCGCAAAAGCACGCAATTGAATCATGTCATCCGATTTGCAATGCTTCATACAGCGACTTCCAAACCGCGCGCTCTGCGGTTAGATCGGTAGATCGAATCGCGTTCCGCTGCGTTGCCCTGTCGCAACATCTCTACCCATTCGGCAGCCGACATCACCGCCGCAAAGCGCGATTGCAGCACCACGCTCATCACCCGATGTATTTCCTCCGCCGTCACCCGACCGGCGCGATTCTCATACGACACCGAGCCGGAGGCGTCGCTTATGAATTCCACCGAGAAGCCACTATGGAAGGCATGCAGCATGGTCGATAGGTTGCAGTTATGAGTCATATAACCGACCACCGCAACGGTATCGATGTCGCGCTGGCGTAGCCATGCTTCCAAGTCAGTCCCCGCAAATGCGCTGGGTAATTTCTTGGCAACATAATGGTCGTAAGGACGCGAAGCAACGATCTCGTGCAACGCTACTCCTGCAGAGCCTTCGGCCATGAATGGAGCGTTGGGGGGCAGGATATTCTGCACGACCACCACCGGAATCGCAGCAGCGCGGGCGGCATCCATAACTGTCCCGATATTGCGCAATGAGTCTTGCACCTCGGGAAATTCAATCGGCAATTCTCCGCCAACGTAATCATTCTGGACATCGACAACAATCAAAGCACGGCGTGTCATAGCGGCCTCCTTACAAGTTGATCAAAACGAACAGGGCGAAGTATTTCCGGCTTTGGCTTTTGACATAAGTGGCCTGAATGCCATTTTCAGATACAATCGGGCCATTATGAAAACTCCTGCAAAAAATTCGGATTTGTACGCTGTCATCGCTTTCAATGGCATCAGTCCATTTCATTTGTCAGTGCCTTGCATCATTTTTCGCCCTGACGCCAATAACAGTAAGGTGCCCGATTTCAAGCTTAAGGTGTGCGCGGCTGACCCCTCTCCCATACAGACCAACGCCGGTTATGCGATCCATGCCACACACAGTTTCGCCGCGCTCAAAGATGCAGGAACGGTCATCGTACCGAGCTGGCACGACACCGCTGAGTTACCGCCAAAAACGTTGATCGATGCGTTGCGCAAAGCTCATCAGCGCGGCGCCAAAATCGTCAGCTTTTGTCTCGGCTCATTTGTGTTGGCTGCGGCAGGACTGCTGGATGGTCGCAGGGCAACCACCCATTGGAAATGTGCGGCTGAATTGGCAGAGCGGTATCCGCTCATCGATGTAAAGCCTGATGTCTTGTATGTAGACGAGGGGGACATCGTTACTTCTGCCGGATGTGCCGCAGCCATAGACTGCTGCCTGCATTTGCTGCGTACGGAGCATGGAGCCGAAGTCGCAAATCACATTGCACGACGCATGGTCGTTTCCCCATTTCGGCAGGGAGGGCAGGCTCAATTCATCGAACAACCCGTATTCAGCTCGGTTACACCGGACCGTCTTTCTCTACTGATGGATTGGATGTCCCAAAATCTGGATGCTGCGCATACTCTGGACGATCTGGCAGAACGGGCATTGATGAGCCGCCGAACGTTTACGCGCCGGTTTCGCCAGATGGCAGGAACAACCGTTGGGGAATGGTTGCTGAACCAGCGTTTGGCCTTGTCGCAACGCATGCTTGAAACGACCGACAAGCCGATTGAGATCGTTGCAGAAACGGCCGGGTTTGCTTCGCCCGCGATATTCCGCCGCAGTTTCGGACAAGCATTCGGCATCAAACCTTCAGCCTATCGCAAAGAGTTTCGCGGCGAGTAGGGTTGCATGAGCTCAACCCTCAGGGAAATATACAAAGATTACACAGCCATGCTTTGACTGGGGGATATGCGCGGAGTCAACGGGATTGTGAATGAAAGTACCTGCCGAATAATCGTGGACACCGTCGCAAAACACGCCAGATACCACGAAGATTTCTTCAGGGCCGGGAGAGTGGGTATCAAGGGTTGTGAATTTGGCACCGGCGTCGATTTCGAGAATCTGGGCCTTGGCACCGTTCGCTCCCTGCCAGAGAATACGTTTTCGAATCCCCGGAAAGATTTCCTTCGCAGGAAGGTCTCGCCAATTCGCCGAAACTACGCCTTCAAGGTTAATCACCATCGCACTCCTTCGATTGATTCAACATAACAGTTATAAGTCAGGGTTGGACAACATCGTGGCAACTCCAGTTTGCACATTGATGCCGTTTTGGTGAGGCTGAGTCCATTCCATTGCTTTCAAAATTTTCGGGTGATCCAGTCTTCCTTCCTTACCTGCGAGCATCCACTCGCCAACCAGTGTGCAACTGTTCGTTTTTCTTATCGTCACCTGTCCCAGCGCAGGCAATTGCTCAATTGCGTCCGAGTAGCTCAGTAATTTAGTCTTGTTAAATCTTTGATAAATTTAGATATTTATTGCATTTTACGCAAACCGATGACACTATCAAATAACCACACTACTAACACGCCCTCAGCCGTTTTTGACTAATGGATTGTTATCGAAGCCGAAACAAACTGGTGTGGCAAGCGCAAGTTTTCATAAACTTATTTTGGAGGTGCAATCGTGTTAGGACTATCTCTTCCGGTTTTCTTCGTTATGGCTCCATTTATGCTGCTGTCCTTCATGATTTTGTTGTCCGGGAAATCTTAAAGAAGAAACGTCAATTTGCTTTACCCTAAACTGCAATATCAGGGTTGGCCTGGCTTTAGCCAGGCCTTTTTATTTCGAATATCTCCCGATACGGAAGCTAAGGTTCAATCATATCGTCCGCACAATATATAATTGAAATTATGGATATTTTTGCATATTGCTCATTGCGGGATAAAGCTGCACCTGGCGCGCACCCAATAAAAACTTACCGTCGAATTCGCAAGCAAGCGCAATTCCTAAAATCCATTTAATGATTTTTTCGGCTGACGGTAGTTAGATTCCTTCACTTGCCTGTAACATGACCTAAATCGAGAATAAGGCCGCCCAAGACCAAAAAGTATTCAGACATTCCATTACCCTGGCCAGTGAATTCGGCGCGCACAATTGGGGAAGTCCAGCTGGTTTAACAAGCAAATTATTGCCCGTTTGATTTGTACTGCTTTATTCGTACTGTCGAAGCAAATTGAAGCTGATGGAGACACAGAATGGATGGCCCCCGACTTAACCGTTTGAGCAAACTTGATATCAAAAGGATCGTTCTGATCTATGCCGTCTTTGCCGGACTGTGGATTGTGCTTTCGGACGAGGCTTTGGAATGGTTTATCGGAGACTCGTCAACCCTCCAGATCGCACAAACTTTCAAGGGCTGGTTTTACGTAGCAGTCACATCCCTGTTGCTCTACTTCCTGCTTAAACGAACAGTCGAACGGAACGACAGCACCTACGAACCGCAACAATACGTCGGCCTTGTCAACTGGAAGCCCTGGCAACAATATCTTTTCGCAGCAACAGTCACGCTCACCACATTGCTGTTGCGCGAAAGCATCTCCATATCTTTCGGGGAACGACCTCTGCTGATTCTGTTCATGTTCCCCGTCATTCTGAGCGCGGCGATCGGTGGATTCGGTCCCGGCATGATCTCCACTTTCATTGCAGCTGTTTACGTCATCTTTATTGATTTTTCCACTGCCGCAAGCTTGCAGTTGGAGCATTCCTACGACTTGCTTCAACTGGGATTCCTGATCGTAAACGGCTTGCTCGTCAGCATCCTGAGCCTGATGCTGCACGAAGCACGACACAAATCCGACCAGGAACGCAAAAAAGCGCTGGCCAGCCTGGATGAAAAATCCCGGGCATTGCAACTGCTCGATGCCATTACCGAAGGTTCCACCGATGCGATTTTCGTCAAGGATGTCGATGGACGCTACCTGCTGTTCAATCAGGCCGCGGCACGCTTCGTCGGGAAGTCCGTTCAGGAGGTCATTGGCAAGGATGACGCCGGTATCTTTCCGCCCGATCAGGCCGCTCTCATCCAGAGAAACGACCGCGAGGTGATGCAGGACAATCGCGTCACGACTTTTCAGGAGAATCTCGACACCAAAGACGGCAAATCGTTTTTCCTTGCCACCAAGGGCCCATTGCATGACGACGCAGGCAACGTGACCGGCGTGTTCGGCATATCACGCGACATCACCGGGATCAAGACGACCGAATTTGCGTTGCGCCGCGAACGCGACCTCAGCCAGCGCTACCTCGATACGGCCCAGAGCATCATGGTCGCCTTGGATGATGCCGGTCGCATCACCATGATCTCCCGCTACGGCTGTGAGTTACTGGGTTACCGCGAAAACGAACTGCTGGATGAAAACTGGTTCAAGACGTGTCTGCCGCAGCCGGAAGGAATGGAGACCATCCTGCCGATATTCCGCCGGATCCTGGCGGGAGACCTTGAAGGTCATCAGCATATGGAAAATGCGGTGCTTTGCCGCGACGGCAGTCAGCGGATGATCTCCTGGCGTAATAATTATTTCAGGAACGAAGCGGGCAACATCGTCGGCACGCTCAGCTCGGGCGAGGACGTTACCGATCGCAGAAAAGCGGAGGAAGCCCTGCGCGCGAGCGAGGAGACTTACCGCTCGCTGTTCGAGCACATGCTCAACGGCTTTGCCCATTGCCGCATGCTATATGTGAACGGCCGCCCCGATGATTTCATCTACCTGAACGTCAACGACGCGTTCACCTCCCAAACCGGACTGAAAGATGTCGCCGGACGCAAGGTCAGCGAAGTCATTCCCGGGATCCGCGAGGCCGATCCGGAATTGTTCGAGAAATACGGACGTGTCGCTTCGGGTGGCAAACCTGAACACTTTGAACTTTTCGTTCAAGCTTTGGATATGTGGTTCGCGGTTTCGGTATACAGCCCAAAGCCGGAACATTTCGTCGCCGTGTTCGATGTCGTCACCGAACGGAAAAAGGCAGAACTGGCGCTGCGCGAAAGCGAGGAACAGTTCCGCGCGCTGGTGGAACAATCCCTGGCCGGAATATACATCCTTCAGGATGGTCAGCTCCGTTACGTCAATCCCGGTTTCGCCGCAATCTTTGGCTATAACTCGCCGGATGCGTTGATAGATATGGTGCCCGCCATCGAACTAGTCATCCCGCAGGATCGTGAAAAGGTATTGGAAATAACCAGCAAACGCGAACCGGGAGAATCTGATGCCATCCATTACACCACCAAAGGCCTGCGCCGCGACGGTGCAAGTATCGATCTGGAGGTATATGGGCGCCGTTATCAATATGCAGGACATACGGCCATCATTGGCATGCTTCTGGATATTACCGCACGCAAACAGGCCCAAGCGCAGCGCGACCTGTTCAGCGACGCACTGCGCCAGTCGGCGCACCCGCTATTGCTGGCTGACGCCGAGTTCCAAATCACCTATGTCAATCCAGCCTTCTCAAATCTATTCGGTTACCCGCTGGCAGATGTGGCAGGCAGGCATGTCTCGCTCATCATCCCCGCCACCGGCAAGTACACATCCGAACGCGATGAAATTATCATACATCTCCAAGAGTCCGGAAATTGGTCGGGCGAGGTGGACAGATTAGCCAGCGATGGTTCGCTGATCCCCACCGCAGTGACCATCGCTTTGATCCGGGGCGAAGGCGGCAAGTGCGCCGGGTATGTGGCCAGCTACCTCGACCTGCGACCGCTGCGTGAAAAAGAGTTGACGTTGCGCAAACTCTCTCTGGCAGTAGAACAAAGTCCGGAGAGTATCTATATCACGGACCTCAATGGCAATATCGAATACGTCAATGAATCTTTTGTGCGCAACACCGGCTATGGCCTCAACGAAATCATCGGCCGCAACCCGCGTATCCTGCATTCAGGCAAGACGCCGAGAAGCACGCATGAAGATCTCTGGCAAAACCTGCTGGCCGGCAATACCTGGCAGGGGGAGTTCTACAACAAACGCAAGGACGGCAGCGAATACACCGAACACGCCATCATCAGCCCGATCCGCCAGCCGGACGGGCGCATTACGCACTATGTGTCAGTTCAGGAAGATATCACCGAAAAAAAGCGCGCCGAAGCCGAGATCAACCGCCTGGCCTTCTATGACACACTCACGGGACTTCCCAATCGCTCCCTGCTGCTGGAGCGTATGGCTCAGACCCTGGCCATGACCCGTCGATTCAGCCATCACAGCGCGATGATCTCGTTCAACATCGATCGCTTCAAGACCATCAACGATGCGGGCGGCCAGACACTGGGAGATGCACTGCTCAGGGCGGTGAGCGAACGGCTGATTTACAGCATGCGTGAAGGAGATGTCGTTGCACGTATTTCCGGGGACGAGTTCGGCATCCTGCTGACCGACCTTTCACCGCAACATCAAACTGCTGCGCATCTTGCCCTGCATATCTCGGAGAAAATTCATTCCGGTCTGCGGGAACCACTGCATATCGGCAATGAACACCTCGCTCTCACTGCATGCCTTGGCATCGCGCTCTTCCCGGAAAGCGACGAAGACCAGCCGCTGGACATCCTTCGCCGCGCCAATACCGCGCTCCATCACGCCAAAACGAGGGGAAGAGGACAGACTGCATTCTTTGAAGGCGCTTTGGATGAGATTGCCAAGCAACGCTTCGATATCGAACGCGAATTGCACCAAGCCATCACGGCCGACGAGTTGAGGGTGTTCCTGCAGCCACAGGTGGATGCGGCAGGCAGCATCGTCGGGGCGGAAGCGCTGGTACGCTGGCAACATCCGCAACGCGGACTGGTAGCGCCGGGCGCATTCATCCCGATCGCGGAGGAATCGAATCTCATCGTCGAGATCGGCAACTGGGTATTCACCGAAGTTTGCCGTCTGCTGACGCGCGAGGATATGGTTGCCCTGCCGATCCGCATCGCGGTCAACATCAGTCCGCGTCATTTCCGCCAGCCCGATTTCATCGACCAGATCAAGAACGGGCTCGCCAGCACAGGCGCCGACCCGACGCACCTCACATTGGAAGTGACGGAAGGTCTGGTGATCGACAACATCAATGATGTGATCGCCAAAATGACCGAATTAAGCGCGATGGGCATTCACTTTTCGATGGACGACTTCGGTACCGGCTATTCTTCGCTGTCCTACCTGAAGCGCCTGCCCATCCATGAACTCAAGATAGACAAGAGTTTTATCCAGGATCTGACCATCGATCCCGAGGACGACGCCCTGGTTGAAGCCATTCTTGCCGTGGCAAAACTCATGCACGTGAAAGTTGTGGCAGAAGGCGTGGAGACAGTCGAACAGGCCGCGTTCCTGAATCTGCGCGGTCCGGTCATCCATCAGGGCTATCTGTTCGGCAAGCCGGAACTGGCTGAAACCGTAATCGCGAACTTCGTCGGAAAAAATTAGTCAGCCACGATCGGCACCCGCGCCGTCAGCGCGCACATCAACTCGTAGCTGACCGTTCCGGCCGAACTTGCGACATCCTCCACCGGCAAGCCGGCTCCCCACAAGGTGACGCGGCTGCCGACGTCGGCATCTGCTATCCCGCTCAGGTCGACACCCAGCATGTCCATCGACACGCGCCCCAAGGTACGGGTGCGCTGTCCATTCACCAGGACCGGCGTGCCGGTCGGTGCGTGACGCGGATAGCCGTCGGCATAGCCGCAGGCCACCGTACCGATGCGCATGGTTGTACCGGCACGAAACAGTCCGGCATAGCCGATGCGGTCACCTGCTTTGACATCGCGCACCGAGATGACCCCGCTGCTCAATGTCATCACAGGTCGCAGGCCGAGTTGCTGTGCACTGGTATCGGCGAACGGCGACGCACCGTAGAGCATGATGCCGGGACGCACCCATTCGCTGTGCGAGGACGGATAACGCAGCAGCGCGGCGGAATTGGCAAGGGAGCGCGGCGCGCGGTAGGTCGCTGTCAGACTCCTGAAACGTTCGAGTTGGTCCGCAACGCCTTCCGCTTCATCAGCATGGGAGAAGTGCGTCATCAGGGTGATTTCTCGCACCGCCGGATGCGATTTCAGCTTTTCCATGGCTGCCGGAACCTGCTCCGGTACAAAACCCAGACGGTTCATGCCGGTGTTGATCTTTAGCCACACCTGCAAGCTGCTGCGGCGCGGGTAGGCATCAAGCATGTCGAGTTGGTGCATGCTGTGGATGACCGTAGACAATTCGTATTCGGCGATCAACGGCAGCTCGTCTGCACTAAAAAAACCTTCCAGCAACAGGATGGTCTGGCGAAAACCGGCTTCGCGCAGGGCGATGGCGTCGCGCACATCAAGCATCGCAAAACCTTCCGCCTCGCCCAGCGCCTCGGCCACGCGCAGCAGACCATGGCCGTAGGCATTGGCCTTGACGACAGCCATGATGCGGCTGGAAGCATGACGGCGCGCTACTCGCAGGTTGTTCTGAAGGGCGGAAAGATCGATATGGGCTTGTATCGGGCGGGACATGGATTCAAGGCTGAAGCAGTTAAACTGCCGCGAATGATAGCAGGCCATAAATTTTCGTGTTATAAAAGACTGTCCCACAAAAGATAAATCTATAGTGAATCGCGGCATTTATACCATCCTGGCGGCGCAGTTCTTTTGGCTCCGGCCAGACAAAGAAACCGTCTTTAACGCGCTACGCGCATTAGCCTCCGCCGAAAGAACTGGAACATGAACCGCGGTTTTTACACCATTCTGGCGGCGCAGCTCTTTTGGTTCCGGCCAGACGAAGAGACCGTCTTTAACGCGCTATGCGCGTTAGCCTTCGCCGAAAGAACTGGAACATGAACCGCGGTTTCTACACCATCCTGGCGGCGCAGTTCTTTTCAGCGCTTGCCGACAATGCGCTTCTGTTCGCCGCCATCGCCCTCCTCAAGCAGGAAAACTCCCCCGGCTGGCATACGCCTGTATTGCAACAATCGTTCATCATCTCGTTTATCGTGCTGGCGCCGTTCGTCGGCGCGTTCGCCGATTCGCTACCCAAAGGGCGCGTGATGTTCATCAGCAACGCGATCAAGATGATGGGCTGCCTTGCCATGCTGTTCGGTGTCGATCCTCTTTTCGCCTACGGCCTTGTCGGTTTCGGCGCGGCGGCCTATTCGCCAGCAAAGTACGGCATCCTCACCGAGTACCTGCCGCCGGAAAAACTCGTGCTGGCAAACAGCTGGATGGAAGGCCTCACGGTTGCTGCAATCATCCTCGGTGCGGTATTGAGCGGCATCCTCATCAGCCCTTCTATTGCCGATGCGATGCTGCACTGGTGGGATGTGCCGTTCATCGATACGGGTATCGATACCGCGCCCGAACTTGCCATCACTATTGTCCTCGGGCTGTATTTTGTTGCCGCAATATTCAACCTTTACATCCCGACTCTTCCCATCGACCACAAACCGTTCAGGCGCAACCCGGTATTCCTGATCAAAGAGTTTGCCCACTGTTTCAAATTATTGTGGAAAGACCCGCTGGGTCAGGTCTCGCTTGCCGTGACCACCTTGTTCTGGGGTGCGGGTGCGACATTGCGGTTGCTCGTACTGACCTGGGCTGCGGTCGCGCTGCATTACGACATGAGCAGTGCCGCCAAACTCACCGCCTGGGTCGCCGTAGGCATCGCGATCGGCGCAATATTGGCGGCACGCATGGTCAAACTCGATCATGCCGTGAAAGTATTGCCGGTCGGTATCGGCATGGGCCTGCTGGTGCTGGTGATGACGCCCGTTACCAGCCCGCTGCTTGCCACCCTGCTGCTGATCGGTATCGGCGCAATGGGCGGTTTCTTCGTGGTACCGATGAATGCCCTGCTGCAACACAGGGGGCACTTGCTGATGGGAGCCGGCAGTTCCATCGCCGTGCAGAACTTCAACGAAAACATCAGCATCTTCCTCATGCTGGGAATCTACGCCCTGATGGCGAAACTCGATTTCTCGATTTACACCATCAACATCGTGTTCGGCCTGCTGATGGCCGGCATCATGAGTCTGCTTTACAAGAAACACGGCCACGACCAAGATACCGGCCTTACTTAGCCTCCACCAAGGAGTTCAACATGGAAATCTGGATACTCCTGCTGCTGATTCTGCTCAGCGGTTTCTTTGCCATGTCGGAGATGAGCATAGGCGCGAGCCGCATGCCCATCCTCACGCAGATGGCCGAAACCGGCAACGAAGGAGCCAGGATCGCTTGCGAGTTGCGCAACCAGCCGTCCCGCTTGCTGGCCGCTACGCAGATCGGCCTCACCGCATTGGCCACCCTGCTCGGCGTGTTCGGCGAATCAATGTGGGTGCCGCGCATCGAATCCGCTATCGAGACCGACATCGCCATGCTCGCCTTTGCGAAATATCCGCTGTCGCTGATGCTGGTGGTCGGCAGTATCACCTTTGTCACCATCGTGGTCGGCGAGATCATCCCCAAGCGCATCGCACTGGCCAAACCGGAGGCCATCGCCTCAACGCTTGCCCCCCTGATGGCGCTGTTCGCCCGGCTGAACCGCCCGTTCATCTGGGCACTGGCAGTCGCGAGCGAAAAGATACTCGCACTTTTCCCGTTCAAGGAAAGCGCGGAGTACCTCGCTTCCGACGAAATACGCGCCATGATCGCCGCCGGACGGCGCGACGGCGACCTGGACGAAACCTCAGGCGAATTGCTAGGCAACGTGTTCCGTCTGGACGACCGCAAGGTAGCGAGCGTGATGACGCCCGCCAACGACATCATCTACCTCGACCTGCAGGCGCCGAGCCAGATCAATCTGGAGAAGATCAAGACCCAGCGTGTCTCGCGCTTCCTCGTGTGCAAGGGCGGCCTCACCCAGCTGGTCGGCTACATCGAGAGCCGCGAACTGTTGCAGCACCTGCTGGAGAACGAGCCGCTCGATCTCGGAAAATTGCCAACGCACGCCATTCATTACATTCCCAACACGCAGTCGCTGATCGGGGTGCTCGATTTCTTCCGCGCACAAAAGACCCACATTGCAGTCGTCGTCAACGAATTCGGCCAGGCCGAAGGGCTGGTCACCATGAGCGACCTGCTCTCATCCGTCGTCGGGGACGTGCCGAGCTCGGTGGATGAAATGCCGCTCGCCGTGCAGCGCGAGGATGGCTCATGGCTACTGGATGGCTTGCTGCCGCTGGACGAGATGAAGGACAAGCTCGGCCTCAATGCACTCCCGGAAGAAGAACTCGGCAACTACCACACCGTCGGCGGTTTCGTCATCACTGCCGTCGGCCACATCCCGAAAAAGGCCGAGACCTTCGACTGGAACGGCTGGCGCTTCGAAGTGGTCGACATGGACAAGAACCGCGTCGACGAGATATTCGCCCGCCCAATCGGCCCTGCGATCCCAGACGAATGATGAGCGGCGCAGTGCCGCATTCAGGCAACTGCCAGCAAGCGCTGTTCCGTCAACCGAGGAGTACACCATGACCTTCCGTACCGTTGTTCTGCTGGCGCATCCCTTCTGCTCGGCGCATGCGGCCAAAGCGACAACCAGCCTGCACCAAAACTGTTCAAGGATCAGCGCGACGTGCTCGACAAGGCGAAGACCGTCGACCCGGCGATGCAGAAACAGGATGACGAACAAAGGAAGGCGATAGAACAGCAAACGAAGTGAACTGCCGCGGTATTCGGATATCCGGATAATTTCAGGAATTGCCGGAATATGGTTCCGGGATAAAATTTTACGTAGTCGGCGGTCGCATTCATGTGCCTGCATGAAGACTAACTATCCACCCACCCCCGCTTAGTCAGGCAACAATTTCACCTTGCCGTCTCAGAGCGCTTTGACGATTTTCTATTTCCTTGTTTGCGTTCGTCATGCTCTGGCGCACGAATTCGATGTGGTCGCGTGAGGCGCGGGCCGCGATATCGGGCTGGTGGTCACGGATTGCCTGCCAGATCGTGTAGTGCTGCGAGCGCAACTGATCCCATCGCTGCGGTCGCGCGTGCAGATGTTCCAGATTTGCCGAAATGTGCCCGTGGATCAGCCGCGTGAGGCTGGCATTCATATGTACGATCAGCACATTATGCGCTGCCTCCGCGATCGCCTGATGGAAGGCAACGTCTGCATCAATGCAGGCTGGTATGTCGTTACTTCCATAAACGGAGTCCAATGTGGCATACAGCGCATCCAGGCGCTCGATATCGACATTGGTGGCTCGTTCCGCAGCCAGGTATGCGGCATGGCTTTCAAGCATCTGGCGAAATTCGAGCAGGTCGCTGTGAAGCATCGGGTGCCCGCTCAACATCTCCTGCCAGGGATCAACGAAGTGCGCTTCCAGACGGTTGGTAACAAATGTTCCCCCACCATGACGCGAGGCTAACAGACCCTTCGAAATCAACTTCTGGATCGCTTCGCGCAATGTCGGGCGCGACACACCCAGTTCAACGGCGAAATCGCGCTCCGAAGGCAATCTATCTCCGGCTTTCAGCGAACCCTCAAGTATGCGTTTTTCGAGTTCCCCTGCGACGCTATCGGAAATGCGAATAACAGTGGGACGGCTTGGTATCATCAACTTCCTCCTTGGTAAGACCACTTGAATAATATTTCCCGTTTTGAAATTAGTCAATAATAAGTCGTTGACAAATGCTTATTTATCAATTTATAGTTCGCACATCAATGGTAAGACCACTTTACCAAATGTCATAAACGGGGAGAGGCAATCATGGCAACTGATACACCCAAAGACCGGCTTTACCCGCCGAAACCATCCAATGCCTACCTATTTGCCACTTGCCTTGTGGATCAGTTTGCACCTGAAGCTGGACTCGACACAGTCAATTTGCTGGAACGCGAAGGCATAAAGGTCCACTTTCCCGAGCAGCAGACTTGCTGCGGCCAACCGGCCTATAACAGCGGCTATCCCGACGAGGCCCGCGCCGTAGCACGCCAGCAACTCGATTTGTTTCCCCAGCCCTGGCCGGTGGTCGTGCCTTCCGGTTCCTGTGCGGCGATGATGCGCCATCATTACCCCAAGTTGTTTGCAGACGATCCGGTCTTGTTGGCCAAGGCACAGGAACTGGCCGGACGCATTTTCGAACTGACCGAATTTCTTGTGCATGTCGTCGATTTCCGGCAGCAGGATCTTGGAACGCACTGCACGGTTGCGCTGCATACTTCCTGCCATGCCCGTCGCGAAATGGGGTCGCACGAAACGAGTGCTGCGCTGCTGGGCAGCCTGGCGAACCTGAATGTAGTACAGCAGGCGCGCGCGGAGGAGTGCTGCGGATTTGGAGGGACCTTTGCCATCCGTTATCCGGAGATCTCCGAAGCGATCGTCAGCGACAAGGTCGACAGCCTGCGCGCGACCGGCGCCGAACGCGTCGTCAGCGCGGACTGTGGTTGCCTGTTCAATATCCTCGGGCGTGCCGCAAAGCTGGATGAGATGGCCGGGCGCGATACGGCTTCGTTGCCGGGAGAGCACATTGCCAGCTTCCTCTGGCACCGCACGTCGAAAGGCCAGTCATGAGCGCCCGCGACAAGATTCTCGGTCGTTTGCGCGGCGCAAGCGCTGCGGCTCAATCATTGCCGGATGTCGGCAACTGGTACGCCACCCACCGTCGCAACGAAGACATATCCCAACGTATCGCGCGCATGCGCACCGCCCTCGAAGCCGTCCACACTGAAGTACATGTCACTACTGCCGCCGACTGGCCGGAACTGTTGCTGCGGATTGCAGCTAGCAAGGGACTGCGCAACCTGCTCATTGGCGATAACACTCCGCACGGTGCGGAGCTTGAATCGCGCAATCTGCAAAACTTGCAGCTGGTTCGCTATGCCAACCCGATCGAATCCTGGCGTGACCAGTTGTTCGACGGTATAGATGCGTCACTGACATCAGCCAGAAGCGCCATCGCGGAAACCGGTACATTGATCCTGTGGCCCACCCCTGCCGAACCGCGCCTGATGTCGCTGGTGCCGCCGCTGCATTTCGTCCTGGTCGATGCAACGAACATACATGCCGATTTCCATTCTGCGATGAGCGCCGAAGGTTGGCAGGGCTCGATGCCCACCAACGCACTACTGATCTCGGGTCCCTCCAAAACGGCTGATATCCAGCAAACACTGGCCTACGGTGCACACGGCCCGCGTGAACTGGTCGTATTGCTGTGCCACCCGAAAGGAGGCATGGCATGAACCAGGTCATTCATTTCCAGCCGGACGACGATTTCAAGGAACGCAGCAGCGCTGCCGTGCACAATCCCGCCCAACGCAAAAACTTCCGCGGCGCGATGGATTTCCTGCAGGAGAAGCGGCGCGTCCAGTTCCCCGATCAGGATGAATTGGCCGGCCTGCGCGAACTCGGTGCCGCGATTCGTCGCTACAGCCTTGCCAAACTGCCGCAATTGCTGGAGCAACTGGAGAAGAATCTCACTGCCAACGGCATTCAGGTGCACTGGGCGGAAACGGCCGACGAAGCCAACAGCATCGCACTCGGCATTGCCCGCAGGCACAACGCGCGCACCATCGCCAAAGGCAAATCCATGGTCAGTGAAGAGATCGGTTTCAGCCACGCGATGGCGGATGCCGGCATCGATGCGTTCGAAACCGATATGGGCGAATACATCGTCGAACTGGCCGGCGAAAAGCCTTCCCACATCATCATGCCGGCCATCCACAAGACCAAGCAGGAGATTGCCGCGCTGTTCGCCGAGAAGATTGCCGGTGTCGACTATACCGAGGACGTCGACGCGCTGATCAGGATCGGCCGCCAGGTGCTGCGCCGCAAGTTCGCCGAGGCTGACATCGGCCTCTCCGGCGTCAATTTCGCGGTGGCCGAGACCGGCACGCTCTGTCTCGTCGAGAACGAGGGCAACGGACGCATGTGTACCACGGTTCCCAAAGTGCATATTGCCGTCACCGGCATTGAGAAGGTCGTCGAAAAACTCGAGCACGTGCCGCCGCTCTACAGCCTGCTTACACGTTCGGCGACCGGCCAGCCGATCACGACCTACTTCAACATGATCAGTCACCCGCGCCAGGCTGGAGAAAAGGATGGCCCCGAAGAAGTGCACCTGATCCTCATCGATAACGGCCGCAGCCAGGCTTACGCCGACGAGCAATTGCGTGCCACCCTGCAGTGCATCCGCTGCGGAGCCTGCATGAACCACTGCCCGGTGTATGCGCGGATAGGCGGCCATGCCTACGGTACGACTTATCCCGGCCCCATCGGCGCCATCGTCTCTCCGCACATGCTGGGCCTTGATGCCACCTATCCGCTGGCCTTTGCTTCGACGTTGTGCGGAGCCTGTGTCGAAGTCTGCCCGGTGAAAATACCCATCACCGACATCCTGATCCGTTTACGCAACGAAGCACAGGCACGACCGGGCAGCGTGGACGCCTCTTTGCGCGGCAGTGGTGCCGGTCGAAAATCTTTCACAAGCGCGATATGGAAAGGCTGGTCGCTCGTCTACAGCCGGCTCGGACTCTATCGCCTGACATCGTGGTTCATCAGCCGCGGCCGCGCGCTTTCTCCCACCGATCAGGGCGCCTGGACACGCAGCCGCACCCCGCTCACCCCCGCTCCGAAGCGCTTGCGTGATCTTTTGCGTGAACGCAAACCATGAGTCCGGTCATCCAGGCGCTTTCACTCATATTGCCAGGAAACCGGATCATCACAGACGACTTGCGTCGCCTGGCTTACGGAACGGATGCGAGTTTCTACCGCATGGTTCCCGAGGTCGTCGCCATCGTCGAGTCCGAAGAGGAAGTGCAGGCACTGCTGCAATCCGCTCGGGCTCACGGACGGCCGGTAACCTTTCGCGCAGCCGGTACCAGCCTGTCGGGTCAGGGTGTCACCGACAGCATACTGGCACTCGTTGGCGAAGGTTTCGCCACCTGCGAAATCTCGGCCGATGCCGCAACGGTTCGCGTTGGACCTGGCATCATTGGCGGCGAGGTCAATTCCCGGCTCGCTCCGCACGGGCGCAAGATCGGTCCCGACCCCGCTTCTATCAATGCCTGCAAGATCGGCGGCATTGCCGCCAACAATGCGTCCGGCATGTGTTGCGGTACGGCGCAGAACAGCTACCGCACCTTGTCCGGCATGCGCGTGGTCCTGGCTGACGGTGCCGTGCTCGATACCGAGGATAGCGTCAGCGTCGCACAATTCCGTCAGAGTCATGCCGCATTGGTCGATGAACTCGACCGACTGGGCAAAGCCACCCGCGCCGATGCGGAACTCGCTGCGCGCATCCGCCACAAATTCAAGATCAAGAACACGACCGGCTACAGCTTGAACGCACTGGTGGATTATGCAGACCCGATAGATATCCTGTCCCATCTGATGATCGGCTCTGAGGGCACGTTAGGCTTCATCTCGAGCATTACCTATCGCACCGTCGTTGAAGATCCCGACAAGGCGAGCGCTCTGGTGTTCTTTCCCAGCATCGAAGCCGCCTGTCAGGCCGTGATACGACTTAAACAGGAACCTGTGTCTGCGGTAGAACTACTTGACCGCCCCGCATTACGCTCGGTTGAAAACAAACCCGGCCTGCCCCGGCAGATGCGTTCTTTAGGCGACGATGCCGCCGCATTGCTGATCGAGGTACGCGCCGAATCGGCACTCATATTGCAGCAGCGTATCGACGGCACACTCGGCGCGCTGGCTGGTATTGAAACGATTGAACCCCCCGCTTTTTCAACCGATTCCGCCACCTGCGAAATGTACTGGAAAGTGCGCAAGGGGACTTTCCCTTCTGTCGGCGCCGTGCGCCGCGCCGGGACAACCGTGATCATCGAGGATGTCGCGTTCCCGGTCGAATCGCTGGCTGCTGCCACTCTCGACTTGCAGCGGCTATTGCGGCAACACGGTTATCACGAGGCGATCATTTTCGGGCATGCGCTTGAAGGCAACTTGCACTTTGTATTCACACAGGACTTCGGCGATGCCGCAGAAATAGAACGCTATGCCAGATTCATGGACGACGTCTGCCACCTGGTTGTCGGCAAGTACGATGGTTCGCTCAAGGCCGAGCACGGTACCGGGCGCAACATGGCACCGTACGTCGAATTGGAATGGGGCCGCCAAGCAACCGAACTGATGCGCAAAATCAAGCAATTGTTCGACCCTGGCAATCTGCTTAATCCGGGCGTGATCCTGAACGACGACTCCAAAGCTCATTTGAAAAATCTCAAGCCGATGCCGGCTGCCGACGAAATAGTCGACCGCTGCATAGAATGCGGTTTTTGCGAACCGCTATGTCCATCGCACCTGCTTACTTTCTCTCCGCGCCAGCGCATCGTCGCCTTGCGTGAACTTTCGCGCCGTACTGCCGCGGGCGAGGACACTGCGGATGTCGAGGCGGCTTTTTCCTACAACAGTCTCGACACCTGCGCCGGATGCGGCTTGTGCTCCAGCGCCTGCCCTGTCGCCATCGATACCGGCGCAATGACGCGTCGATTGCGCGGACACAAAGCAGGAAAGTTTTCGCGCAAACTCGGGCAATGGACAGTCGGCAATTTCGGCAAGGTGAGCGCCATATCGCGTATCGGACTGAGCCTTGGCCACGCTGCTTCCAGCGTGATTGGCGACAGCCTAGTCGCAAAAATCTCGGGAGGAGCGTGGAAACAAGGCATGCCGCGTGCCGGTAAATTACCGGCTCTACACAAAATTGCAGGCGATCCGGTGGTGTATTTCCCCGCTTGTGGCGGTCGCATCTTCGGTGCCAATAATGCAGGCGAACCCGTTCTGTCGGAAGTCATTATTGAAATCTTAGTCCGTGCTGGCTACGCACCGCGCCTGCCGGAAGGCTTGGACAAGCTTTGCTGCGGCCAGATGCTCGCCAGCAAAGGAATGGCGGATGAAGCCGGTCAAATGGCCGATACCCTTGCCGAAGCACTCCTGCGTGCGGCGGACGACGGCAAGGGCGGACGCTATCCCATCATTATGGATGCCAGTACTTGTTCCGTACGTATGCAGAAGCATCTTGCGGGCCGATTTACTCTGATGGACTTTCACGAGTTTGCCCATGATGCGCTGCTACCGCGCCTGATGATCACCCGCAAGTCGGGGCCGATTGCACTGCATATCAATTGCAGCGTGAGACTCTCGGCTTCGGACGCGAAACTTCGTCGCCTGGTCGCGGCATGCGCCGAACAGGTAATCGAGCCTGCGGGAGTTAACTGCTGTGGATTCGGCGGTGATCGCGGTTTTTTGGTTCCGGAACTCAATGTCCACGCACTGCGCAAAATCCATGATGCCCTGCCGGCGAATTGCAGCGAGGGCGTTTCCACAAATCGCACTTGCGAAATCGGCCTGACTTCTGAAACTGGGCGTCCTTACCGCTCCGTCGCATACCTGCTCGAAGAATGCAGCCGGGCCGAAGCCATGCCCTGAAAATAAACCCCCAAATATTTCATGCCCTGCACCACCCCAACCAACCATAACGGAGGAGATACACCATGCAGCCCTGGCAACAAATATACGATCCCGCAGCCAACCTTTGGCTCTCATCGCTGATCGCCGCAATACCGATCATTTTTTTCTTTGTTGCCCTGGCTGTGTTTCGAATGAAGGGATATATCGCCAGCACCATCACTGTTGTTCTGGCGCTGCTGGTTTCAATTCTGTTTTATAACATGCCGGTGGCAATGGCCTTGGCTTCAGCCGGATACGGATTCTTCTTCGGCTTGTGGCCGATCGCCTGGATCATCGTCACCGCCGTGTTTTTGTACAAGGTCACCGTCAAGACCGGGCAGTTCGATATCATCCGTTCTTCGGTCGTATCCGTGACCGAAGATCAGCGTTTGCAAATGCTGCTGGTCGGTTTCTCCTTTGGCGCTTTTCTTGAGGGCGCAGCCGGGTTCGGCGCTCCCGTGGCAATCACTGCCGCACTACTGGTCGGACTGGGGTTCAACCCGCTCTATGCTGCCGGTCTGTGCCTGATCACCAACACTGCCCCGGTCGCTTTCGGCGCAATGGGCATTCCCATCCTCGTCGCAGGACAGGTCACCGGCATCGATGCCTTCAAGATAGGCGCGATGGCCGGACGCCAACTGCCTTTGCTGTCGCTCATCATCCCCTTTTGGGTGATCATGGTCATGGACGGCTGGCGCGGAGTCCGCGAAACATGGCCGGCGATTCTGGTTTGCGGCGCAACCTTTGCAGTCACCCAGTTTTTGACCTCCAACTTCATTGGCCCCGAGTTGCCTGACATCACTTCCGCCCTGGTGAGTCTGATATCGCTTACGGTGTTCCTGAAATTCTGGAAGCCCAAAAACATATTCCGCTTCCCCGGGCAGGAAGTGACATTGAAAGCTGAAAGCCACTCGTTCAGTCAGGTGTTGAAAGCATGGTCGCCCTTTGTCATTCTGACGATCTTCGTGACTATTTGGTCGCTCAAACCCTTCAAGGCGCTATTCGCCAAAGGAGGCGATCTGGTCTGGACGGTCATCAACACACCGGTGCCGATGCTCGACAAGCTGGTCATAAAAATGCCGCCTATCGTCAACGCACCCACTCCCTATCCGGCCGTTTACTCTTTCAACTGGCTGGCTGCCACCGGTACGGCGATCCTGCTTGCCGCCATTGTGACGGTGGTAGTGCTGCGCATGAAGCCGCTGGATGCCATCAAAACCTTCGGCAGCACTTTGTATGACTTGAAGTGGCCGATTTTTTCGATCGGCATGGTGCTGGCCTTCGCGTTTATCGCCAACTACTCCGGCTTGTCCGCAACGCTGGCATTGCTGCTGGCGGGTACGGGTGCCGCCTTTCCGTTCTTTTCGCCTTTCCTGGGATGGATAGGTGTGTTCCTCACCGGGTCGGATACCTCATCGAACGCGCTGTTCTGCAACCTGCAGGCCAACACCGCCCATCAGATCGGCGTCAGCGATACCTTGATGGTCACGGCAAATTCGACCGGCGGCGTTACAGGAAAAATGATCTCGCCGCAGTCCATCGCAGTCGCCACCGCGGCTGTAGGCCTGGTGGGACATGAAGGCGACCTGTTCCGGTTCACGCTCAAACACAGCCTGATGCTTGCCGGACTCGTCGGTGTCATCACGACGGTGCAGGCCTATGTGCTGCCGTGGATGATTCCGTAACGGACGTAGCAGAAACAACGGTGCCAACCGAAGAGTTGGCACCGGCCCAGGAGGGCATCATGAATACTTTCCAATTTATGACAACTGTTGCAAAAAGGATCAATTGTTCCAGCCGATTACAGAGTACTCTGTCCAATGCAGATACCGGCAAATACTGTTATGCAACCTGCCACCTCTGGACATGCCCCAACCGGGATGATTTTGCGTTGCGACTGCAGCTGGGTATGTTTCTTGCGCTATTGTTTGAAAGTCGCTTGCGACGTCCGGGCACAGCATTGAATCCTGAAATGAAAGCAATGTAGATATAACGGTGCTATCCAAAGAGTTGGTACCGAACCAGGAGGGCATCATGAATACTTTTCAAGAAGTCTACGAATGGTCCGAAAGAGAAATCTGGAACACGCTGACGAAGAAGCTGATGAGCTTCCTCTTCTTGTTCATGATCGATCTCTTCTATCTCTTCACCTATTTCAAGGTACGTCACGATATACAGGACACACTGTCGAGTAACGGTGTCTCCGATCTGGCCACGACCTCGGTCATGGCGGATTTGAATTTCGGCTTGAAAATACTGCTCGTCCTCACGGTGATCGCCCTAGTCTGGAATATCCTCCAGATTCTCTACATGCGGCATTTGATCGTACATCCGGTAAAAACCATCACGGGAATTTTCGAAGAAATCAGCAAGGGTGAAGGTAATTTCTCGCGCGACCTGCCGCTCACCACCCACGACGAATTCAGGCAATTGGCTGAAAGCTACAATCTGTTTGCCAACAAAATGCGCCAGATCATCGGCGAGGTACGCAATGTGAGCGTTTCCATCGCCCGCGATGCTGTCCTGGTCAATGTAAACCTGGACGAAACGGCGACCAATGTTCATCAGCAGGCAAAGTTGACGGATAGCGTATTTGTTGCCAGCAACGAGGCGACCAAGGCGATCGATGAAGTATCGCGAAGCACCCAGATCATTGCCAACTCGACCAATGTCAATCTGGAGCAAGCGCGAGTCTCGCTGCAGGAAATGCAGGACATTACCGAAAGAATCAACTCTGTCGGCGAAAAAGTGCTGCACTTCAACCACACCGTCGATGATTTGTGGCATCGCTCCGAAAGCGTCAATCAGTTCGCCACGGTTATCCGCAAGGTGGCCGACCAGACCAATCTTTTGGCCCTCAATGCTGCCATTGAGGCAGCTCGAGCCGGCGAGGCCGGACGCGGTTTCGCCGTCGTCGCCGACGAGGTCAGGAAACTCGCCGACAGCGTCAATAAAGCAGCCACTGAAATCACGGGCAACGTCGCTGCCATGCTGTCTCAGGTCAAGAGCACGCGCACCGAGAACGACGAGATCAACATCGACGTACAGCATACGCGTGATGTTGTTGGCAGGTCTTCCGCGCAGTTCCGGAAAATGGTGGGAGACTTCGAGCTTACAGGCGAACAGTTACTCCAAATCGCTGCCGCGATGGAGCAGTTATCGGCAACGAATGCTCAGGTTCACGAAAATGTGGGTTCCATTCATGATTTATCTGCTCGTGTATCCGGTCACATGACGGATTCAAGCAAACGTACTGCAGTTCTGTCCCAATCGACCGAGGGCATACAGGAACTGGTTTCCCGTTTCAATATCGGTGTTGGAATATTTGAAGAAGTAGTCGGGAAGACACGTATATTCCGCGACAAACTTAAAGCGGAACTGGAAGCGATGGCCCATTCCGGTCAAGACATCTTCGACAAGAACTACGCGCCAATTGGCAAAAGAAAACCGCAAAAATACCGTGTGTCCTGGGGCGAAGAATACACGCGGCGCTGTCAGTCGCTACTGGAAGATGCATTACGCCTTATTCCGGGATGCATATACGCGGTGGGTGTCAATACGGATGGTTACTTGTCGTCACACAATTTGAAGTTTTCCAAGCCGCTGACTGGGGACGATGCGGTGGATATAGTTGGCAACCGCTGCAACCGGAAATTCGATGCCCCTGGTGAGCTGCGGGCGGCAAAGAACACCAACCCGGTGTTATTGCGCACCTATCGGCGCGACACCGGAGAGGTGCTGTGTGATATCGCCATGCCCATCGAGATAGATGGCCGCCTGTGGGGCAATGTCCGGGTCGGGATCACGGCTGAAAATCTCGTTAGCGTAAATTGAGGTCTGCGGTATGAATCGAGAATCAGAAGACGTCATAGAATCGATAGATATATTCACGTGGGACGATAACTTCAACACGGGAATTCCCAAGATCGATGAACAGCACAAGAAACTAGTCAAATTAATCAATATTCTCGCAAGTCATATCGCATTTCAGTCCAACAGTCCTGAACTGAATCTTGTTTTCAATGAGCTTCTGGACTATGCCACGCATCATTTCCAAACCGAAGAAGAAATCTGGCATAGGTATCTCCCTGACGACGATTTAGAATCCATACATATCGCTGTTCATCACGGTTTTCTCGCCAATATACTCAAGTTAAAAGCAGAACAAAGCACCAATCTATCGGAAAGATTGACAGAAGAAGTGCTCGGATATTTGATACGTTGGCTGGCCTCGCATATCCTGGACGAGGACCGGCACATAGCGATGGTTATATTGGCAATGCAGTCAGGCATGCCATTGGAGTCTGCCAAGGCGCATGCGCAGGAAAAAATGAACGGGGCATCGAGGGTATATAGAGACATCATCCATTCCCTCTTCGGCAACCTATCAACCAACACATCGCATTTGAATCGGGAACTGGCCAAACATAAACTTATCGAAGCTGAACTCGTGCAATCTCGCAATGGGATTGCGGAACGTGAAATTGCTTTCCGTACGTTGGTAGAAAACACCCCGGATACTATTGTCCGCTATGATGGTAATTGTCGTCGCATATACGCAAACCCGGTCCTGGTGAGCCAAATTGGCAAGCCATTCGATGAGATTATTGGTACAACACCTGCAGAATCTGCTCAACCAGAAATGTTGGCGTATGAGGAAACAATCAAGGAAGTAATCAGGAATGGCCAGCCAGGTACTTTTTTGCTGAAATGGAAGAATATAAGTGGGGAAGATATTTATTCCGACCTTCGATTAATTCCTGAACACGATCCTGCGGGGAACATAATCAGTGTGTTGGGCATTGGTACGGATATAACCAAGCGCGTAAAAGTCGAGCAAGATTTGAGAAGTGAAAGCGAGAAGAACCTCATACTCTTGCGAAATGCCAGCGACGGCATTCACATTCTTGATGCTCAAGGTAACATTATCGAGGCAAGCGACTCATTTTGTGCCTTGCTGGGCTACAACCATAGTGAAGTAATTGGCATGAATGTTTCACATTGGGACGCCAAATTCAGCGATTTCGAGCTAAATGAACGTGCAAAATTAATATACCTGGAAAATAAACGTTCCCAGTTTGAGACCAGTCACCTGCGCAAAGATGGAACGATTATTGAGGTGGAAGTCAGCATCTTCCCTCTTGAGTTGAATGGTGAACCAGTAATGTTTTGCTCATCGCGAGACATAACAGAGCGCAAGCAAGCCGAAATAGCACTGCTACAGCAAAATCAATTCTCTGAAGATATCATCAACAGCCTGCCCGGTATATTCTACATGGTGGACCTGCAAGGAAATTTCGTTCGTGTGAACTCTCAATTTATGGAAGTGACCGGTTATTCTAAAGCCGAACTTGATGGCATGAACGCATTAGGTCTGTTTGAAGAGCAAGACAGTTTCCTGCTCATACAGAAGGCGCAAGAAGTCTTTGAAAATGGCAACGCTGAAGCAGAAATTGAATTAATAACCAAGTCCAGGCAAAAAATCCCATACTACTTTACCGGGAGACGCACCAGCATCAACAATCGTTTATACGTTGTGGGTATCGGAACGGACATCACCGAACAAAGAAAGGCTAAAGAACGAATTATCAGGTTGGCAAACTTCGACCAACTCACCGGCTTGCCAAATCGAACTCTGCTTAATGACCACTTCAGATACGCCATCAATCTGGCGCAACGGAGTGGTAAGTTTTTGGCGGTGTTGTTCCTCGATCTCGATCATTTCAAGGACATCAATGACACACTGGGGCACAGTATTGGTGACCAGGTTTTGATGGAGGTGTCCAGGCGACTCAAGTCAGCATTGCGCGAAGAAGACACTCTGTCACGTCAAGGCGGAGATGAATTCATATTGATTCTGCCAGGATCTGATGCGGATGGTGCGGCATTGGTAGCCACGAAACTGATCGAAATCATTTCACAGCCTTGTGTTGTCGGGACGAGTGAATTGATAGTCACGCCTTCTATTGGCATCGCAATCTATCCACATGATGGTGATACACAAGAATTGCTGTCCAAAAATGCCGACGCTGCCATGTATCGTGTCAAACATGAAGGGCGCAATAACTATCATTTTTATTCGGCTGAAATGCAAGCGCAGTCTGAGCGCAATCTGAAGCTGGCGAATGCCCTGCGGCACGCATTGGTGCGAAACGAATTTCAAGTGCATTACCAACCCCAATTGTCTTTGCAAGATAGCCGCATTGTTGGCGTGGAAGCCTTGCTTCGTTGGCAGCATCCGGAATTAGGAATGATTTCACCAGCGGAATTTATCCCGATAGCCGAAAATAATGGACAGATCATTCCTATAGGAGAATGGGTGTTGCGTACCGCAACAGAGCAATTGAAAGATTGGATGGATGAAGGACTATCGCCGATGATGATGGCAGTGAATCTATCCGCTGTGCAGTTCCGCCAAAAAGATTTGTCTGAATTGATTACCCGCATTCTGGATGATGTGAAGCTGCCATATCAATATCTTGAGCTTGAATTAACCGAAGCAGCGACGATGGATAACCCCCTTGCAGCTATTGAGACGATGGACAAACTGCGTGAACACGGCATACGCCTGTCCATTGACGACTTTGGAACGGGTTACTCCAGCTTGAGTTATCTAAAACAATTCAACGTGTACAAGTTAAAGATTGATCAGTCCTTCGTCAGTGACATCACCAACGATCAGGATGATAAAGCAATCGTGACCGCCATCATCAACATGGCAAGCAGTCTCGGCATGCAAACCATCGCGGAAGGTGTGGAAACCGCCAGTCAGTTGGCATTTCTACGTTTGCAGGGTTGCAATGAAGTTCAGGGCTACTATTTCAGCAAGCCCCTAACGAAAAATGAATTCGAAACGTTCGCCAGGGAGCATTAAGTCACCAACTTTTCTTATTCGATGATTGGCAGATAATTTATAGATACAAGCGCAACTTCAACAGGAGGTCGAGTGCCTGAACAAGATATTGACGCAGATTTGTTTGCCGGACTGCGGGAGTTGGCTGAATCGTCTTTTCCAAAACACTGCAAAAATTGCGGCCGGGAATATCGGGACTCCGCTGAGTTCCTCACTGCCACGCAGCCCTTGCGTGCCGATTCCAGCGGGTTGAAGCAAAGCCGTGATGATGATGACCATGTCATCGTGGATCTCTTCCGAAACTGCGTCTGCGGTTCGACCTTGCTTGAAAGTTTTTGGAATCGGCGTGATCTTAGCGAAGACGGTATCAAGCGTCGCATGCGATTTCAGGATATGGTAGACAAACTGGGCGGAATGGGATGTCCTGCTGAAACTGCGCGGGGTGAACTACTTAAACTCATGCGCGGACAGACGAACGACTTGCTGAACCTCGCCAAACGCAAAAAGCCTTGAATCGGTAAGCGGGTACAAGCAAGAAGGGGCATATATTGAACAATAAAAACTCAAACCAGAATAATTCAGGTCAGGCATTTGCGATCAGCATGATGCAGGATATGGTTGTTCCAACCTATGTTCTTGACGCCGACTGCCGCGTGTTGATTTGGAATCGCGCCTGTGAGCGCCTGACGGGTGTTCCTGCGACCGAAGTGGTTGGCACGCGCAACCACTGGCAGGCTTTTTACTCCGAAGAACGATTGTGTCTTGCGGACATTGTTGTTAAGGGTTGCGTGGAAGACCTGCCCTCACTTTACAATTCCCACGCCGAACCCTCCGAGCACGGATTTGGACTCAAAGCGGAGAACTGGTGCGTCATGCCCCGGCTAGGGACGCGTCTTTACCTGGCTATTGACGCCGGTCCGATTTATGCCGAAGACGGTCATTTGATTGCCGTGGTCGAAACTCTGCGCGACATGACTGAACGCAAGTTGGCCGAGCTGGGATTAATGGATGCAAAGGCGGCTGCGGAAAATGCGCTTCAAAAACTGGATGAATCTACCCAGAATTTAAGAGTGTTATCAAGAGCAATCGAGCAGAGTCCTGTGATGAATATCATCACCGATGTCGATGGGGTGATCCAGTATGTCAATCCCAAGTTCCACGAGATTACCGGTTACACCTCCGATGAGGCCATCGGAAAAACCACCAGCATTCTTAACGCAGATGTACATACCAGGGAATTCTTTGCCGAACTTTGGGCGACGATCTCATCCGGGCGCGAATGGCATGGCGAGATGTGCAACAGAAAGAAGAATGGAGAGATTTACTGGGAAAATGTAAGCATATCCCCCATGCGCAACAGCAAAGGTGAAATCACCCAGTTTATTTCTTCCAAGGAGGACATTACCGAACGCAAACGTAACGAAGAAAACCTGAAAATTACCGCCAGCGTATTTGCCAACAGCAATGACGGGATATTGATCACTGATTCGAACAACAACATTTTGGACGTCAATCCGGCTTTTACCCAGATTACAGGCTATACCCGGGACGAGGTAATTGGCAAAAACCCCAAAATGCTGAGTTCAGGCCGGCAAGACAAAGAATTTTATGGCGCGATTTGGCAAACTCTGCAACAGAAGAAGGCGTGGCGCGGCGAGATATGGAATCGCCGCAAGTCCGGCGAGATTTATGCAGAGCTACTCTCAATTTCAGCCATTTGTGACGATGTCGGCAGCGTTCAGCGTTATGTGGGGGTATTTTCTGACATCAGCTATGTCAAAACACATGAGGCGGAACTGAGTCAAGTTGCCAATTACGATGCACTCACCGGCATTCCCAACCGGCGATTGCTGGCCGACCGTCTTGAACAGTCCATCGTGCGGGCACAACGGAGTGGAAAGATTTTGTCCGTCTGCTATTTGGACCTTGATGGCTTCAAGCAAGTCAACGATCAGTATGGGCATGCTGCTGGTGACCAATTGCTTGTGGAAGTTACCCGTCGTTTGCAGAAGGTATTGCGCGCAGAGGATACTTTGGCCCGTCTGGGCGGGGATGAGTTCGTAGTGCTACTCAATGATCTTGTGAGTGAGGATGAGTGCCTCCAAATACTGGATCGCATTCTGGCTATAGTCGCCACGCCGGTTCTTATTGGCAAGCATGAAACCGTTGTATCGGCGAGCATCGGCGTGACGTTCTATTCTTCCGGTAATGAAGACGGTGACACCCTGTTGCGCCATGCCGATCAGGCCATGTATATTGCCAAGCAGGCTGGAAAGAGTCGCTATTATTTATATGACGCGGAACTTAACTAGCCATGCTTTTCATGCCAGATTCGATCCATTTATGAGAAATCTGACAATACGGTTCGAGACATTAAACGACATTGGAAAGCTGCCTCATTTGCCCGGTAGGCTGACAAACCGTACAGCAAAATCAGCGCGGGGTGAACCGTTGAAACTCATGCGCGAACAATTGAATGACTTGCTGAATCTTTGGGTGCTAAATAACCGGGAATCTATAGGGATGCACAACGCACTATTTTCTTATTTTTGATTTGCAGGCTTCGTTGATAACTAGCGCTTTTGTTGCGGGAAGGGCTACAATTATAAAACCGTGCGGATTCTCGCTGGCAGGTTTATCCGGTAAACTGAAACGAGCAACCATGCATCTGAACACCATGTTTGTGCCGATCGATCATTACCTAGTCTGCCTGACCCGAATATCAGCCATGCCCATTCATTTGCAAGACCCCACCTTCTTAATAACCCAACCTGTCTGAAGGAAATTAAAATTGACAAACATCGGAACCGTATTAAAACAGGAAATTTCCAGGCTGACACGCAAGGAGTTACGTAGCGAGACTCAAAGTCTGAAAAAATCTTCGGCGCATTATCGGGCCGAAATTGCAGCATTGAAACGCCGCACAGCCTCCCTCGAACAACAGTTGTCCCGTATCGCAAAGTCAATTTCAAATAATGCCGAAGTAAAGGCCAATCCCGAAGCGGCCAACAAGGCACGGTTTACTGCCAAGGGATTTAAATCGCTACGGCAGCGCCTTGGATTGTCTGCCATGGAAATTGGAACTTTGCTTGATGTGTCGGCACCAACGGTTTATAACTGGGAGGCGGGCAATTCCACTCCCCGTGCCAAGCAATTGGAACGGATAGTTGTATTGAGAGGTATGGGCAAACGGGAAATCCGTGCCATACTGCAAAATCTTTCCAAGTAAACTCATTAGAGTTTCGTACCAAGCGAGGAAGCTGCCTCTCGGGATATCGCATGTAGCAGCCGCAGTATGCATTGGCAAATCCGCCCATGCCGCTTTGCGTTAATTGATATATTTTAGGAGTTAATTTTGCCTGACAAACTGGACGAAGAACGATACATTCAGCACAAAGAACGAACCGAAAAAACTTTGAAAAAAGTGGTCATATTTGCTGCAGCCATTTTTGTGTTTATTATTATCGGTGCATTTTTCGTTTGAACCTGACGGAATTCGCGTCGATCTTTCCCGTCTAGAAAACCAGATGCGAACGCCGTTATCTATCCATACCACGGCACACCCGGATTTTTCGACTTGAGCTTGATGCCGCACTTCACAAATATGGTTAGAGGCTGGATGCTATTGTGGCTATCGTCACAGACAATGCGGCCAGCCAACCGAGTTCGCTGATATATTTGGTGTCATCCGTTGAAAGCTTCTCATTGTTGACAATTTTTGAATTCAGCTTTTCAAGTTCCGCATGCAACTCTTTCAGCTTGCCTTCCTGAAGCTGCAATTCTTCCCGTTTTAATTGTTGCGCTTCTTGCAGCTTGGTTACTTCCGATTTTTGTGTCATGACGGTTTCCTTTCGCCTGGATTAGTTTGCTCTCTTCTGCATTGGGGGTAAATGAGATTTCCCCAGCTTCCGATACGGATGAAAACTCGGAGAGTTATAAACCTCTCATGACGTGAAGCTCGCCATTTGCATCGAATCCGATACCAACGCCACAAGAGTATACGTAAACAATATCGAAAACTCAGTGCGGAACCCAACACAGGAAACTCGACATGCATGCAAACACACTTGCCACTATTCATTCAAAATTCATTGCCAAGGCTGATTGCATGGCAACATGCATTTAGCCTCATGCAAATCGCTGCTGCAGATACTTGATGATATCGTCGGATTCATACATCCACTGAACATTGCCCCGGGCGTCCGCAATCCGCAGGCAAGGTGTCTGAATCTTTCCGCCACCCTGCAGCAAATCGGCGCGTATGGAGGAATCAAGTTGCGCATCACGCAATTCTATCGGCAACGACAACCTTGACATTTCCTTGCGCACTTTGATGCAGAACGGGCAGGTCTTGAAATGGTAAAGCGCCAGGCTGGCGCACTCCTTGTCTATTTTTTGTTGCGCTTCGTCGGCACGCACCATTCCTTCAGGCATGGACAGTTTCGCCCATAACAACATGAAAGGAGTCAACATCAGCCGCAATGCCCTGAAAAACTTTCTTATCATCCATCTGATCATATCTATCCCTAAAACATATTGATGTTCCAAATGCAGGGTTACTGCTGCAAATGAACGGGGTGAATTTTACTGAATTCATGGTTGAATGCAGGACGAATATGTCCTTGTTTTGCAAATGGGCTATGGGACGCTAGGATGCGACTACCAGTTGCGGCTCTTCATACAGCGACTTGATCACGACCTTGCGAATCTCCGGGCGGTCGGGGATCTGGAACAGCACCGGCGTCAGCATCTCCTCGAAGATCCCCCTCAGACTGCGGGCACCCACTTTGTACTCGAACGCCATTTCGGCGATCTGCAGGAAAGCCGCGTGCTCGATTTCCAGTTCGACACCCTCTTCCCTGAGCGTTTCGCAAAACTGGTTATAGATCGAATTGCGCGGCTCGATCATGATCTTCACCAGTAGTTCCTTGGACAGGTTCTGGAGGTTGGCGACGACAGGCAGACGCCCGGCAAACTCCGGTATCAGCCCGAACTTGAACAGATCGTTCGGCTTCACGCGCGAATTCAATCGATCGAGGACTTTTTGATTCTCGCCGCCGTCGACGGAAATGAAACCGAATGCGTGGCTCGTTGCGGTGATGCTCTCCAGACCGACGAAAGCGCCCGCGCAAATGAAAAGAATATTCATCGTGTCGAGCGTCTGCGCGCTGCCCAGTCTGACCGAGGCTCCTTCCATGATCTTCAAGAGTGCGTGCTGCACCCGCTCTCCCGACGTGCCGCGTTGCTCGCCTTCGGAAGTTTTCAGCTTGTCGATCTCGTCGATAAAGACAATGCCGCGCTCGGCCATGGCGATATCCCCGTCCGCCTTTTCCAGCAGGCGCTGCAGCAGCGCCTCGATCTCTTCGTTGACATATTTGGATTGCGCCAGCGAAGTGGCATTGGCCGTGACGAAAGGTACCCGTGCGATGCGGGACAGGGTTTCGCAAAGCAGCGTCTTGCCGGTTCCCGTCGGCCCGATCAACAGGATATTGCTCTTGGCGATCTCAACGCTCCCCGGTTGCCGTTTTCCGAACCTGCGGTTATGCGAATACAAGGCCACGGACAGCACCTTCTTCGCATCTTCCTGCCCGACAACATACTGATTCAGATAATCGGCAATTGCACTGGGGGTCAGTTTCCTTGCTGTCGCTTGCTGCCCGTTTGAATCATCCATACCATTCTTCCTCTTCGATCTGGCGCAAACTTCATCGCGATGTCCTGGCACTCTACCCTGATGCCCGACTTGTCAGCAAATCCTGAAGCCTGCCCCAGGCTTCCGTATTCGCTGTGCTGCCGGGAAGCTCTTCGGTGGTAAAACTCGCAGCATATGCGAATTCAAGCCCGGACAACGGTTCTTGCGCTGTTCCCAGTTTTTCCAGCACGGTCACATCTGCTTCCGAAGCATCATTGCGCCGCTGCCGGATACGTTCACGCAAGGTGTGATCTTTGGCCTGCAACGTGGCAATGGCGAATGGCACCGACAAACTTTGTGCGAGCCGGCGGAACATTTTGCGTTCCTCCTGTTTGAGGAAAGCCGCATCCACGATCACGGGGAATCCTGCTGCCAATAGTTCGTTTGCCAGTTCGTGCAGGCGCGCATACGTTGCGATGGTCGCCTCCGGATCGTAGATGTCTCCGACACGCGGGCCGCTGCTTTCGAGCGCATTCAGACCAAAAAGACGCTTGCGTTCGACATCCGAACGAATGCGTATGGCCCCCATCTGCTGCAGTGCAAACTGGGAGAACGTCGTCTTGCCAGAACCGGGCAGGCCGTGCGTAATGATCAACACGGGACGGTGTCTGCCCAGGAATTGCCGCCCCAGCGCCAGATAACCGCGACACATCGCCAACTCATTCGATCTTGCGCGTCCGGATATTCCGCTTTGGCCGGCCCGAATGGCACAAACCTTGGCGCGCACGGTCGAGCGATAGGCAAGATAGAAGTGCAGCACGCCGGCGCCCGCGTAATCGCCGCTAGCCTCCAGACACGCATTCAGCAGACGCCATGCATATTCGGGATGGCCTCGGTGCAGAAGATCCATCACCGTGAACGAGACCTCATCCATCACGTCTATCCAGCGCAAAGAGGGATTGAACTCGATACAGTCAAATAGAAAGGGAATATCTCCGTCAAGTACGATGTTACCCAGATGCAGATCGCCATGGCATTCGCGCACAAAACCCAGTGTGCGGCGTTGCTCAAACCTTTCTTTGCATGCGGCGAACTCGGCATCGGTGGCGGCATCCAGCTCGGCGATAACCGCCCTGTCTGTCTCTTCTGTCAGGTACTCGCGCAGCTGCTCAAAGTTTTGCCTCGCTGCCGCACCGATCGATGCGGCGGTCCCGAACCCCGAACCCGCATCCGCTGCGGGCAGGCCGGCATGAAAACGGGCGATGACGGCGGCAAGATTGTCGATGTGCTGCGGCGTCACCTTGCCATGCACCAGCAAGCCGTCCATCAGGTTTTCAGGGGCAAAGCGGCGCATCCTGACAGCATATTCGATCGCGGGTTGCGTACCTAGCTCCGGGTTGTCCGGGCTACCCCCGACAGGAATGGTGTCTAGATAAATACCGGGAGCAGTGCGCCGGTTGAGCCTGATCTCTTCGTCGCAGCAAAACCGCCGCGATTCCAGTGTCGAGTAATCCAGAAATCCGAGATCGAGCGCCTTCTTGATCTTGTATGCAAAACTCCCAACCAGCAGCACCCATGAGATATGCGTCTCGATCAGTTGAACGGATGACTGGGTCGTTGGATAGCGGCTCGGATCGCGCAATGCTGCGATGAGTTTTTGCTGGATCGTGTAACTGCTTTGGGGAGCGCTCATGGGCTTTGCATTCCGTCGAAACTGCCGGGACCGATACGCCCATCTTACCAAAGGCAATCTCCCCCCAAGCAGATAACGTTGCCTGTCCCGTTGCTGCAGGAACAGGCTCTATCTGTTCAGTTCAAACAGCGCGATGGACTCCACGTGCGAAGTCTGCGGGAACATGTTCATCACGCCGGCCGCTTTCAGCGTGTAGCCCTTTGCATGCACCAGCACCTCGGCATCGCGCGCCAGCGTAGAGGGACTGCAGGAGACATACACAATACGTTGAGGCGCGATCTCCGGCGTGATGGACCTCATGAGCTCGATGGCTCCGTCGCGCGGCGGATCAACCAGCCATTTATCAAAGCCGCCCAACTGGGCCAGCAGGGCTTCATTCATCTCGAACAGGTTCATAGCGCGGTATTCGGTATTGCCCGTCAAACCGTTGTATTCGGCATTCTGTCTGGCGCGTTTCACCAGTGCGTCGCTGCCTTCGATACCCAGCACCCGCGCCCCGCTTCTGGCGATGGGCAATGTAAAGTTGCCCAAACCACAGAAGAAATCGGCGATGCGTTCACCCGCTTGCGGCTTCAACAAACGCATGGCACGGCTGACCATCAAACGATTCATGTCGCTATTCACCTGGGTGAATTCGGTCGGTGCGAACGGCATGGTGACTGCGAATTCAGGCAGGCTATAGCTTAGCTGGGGTGCATCCAGCGGGTAGAACGGAACGACGGTTTCCGGTCCTTTGGTCTGCGTCCAGAACTGCACATGATGCGTATCGGCGAATTCCCTGATCAGGGCTTCATCCGACGGCGTGAGCGCGGCGAGGATGCGCAGCACCAGCACGTCCACATGCTCCCCTACCGCCACTTCGATCTGTGGAAGAATGTCGCGCGCAGTGAATTTCTCGTTCAGCTCACCCAGTAGCGGCAGCAGGCCGGCGATCTTGGGCGTCAGTATCTCGCAATGTTGCATGTCCGCCACGTATTTGCCGTTCTGCTCGCGGAAGCCCACCAGCGTCTTGTTCTTTTTCAACACATGGCGCACCGACAATCGCGCACGCTGGCGATAGGCCCAGGAAAAACCGTAAATCGGCGCCAATACGACTTCGGGTTTGACCTTGCCGATGCGTTGCAAATTGTCTTCCAGCACGCGCTGTTTGACGGCGACTTGTGCACGCGGATCCAGATGCTGCATGGAACACCCGCCGCAGACACCAAACACAGGGCACTTCGGCTGCACGCGCATGAACGACTGTTTCAGGATCTGCTCGACCTTGGCCTGTTCATAGTTGTTCTTTTTGCGGTACGAGGAATAGGTCACGCGCTCGCCGGTCAGCGCACCCTCGATGAAGATGACCTTGCCGTCGGCATGCGCGATGCCGCGACCTTCGTGGTCGAGGGATTCAATGATGACTGGGTTCATGCGGATGGGCGCCTTCTAATAATTCAAAGTTCTAAGTAAGACAAGGCGCGAGCAAAAAATTGCGACGCGGCATATGCGGTCATGACACGGTGCGGCGGAGCCGTCGGTGCGGGAATGATCGCAAGCGCCATCTCCCGCAAACGGCTGCTTCGCAGTAACGTGTCGATGGCGCATATGTAAGGAGTAATTTTTTGTAAGCAACGCAGTATTGCGACGAAATTTGGATTATTAGAGGTGCCCGGATTTCTTTTCAGGCCATTGCGCGAGAAATTCTTTCCAGTGCGGTTCATCGGATTTGCCCAGAGTGGCGCGGATCAATTCGCATTCCTTTTCGTAGCGCGCCTTGGTGAATTGCCCGCGCATCAACTGGAAGCGAGCGAATACCAAATACGTGTTCACCACATCAGTCTCGCAGTAGTTGCGTATCTCGGCCAGCTTGCCTTGCTGATACGCCTCCCATACCTTGCTGCCGTCCATCCCCAGCTTGCCCGGAAAACCGATCAGCTTCGCCAGTTCATCCAGCGGCGCGTTGGCGCGCCCGGTGTACATCGCCAGCAAGTCCATCAGATCGAGATGACGCGAGTGGTAGCGGCTGATGTAGTTGTTCCACTTGAAATCCTTGTCGTCCTCGCCCTGATCCCAGTAGCGCGGAGACTGGATGCCATGGATCAGCCCGCGATAGTGAAGCACCGGCAGATCGAAACCGCTGCCGTTCCACGAAATGATCTGCGGGGTGTATTTTTCGATGCCGTCGAAGAAACGCTGGATGATGCTGCCTTCGTCTTCGTCCATCTCGCCCAGTGTCCACACCTTGAAGTTGTCGCCTTCGCGCAGGGCACAGGAGATAGCCGCGACGCGCTGCAGGTGATGCGGCAAAAAATCGCTGCCCGTCTTCTGGCGGCGCATCTGGAAGGCCATCTCCGCCACCTCGGCGTCGTTCACCGCACTGTCGAGCTCATACAGGGCACGCAGACCGGCGATGTCGGGAATGGTTTCGATGTCAAAAACTAAAGTCGGATTCATGGTGGGAGTGCGAATTGCGAACGGGGTGCGATTTTAGCAAACCCTGCCCCTTATCCGCCCGTGAATTAGCCGGACTACTTGTATTTGCGGATCAACCCCACCAGCACGCCGAATATCTCCAGTGTCCCCTGCGGGCGTATCACCGGATACGCCGGGTTGGCCGGACGTAGGATATATTGGCCGCGTTCCTTGTCCAGTGTCTTCAGCGTGAATTCGTTGTCCACGATGGCCACCACGATATCGCCGATATTGGCGAGGTTGCGCTTTTCCACCACGGCGATGTCGCCCTCGCGGATGCCTGCGTCGATCATGGAATCACCTTTAACCGGGATCATTGTGGTCGTGGAAGGCTTATCGATCAACATCTCGTCGATGACAAAATAGTCGCCCTGCGTCTCGCTCACCGCGACAGGCATGCCGGCCTGCACGGCGGATTCGGCAAAAGGCCGGGCAAAGAACTGGCGACTGGGTATCCACATCCCGTCCGGCGTACGCTCGACGAATCCGGCCTTCTCCAGCCTGTCCAGGATGGCCTTCACCCAGGACTTGGAGGCGATGCCGAACACATCGCATAGCGCCGCATAGGAAGGTATGCTCTTCCAGTCAGCATAGTAATCCTGCAACTTGCCCAGATACTCCGCATCTCTGGCGCTGGGGTCGGAATCAGTCATGATGTCTCCTATACAGAACGAACGTTCTTGTATCCTAAAGAACGAGCGTTCTGCTGTCAATACACAAGGCACAAAAGAGTGCAGCGGAGAGTCGGGGTAGCCTTTGCCGCCCCCTTGCTAGAATGCCGCCACTATCCACGGAGACACATTTTGAAAAAGATCAGTCGACTGCTGCTCGCACCGCTCACATGGCTGACCGCGATCATTTTTCTGATCGAGGAAGCGATCTGGGACTGGACGGCGGCATTCATGGCCAGACTGGGCGCGATGCTTCTGGTTCGGGCCATCGAAAAGCGCGTCGCCACGCTGCACCCGGGCTGGGCGCTGGTCACGTTCCTGCTGCCCAGCCTGATCCTGATACCCGCAAAACTCATCGGCCTGCATGCCATCGCCGCCGGACACTGGCTCATCGGCAGCACCGTGTTCGTGCTGGCGAAGCTGATGGGCATGGCGCTGTTCTCGCGCATTTTCAACCTCACCCGCCCGGCGCTGATGCAACTCGGCTGGTTCGCGCGCTTGTATGCTTTCGTGATGCATTACCGCAACCGCATCCACGCCTATCTGGATAACTGGGCCGCGTATCAGCATATCAAGCATCGCATTCTCGATGTGGTTGGTGCCTTCAAAGCGCGCTTCAAACGTAAACCCTGAAGAAACGCCAGAGGCACTTGAACCTTGAAATTTCTTCGCAACAGATTCTGCCTAGCGTTCCCGAGATCAGCCGATCCGAGGCTTTGACGCTGTATTGCCTGAATACCTGGTGATCATTATTTCCTGGCGACTTCTTTGCACTGGTACTCACCATGCAGTCCTTGTGCGCCGATAAGCTCCAAAAAACCGGAAGCTGTATTTAAAGACCCTTTTGAAGATCTTGATGCGATCGGGTTAGCCGGTCCCGTATGACATATTTCCTGTTGCGTGGCAAAAGTCAAAAGTGGGCCACTTGCTTCGCAAATCTCGTAGCTGTAAGTCGAAAAAATATCGGATCCGGTAATTTTCAGTCGGCGCCCCTCAAAATGAAGAGTTGGGAACTCCCGATAAGGCACCATCCCATTATCGCTTTTGCCCGCACACTCATAATTCTTGTCGTGCGGAATGGCATCGAACCCGGAAAGCAGGAAGATGGCAGCAAGAATTGCAACAAATAATATTCCCGGCGAGCGTAAGGGTTTCATATTCAGGACAGAAGACTCATGAAGGATTTTGGCAGCTTACTCTAAAGCCGTCATCCAAATTTTACATTCGGGAACTATTCTGGGTGCCCGTTTGCAGACGCGGATAACGTGCGATCGAGTTCATGCTCCACGGAACTATTTTTCAGGATGACACTCGTATCAACCCGAATGGCTTATACGTTGTGGTTCTCCAGGTCTGGCAGGTATGGGATTTTTTATGGAAGGAAGACGATGGGATTTCTCAAGATATTTCCTGCAGCAGCAGGCATCATTGCCTTGACTGCTACAGTCAGTTTTGCACGCGATCTGAGGGAATGTGAAGAGGGCGATTTTTGCAGAACGATGATTGCAAATCGAGATTCAAGCAATGATGCCGAAGGCGCATCCAATGAACAATTTCCCGTTTCGACCGATAAAGAAAGCGGAAGTGTTTACCATGTCGAAATTACCCGCGGCTTGAATACATGGCGGGTCTGCGTCGATGCCTACACTGGAAAAATTCTGGACAAGCGCGACGGCTACTCATTACCTGCTTGAGAAATATTTTTGAATGTTCCTGTCATCTGAAATGGATGAAAAATAAGCCAGAGTGGATAAATTCAACAATAGCTGGTCTTGACTGGCAAACGGTCTTTACCCGTGACCCTAAGCTATAAATTACGGTACGATTTACTAATCCGTTACTTTTGCATTGAAAATTATGCCAGCCTTCCAAGCCCTCGCAACCATTCTGATCGGTTTGTCATTGGGGGTACTGAACGGCTGTACGACCACCACCGCCAGTGGCGCGGTAGGTGCCGACCGTCCGCAGCTGATGCTTATTTCTTCTGACAAACTCGATCAGATGGCTGCACAAAGTTATGCCAAACTGACCTCAGATGCTGTCAGCAAAGGCAAGCTGAATGAAGACCATGCAATGCTCCAACGCGTTCGTGCTGTGGCCGCGCGCATCGAGCCACAGACAGCAGTGTTTCGCCAGGACGCGCCAGGCTGGAAATGGGAGGTGAATGTCATCACCAGCAGCGAGCTCAATGCGTTCTGCATGCCGGGCGGCAAGATCATGTTCTATTCCGGGTTGATCAACACGCTCCACCTCAGCGACGACGAGATCGCCATCGTGATGGGACATGAGATTTCGCATGCCTTGCGTGAACACTCGCGTGAACAGGTATCGCAGGCGATCGCTGCCCAAACCGCGATTGGAATCGGCACGGCTTTGCTTGGCTTCGGCGGAGGATCTGCGGATCTGGCATCTGCCGGATACGATAAATTCATCGCAACCAAGTTCAGCCGCACCGACGAGAGCGAGGCCGACAGAATCGGCCTCGAGCTGGCCGCACGCGCCGGGTATGATCCACGCGCCGGGGTCAGCCTGTGGCAGAAGATGATACAGGCCAGCAAAGGTGGCGGGCGGCCTCCGGAATTTCTCAGCACACACCCGGCTGAAGAGAACCGCATCCAGCAAATCCAGGCTTTGCTGCCGACCGTCATGCCGCTATATGAAGACGCGCATCACTGATCGAGGAAAATTCACATCAAGTCTGCATTGAATTGCCAAGAAGGGCACTGAATACTATCTTCGTCGCAATTCTTGATACGTCAGAACCAGATTTCCGGATAGCGCCTTGACTCGGGAACGTTGTTAACCAGCACTGCCACCAGCAACATAATCAGGGGGCCCAAGGTGGCGGGTATCAATACATACCAGTATCCCAATTTGTGAATCGCCGGGGATCCCATTACCGCGATCAGGCTTGTGGCCGCTCCTGGCGGATGCAGCGTTTTGGTGGCATGCATAATCGCGATGGCAGTAGCTACCCCCATCGCTTCCGCGAGCCAGGGATAATGTTGAAACAGCTTCCAGCAAGTCACGCCAACGATGGCAGAGAGCACATGTCCTCCCACCAGATTGCGCGGCTGCGCCAGGGGACTGCGTATGGCGCCGTAAATAAGTACGGCGGAGGCACCGAAAGAACCTATCATTAAAGTCAGATCGGTTCCTTCAAAAAAGAAGTGATCCACCCAAGCCACAGCCGACATACCCAGAAATGCACCGATCCAGGACCAGACGATTTCGGAGTTGCTGACGCGAGGCGGACTGCCCCGTGTAGAACCACTCATCTTTCGAAAGTATTCAGGGATATTCAACGGGGACTTACCTGATGAAATGCGGCAATAAAATCCTTGCGCAACAGCATACCAAGCAGCCGACCTTCACTATCCACGATGGGAGTGCTGCGGCCATCATGCTGGTGGAATGCACTTGCCACATCAACGAATTTCGCATCCCGGGTCAGGGTGATCGCAGGAGATGTCATGGCTACGCTCACATGCGTCTCATGACAACGATGCTTCAACTCGAAGGACTCATCCAGCATTGCCAGCAACAACTCCAGGAATGTATCTACGTTCAAGCGCCGCAAAAAATCGGTTTCAGTAAGCATTCCTATCACGCAGCCTTTTTCATCCACGACAGGCAGGCTTTTGAGACCGGATCGAACAAGAGCTTTGGCTGCTTCGTCGAGGAACATTTCAGGCCGCAAAGGTTCAACACCTGTGCGCATGAGGCTTTCAGCCCTGAAACCATCAAATAGGCGTTCTATCGCGTGACGGTGAGCCAAGTGATAGATCGTCCTGAAATCTTCAGTGCTGATATCCAGATAGCCCGGAATGTGCCGCATTGCATCCAGAATGTCTTCATCGGCCAATTCGACTTCCGTCACTTCATCAGCAGCTGAATTTGTTTTGGGATGTTCGCTCGAAGTACTTTTCATTCCGGAAAATCAACCAAGTAAATTACAAGGGTTTATTCTATCAGTTCAGCTGTCCAACCTGACATTCAATTCGGCACATAAACCTACTTTATTCCACAAGCGTATTTCAAGAGATGTCCGGCCATCGAGTCTGGCGGTGCAGGATCCCAGTCGTTGCTGGGCGCAGAAGACTTTGAAACAACATTGCCGTGTCCAAGATTCTGGGAATACAACAGTACAGCCAAATTTCTCGACTGCGCCGCTTCACAGTCATATTCATCTTGCCCCATGGAAGAAAGATAGGTTGAATTCTCGAATTTTCTGGGTGTCTTGGCATCATACAAAATCCACATTGTCACTTTCTTGCCATTCTTATGAATGGTAGATTGATTTACATAAGCCAGAACGACACTCTCCCGAACAACGGCAGTGCCAAAATAGACCCACTCGGCATTCGCGCCGCTGCTCACACTTGCCAAGAGAAGCGCCAGAATAATTTTTCGCATTGTAGTACCCAATAACTTTGCAATTACTCTACCCGTATGGAAGACACTGCCAAAATACGGCCCCGGTCAAATTCTGCCAGCTCGTCGTCAAATAAGCGATTGCCATCGGGCCAGAGATCAAGTCCAACTTATTGCAGTGTTCCTTGTATCCCTAATGCAGCGGTTCCAAGCTACCCATGGCTCCTGTTGTAACCGTATCGAACCAGGAGTACGATGATCCGGCGACAGGTTCTTTCGTCAGCAAGGAGGCATCATGGCTATCAGCGCTATTAGCTCCAGTACGGACTCACTGCAAGCATTCCTGCAAGCCCAACAGGCCCAACAAGCACTGCAAGATGCACAAACTCAGCAGGGATTACAGGTTCAACAAGCAGTACTGGATCAGCAAGTTCAACAGACACAGCAAACTCAACAAGCTCAGCAAACACTACTGGATCAACAGAGTCAGCAGGCACTTCAGGCTCAACAGGCACTGCTTAATCAGCAAGCCCAGCAGTCCCTGCAGGCCCAGGCATTGCTGGATCAGCAATCTCAACAAGCCAATCAGACACAGCAAATCCAGCAAGCTTTGCAGGCTTTCCTTGCTCAACAGGCTTTGCAAGGCCAGGCACCCGGTTCAAATATCAACGTTACGGCCTAAGTTGAGTGCACCCGATTAGCGCCATTTCGCTTTGGTTTGTTTTTACTGATCGAACAGCACAGCATCCGTTTATTGCCAGCACATCCTGCCTGAATTATTACCTGTCATTGCCCGATGCTGTTTTGTTATAGCGCCTTTGGATCGGCATATACAGTCGTCCTGTTTCTGCCTTGCTTTTTGGAAGCGTAGAGAGCTTTATCGGCATGACCCAGCAAATCAACGAGGCTGTTCCCGCTGGTGTATTCAGCCACTCCGATAGAGATGGTAATTCCACCTATGTTCTCCTGGGCGTCGATGCGGTGAATTGTGCAATCCTCTATCGTCTGCCTCATATATTCGGCAACGGTACGGGCACCGGATATGTCCGTTTCCGCCAGCAATAATGCGAATTCTTCCCCGCCCACACGGGCTACCGAATCCTGTCCGCGAATTTTGGACTTGAGCGTTTTGGCGACGGCACGAATAACCTTGTCACCAAAAAGGTGCCCATAGGTGTCGTTGATTGTTTTGAAATGATCGATATCCACCATCAACAGGCACAAACCTTTGCCCAGAGCCGCCTGATCGGCGAATATAATTTTTGCGCTGTTTTCAAATCCACGCCGGTTGAGAATTCCGGTTAAAGGATCAATCAATGCTTCACCACGGGCAGACTGAAGCTCTTGATGCAGCTTTTCCACTTTCTGCTTACTGACGGCCAATTCGGATTGCAGATCCTGCATGGAATCGATCATCTTGTTTGTATCGTCGGCCATGTTCTTGATCAAGAAGACCAGACTGGCCGGATCGGGATTTTGCTTCAGCGTGTCGCCGTATACATGCAAACTGGTATCAAATCGGTGTGCCTGATTGTCTGTCTCTTTGGTAGATTCCGCCAGTTTTTTTAGCAACTGCTGGATATCCTCCCGCAATGCCCACTCCACGTCCATGTTGCACTCGGACACGAATTTCAGGTACAGCCTTTCAATGGAAGCGTCATCGAGTTTTTCGCCACTATCGAGCAGCTTGCTTATTGTCTCGCTCAAGGCCGGGTTGATACCAGTCACATACTCGTACCACACTGCATAGCTTTGCGGTGTGAACGCTGCCGGATGTTCTGCCATTTTTTGAATCAGCAAGCGCAGGATTTCCTCGCTTGCCTGACGATCATGTTCGTATTTCACTCTTTTTCTTTCCGGAACGCGACCTGATGATTTGAACTTGCATGCAGTCTACCCGCAGTCGTTACCTTGTCCAATGATATCGGCTCAATTCCGGTCTCGCCAGTAATCTGGCTACAGCCGTTTCCCATTTAAAATCAAATACAAGACTTTAGAATCTGACTACTTCTCACTCCTTTTGAGACTCCAAGACCAATTTACCCTACCCTGATCAGATTGTAGATACCCCCTTACGAGTGTCTAAAATCTATGTTTAGGGGAGATAAACCGTTAAACCCGCGCAAGATAAAGGTCTGCCCCTTCTGAATCCACATTCCCTTACCACCCTCAATGGGCAAGGTAGCCAGTATGCTGCTATTTTTTATGAAGCCAATGAATTTCACCCAGTGGTGAGATTGCAAATCATCGTCAACGGCTTGGATTTGCATTGTCGCGCCGGGGAATAAACCGAGCGCTTCGAAATCCATATGAAGTTCATTATTGCCGGAGGGCGAATCAGTCATGATTTGAGCTTGATTTCCAATATTTTCTTACCCTTGACTTATTACGTAACGAGCGTCGTTTGTACTCTCTTCATTGTCATTTCGCTTTTATCGATTTGAAATAGTTCGCGTATTGCATATCTTCATCAAGAATATGATTGATCAGTATCTGTTTAATCATCAGTGCCGCATCTAGCCATTCCGCTTCTAACCCATATGGCATGAATGAATCCTGAATCTTTTTGAGCGTGTTCCTGACATTGTTGTGTGAACGTGCATGACCTTCCGCATTGGGATATTGCCGCTCCCGAAAGAAGTGTTCTTCCCGCTCGAAATGTTGATTTGTATCCTCAATGACATGCAGCAATCGCCTGTTAATTTCAGCTGCACGCATTCTTTCAGTAATAGCAAGATTAAGCTCGTCGATCAGCGAGATAAATCTTTTATGATCCTCGTCTATTTCGGGGATGCCAACACTCATGCCATCGTCCCACTCAAGGTTCCACTTTGGCTTCTTCATTAGGAATATCCATGCGTAGCAATCTAACCAGCAGACGTACGATTAGATACGATTACAGTATTCAAGTCATGAGGCCTAAGTATTAAAAAATATAAGACCTTGGTCTAAAGGCATGTTGCTCTGTGAAAAGAGTGAAAATAATTCAAATACGATTGCTGAGCCGCTGCGCTCGAAGCCATGTAGTCGTGATTATCCAGCCTAAAAAAGGATATGGATGAAAATCGGGATTGGCAAAGTGTATGGACAGTTGGTCCATACGCTTGTTACTTGAAAATATCGGCCTGCTTGGGCCATACGCCTATGCGATACATTGCAGTTGCAACATCACATAAGTGATTGCACTATCAAAATCAGTGATTAAAAGTAATGCAAACGGCCGGACCTGAATCATCAAGCTTGTTTGCGCACGTCAATCAAGCTTATGTACAAAATCGACCCTGCGATTCTCTTTCCAGCACTTTTCTTCGTGGCACAAAAGGCGTGGCTTTCCCTTTCCAAAACTCACGGTCTTGATTTGAGAAGCCGAAACACCCAATTGCTTCAGCGCTTCCAGAACAGCTTTGGCGCGTCTGTTACCCAGGGCAAGATTGTACTTTTCACTTCCACGCTCGTCAGCATTACCTTCCAGAGTGACGATGTCATTTTTGTGTTCGTTAATAAAATTGGCCTGCTTCTGAATGGCTTCCTGATACTCTGGATTCACAGCATACTTATCAAAATCAAAATAGACGCTCTTCTTTTGAAGGACTTGCTGTTCATCTGCCAATTTGTTAGCTGCAGTCTCGCCTGCCGGCACTGATGCGGTGACAGGACTTGCTGCCGTTTGTGTATTTGTTTGCGGTGCCGCTGCAGTATCTGCCTTATGGGCAGAGGAACAGGCCACAACCAATATTGAAGCCAAAATTACGGTTAATTTTTTCAAGATTCGCATCCTTGTGGAAATAGTTGAGCAATTGAAACATAAAGAAACACTAATCTAATCCTGTGACAGCAACTTATCCTAGCGGGAATATCTTAGATAAAGTCAGCCATATGATTAATTAAATTTAATTTAATCTCTAACCACCTGAAGCCCTCATTCTCTCAAAATACTCAATCCCGAACTTGGCAAAAGTTGGCATCCGTGCTAAACGGAAGACAAAGATACAAAAGAACAGTATCACTTCAAATTGGGGAAATTTGTGATTCGCTTTTACTTGTTTGTGATCTTGACAACATGCCTTTGTGCGCAAGCGCCTGCGGGAGAGTCGCCTTACTATTCCAAAGCGGGAGGGCAGGCAAGTCAGGGCCTGCAACCGGAGAATGTGGCCGTCGTAATCAACGACGACGATGCTCACAGCATCGAGGTCGGAGAATACTACCGGAACGCAAGAAATATCCCCTCCAAAAACGTAGTGCATGTGCGCATTCCAAATAGCCCGCACAATATTCCGGTTGCCGAATTCAACTCGCTCAAGCAGCAGATAGAAGCGCACTTGGACAAGAATGTTCAAGCGATCGTCATGGTGTGGACCGCACCCTATGCCGTCGAATGCAATTCGATCACTTCAGCCATGACCCTGGGATTTGACGCAGCGCAGTGCAGAAAAACCTGCGCGCCGGGCAAGCCCAGCCCCTATTTCAATTCAAACTCAGCGCATCCCTACACCGATTTCGGCATTCGCATCTCCATGCTGTTACCTACCGATTCGGTCATGCAGGCAAAATCTCTCATTAACCGGGGGAAGCTCAGCGGATTCAGCGTGCCGCCTGCCAGCGCATATTTCCTGGTGACTTCGGACGCGAGCCGCAATTCACGCGCGCCGTTTTTTCCAAAGTCCGCCAGCCTCCCGCAGTTCAAACTCGACATCAAGACCATAAAGGCCAACAGCATTGAAGGCGAAAGCGACATCATGTTTTACCTGACAGGCTTGTCCGTTGTGCCGGGGCTGGATACGCTGCATTTCCTTCCGGGAGCATTGGCTGACCATTTGACCTCATCTGGCGGCGATTTACTCGGACAGGGGCAGATGAGCAGCTTGCGCTGGTTGGAAGCAGGCGCCACAGCGAGCTACGGTACGGTCTCCGAACCGTGCAACTACCCGCAAAAATTCCCCAATGCCATGGTCTTGCTCAAACACTACCTGTCCGGCGAAAGCGCCATCGAAGCCTACTGGAAAAGCGTTGCATGGCCATCTCAGGGTGTGTTCATCGGCGAGCCGCTAGCTTCGCCTTACCACTCCTCTCAACGGACAGGTTTCGACGGAATGGAGCTGCGACAAAAATAAGCGACTGCCATTAAATGCCAACTAACAGCCAACTTTTATAGCCGGCAGCGCAATTGTTCCATCAGTCCAGCCAGCATTCTTCCGATGGCTGAGGCGGTTGCCTCCGAACCATGTATTTTCTCAATTCTGCATTTTCTTATCTATCGCCGCGATGCGTTTCTGCGCCTCTTTCGCGAGTGCGTTAGCGGGATAACCATCGATCACCACCGAATATAGCTTCCTGGCCTGCTCCGTATCCTTCAAGTTCAATTCGGCAATTTCGCCGTTGGCAAAAGCGGCTTTGGCTGCAGTATCCGTGTTGGGAACCAATGCAATAATGCGGTCATTGATATTCATGGCCACATTCCAATCGTGGGTGGAAGATGTCGCGATGCTCTCGGCCTTGTTGAGTGCGTCAAGTGCATCGGCACCTTTGAAGATTTCCGATACCTTGACGTACGTCTCGATGGCCTTGGCTGGCTGGCTGGTCTTGTTCTGGTAGATCAAGGCCATGTTGCGAAGGCTTTGCAGTACGACTGGATCGTCCTTGTATTTTGCCACGATCGCATCATAGGTCTTGAGCGCATTGGGATAGTCACTCATGTCCTCGTCATACATGCCGGCCAGCGCCAGATAGCCGTTTTTTGTTTCTGGTGCCTCCGGATATTGTTCGATCAGTTTCGAATAGCTCTTAACCGCCTGAGCGTATAGCTTCAATCCTTTGCGCTGCACATTACCCATCGACAGCAGGCTGTCCGGAAGCATCGGGCTGGATGGATATAGCGCAAGCAATGTATTGAAGTGATACAGGGCGATCCGGTTATCGATCAGCATCGATTGACGGGCAAGCGCGTGCTCAATGATATCTTCGTCCAGAAACGAGCGATTGCTTTGCAGGAACAGCGCGCATTCGGACGCGATCGGCCGCGCAAAGTCTGCGTCATTCATCGTGGTACCTATGTCCGCAAGATAAGCGGCTACACGATGATCGTGATCGCCAGTCAAGGCTTTCGTCTTTTGCGTGAGCAAACCGATCACGGAGGCCTGCTTCTTCAACTGATCCCCGCCCAGCTCGCTCAACCGTTTTGAAGCCTCAGCAAGCGATTTGGAGTCAGGGTAACCAGCCATCACCATCAGCAGATCCACTGCGGCTGCGTTATAGGACTCCATGCGGGTATGCACCTGCGACTTGAGCAAATACACGTCGGCTGCTTCGGGCATATCAGGGTGAAGCGCAATGAACCTGTCCATGTCTCCCAGCAACTCTGTGTCGATCGGCTGTTTCGATGAAGTGAAAAGAGTGGTGAAAAAATTGCCGTTGCGTGCAGTGTCTTTTATCGTGCTGCGGAATGATTCAATCCACTTTGCTGCGATCTGGGACCGCTGCTTGCGCAGCTTGTCAGCATCGCTCGCGGGAGCGGGCTGCGGTGGCGGGCAATCGATCTTGGCCGGAACCGGATTGTCCGGTATGACGATGGTAGGCAGCGTTTCCGCATTAGGCGCAGGATTACCCGACTGAATGACAGTGGCGCCACTTTCCAAAGGCAGCGGAAGGACAACAGTCTCTTCCGCATATGCAACTCCAGTCAGAAGTGAAAAACACCCGAGAAATATCAGTTGCCACATATATCCGCTCCTTGTTCGTGTGGGCATGAAATGCAGTGTTCACGCCCGAGCTGCCATAATAATTTAAATATGTTCAATCCCCAACGCCCTCATGATTATAGATATTCGCCTTATCCATTGAGCAACGGATTTACTGTAGCTTTATACATCAATGCACTTTTCTACTCTCAGGCTACTTACTCGATCGCGGCGAAAATAATTCAGCAATTGCATAACGTTGCCAGCACAACACTCCCACAGCCAGGAAGGACTTCCGACTATTACAAAAATAAATATCCAGAATTATGATGGTTCTGCTTTGTGGCAATGAAATTTGCCAATTACCGGACTCTTTCAACAAGGAGGGCTTAAGTTGCTTCGCTGCAATCGTCATCTGCATGCCACATCGTATGCAAAGAAGCATAGAATGATTGGCAGTCTGTGTGCCGATTTGAAAATGGGGAGGTCATCATGTATCAACGCATTCTGGTTCCAATTGACGGCAGCAAAACATCCGAACGCGCCTTGCAGGAGACAATCAAGGTAGCAAACCAGGAGGCTCGGCTACGCTTGATTTATGTGCTGGAGGAAATTCAATTCGTCGATGCCGAAGGCTATGCTTATATTGATTTTGCCGAGCTTCAAAAAACAATGAGGCTGTCCGGAGAACGCGCTCTGGCCCTCGCTGATGAACAAGCACGCAAGACGGGAATGGCTGTTGAAACCGCGCTGATCGAAGCCGCCGGAGAACGCGTAGCCAGCGTGATCGGGAAAGATGCACAGCAATGGCACGCTGACCTGATCGTGATCGGAACACATGGGCGTTCCGGCTTGAACCGTTTTCTCTTGGGAAGTGTTGCCGAAGGCGTAGTGCGCCTGGCATCGATTCCCGTGCTGCTGATTCGTGCTGAATGAGCCGAGTTAGGCGGCCATCAGGCCCGATGCAATACAGTATCTACCCGCTATTCCACTTCGCCATATGGTAAATGGAGGCAACGATGACCACGAATATATCCATCCCTGAGACGTCACCCGATTTCGACCGTACACGAGTATTCGAAAGGCCGGATGGTTTCTACTGGCAAGACAAACTGACTGGCGAACTTTCCGGATCCTTTGCTACCCTGCTCGAAGCAGTGCAGGACTTGCAGGGCCACGAAGGCGACGGCTTCGAAGAAGGTGAATCGCTGGAAGAAGCGGAATCCGAAATCGGCATCGCCGACTGGATAGATCCGGAAACCGGTGAACCCGCCGAAGATATGTCTCCACACCGCAGTAGCGAGTAGCCTCTTGGCTGCACTGCCTGCCTGGTATTACTCATCCCAGTCTAGGTACTTCTGCGTATATATTTGACCATCGGTCTGCTGTAGCTTCGTACCTCCCGTATTTTCTGCTGTTTCTTCTTTTCGATTGGAAAGAAATGTCATGGATACAAATCCGGCAACGCACAAAAAATTCGATGGTTTTCCAATCGCATTCGAGCAAATCGCCGCAACGGCTGATGCACAGATCACCGACAAACCCATTTCCGCAGAAGTTGCTCAGCAAGGCTGGAATACTGGCGATATTTCTGCATACCGTGCTGCATACAGGAAGGCCCACAGCCCGGATTCATTGCGACCATCTGGCATATTGGGTATCGAGGAAATGCAGAGTGCCCGCTGTATATTTAAATGACCCGGTGGTCGGCTTGCTTTCTGGGTGCTGATATTGATTAAGGAATTAGTCCTGAAATCGAAAAGGAAGTAAACATGTCACACAAATTGGCCAACATTACCCGCTCCATCGGAAACTACCGCTACTACCGCAGGAACGGATTCAATTCCAGAACATCATGGCGCTTGGCCAGCATGACACTTCCGTAGTCTAACCCGTCACAAATTTAGGGAGGAACAAAATCGGGTTCTGAGGGTGATGGTAGATGTCCAGATCGGCTTCCGTACAACATGGAAATTCGAAGGAGAATCGTCGTGACTCTGAAAGAAATACAACGCATGGCCAAGTTGCAAAGTATCGATCCCGGCATACTTTCTAAAAGCGAATTGATCAGGGCAATTCAGAAGATCGAGGGCAACTTCGACTGCTTTGCATCCGCCCACGATGGAATATGCGATCAAACAGGATGCATCTGGCGTGAGGACTGTTTTGAAGCATCAAAACGAGGATCACCATCATGATCATGCGCTTGTAATATGAACTCGTGTCCTCAACCCACAGCGATGGCTTCAAATCGTTCAAGGATTGCCAGAGCACACGCTTAGAATTATCCCAAGCTTCCATAACCCTGATATGCCACGGGTTGACCGGATCCGCTTTTTTGCATATTTTTATCATTACCTTAGCGGGAGCAATTGGAGCTTGATCACGCAGAACTAGTGCGCGCAAGGAGGCCGGCATGGAACGAGAGCGATCCGAACCTACGAGTGATCCGATAAACGGTGGCTTCAGTTATCTGGCGACCGCTCAGGAACAGCGCCCATCTCTCGGGAAAATGCTTTCCGCTGCAGAAAAATTCCTACTAGAGAAGATCATGCAGGCTTTCGGGAATCCTCCCGTGCATGTCGTGCTATGGAATGGCCTTGAAATCCAGAACCATAATGGCGATACGGTGGCGCGAATATTCATCCGCGACCGGGATGCGTTATTTAAATTGTTTCTGAACCATGAACTCAATTTCGGGGAGTTGTACTCGGCCAAACGCATAGAGGTACAGGGCGATCTATTGGATTTCCTGGAAGCCGTGTTTCGGGTCTGGCCGTTACCTACTCAGGACAAGACGATCGACAGACTATTGGCTCCGTTCATTGATATACGGAACAACACGATCATAGGATCGCGCCGCAACATCCGGCACCACTACGATATTGGCAACGACTTCTACAAGCTTTGGCTCGACGAACGCATGCTCTACACTTGCGCATATTTCCCGCACCCGGACGCGAGTCTGGAGGATGCGCAAATTGCCAAGATGGATCACGTCTGCCGCAAGCTGGGCTTAAGGCCCGGAGATAAGGTTGTTGAAGCCGGTTGCGGCTGGGGCGCCCTGGCAATGCACATGGCGAAACACTACGACGTCACGGTGCAAGCCTACAATATTTCCCGTGAGCAGATATCCCACGCACGGGACCGTGCGCACGCTGAAGGACTGGACGGAAAGGTCGAGTTCATTGAAGACGACTACCGCAACGTGAAAGGCAAGTTCGATGCCTTTGTTTCGGTCGGCATGCTCGAACATGTCGGGACGGATCACTACCGGGAACTGGGGAAAGTGATAGATCGCAGCCTGAAGGATAGCGGCCGCGGCCTGATCCACACGATAGGCCTGAATTATCCGCGGCCCATGGATGCATGGGCGGAGCGACACATCTTCCCAGGCGCCAACCCTCCCAGCCTTGCCCAGATGATGCAGATCTTCGAGCCCTATGACTTTTCGGTTCTGGATGTGGAAAATTTGCGGCTGCACTATGCCAAGACGCTTGAACATTGGTTGCAACGGTATGAAGAGAACGTCGAGCAAGTAAGCAGAATGTTTGACGAGCAATTCGTGCTGGCATGGCGCCTTTACCTTGCAGGTTCTCTTACATCCTTCAAGACCGGAAACATGCAACTTTTCCAGGTGACCTTCTCCCGCGCGGGCAACAACCAGATACCCTGGACCAGACGATACCTGTATGAACCGGAATACCAACCCACCGGAGAAGCTGATGGAAACCTGTGATGCGCTTATCGTAGGCGGCGGCCCCGCAGGATCAAGTTGTGCACGGCAACTGCGCCAGTATGGCATGGACGTCCTGGTAATGGACAAGGCATTGTTCCCTCGCGAAAAGGTTTGTGCCGGCTGGATCACGCCCGCTGTAGTGGAAGCGCTGCAACTGGATACTCAGGATTATGCCCTGCAACATGTGTTCCAGCCGATCACTGCCTTCCGGACCGGCCTGATTGAGGGCGGAAATGTGGAGACAAGATATCCAACCACGGTCAGCTATGGCATACGCCGTTACGAGTTTGACGACTATCTGCTGCGCCGCTCTGGTGCACGTCTGCAACTTGGTCAGGCATTGAAATCGATACAAAGGAACGGCAATCAATTCATCGTCAACGATGCGGTCTCGACTCCTCTGATAATCGGCGCAGGCGGACATTTTTGCCCGGTTGCGCGCTTCATGGGTGCTCAGCTAGGAGGGAGCGAACCTGCAATCACTGCCAAGGAAATCGAATTCAAAATGAGCCTGGAGCAGAGCAGTGTTTGCGGAGTTCAAGGTGACACTCCTGAACTCTACTTTTGCCGTGATATGAAGGGATACGGCTGGTGCTTCCGCAAAGGCGACTATCTCAATATCGGGCTCGGACGCGAAGACAACCACCTGCTTTCTGAGCAACTTGAACGTTTTTGCGAATATCTCAAAGAGCGCGGCAGAATTCCGATGGGTATTCCGGACAGATTCCATGGACATGCGTACCTGCTTTATGGGCATTCCGTTCGCAACCAGATCGATGACGGCATGCTGCTCGTAGGCGATGCGGCCGGGCTGGCGTATCCGCAAAGCGGCGAAGGAATCAGGCCGGCTGTTGAGTCCGGTCTCATGGCCGCGGCCACTATCCTGGAAGCACAGGGAGACTACCGCCGCCAGCAGTTAATGCCATACAGTTCTCGCTTGCTTGCGCGCTTTGGCGCTGCGCCCGCGCCAGGCAACGCAGGGCAATCGTTCGCCGGTAAACTGCTCGCCGGGTTATTGCTGAAAAACAAATGGTTCACCCGCCATGTGGTTCTGGATCGCTGGTTTCTGCACACACATCAACTGGCCATATGAACATCAAGCTCAGCGGTCCCGTGTGCGCCAGAGACGGATAACAATATAACCACCCACCATGCCGCCCAAATGAGCAAAATGCGCAACCCCGGCCTGGCTTCCTGTCGCACCAAGAATCAGCTCGATGCCTGCATACAAGGTCACAAACAACCATGCCGGGAGAGCAATGGGCGGAAAAATGAGCATGAGCATCCTGTTCGGAAAGAACATACCGTAGGCAAGCAACAAACCAAACACGCCGCCTGATGCTCCTATCGTCGGGTAAACACTGCCGGTCACACTCGTGACGAACAACTGCATAAGCCCCGCCGACAGGATGCTGGCAAAATACAGGAGGAGAAATGACCGATGCCCCATCAGGTACTCCAGTTCACGGCCAAACATCCAGAAACCGTACATGTTGAAGGCGAGATGGGTGATGCTGGCGTGCAAAAAAGCATACGTTAGCAACTGCCAGGGCATGAAACCCGCCCCGAAAGGCCACAGGGCGAATCCGCTGACGGCAGGCTCACCCGCGCCGATCTCCAGCAGAAACCCGGCAACGGTCAAAAATATAATGGTCCAAATAGTGGACAAAGGGCTGCGCACCGCTTACCTCCTATGCACTCAGCCGAGTCTCGATTGAGTTTCACCGGCCGTGCCGTCGCATGTCTGATCGATACCACGCACTGTTTATATGGGGTCATACATCGACCGGCAATTCCCGGCTGCAATGTGCAAGTTCGATATGAATTCATCGACCAACCGTTCTTGCACAGCAAGCGTCGCTTAACTTACCAGATTTTCCTCCACCAACGACCGGTCTTTTCAACCATTTCCATGAAGACTGCCGTCGCTTCGCGTTCCCACGCGGCAATCGAGAATCCGCTGTTGCGCAGTGCGGAGCTATATTTTTTATCGCTATCCTGAATGTGTTCCTTGAGCCACAACTTGAGAAAACTCAGCAGTTCAAAATGAATCGGTTTTTCATCGATCAAGAATTTTTTGCTTAGTTGATCGAGTCGCTCTATTAACTTCCTGTGTTCAAGTTTATGCGCTTCGAAACCCTCGTAGTTGGCCTGTTGCATCAGCTTCTCTTCAAGCGCGAAATGCGTTTTTGTGTAGGCCACAAGGTCATCGAGTATGACGGCGATTTCCTTATCGGCTTGCCGCCTTGAGACAGCGATGAATAAGTGATTAAGAATGCAGATCAACTCCTGATGTTGATTGTCGATTGTATTGATATCGACGCTGTAGTCTGGCGACCACTTGAAGAAAATCTCTTCGTCTGACATGGCAAACTCGGACATTATTACCTCCCCTCGTTATGGATTAGTGCTCGCTTGATATTGAAACGAGTTCAATTAAGTCAGATAAATATCTCCTCCCAATTGATTTCAACGACCGACGGAGCTGGAGAGAGGCACAGGAATGGAAACCCATGTCGCAGTCCCGCTACCATAGTTACCCTTAGGCCGGAGACTTTGCGCCCATACTTTTCAGTACGTTTGCCAAGCAAGGTTCAGAATATTCCCTATTCAATTTATGGTCAATATGACCAGCAGCCCGGCATGTATTCCCAGGCAGGCCCCATTTCGCAAGTTTCCAAGTGGAACTCAGAATTTATCCTATTTCACGCGCAAGGATATTGAATGTGCATGGTAGTAACCATGATCCATGAAATTTAATTCATCCAGTTCTTCGCAGTGATTTCTTATAATTATCCAAGCCTGTGCGTAAATTTTTTGAGAACTCCTAATTTTGGCTGCGGTGTCTGAATGCGGCACGCAAATCAACAATTTTATTTGCATGGAATGACAGGAGGTTTTATGAAAAACTCATTGCTTATTGCTGTCATGGGTTGCGTAGTGATTTCATTGTCGGCCTGCACAACTGTCCAGTCCGGAATGGGAGCCGTCGAATGGACTCCCAGCAGCGGGACATTAAAAGAGCCCATCGGAGAAGGCTTCCATATAGTCTCGCCTTTCAGCGAAATCTATCAATACGATTTAAGGGAGCAGGAACATCAGGAAAGCCTTGATGTACTGGCTAACAACGGTCTTTCCATCATTCTCGATACCTCGATCCTATTTAAGCCTGTCAACTCCGAGCTTTTTCTTCTCCAGACAGAAATCGGACCGGACTATTATCGGATTCTCCTTGGCCCGCTTCTCCGTAGCGGGGCGCGGAAAGTTGTAGGACGTTACAGCCCGGAAGAAATTTACTCTACCAAACGTGAAGAAGTCGAAAAAGAAATATTCGCGGAGGTCAACCGGAAACTTCAATCCAAACACATTCAGGTCGATGGAATCTTGATCCGGGATGTTCACCTTCCCAAAGTCGTCCAGGAAGCAATCGAACTGAAACTCCAGCAAGAGCAAAGGGCTCTCGCCATGCAGTTTGTCCTCGATAAGGAAAGAAAAGAAGCCGAGCGTAAAAAAATTGAAGCCGCAGGGATAGCCGATTATCAACTACTGATTGGAAAAGGCTTGACTGATGCCCTTCTTCAATGGAAACAGATTGAAGCCATTGAGAAACTGGTTCAATCTCCCAACAGCAAGACAATTATTCTGGATGCAGGGAAAGGAAATCTTCCATTGATTCTGGACACCAGAACTTTTGAGCCGGAGTCCAAGCCCAATGGCGCGGGGAAGGCGCACTAAATTCCGTTCCAGCAGCGGCCATTCACATTTTCAGGGGAACCGATGTCAAAAATGGGTTGTTCATAATGGTCATGTCGCACCAATTTGATCGCCTTAATGTGATAAAGAATATTTGGACCGGTAGCCTTCATTGACGCTTCGCTTTGATTGTTGCGAAAAAGTCAGCGTATTGCATATCTTCAGTCAGAATATGATTGATCAGAATTTGTTTAATGACCAGCGCAGCGTCCACCCATTCCGCGTCTAATCCATAGGGCACAAACGAGTCCTGAATTCTTTTAAGTGTATTCTTCACAATATTGTGTGAAATTGCATGCCCTTCAGCATTAGGATATTGCCGCTCTCGAAAGAGTTTTTCTTCTTGCTCAAAATGTTGATTTGCATCCTCAATGACATCCTGCAATCGCTTCTTGATCTCTGTTGCCTTCATTCTTTCTGTGATGGAAAGATTAAGCTCGTTGATCAGCAAAATGAAGCGTTTGTGATCCTCATCGATTTCGGGAATGCCCACACTCATTCCATCATTCCATTCAATCTTCCACTGCGGTTTTTTCATCGAAAATGTCTAATGACTATCTATCAAGCCTGCCGACTCAAAAACTACAATGCACTGCATAAAGCGTTTTGCCGTATGCGCTGATCGAGTCGAGGTATTTGTGACTACCCGGAAATACTTTCTTGTGTGGCGAGCAAAGAGGCAATGTCCTTGATGAAGGTATTCTGCCCCTTCTTCATTATTACTTCATGATGCGCAGCACAGTTGACTATTTCGCAGTGGCGGTACATCTGCTTTAGTTTGCGCTCAGCTTCCTCTTGATCCCTGGCTGAGATCATAAGGCGCTCGATTGGTAGGCCATCACGCGTCCTTATGGAAAATTTGAATTTTTGCATGAACTCCCCTCCAAAGGGTTCTTCATTAAAACGGCAATTTTTTATGTTGCCTTTAGTCGTTTTGCACTCTATGCAACCAGCTACCTTATAACCATATCATAGGAATGGTTAATTGTCTGCTTTCTTTAATAGGGGCGCGCTCAAAAACCAAGTGCAAATAATGCAGCGTGAGTCAACGGTCGGCCAAGCGGCCACGGCAAGCGCATCCATTCGACTTTTGCCCGCGATGGCGGTAGCATCGCCGCCCATTTTTATCGGCCCGGTTTTAGGCCATCTCCCGCCCATGCCTGTTGAAACTCCCGCCCGCGCCTGCGGCATCGATTTCGGTACATCCAACTCGACGGCTGGCTGGCTGCGCCCTGGTCAGCCGCCCTTGCTGGCACTGGAAGACGGCAAGTTCACCTTGCCCTCCGTGATATTTTTCAATGCCGACGAAAACACCGTCAGCGTCGGTCGGGCCGGCCTCAACGAATATCTGGAAGGCTACGAAGGCCGTCTGATGCGCGCCTTGAAGAGCCTCTTGGGCAGCAGCCAGATGGAAGGCAGAACCGAAGTTCAAGGGCGCTCGCGGACGTACGTCGAATTGCTAACCCAGTTCATCGCCGAACTCAAGCAGCGAGCCGAAGCGGCAGCGGATAGATCTTTCGACCAGACCGTGTTCGGCCGCCCTGTGTTTTTCGTGGATGATGATACGGAAGCCGACCGCAAAGCCGAGGCGACCCTTGAAGCCATCGCCCGCGCCACCGGCTTCCGCGAGGTGAGTTTTCAGTATGAACCCATTGCCGCGGCCTATCACTACGAACGCCAGATCGACCGCGAGGAACTGGTGCTGATCGCCGACATCGGCGGCGGAACCTCGGACTTTTCACTGATCCGGCTCTCGCCGCAACGGGCTCGCGTCGCGGATCGGCGCGACGATCTGCTGGCCAACGGAGGCGTGCACATAGGCGGCACCAACTTCGACCAGCAACTGAGTCTGGCCGGGGTGATGCCCCTGCTTGGCTATCGCAGCAAGCTCAAGCGGGGCCTGGAAATGCCCTCCAGCTACTACATGAACCTGGCCACCTGGCACACCATCAATCAAACCTATACACGCCGGACGTGGGCCGACCTGCAGGAACTATATCTGGACACCCAGGCACCTGAAGCCCTGGACCGGCTGTTCAAGCTGATCCGCGAACGCGCCGGCCATTGGCTGGCAATGCAAGTGGAGGAAGCCAAGATCGCCTTGTCCGCTGGCGATAGCGCCATCCTGCATCTGGATCGGCTGGCACCGGATCTGCGCCACACGCTAACCCGTATCGAGTTCGAACAGGCTTCGACGCACTTGGTGGAGCGGATCGGGAGCACCCTGAGCGCTTTGCTGGCAAAGGCCGATGTGCATTGCGAGAGAGTAGATACGGTGTTTTTCACGGGCGGCGCCAGCGGAGTGCCATTGCTGCGCGAACATATCGCCTCCCTGCTGCCCCAAGCACGTCGCATAGAAGGAGACTTGTTCGGCAGTATCGGCACAGGCCTCGCGGTAGAGGCGCAACGCCGCTTCGGCTGACGACACCAACCGGCGACTGCCTCTCGGCCGAAGTGACCCTGGTGGTTTTCTGAAATGCTCCTCGGCTGCGCCTGCCAGAAGGTCTGCTTCAATATTTGAACTCACAATTGCAAACCGTTTAGCTCCCTGGCGATCGTCAGTTTTGTGCCCCTATTTTGAATAACCCTGCAAACAACTGGCTTGACAATAGATAGTTAGCTACCTATTATTGAATTAACTCATTCATCTGTGGCCGCGTCCAATGACAACAAATCGAAGGAAAAACGAACTCCAACTGACCAGCGACATCATCCGAGTAGCTCGTATTTATCGCAAAAAAGTCAGTCGCGCCCTCACTGCCTACGGCATATCAGATGCTCAGGCATTTCCTGTCCTGCATATCGCCCGATTTGGTGGTGGCATGCGCCAAAACATCCTTGCCGAAGAAATCGGCATGGAAGGCCCGTCCTTGGTGCGGCTACTCGATCAATTATGCGCAAATGGCTTGGTGGAGCGACGCGACGACAGCGGTGACCGGCGTGCCAAAACACTGCACCTGACCACAGCAGGCGAGGAACTGGCTGTATTGGTTGAGGATGCCCTGGGGAAAATTCGAAAACGCCTGCTGACATCGATCAGCGATGCCGACTTGAAAGCCACCCTGCGCGTTCTTGCGACATTGCACGCTGAACTGGAAAAGGAAAATATCCTGGTAATTGAGGATAAGAAATAAGTCCGTGTTTCAGATTAATTGGAAAAACCTGAATTTTTCGGCCGCCACTTTTGGCGCTGCCATGCTCGCGCTCTACTTGAGCATGTGCATCGATCTGCAGCAGCCCTATTGGGCAATGATGACGGTGTACATCGTCAGCCAGCCGCTCGCTGCCGCTGTGCGCTCAAAAGCCCTGCAGCGGCTGCTCGGTACGCTGCTCGGCGCATGCGCGGCGGTGGTCATGGTGCAGAATTTGGTCAATACACCTGTTTTACTTAGCCTGGCGATGGCATTTTGGGTAGGCGGCTGTCTCGCAATTTCGTTGCTGGATCGTTCTCCGCGCAGCTACATCATGATGCTGGCGGGATATACGGCAGCCATTATCGGATTCTCCAGCGTCAACCAACCAGGCGAAATATTCACCCTGGCAGTCGCCAGGTCAGAAGAAATCGTACTCGGCATCATCTGCGCCACAGTCGTTCACAGCTTGTGGTTTCCCCGCCCGGTTAGTGAAGCTTTGCGCACCCGCATCCGGAACTGGCTGGGCGAAGCGGATCGCTGGGCTCTGGACATACTTCATAGCGACAATCCTGCTGCGTTGGTAAAAGATCGGGCACGTCTGGCCGCAGCAGCCAGCGAAATCCACATCATGGCCACGCACCTGCCGTTCGACACTTCGCACTTGCGCGAAACGACAGCTGTCGTGCATGCCCTCCATGACCGGATACTGATGTTGATCCCCATCCTTTCCAGCATGTCAGACAGACTGGCGGCAATGCGCAGCGAACGATCCAGCCTGGACGCCCAGAGCCTCGACGCCATCACGATGGTTTCAGAGTGGATAAATGCGAAGAATTCGACTGGCACTTCAAGTCTTCTCATTGAAAAACTGGATTCGATGAGCGCAGCGACCAGCCGAAGCGACTGGTATTCGCTCAACCAGCTCGGCCTGTTCGCGCGACTGCAGGATCTTGTCAAGGCGCTGGATGAAGGACATGCACTTCTGGTCCATTTAAATGATGCACAATCATCACTGCCACCTGCTCTCAGCGAAATCGTCGTCAAGGCCGACGAACGCCCAATGCATAGCGACCCGGGTCTCGCCCTGCTCTCGGGTGCAGCCGCCACAATATCCATCCTGATTACCTGTGCGGTCTGGATCGATTTTGGCTGGACCGAAGGAGGCGCAAGCGCCATGCTCGCAGCCATACTCAGCTGCCTGTTTGCAGCCATGGATGACCCGACACCGGCCATGAAAACATTCGGTATTTCACTGCTCATCGCAGTTCCGCTTGCCGCCATCTATCTGTTCATTATTCTTCCAGCCATCGACAGCTTTCCGATGTTGGTAATAGCCTTGGCTCCAACCATGCTGACTGTAGGTGTGGTCATGCTTAACCCTCACAGGGCACTACTGTCATTAGTAACACTGCTCAACTTTTGCAACGCCATGGCCATTCAGGAGCGTATGAGTACCGACTTCGCCAGATTCCTCAACCTCAATTTATCCATGTTCTTCGGCGTATTCACTGCCATCTTTATCACCCGAACGTTACGATCGATGAGCACAGATGCCAGTGCCAGACGTCTTCTTCACCATACCTGGAAAAGCCTGGCGCAATTAGCCCATGGCAATAGCGAAGAAGAACCTGCGGCATTTGCTTCACACATGGTTGATCGCCTGGGTCTGCTAGTCCCGCGTCTTTCAGCAAGCAAGGACGAAGCGCTAAGTGGCATCGATGCACTCAATGAATTACGGGTCGGAATGGACCTGGTTGCGCTGCAAAACATCCGGGGCCAGCTACCAACACCTGAAAAAGCCCTTGTTGATCAACTCCTGCAAGCCATAGGCAAACACTATGCAGCCCGCACTGCCGGCGCTGCTGCCGATGACGGGCAACTTTTGCCAACTCTGGACCGCGCTTTGCACACCTTGTCATCCAGTCTCCCAGCCAGCGGCGTAAGGGCACTGACCGCCCTTGTCGGCTTGCGCCGCAATCTCTTTCCTCAAGCCAGGTTCGTCTCACGCCTTGCCGGGGGTATTGCAAGATGAGCGATGCCGAAATCTTCGGGATTTATCTGAACTCCGAATTCGTCACCAGCGTAATCGCGCTGATTCTGACCTTTGCATTGCATCGCATCGTGGTTTTATTCGGATTGAATCGACGCGTATGGCATCAGGCACTGTTCGAAACTGCCTTGTTCGTCATCATCTGGGGCGTAGTGCTGAACTTTTCCACTTCTTCCATTTCATGAATCTGCATATGTTCAAACCAAATTTAGACAAATTCGGCCGGGTTGCGGTCACGCTGATCCTCGTTGCCATTGCTTTGTTTACCCTGCGAAAGATATGGATCTACTATCAAGTGGACCCTTGGACACCGGATGGTCGGGTACGGGCGGACATCGTCCAAATCGCGCCAGATGTTTCGGGCATTGTCACCAACCTGTCCGTGACCAACGACCAGCAGGTTAAGCGCGGCCAAGTGTTATTCCAGATTGATCAAGAACGCTATACATTGGCGCTACGCGAAGCTGAAGCAGCCCTTGTCGCTCAACGCTCCAAGTTCAACCAGGCAAAGCGCGAAGCAAGGCGCGACCAGACTCTCGGTGATCTGGTGGCAAAAGAAAATCAGGAACAGGGCATATCCAGAGTTGAAGAAGCCGAAGCCGCCCTGTCCCAGGCCGTCATCAACCGCGACCTGGCTGCACTCAACTTGCAACGCACCCGCGTTGTCGCACCTACCGATGGTACGCTTTCCGATCTCAGTCTGCGGGTGGGCAACTACGTCAGCGTTGGAAAACCCGTGATGGCATTGATCGATGCAAACTCGTTCCGCGTAGAAGGCTACTTCGAGGAAACCAAGCTCCAGCATATCGCTGTCGGTCAGGCTGCACGAGTGAAGCTGATGGGTAACCCAAAGCTTCTGCAAGGGCATGTGCAGAGCATCGCCGCCGGTATCGAAGACCGCGACCGTGCGTCCGGGAGCAACCTGTTGCCCAACGTCAACCCGACCTTCAGCTGGGTTCGCTTGGCACAGAGGGTGCCGGTGCGCATCGCCCTCGACAACCCGCACGAGGCTGCGCTGATTGCCGGACTCACAGCAACAGTAACAATTCTTCAGTCCAGCTCCGGCGAAGGCAAGCAACCATGAACGCAAGGATTCCGTTGGGGGGCACTCTGATCCTCATGCTCGCCGCCTGCACCAACGTAGGGCCGGATTACGCCGTACCAGCGCAGGCGAAAATCAACGCGGCGAGTGCCCAGAAGCCATTTATGGGGGCAACCCAGAGCGATCCCGTTCGGGGTAATGCACCCAACGACTGGTGGAAACAGTATAACGATGAGCAATTGAACCATCTTGTCGAAGAAGCCCTGGCCGCGAATACCGACCTGCGCATTGCGGCTGCCAATCTCGCCCGCAGCGAAGCAGTGGTAATGGAGGTCAAAGGTGCTGCAGACGTTAAAGCGAGTGCTTCAGCTTCCGCTGTTCGCGCCCGCCAATCCGGCGAGGCGTTTCTCTTGCCAACCCCCATACCCGTAGAGAATCTGGGCGACGCCGGTGTCAATGTTTCCTACCAGGTTGACCTCGTGGGCGGGTTGAAACGCGCAGCCGAAGCAGCCACAGCTGATGCTGAAGCAAGCCGGGCGGCACTCGATCTGGCGCGCATCAGTATCGTCGCCGATGTCGCCCTCGCCTACACAGAAACATGCGCTGCCGGACAGGAACTGGAGATTGCCCGGCACAGCCTCGATCTTCAGCAACAAAATCAGGATGCAGTCGCCCGTCTGGTTGCCGGAGGCCGCAGGACAGTAGTTGATCTGCCACGCGCCAACAAACTGGTCGATCAAACCCGATCCAGCATCCCCATCTACACCGCGCGCCAACGCATCGCCCTTTACCAGCTTGCCGTGCTTACCGGCCACACACCGGGCGAATATCCACGCGAGATCGCCAGTTGCAAACAGTTGCCGAAATTATCCAGCGCTATTCCTGTGGGCGATGGTGCAGCGCTACTGCGCCGACGTCCCGATGTTCGCCAGGCTGAACGCGCCCTTGCCGGAGCCACCGCCCGTATCGGCATAGCCACTGCGGCGCTCTATCCCAACATTACGCTCGGACTCTCGGACGGTGCCACAGGTATTCTTGAGCATATGGGACAGAAACAGACACAACGTTGGAGCATAGGCCCGCTGATCTCCTGGAGCATGCCGGGCAATCTGGAAAAAGCCCGTCTGCGCCAGGCTGACGCCAGTACCGATGCTGCTCTGGCCCACTTCGATGCCGTCGTCCTCAAAGCACTGCAGGAAGTCGAAAATACGCTTACCGTTCTGGCCCGCGACCTCGATCGCAACACCGCACTGCGCCAGGCACGAAATGAAACCGACGAAGCCAGCCGCGAAATACAAACGCTCTACCGGGCTGGTCGCCTGACCTACCTTGACGATCTCGACGCCCAGCGTAATCTTTCAACTGCCGAAGCCGACCTCGCAACCTCCGATGTGCAAGTGGCAATAGATCAGGTCAAATTATTTCTGGCACTTGGAGGGGGATGGGAAAAAGAGGTTTCTTCAGGGAGTCAGCCGAAACTAACTGACAATGATCGATAAATGAATGATGGTCTCAACCGTCTGTTTCTCGGCAAAAGAGACGATGGCAATTTTCTGAAAAAAACGGTTGAGCAGCTGGGTTTGATGTCTTCTATCGAATAGCAAACTCCGCCTTTACAACCGAAGCTGTCAGTTGGCTCTGTTGGCTCACGAAAAGCACAGTTACCAATTGTCTAAACGACCAATCTTGAAAGACCGGGATCGTTTCGGAAAAGCACACACCATTTGGCAACAGCCGACAATTCCGCAGCCGGATGAGTCATCTCGCGCACACGTGCCCGCACTTGGCGAAGTTTTTCCTTGGCTGCTGGATTATTGCCCGTACCGCATCGCGCCTTGGCAGTGGTGAAGTCCGCAATCAATGTATCCACCTGCTGCCAGATCTTGCGGCGTGCCTCGGCTAGCGGCACATGCTCATTGAGCTTAAGCCGCTTGACCGTCTCATGGACACGCTCTTGGTCCCACGCAGAAATACCCGGCATCGGAATGACCTTCCCCTCTTCATCGAAGGCAAGCAGTGCCACATCGTCGTCGTCAATTGGGTCAAGCAGGTAATGCACTTCAGACTCCTCGCAGGGATGAGCGTAAGTCGAGCGCAATGATCCATCCTTCAGGGGAAACCAGCCGCCTTTCTTTCGATTACCGACATTGCCGCACAAACGGAAGTTCATGTAATCGAAAGCCAGCCACCAGTAGCCATCTCGCTCTGCGTCGCCAAGGGACTTGGCTTCTTTCTTTGGACGAAAGTGCTCCACGTCATAGTGAGAGTACAGTTCTCGCACTTCGGAAAACCAGCACTTCCCGGCGGATAATGCCTGTAGCCACTCTTTCAACGCGCCCCAGTGGGTACTGTTTGCATCAATAAGTGCGTTGCGCTCCTTGCTCTTCCCTGCCGCATCCAATGCGGCCAAGTCGATCTTCAATTGCTGGGATTTGGCAAACCATGCATCCCACTGCGCCTGTGTCCACGGGGTCCAACCGGGAATATTGGTGTCGGTTGGCAGCTTGTTTTCCAGATCGATCCAGATCACAGCTCATCCTCCTCGCGCAATATCTCATCAATGATTTGCGCCGCAATGGCGTCTTGCTCGATCTTCTCCTCTGCGGTCAGTACTGGCTTTCTAAACTTGCGGTGCTGCGCCATCTTGCTCACAAATAGCGCATAGTCCGGATCGCGAAAATCGGCGGTGGAAAATCCCAAATCCGCCAACTCGGCGCTCAAACGGCTCAGTTCGGCATTTTCTTCGGCAGTGCGCGGTTGTTTTACAAACAACTCATTGCGACGGAACAGGCGGCGTTCGGTTTCAATGTCCAGTGTGGAAGATAGCCCGAACAGATCGCTCTTGAGCAGCCCTGTCACCCCCATCCCCTGCGGATTCTCATCCGGCACATGCACCACGGTGCGCTCACCATCGCGGCGCAGGATGTGCACCTGCTCGCGCTTGAGGCTGCCGACCATCAGCGGGTCGTGCGTGGTAATCAGGATTTGCGACTCACCTTGCACTAACGATCCCTTTTCCGGCTCCAGCACCTTTTCGATGTCGTCGAAGTAACGCAATTTCCAGATCGGATTCAGGTGCGTATCCGGCTCGTCGAGCAGGAACAGGCAATGGTCTTCGCGTGTGATGCGCATCAGCCCCAGCACGGTGAGCATCTGCAACTCGCCCTCGGAAAGCTGCTTGAACTCGATGGCATCGCCTTCCGCGTTGCGCTTGCGCACATTGATGCGCACTTCTTCCAGCAAGTCGCCGATGTAAGCCGCTTCTGCGTAGCGGAAGAAACGTTCGGGCGTACCCACCTCGCGCCCCAGCTCCTTCAGCTTCTCGTTACTGGGTACGAAGAGGTACAACAACTCCTGCTTTTCGGGACGGCGGCGGAAATCAATCGCCACCTGCCGGGTCTCCTGCATTGGCGCCCAAGCCACCTGCCAGAGCTTGTTCAGGAAGCCGCTGACTACTGTGCCGCGCGCCCACCAGAAACGCGCATCGCCCTCGATGTAATCGCGCTCTTCCAGTGCCCGCGCTGCATAAGGTTTTTTCAATACAAACAGCGCCGACTCAATGGACTCGATGTGCAGCATCTTCAGCAAGTCCTGGAACACCTTGTCATCCGACAGCAGGCAAGCCAGCAACACCAACTGGCTGTGCCCACCCCGGCAGTAGAACAAGCGCCGCACCAGATCGTCATCGTCGGAGCGCAACAACTGCTTGTAACGCTCCTGATGCGTGCGAAACAAACCCTCGATACGCTCGTTGCGTCCCGAGTAATAGGCGAACACATGCGAAGGCAAATATTCCCGCGCATGCTCAACCAGAAAACCTTGCGTGCGCTGCTCGCGGTCAATCCACACAAACGGCAAGCCTTGTTCCGCCGTGCGCGCCTCCAGCTTCACTTCATGGCCGCGCAGGCGGTATTTCAGCGTGTAATCAAAAGCTGCGGGCTGGTTCAAATCGACATTGCGGAAAATTGTAATCAGCGCCTCGATCAAGTTGGACTTACCCGTGCCATTCTGGCCGATCAACGCATGGCTGCGGATAGGCTTGGCAGCCTCATCGGCTTGCCCCGGCATGGGTTCCAGTTGCGCCGCAAAATCCATCACCACATCGCGCAGGTTGCGAAAATGGGGAATTTCCAAATGAAGCAGTTGCATCTCAGGCTTCCTCTTTCACGATGACTTTTGCTACCAGTTCCCCATCTGGATACCGCTTGGGGCCTGGAGGTGCATCTTTAGCCAAATCGTAGCTGGGGTCTTCAACCCAGCCGTGCGCCACCTCGGTTTTAAGTTGTGCGTAAAACGCATCAATCTCGCCGCCGAAGCGTTGCCACAAATCCTTGGCGGGCATCTCGCCGTTGTGTCGGGCGAGGAGAGTGGCCAGTGGCGCTTGGGCTTTGATGTCGGGGGCTTGCCCCAGGCGCACGAGAGCAATCAATTCGGTTTGCGGGGCTTTCATGGGTTCCTCTTGTTGGTCGGGGGTAATGCCAGTGATGCTGGCCATAGTCGCTCTTGCCAATAATTCTGCCAGCCTGCATCCGCTAGCAAGTTGCTGAACCAAGCGATCACAGATCACTTGGTATTGCCGCAAGCTTTCAAGTATTTGAGTTCTCTCGGCTAGCGGAGGAATGGGAACCGAAACGCTGGCCACCTGAGTAAGGTTTAACCCAGGCTTGTCTCCATAGATGTAGCGCGATAACAAGTTTCTGCCGCCATTGGCATTAATCATCCAGAAGTGAATGAATTCTGCCATGCTGCTGTCATGCAAACGAATAAGCGCAACGTGCTGACTCACGTATGCTTTGCGATTCAGGTTAGGCACCGTAGCACACTTGCCAACATTCCCACCTGTAATAGTCAGAAGCAAGTCGCCTTCTCGTACCAATGTCCGTTTGCCTTCCGCTTTCTCGGGTAGAGAGACAAACGCAGGATTCTCGAACACCAATGCATCATGCCGAATATCTTGAGATCGAATGAATGAGTCACCCGATGAGGATATGTAGCTTTTCCATCCACGGGAGCCGCTCGTAATGTACTCAGACAGCTCGCTGAGCGTCTTCCAATCCCAGCCAATGGGCAGACTGGGCAAGTCCTCGTCTGCCGAAGCGGTGTTTATCTTTGCACCCGGCAGAAGTATGCCTCTCATCGCCAAATCAAAAATAGCATCGCGAAGAACCATGACATCCTCCGGCGCATGAAACAGCCGCCCGAAGTTGTCTGCCAGACGCGACCATGCGGCTTGCAGTTCGTGCGGGCTGTTGGCAACGGCGACGGCTTGCAGGGTGGAGAGTCGTAGATTGTCTTGCAGCTTGCTTCGCGCTTGCTGCTGCGCTTCCAGCTTGTCGCACAAGGCCATCAGCTCATCAACTTTGGCGACGATGCGGGGTATTTCGTTCTTCGGCGGCAATGCAATTAAAATATTCGAAATCGAATCCTGATTGAGGGTATTGCCTTTGATTGCAGCCTTGTTTCCAGCAGAGAGATCAAAGCCGTTTAAACATTTGAAAAAATAATCCTTCAAGGCATCCGAAAATGGCTCAATTCTAATGATGGCTTCGTTGTGATAAGCATCTACGCCGAGCAAACAAAGCTTTCCAATGGTCAGCTTGAAGCTCATTAGCAAAGAACCGGCAGGAACGGGTGAACTCTTGAAAATCTCGTTTCTCGCTGCTTCAGACACGGTCTCACTGGAGACGCTCATTACCTGCCCATGTTGAAGATCGGCGATTGAAAACCAAGGGTATTCGCCCGTATTCCAGTACTTATTTTCTTTTCGTGGCGGTGTCCGCCCGGCTGAAAAATTACACAACTCGCCAAATCTGCACCACTGCCAGTTATTTGGAATTTGCCAAGACCCAAGGAAGTTTTCATTCCGAATTTTTCGATTGATTCGAATTTCGCCATCGTTACCCAACTTTTCTCGGTGTAATGCGATTTCGGCCAAGAATAGCGAGGCATCTTCACCCACAAGCTGATTTGTTAGTCGACCAGAAACGGCAAAGTGCAGTACAAGCTCCCGCAACTTCGCCACGCCCCCCGGCGCATTGGCAATATGCCCAAACTCCGCCAAAAATTGCTGTGCGTCCATCAGGCAGGCTCCTCATCGGCATGCCCATCGTCAGCCAGGGCTTGCTCGATTTGCTCGATGCTGGGCAGGCTGGTTTGCAGTTCTTCCGGGAGGGATTCGAGCAGTTTGTATTCGGCGATGCCCATGGGTTGCATCTTGTCGCCCAAGGCATATTCGGCCACGACCTTGTTCTTGCTCTTGCACAGCAGCAGGCCGATGGTGGGGTTGTCCTGCTCGGCCTTGACCTGCCTGTCCACGGCACTGAGGTAGAAGCTCAGTTGCCCGAGGTGCTCGGGCTTGAATTTGTCGGCCTTGAGTTCGATGACCACGTAGCAGCGCAGCTTGAGGTGATAGAACAGCAGGTCAATAAAAAAATCGTCGCCGCCAACCTCCAGTTGTACCTGACGCCCGACGAAGGCGAAGCCGGCGCCCAGCTCCAGCAAGAACTGGGTGATGTGCTGTACCAGCGCGGTCTCGATTTCCCGTTCCCCCGCTTCCTTGCCGATGGACAGAAAATCGAACAGATAGGGGTCTTTGAGCGATTGCCGCGCCAGATCGGTTCCGGGGGCGGGCAAGCGCTCGGCAAAATTGGTCACGGCCTGTCCTTCCCGCTCCAGCAGGCGGGTTTCGATGTGTATTTCAAGCAGGGTGCGCGACCAGCCATGGGCAACGGCGCGTTCGGCGTAGGCCAGCCGCCGTTTCGGCTCTTTCAGTTTGGTCAGCAGGACGAGGTTGTGGCCCCAGGGCAATTGTCCAACAGCCTGTTGGACAATTGCCCCGTCCGGCCAGGCATCGGCGAAGGCGCGCATGTACATCAGGTTGGCGCGGGAGAAGCCTTTCATGTCGGGAAAGGCGGCGCGCAGGTCTTGCGCCAACCGCTCGATCACTTTGGCACCCCATCCTTGCCGGGCCTGGCGCGCCAGGATGTCGCGCCCGATTTGCCAATACAGCAGAACCAGTTCCCGGTTAACCGCCAGTGCGGCTCGCTGCTGGGCGTTGTGTATGCGGGTTTTAAGTTCGGCGAGCCAGTCAACATAGTCCGGCGGCAGCGGTGCAATATCAGGCATCCGTCGCCTCCACACCGGTGAAATGATGCGCCAGCGCCGCAGCCAGTTCGCTCTTGAGCAGGTTTTCGGTTTCCTCGATTTCGCCCAGCAGTTTTTTGTATTTTTCCAGCAGCAAGTCGGGGTCGTGGATTTCGTCCTGTGGCGCGCGCGGATTCGGTTGGTCCAGATTGAAGATGGGCCAGTAGAGTCGGTCGCCTGCGGCCTTGGCGTCGCGGGCTTGCAGGCGCAGCGGTTCGACCTGCGCGCGCAGGTCGGCAATTTGGGTTTCGGTCTTTTCGCGGCAGATGACATCCTGCGTGCCCACCAAACTCTTGCGCAGGTCCGAGGCTTCGCTTTCCAGCTTGGCGGCGGCGTTGTTCAGTTCTTCGGCGCGTTGCCAGTGCGGTGCAGCAGCGGCTTCGGCCTTTTCTCGCTCGATCTTGAATTCATATTTCCAGGCCCGTTCGTTTTCCTCGCGGTCGGCAAAGCCGTTTTCCTCATTGCCCCACCACGCTTGAATCGATGCGAATTCCTCGAAACGGATCGGCTTGGTTTTGGAATAGCTCTTGTAGCCCGCCGGGTAGGGATGTTCGTAGAACCAGATGGTGTCGGTGTGGAAATGTTCGGTACCGTCGTCCACCACTGCGCCCTTGGTGAAGAACAGCAGGTTGGTCTTGATGGTGGTGTAAGGCGCGAATACGCCCTTGGGCAGTCGGACGATGGTGTGCAGTTTGCAGTCGCGCAGCAGCAATTTTTTCAGCGTGTTTTTAATGCCGTCGCCAAACAGGAAACCATCAGGCAGCACCACGGCGGCGCGTCCGTTTTCTTTCAGCAATTTTTTGACGATGAGCGCCATGAACATGTCGGCAGTTTCACGGGTGCGCAAGTCGGCGGGATAGTCGCTGCCGACACCATCGTCTTCAAAGCCGCCGAAGGGCGGGTTGGTGATGATGCAATTGACTTTATCGGCGCCCCATTCGTTCCAGGGGATGCCCAAGGTGTTACGGCGCTCAATCTGATAAGGGTTGTCGATGCCGTGCAGCAGCATGTTGGTAGTGCATAGCAGGTGCGGCAGTTGTTTCTTTTCGATGCCGTGGATCAGTTCCTCTATGGCTCGTTTATCGGCGGCTGAGGAGTGATTGTCCAACTGGTTGCGAAAATGGTCGATGGCGGCGGTCAGGAAGCCGCCGGTGCCACAGGCCGGGTCCATCACCGTTTCGCGTTTATCCAAACGCGGATTGACGCGATCAGCCATAAAAGCGGTGATGGCGCGGGGTGTGTAGAACTCGCCTGCATTGCCAGCACCGCGCAGGTCGTTGAGCAGTTGCTCATAAACATCTCCGAGTTGGGCGCGTTCCTTAAAGTCGTCGAAATGGATGGCGTCTTCCAGCTTTTCGATCACAGCCAGCAACTGCGGACCGGATTTCATGTAGTTGTTGGAGTCTTCAAAGACCTGCTTGATGACCTTGTGCGCAGAGCTCTTGCTGGGATCTATTCTTTCTTTCAGCTCGGCGAACAGTTCGTTATTGACGAAACCGATGATTTCAGTCGGCGTCTTCTGCGGTGCTTTCTTTCCGTCTTTGCCGGGCACGTAGGCGGCCCAGTTGCGCCAGCGAAAGCGCTCGGGCAAGGGCGATTGATAGGCGGCGTTGTCGTCTTCCCATTCTTTTTCGCGCTGGTCGAAAACTTTGAGGAACAGCATCCAGGTGAGCTGGCCGAGTCGTTGGGCATCGCCATCTACGCCGTCGTCCTTGCGCATGATGTCCTGAATGGATTTGATGGTGCTGCTGAGGTTCATATTGTTTTGCTCTTGGGTCAGGCTTGTTTTTGATCCGGCGTGTCGTAGAGCGCTTGCTCCAGTTCATGCACGGCTTGGGTGTATTGCTCGACACCGCCAAAGATGCCGCGCCGTATTTGTGTCTTGCTGCCAAACTGGTCGAAGGGCGGCAGTTCCAGCACTTTGGCATCTTCGATGTCTTGCACGCCGTGGTCGGCGAATTTTTCGAGCAGGGCTTCAAGCACTGCGCGCGCTTGCTCGCCGTATTTGCCGAACACGTTGCGCTTTTTGACGTTGTTGGCGCGCTCACGGCGGGTGAGCGGCTTTTGGTCGAAGGCGACATGGGCAACGAGATCGAAGGCGTCCAGTTCGCTTCCATTGGCCACGGCTTGTTGCAGTATTTCCAGCGGTACGCCGTGTTCAGCCAGTACCTCCAACACAGCTTGTTTGCGTTCGGCAGTGTTCCAGCGGCGCAGGAAATCGGTGAGATTGCCGAACTCGGCTTGCAAGGCTTTCTTGATGCCGTCCTTGAGCAGGACGCGGTAGTCTTCGGTGATGAGCTTGCCGTCGGCATCGAGGTATTGCGAACGCTCCACCGCCAAGCGCACGTTCACGTCGCCGATGACATATTTGATTCGACCTTTTCCTCCGTCGCCACCTTCGTCATCGCCGGGTTCGGTATCGTCTCCTTCCGTGTCGCTTATGTCATAAGGTGTCGGTTCCGGCTCGTTGAATCCGGGCGGGTTGGTGATGTCCGGCGGTACGACTGGCTCATCGGGCTTGGGTTCGTAGATCACCACGGGTTCGCCATCAAAGTCCGGATCGGCAAACAGGCGCGTCGCGCCCTTGAAATCCATGATGGTGAAATAGAGCTTCTGGTAGTCCTCGCGCAGGCGGGTGCCGCGTCCGATGATTTGCTTGAACTCGGTCATCGAGTTGATGTTTTGATCGAGCACGATGAGCTTGCAGGTCTTGGCATCTACGCCCGTGGTCAATAACTTGGATGTGGTGGCAATGACGGGATAAGGTTCGTCGTTGTCGATGAAGTAGGAGAGCTGCGCTTTGCCTTCGCTGTCGTCGCCGGTGATGCGCATAACGTAACGGCGATTGCTGGCCGCAGCGGGGATCAACTTGACCAGCTCCTGGCGCATGCGCTCCGCGTGGTCCTGGTCGTCGCAGAAGACGATGGTTTTTGCCATGGGGTCGGTGGCTTTGAGGTATTCCCAAATCTTGCTGGCAACAAGCTGGGTGCGCTTTTCCAAAACAAGATTGCGGTCAAAATCTTTGGTGTTGTACTGGCGTTGTTCAACCACTTGCCCGAGCTTGTCGATCTTGCCTTTTTCGGGGGTGTAGCCCAGCGCATCGACATCGGTAGCGATGCGAATGACTTTGTAGGGAGCAAGGAAGCCGTCCTCGATACCTTGCTTGAGCGAATAGGTGTAGATGGGTTCGCCGAAATACTTGTAGTTGAATTCGGGATCTTCAATGACCCGCACTTGCTTTTTCTTATCAAACTGCGTCTTCTCTTTGGGCGTGGCAGTCAGACCCAGATGGGTGGCGCTGCTGAAGTAGTCGAGCACTTCGCGCCAGGCGGAATCTTCGGCGGCGCTGCCGCGATGGCATTCGTCAATGACGACCAGATCGAAGAAGTCTTCCGGAAACTGCCGGTAAATTTGCTTCCACTCTTCCTTGCCGGTCACAGCCTGGTAAAGCGCCAGATATATCTCGTAGTTTTTCTTGACCTCGCGATTGGTGACCTTGTGCATCACTTCGCCAAAGGGGGCAAAGTCCTGCTGTATGGTTTGGTCAACCAGAATGTTGCGATCAGCCAGAAACAGGATGCGTTTTTTGGATTTTGCTTTCCACAGTCGCCAGATGATCTGGAACGCGGTATAGGTCTTTCCGGTGCCGGTCGCCATGACCAGCAGCACGCGTTGCTGCCCCTTGGCGATGGCTTCAATGGCGCGGTTAATCGCCACGCGCTGGTAATAGCGCGGCTCGCGACCGCTACCGTCCGTGTGATATGGTTGCTCGATGAGTTGAACGGCGGCGGGGGCTGCTAACCCTTTCCACTGCTGATACAAGGGCCAGAGATCGGCCAGTGAGGGGAATTCGCCGAGTTGTAGCTCGCGCTCAACCGGCTGCGTCAGGCCGGTGCGGTCATGCAGCAGAAAGCCTTCGCCGTTGCTGCTGAGCGCAAAGGGGGCATCCAGCATTTCGGCATACAGCAATGCCTGCGGCATGCCTTGTCCCACCTGAAATTTTGCCTGCTTGGCTTCGACTACCGCGATAGGAACGTTGGGGCTTGCGTAAAGCACAAAGTCGGCACGCTTCGGCCCGCCTTTGGCATCGGGATTCTTGATGCGCGCAGCCAATTTACCTCGCACCATGACGCGACCGTCTGTGAGCTGCACTTCCTCTCGAAATTGGTGCTGTTGCCACCCCGCTTGCTGAATAGCCGGAGTAATGAACTTGGTACAGATGTCGCGCTCTGATAAGTCCCGTTTATCCATGTATGGTTTGTCGGCAGCATGCAGACCGTGGATTGTTCTTGAGAACGGAGTTTACCATTCACTTGATACACAAGGATAACTAGTGATAACACTGATTATCACTTACTGGTTTGATCTTGATGGTGGAAATTTATGACCGAAAGGATTTTAGTGTTTGTCCTAATAAGTTGGGAGCGGACCTCGCAGCAGGCCGCGCCGACTTCATTTTCAGGAAATCACCTGCGTTCGCTCAGGCCGAGGAGTGAGCCCTCCTTGAAATACTCTTGACGGTCTGCTTCGGTCGATTTGAAACGATCATCACAATTCCAAATCAACCACCAAATACGATCTGGTTTCAGCTTGAATTTCATCTAAAAATTCATTATCAACCGCTGATTACGGATACCCCATAGAAAATGAGCACAGCGACCTGATCGCTGTGCTCATTTTTATCAATGCCCGTGAGTCAGTATTTTTTCTCCACTGTCTTTCGGGAAATACTTTTTCTTGTGCAAGTAGATTAGAGTTCCAAGAAATCCAAACACCCAAACCCACAGCAAGACCAACCCGACATAACCACTCATTGTTTATCTCCATATTTCCCAATTAATAAAGGTAGTCGATTTCTCAATATCCAGTTGAAACTGACTAGCTTATCCCGACAGACTTAATTACAACCCGACAGACTTTATTGTTTCCCATCATCACCAATACTTACCAACCCGACTCGCGCTCCGCCGTGGCGGTGATCTTGTGGATACTCAGGTCGGCACCGTTGAATTCCTCTTCCTGAGTGAGACGGATGCCGATGGTTTTTTTCAGCACGCCATACACGACAAAACCGCCGATCAATGCGATGGCTATTCCAAGAATGGTGCCGATGAGTTGCGACATGATGCTCACCCCGCCGATTCCGCCCAGTGCTTTTGCACCAAAGATACCTGCAGCGATGCCGCCCCATGCGCCGCAAAGCCCATGCAATGGCCATACACCGAGTACGTCGTCGATCTTCCAGCGGTTCTGTGTGAGAGTGAACATCCAGACAAACAATCCACCTGCCACACCGCCGGTGATTAAAGCACCAAGAGGGTGCATCAAATCGGAACCCGCGCACACCGCCACCAGCCCTGCGAGTGGGCCGTTATGCACAAAGCCCGGGTCGTTTCTGCCAGCCCACAAGGCGACCAGTGTGCCGCCAACCATTGCCATCAGGGAATTCACGGCGACCAGGCCGCTGATCTTGTCTATGGTCTGTGCCGACATGACATTGAAGCCGAACCAGCCCACAGTCAGCACCCATGCACCGAGCGCCAGAAAGGGAATGCTGGAAGGAGGATGAGCGGAGATGCGGCCATCCTTGTTGTAACGCCCATGGCGCGAACCGAGCATCAGCACGGCTGCCAAGCCTATCCAGCCGCCGACGGCATGCACGACCACTGACCCTGCGAAATCGTGGAATTCCGCACCGAAGCTGGCATTCAACCAATTTTGAACACCGAAGCGATGGTTCCAGGCGATGCCTTCAAAGAAGGGGTAGACGAAGCCGACCAGCACGAAAGTAGCGGCGAGCATGGGATTGAAACGCGCTCGCTCGGCCACGCCGCCGGATACGATGGCTGGAATGGCAGCTGCGAATGTGAGCAGGAAGAAAAACTTGACCAGCTCATACCCGTTCTTCTGGGCCAGTTCTTCCGCACCCGAAAAAAAATTGACACCGTAAGCTATGCTGTAACCGATAAAGAAATACGCCAGTGTCGAAATGGCGAAATCGGAAAGTATCTTCACCAATGCGTTGACCTGATTCTTTTTCCGTACGGTACCGAGTTCCAGAAATGCGAACCCAGCGTGCATTGCCAGCACCATTATCGCGCCCAACAAGATAAATAATGCATCCGTTCCGACCTTCAGGTTTTCCATCATCTCTCCAAATAAGTGCAATCCGGAGGAACGCGAGCAAGCCTTGTGCCAGACAAATCATATATTGATTTATATAGTTTTTTTATTTTTAAGTGAATATTCGAGGAAAATAAATTCACCATCTTGGTGCCATTAAATTATTAATGCACCACATTGGCGCCTTACTATGGTGCAGGCCAGCACCCATTTAATGCTTTTTCCAGCCAGAACAGTCCGACGATCGTTTTGCTATCGGTGATCTTGCCTAGCCGTATCCACTCGATAGCTTCATCCAGGGAAAGTTCGAACACTTCAAGGAATTCCCCCTCGTCCAGCTTGCTGCCCACATGCTTCAATCCGCGCGCAAGAAAATACTCCATACGCTCGTCGGAATAGCCGATGCACGGCCAGGCTGTGGTGAGATGTATCCATTCGCTCGCCACGTAGCCGGTCTCTTCCAGCAGTTCGCGCTGGGCGGTGACGAGGATGTCTTCACCGCCGTCGATCTTGCCGGCGGGCAGTTCGATAAATTCGCGATGCAGGGGATAGCGAAACTGTCGCTCCATTACCAGATTGCCGTTATCCAGCATGGCAAGCATCGCCACGGCGCCGGGATGGGTGATGTACTCGCGCGAGCTCTTGCTGCCGTCCGGCAACAGCACAGTATCCTTGAGTACTTCAATGAAACCGCCGTTGTACATCACTTGGCTATCGAGTTGTTTCTCGGTCAGATCCATATTCATTCTCCTCAAACGAACACTCCCGCCGTGGCGGGAGTGTTTATTCAAAACATGTTATCAATCAGTGCAGCAACGATTGCTGCACCGAGACGGCACACACAGACATCAGTGTATTGGGTAGCATGCCAAGTGCCAGCACCGCCAATCCGTTGATGGAAATGAGCAGGCTGCTGTCCGGCTGGATGTAGAGTTTCTCGTGGCTCTCCGGCGCGTCGAAATACATCAGCTTGACGATACGCAGGTAGTAGAAGGCACCGATCAGCGAGAACAGCACAGCCATCACGACCAGCGGGAGATGTCCGGTCTGAACTGCCGCGTTCAGCACTGAGAACTTGGCGTAGAACCCGACCGTCGGCGGTACACCGGCCATGGAGAACATCAGCAGCAGCATCATGAACGCAAGCCACGGGCTGCGCTGGTTGAGTCCCTTGAAGTCGTTGAGATTGTCCGCCTCGAAACCTTCGCGCGACAACAGCATGATCATGCCGAAACCGCCCAGGCTCATCAGCACATAGACCACAGCATAGAACATGGAGGAACCGTAACCTTCAAGCGTTCCGCTCAACACGCCGATGAGCAGGAAACCCATGTGGGCGATGGTCGAATACGCGAACATGCGCTTGAGGTTGGTCTGCGCGATGGCGGTGATATTCCCCACGGCCATCGACAGCACGGCCAGGATCATCAACATCCCGGACCAGTCGATCATCAGCGGTTGCAGCGCTTCTACCAGAAGGCGCATGATGAAAGCGAAGGCCGCCAGTTTGGGTGCGGAGCCGATGAACATCGTCATCGCGGTAGGCGCGCCCTGATATACATCGGGCACCCACATATGGAAGGGAACAGCGCCAATCTTGAACGCCAATCCTGCCACGATGAAGGCCAGGCCGAACACAAGCAGCGCCTTGTTCGCCGTGCCCTGGTGTATGACTTCGGCAATGCGGTTCACATCCAGCGAGCCGGTCGCGCCATAAAGCATGGACATGCCATAGAGCAGGAAACCGGAGGCCATCGCGCCGAGGATGAAGTATTTCATCGCCGATTCGGTGGCGACTGCCGAGTCGCGTTGCAAAGCAACCAGGGTATACAGGCTCAATGCAAGCACTTCCAAACCGAGATACAGTGAGAGAAAGTTGCTGGCGGATATCATCACCATCATGCCCAGTGTGGCAAACAGGACCAGCGCCAGGAACTCGCCGGTGAACAATCCGCGCGCCATCAGATAGCTGCGCGAATACACCAGCATCATGGAGACCGACAGGTAGGTCAGCAGCTTGAGTACGTCCGACATGAGATCATCCACGAACATATGGTGGAACATATGGACGATGCCGTCCTCATGCGTCGATACTGTGATCAGCGAGCAACCCAGCAAGGTGAGTTGCACCAGCAGGTAAGTGATTGTCTTGGTTTGATTCACGATGAACAGATCCGCGATGAGGATTGTGCACACCATCACAAGCAGGAATATCTCTGCGTAGGCCGGGGACAGGGAGGAGAGAAGATTCATGTTTTCCTCAATTCAAAACTTTGGGAGTAGCCAGATGCACCAGCAGATCGTTCACCGTTGTATGCATGATGTCGGCGAACGGCAAGGGATACAAACCCATGCCCAACACAGCGACCGTCAGCAAGACGAAGACGAGTTTCTCGCGCCCCCCGATGTCGCGCAGGTGTGCGACATGGTCGTTGGTAATGGCACCGAAAATCACGCGCTTGTACATCCATAGCGTATAGGCCGCGCCAAAGATCAGTGTGCTGGCCGCGAGGAAGGCATACCAGAAGTTGGCTTTCACCGCCCCCATGATCACCATGAATTCACCCACGAATCCGCTGGTGCCCGGCAAACCGCTGTTGGCCATGGAAAACAGCATGAAGAATGCGGCGAATATCGGCATTTTCTTTGCGACACCACCGTAATCGACGATCTGGCGCGAGTGCACGCGGTCATACAACACGCCGATACACAGGAACAGCGCGCCCGCCACGAATCCGTGCGAGATCATCTGCAACAATGCGCCTTCCATCCCGTAGGCATTGAAAATGAAAAAGCCCAGGGTAACGAAACCCATGTGCGAAATGGAAGAATAAGCAACCAGCTTCTTCATGTCCGACTGGGTGAGCGCAACCAGTCCGATATATACCACCGCAATCAGCGACAGCGTGATCATCACCGGTGCCAGATAGTGGCTGGCATCCGGCACAATGGGCAGGGAGAAACGAATAAAGCCGTAAGCACCGACTTTCAGCATGATCGCTGCCAGCACGACGGAACCGCCGGTAGGTGCTTCAACGTGGGCATCCGGCAACCAGGTGTGTACCGGAAACATCGGCACTTTCACCGAGAACGCCATGAAGAAGGCGATGAATACCAGAATCTGTGCGGTCATCGATGGCATGGCCATACGGTGGAAGTCCAGAATCTCGAAACTGCCGCCGGACTGATGGTACAGATAAAGCAAAGCAACCAGCATCAACAACGAGCCGAGCAAGGTGTAGAGAAAAAACTTGAGTGCGGCATACACGCGGTTAGGTCCGCCCCACACGCCGATGATGATGAACATCGGAATCAGCATCGCTTCCCAGAACACGTAGAACAGCATCGCATCCAGCGCGACGAACACGCCATTGACCAAACCGGACATGATCAGGAACGCCGCCATGTATTGCGACACGCGCTTTTCGATGACCTTCCAGCCGGCAATTACTACCAGCGGCGTGAAAAAACTGTTGAGCAGAACGAACAATACCGAGATGCCGTCCACGCCAAGGTGGTAATGAATGTTGAAACGCGCGACCCAGTCTTTCATTTCGACGAACTGCATGTCACTGGTCATGCGGTCGAATCCGGTATATAGCGGGATCGTAATCAGGAAGCTCAGGATTGCGCCAACCAAAGCGATGGTACGCGCCATTTTTGCATTGCGGTCGTTGCCGGTAGCCAACACCAGCAAACCGAAAAGGATGGGCAACCAAATGGCAGCGCTTAACAGTGGATATCCGAAAATCATGCTTGTTCCTTCAGCTCTTCTCTAGTGTTGCCTTATTCGAACCATGTCCGCACTGTCAGCAGTGCGGAAACGCCGATGATCATCCAGAATGCGTAGTGATAGACATAGCCGGTCTGGAAACCGCGTAGCACGCCGGAGAACATGCCAACCACTTTGGCCGAGCCGTTCACGAAGAATCCGTCGATCAGTTTCACGTCGCCGAACTTCCACAACAGGCGGCTTGCACCGCGTGCGCCGCCCGCGAAGAACCAATCGTTGAAGATGTCGCAGTAGTATTTTTTGTCCAGCAACGTATAAATTGCTGAAAACCTCTGCTTGATCGCCGCTGGAATATCGGGGCGCTTCAGATACATGAACCATGCGCTCCCTGCTCCCGCCAATGCAAGCCAGAACGGCAAGGAAACCAGTGCATGCAGCGCCATGGCAAAAGCACCGTGGAACTCTTCACGCATCTCAACCAGCGCATGATGGTTGGAGCCGATATAGATGGCATCAAGGAAATAATCGCCGAACAACATCGGTTCTATCGTGATGAAGCCGATCAATACGGACGGGATGGCAAGCAATATCAGCGGCAACGTCACTACCCACGACGTTTCGTGCGGTTTTTGTCCCGGTGCCAGACCGTGATGTTCGTCGTGGCTATGGCTGTCATGACCATGATGTTCTTTGCCAAAACGCTCCTCGCCATGGAACACGAGGAAGTACATGCGGAAGGAATAGAAGGCAGTGACGAACACCCCCGCCACTACGGCAAAATAAGCAAATCCGGAACCGAACAAGGTCGACTTGCCGACTGCTTCGATGATGCTGTCCTTGGAATAAAAGCCGGAGAAGAACGGTGTCCCGATCAATGCCAATGAACCGATCAACGAAGTGATCCAGGTGATCGGCATGTATTTGCGCAGACCACCCATGTTGCGTATGTCCTGATCGTGGTGCATGGCCATGATGACCGAGCCTGCAGCCAGGAACAGCAGCGCCTTGAAGAAGGCGTGCGTCATCAGGTGGAATACAGCGGCGGAATACGCCGATGCACCGAGCGCCACAGTCATGTAACCGAGTTGCGAAAGGGTGGAGTATGCGACCACGCGTTTGATGTCGTTCTGGATGATGCCGAGAAAGCCCATGAACAGCGCGGTGATCGCGCCGATGATCATCACGAAGGACAAGGCCGTATCGGACAGCTCGAACAGCGGCGACATGCGCGCCACCATGAAGATACCGGCGGTCACCATGGTCGCCGCGTGAATCAGGGCGGAGATCGGGGTCGGGCCTTCCATCGAATCGGGCAGCCACACATGCAAGGGAAACTGCGCGCTCTTGCCCATCGCGCCGATGAACAGCAGGATGCAGATTGCGGTCAGCAGCCCCACCGAGATACCGGGGATGGGCGCCATATCGTTGACATAATTGTGCGCATTGGCGAAGACGGACTGGTAGTCCAGCGTACCGAACACCCTCAGTACCAATCCGATGCCGAGCAGGAAACCGAAGTCGCCGACGCGGTTGACCAGGAACGCCTTCAGGTTGGCGTAGATCGCCGTGGGGCGTGTGTACCAGAAGCCGATCAGCAAATAGGACACCAGGCCCACCGCTTCCCAGCCGAAGAACAGCTGCATGAAGTTGTTGGCCATCACCAGCATCAGCATGGAGAAGGTGAACAGCGAAATGTAGCTGAAGAAACGCTGGTAGCCGGCATCTTCTGCCATGTATCCGATGGTGTAGATGTGCACCATGAGCGAGACGAAGGTCACGACCAGCATCATCATCACGGTCAACCGGTCGATCAGGAATCCGACTTCGAAGCTGGTAATGTCGGAAGACATCCACTTGTACACCGTGCCGTTGAACAAGTGGCCTGCCATCACATCCTGGTAGATCGCCAGCGAGGCAAAGAATGACACGGCGACCAGCGCGATCGTGATCCGGTGAGACCACGCACGCCCCAGCACGTTGCCGAACAGTCCGGCAGCAAGGGCGCCGACCAGCGGGGCCAGGGGAACCAGTAAATATAGACTCTGCATTTCCATGCGCATCAACCTTTCAAGCTGCCGAGTTCATCCACATTGATAGTGTGCAGGTTACGGAACAGCACCACCAGGATTGCCAGACCGATGGCCGCTTCTGCCGCCGCCACGGTGAGGATAAAGAATACGAACACCTGACCCGCCGGATCGTTCAGGTAATGGGAGAAGGCGATGAAATTGGTGTTCACCGCCAGCAACATCAACTCGATCGCCATCAGCAGCACGATCAGGTTCTTGCGGTTCAGGAAGATGCCAACCACGCTGATGGCGAACAGCACTGCGCTCAACACCAGATAATGCGACAGACCCAGATTCAACATATTCCCCCCTTTGCTTTAATCTGCAGTATGGCCGTTCGGCAGCGCGGCCGAGCTTTTCTCCGTACCCGCTTTGTGTGCGGACGGTACGGAAACGATGCGCACTCGATCCTGCCTTCTAACCTTGATCTGCTCGCCGATGTTCTGCCTCTTGGTATCGCGACGTTTGCGCAAAGTCAGCGCGATCGCGGCGATCATCGCTATCAGCAAAAGCACCGCTGCCAGCTCGAAGGGATAGACATAATCGGTATAGATCAGACGGCCCAATTCTTTGGTATTGCTGTAATCGGCGGCATGTTTGACGGCGGTCATCCCGGCGGAGGTTTCTTTCGCTCCCAGCACCCACACCATCTGCACCCCGATCAGTCCCGCAAGCAAGAGTCCCACCGGCAGCCAGCGCCAGAAACCCAGGCGCAACTTCTCGATATTGATATCCAGCATCATCACCACAAACAGGAACAACACCATCACCGCGCCGACATACACCAGCACCAGCGCAATGGCGAGGAACTCGGCCTCAAGCAACATCCAGATGCCCGCGCAGCTGATAAAGGCCAGCACCAGAAACAACACTGCATGCAGCGGGTTGCGCGAGGTGATCACGCGCAGCGCCGCGAAGACGGTCACGGCGGCAAACAGGTAGAACAATGTCTCGACATTCATCATCAATAAGCCCTTTAATGGTTCTGGGAAGGGGGAAGGGTAAAGGGAGAAGGGTGTGACCCCGGCACCACTTTGCGTCTTTCGTTTTTCACCCTTCTCCCTTCCCTCTTATCCCTTATCTGTATTTGGCATCGGCAGCCCGATCCTTGGCGATCTGCGCTTCATATTTGTCGCCCACTGCCAGCAGCATGGGCTTGGTGTAATACAGGTCGCCGCGCTTCTCGCCGTGGTACTCGTATATGCGCGTTTCGACGATCGCATCCACCGGGCAGGATTCTTCGCAGAAGCCGCAGAAAATGCATTTGACCAGGTCGATATCGTATTGCGTAGTGCGGCGCGTACCGTCTTCACGCTCGGCCACTTCAATCTTGATGGCAAGTGCCGGACATACGGCTTCGCACAGTTTGCAGCCGATGCAGCGCTCCTCGCCATTGGGATAGCGGCGTTGCGCGTGCAAACCGCGGAAGCGGAAACTTTGCGGCGTCTTTTCCTCCGGATACTCCACGGTGATATGGCGCGCGAAAAAATAATGCCCGGTCACCGAGAAACCCTTGAGGAACTCGAGCAGCAAAAAACTCTTGAAAAAATTAATGAGGTTTTTCATTTTCTATCCTCGCTTGCTTACCACAACCAATACGGCGTCTGCATCCACGCGGCCACCACGACCACCCAGACCAGCGTGAGGGGGATGAATACTTTCCAGCCCAGGCGCATCAGCTGGTCGTAGCGATAGCGCGGGAACGTCGCGCGGAACCACAGGAACATGAACATGAAGACGAACATCTTGCCGATCATCCAGAACAAGCCGGGAATATGATCGGTGAACTCACCCAATACCGGCCAGTTATGGAACGGATTGAGCCAGCCGCCAAGGAACAATACGGTGGCCAACGCCGCGATCAATATCATGTTGGCGTATTCGGCCAGGAAGAAGATCGCAAAGCCCATGCCGGAATATTCCACGTGGAAACCGGCCACAATTTCGGACTCCCCTTCTGCCATGTCGAACGGTGCGCGGTTGGTCTCGGCCACACCCGCAATGAAATACACCACGAACATCGGGAACAGCGGAATGAAATACCAGTGGAACAGACCGTAGCCGCCGCCCTGCCCGCGCACGATATCACCCAGATTCATGCTCTGTGCAGCCAGCAACACACACACCAATGCAAAGCCCATGGCCAGCTCATACGAAACGATCTGTGCGGCGGAACGCAAGGCGCCGAGGAAGGCATATTTGGAGTTGGACGACCAACCGGCGATGATGATGCCGTACACGCCAAGCGAGGTCATCGTCAGCAGGTAGAGCAATCCCGCATTCACGTTCGCCAGAGTCAATTCATCGCCGAAAGGCACGACTGCCCATGCCGCCAGTGCAGTCGAAAGCGACAATACCGGCGCCAACAGGAACAGGAATTTGTTGGCGCGGGTCGGAATGATGATTTCCTTGCACAACAACTTGACGCCATCCGCAATCGGTTGCAACAGCCCCCACCAGCCCACACGGTTGGGGCCGGGCCGTACCTGCATGAAACCCAACACCTTGCGCTCGGCCAACGTGAAGTAAGCCACGCCGATCATGACGGGCGCAACGATGGCGACTATCTTCACCACCGTCCATATCACCGGCCACACCGGCCCGATGTAGCTCCACAATACATCCCAGAGTCCGAACTGGTTCCAGAACCATTGAAAGAATTGCAGGATCTGGGCTTCCATCATGCACGCTCCACGGTAATCGTTCCAAACATCGCACCCAGCGCCGCAGTCGCGGCGTGGCCCGCCGCCACACGCACCACGCCCCTGGGCAATTTATCGTCCGCAGCAGCCACCAGGTTTGCACTACCCAGCCCCTGGCTGATCTTGACGGTTGTACCGGCTTGTACGCCAAGTTTCTTCAGTTCGTCACTATGCAGCCATGCCTGCGGCATTGCAGCATCCGCAGTGGCTTGCAGGGGGGCGGAACGGCGCACGACGGCATCCGTCGCGTAGATCGGCACGTCGCTCACGCGCTGCAGGCCATTTGCGGCCGGTGCAACTTTGACCTCGACTCCGCCGATGGCATTGTTCAATTTGGCGGCAACATCTATATCTTTCAGTGCTTCGTCGCGCACCGCTTCCGATGTGTCCTGATCGAAACCTTCCACCTTCAGCAGATTGCCCAGCACGCGCAACACCTTCCACGCCGGACGCGCTTCGCCCAGCGGCTTGACTGCTCCCTTGAAACTTTGCACGCGGCCTTCGCTGCTGACAAAAGTGCCTGATGTCTCGGTGAACGGCGCGATGGGCAGCAGCACGTCGGCGTATTCCGTTGCACGGTGCTTGTAGGCAGACAGCACGATCACGGTGTCGGCAGACTTGATAGCTCCGATGGCTTGTTGCGGGTCGGCACAATCCAGCTCCGGCTCCACGTTCAGCAATATATAAGCCTTGCGCGGTGATGCCAGCATGGAAGCCGCATTCAATCCTTTGGCGCCAGGCGTGGCTTGCGCCAGATATCCGCCGACGCTGTTCGCAGCTTCGCCGAGGAAACCGAACTTGCCGTTGCTCAGTGCCGCGATCTGTTGCGCCAATGCCTGCAGTTGTGCAGCTTGCGGATGCTGTTGCGCGAAATTGCCGAGGAATACAGCCACACGTTGGCCGCTGGCCAAACTCTTGGCAATCGCCCCCGCTTCTCCGCTCGCGCTCTGACCTTGCTTCTCTGCTGTTAGCGCCTTGGAAACCTGGGTCAACATTTCGACCATGGAATCCGGTGCAACGATGGTCCTGTTCGCCACCTTCATTAACAGGTCGTCGTCGGCGGAATGAATGATATTGACTTGCGCACCCTTTTTCACGACCAGCCTTATACGGGCAGCCAGCAAGGGATGATCCTTGCGCAGGAAGCTGCCGACGATCAGGAAACGATCGGCGCGACTGACATCGGCGACAGACATGCCCAGCCAGGGCGCACCCTGCTGTTTGCCGTCGTTACTGAAATCGGATTGGCGCAGGCGGAAATCCACGTTCTGGCTGCCTATGCCGCGCACGAGTTTTTGCAGCAGGTAGAGTTCTTCCAGTGTGGAGTTGGCTGTTGCCAGCGCCCCAACCTGCTCAGCCCCCGCTTCTTCTGAAATTTGACGCAAACCATTCGCCGCGTATTCCAGCGCGACTTGCCATTCCACTTCCAGCCACTTGCCATCCTGCTTGATCATCGGCTTGGTCAGGCGGTCACTGGTATTCAGGCCTTCATAGGCGAAACGATCCCTGTCCGACAGCCAGCATTCGTTGATGTCATCATTCTCGATGGGCAATACGCGCATGACGAGGTTGTTCTTGGTTTGCACCGCAAGTCCCGAACCAAGACTGTCATGCGCGCTCACAGAACGGCGGCGCGACAATTCCCAGGAACGCGCCTTGTAGCGGAACGGCTTGCTGGTCAATGCGCCAACCGGACACAGGTCGATCATGTTGCCGGACAATTCCGAATTCACGGCACCGGTGACGAAGGACATGATCTCGGCGTGCTCGCCGCGGAACGCCTGCCCCAATTCCATCTGACCGCCGATCTCCTGACCGAAACGAACGCAACGGGTACAGTTGATACAGCGGCTCATTTCTTCCGCCGACACCAGCGGGCCGATATCCTTGCTCAGCACCATGCGTTTTTCTTCGTGATAGCGGGAATGTCCGCCACCGTATCCAATCGACATGTCCTGCAGCGTGCACTCGCCGCCCTGGTCGCAGATCGGGCAATCCAGCGGATGATTTATCAGCAGGAATTCCATCACGCCTTTTTGCGCTTTCACTGCCTGCTCGGAATGTGTGAACACCTTCATGCCTTCGGCCACCGGTGTGGCACAGGCGGGTAACGGCTTCGGCGCCTTCTCCACTTGCACCAGGCACATGCGGCAATTGGCAGCGATGGAAAGTTTCTTGTGGTAGCAGAAATGCGGGATGGTGATGCCGGCTGAATGCGCGGCCTCGATCACGGTCGAACCGTTTTCAGTCTGTATCTGCTTGCCGTCAATTTCAATATTGATCATTGCTCACCCGTCCGTCAGCCTTACACCAAGCAGCGTTTGTGTTCGATGTGATATTCGAACTCTGCCCGATAATGTTTGAGGAAACCCTGCACCGGCCACGCCGCTGCATCACCCAATGCGCAAATCGTGCGCCCGGCGATGTTGCCGCACAAATCGAGCAGCAGATCCAGATCTTCCGGCCTGCCTTCGCCGTGTTCGATACGGTGGATGATGCGGTACAGCCAGCCGGTGCCTTCACGGCACGGTGTGCATTGACCGCAGGATTCTTCGTAATAGAAATAGGACAGGCGCTCCAGCGCCTTTACCATACAGGTGGTCTCGTCCATCACGATGATGGCGCCGGTCCCCAGATAGGAGCCCGCCTTTTGCACCGAGTCGAAATCCATGTTGAGATCCATCATGATCTCGGCCGGCAGCACCGGCATGGATGAACCGCCGGGAATCACCGCCTTCAACTTATGCCCGTTACGCACCCCTCCGGCCATTTCAAGCAGTTTCTTGAATGGTGTGCCCAGCGGCACTTCGAAGTTGCCGGGCTTGTTAACATGGCCCGACACGGAGAATAGCTTGACGCCACCACTGTTGGTCACACCCAGACTGGCAAACTTTTGACCGCCTTCGCGAATGATGTAAGGAATGCTGGCAAAAGTTTCGGTATTGTTGATGGTGGTCGGTTTGCCGTACAGGCCAAAACTGGCGGGGAAAGGCGGTTTGAAACGCGGCTGGCCTTTTTTCCCTTCCAGCGATTCGAGCAATGCCGTCTCTTCGCCGCAGACGTAGGCACCATAGCCCATGTGGTTGTGCAGATCGAACTCGAAATCGAAACCGAGGATATTTTTGCCCAGATAGCCCGCTTTGCGCGCTTCTTCGCAGGCGGCTTCCATGCGTTCGTAGGCTTCGAAGATTTCCCCGTGCACGTAGTTGTAACCGGTCTTCACGCCCATCGTGTAAGCAGCGATGGCCATGCCTTCGATGAGTTGATGCGGGTTGTAGCGCAAGATATCGCGGTCTTTGCAGGTACCCGGCTCGCCTTCGTCCGAATTGCATACCAGATATTTTTCGCCCTCATAGTTGCGCGGCATGAAGCTCCACTTCAAACCGGTAGGGAAGCCCGCACCGCCGCGACCGCGCAGGCCGGAATTCTTCACTTCGGCAATGATTGTTTCCGGCGCTATTTTTTCGGTCAGTATCTTGCGCAGCGCCTGATAACCGCCGACTTTGAGATAGTTCTCCAGCGTCCACGGCTGGTCGAAATGCATCGTGGTGAGAATGATGGGTTCGCTCATTGCTTATCCAGTTCCGCCAGAATCTGGTCGATCTTCTCGCTGGTCAAACGACCGCACAGTTTCTTGTTGTTGATGGTGAACATAGGCGCGTCCACACAGGCACCCATGCACTCTCCCTCGCGCAGACCGAATTTTCCGTCCGCAGTGATTTCACCGAGGCCGATGCCGAGCCTTTTGTTCAAATGCGCCAGCGTGTCGTCCGCGCCGCATAACTGGCACGACAGATTGGTACATACCGTCAGCGTGTACTTGCCCATCGGTTTGAGCAGATACATGTGATAAAAAGTTGCCACTTCGTACACTGCCATCTGCGGCATACCCAGATAAACGGCAATGTCCGCCATGTCTTCGGGAGCAATCCAGTTTTTTTCATCCTGCACGAAACGCAACGCAGCCATCACGGCTGACTGGCGCTGATCGGCAGGGTACTTTTTCAGCTCTTTGTCGATGAGCGTGGTGATCTGTTGGGATAACATCAGCGGTCTATCTCCCCAAAAACGATGTCTTGCGTACCGATAATGGCCACCACATCGGCGATCATGTGCCCGCGCACCATCTCGTCCAAACCGGACAGATGGGGGAACCCGGCCGACCGTATCTTCATGCGATAAGGTTTGTTCGCACCATCCGACACCATATAGATGCCGAACTCGCCTTTGGAATGCTCGACGGCGGCATACACTTCGCCCGCGGGCACATGAAAACCTTCGCTGAACAGCTTGAAATGGTGAATCAGTTCTTCCATGTTATTTTTCATGGATTCGCGTTTTGGCGGCGCGAACTTGAGATCATCCGTCATTACCAGCCCCGGATTCTTGCGCAGCCAATCGACACATTGCTTGATGATGCGGTTGCTTTGCCGCATTTCTTCAACGCGCACCAGATAACGGTCGTAGCAATCGCCCTCGACACCCACAGGGATGTCGAAGTCGATACGGTCATAAACTTCGTAAGGCTGTTTTTTGCGCAGATCCCACACCACTCCCGAACCGCGCAGCATCGGACCGGTAAAGCCCAGCGCCAGTGCACGTTCCGGCGACACGACACCGATACCCACCGTGCGCTGCTTCCAGATGCGGTTGTCGGTAAGCAGCGTCTCGTATTCGTCAATAAGGCCGGGGAAACGGTTGGTGAAGTCGTCCATGAAATCCAGCAAAGAACCCTGGCGGTTCTCGTTCATCTTCTTCACCGCTGCCGCATTGTGAATTTTGCTCGCCTGATATTGCGGCATGGAATCCGGCAGGTCGCGATATACACCACCCGGACGGTAGTAAGACGCATGCAAACGTGCGCCGGAAACCGCTTCGTAGGCATCCATCAAATCTTCGCGCTCGCGGAAGGTGTAAAACATCGGGGACATTGCGCCACAGTCGAGGGCGGAAGCGCCAAGCCACAACAGATGGTTCAGGATACGCGTGATTTCGTCGAACATGACGCGGATGTACTGCGCCCGGACCGGCACCTGAATGCCCGCCAGTTTCTCGATCGCCATCACATACGCATGCTCGTTGAGCATCATGGACACGTAGTCCAATCGATCCATGTAAGGAACAGACTGCAGGAAAGTCTTGTGCTCGGCCAGTTTCTCGGTCGCGCGGTGCAACAGACCGATGTGCGGGTCGGCACGTTCAATCACTTCGCCATCAAGCTCCAGTACCAGACGCAACACGCCGTGTGCGGCAGGATGCTGCGGACCGAAGTTCATGGTGTAGTTTTTTATCTCAGCCATAACGTTGCCTTTTTTGTTCGGTTAGGAACGACCGTAATTCTCTTCGCGCATCGTGCGCGGCGTGATTTCGCGCGGCTCCACCGTCACCGGCTCATAAACCACGCGCTGCTGCGCGGCGTCGTAGCGCATCTCAACGGTGCCGGATAACGGAAAGTCCTTGCGGAACGGGTTGCCGACAAAACCGTAATCGGTGAGGATGCGGCGCAGGTCGGGGTGTCCGACGAAGATGATGCCGAACAGGTCGAACGCCTCGCGCTCATACCAGTTGGCGGACGGCCATATTCCGGTAACTGAATTCAAAACCGGCATCGCGTCATCGTCCGCAAATACGCGGACGCGCAGACGAATGTTGTGAGTGACTGACAGCAGGTGATAGACAGCAGCAAATCTGGCACCAACGCGCGGCGCATCGGGCAGATACCTGCCGTCCTCGCACAACTCGCTGCCATAGGTTGAATAGTCGATGCCGCATACATCGACCAGTGCTTCGAAACGCAGGTCGGCATCGTCGCGCAGGCGAGTGAAAACACCGAGCATATCTGCGGCATTAACCACCAGGGTAAGTTCGCTTAAATGCTCTACCAGGCTGACAACTTTGCCCGAGAAAGCCTCATTCAGATTTGCGGAAAGTATGTTCAGGTCGGTAGCCATATCTTCCTATCGCGCAATGGTGTTGGTGCGTTTAATCTTGTTCTGCAGCTGGATAATGCCGTAGATCAGGGCCTCGGCAGTCGGCGGGCAACCGGGAACGTAGATATCCACCGGAACGATGCGATCGCACCCGCGCACCACAGAATAGGAATAATGGTAATAACCACCACCGTTGGCACAGGAACCCATCGATATCACATAACGAGGTTCGGCCATTTGGTCGTAGACTTTACGCAAGGCCGGTGCCATCTTGTTGCACAGCGTTCCAGCCACTATCATCAAGTCCGATTGCCTTGGACTTGGACGAAACACCTCGGCTCCAAAACGGGATAAGTCGTAACGGGGTGCAACGGCATGCATCATCTCCACCGCGCAGCAGGCCAAGCCAAAAGTCATCGGCCACAGCGAACCGGTACGCACATAGTTGATTACCGCATCGGCATTTGCCGTGATGAATCCTTTATTCAGAACGCCTTCTATTCCCATTCCAAGGCTCCTTTCATCCATTCATAAATAAAGCCAACCACGAGGATAGCCAAAAAAATCATCATGGAAACAAAACCGAATGTTCCGATCTCTTTCAGCACGATCGCCCATGGGAAAAGAAAGGCGATTTCAAGATCGAACAGGATGAACAGGATGGCTACAAGATAAAAACGCACATCGAACTTCATGCGCGCGTCTTCGAATGCTTCGAAACCGCATTCATAGGGAGAGTTTTTTTTATCGTCAGGACGGTTAGGCCCGATCAGCCCACCCAATGCCAAAGGCAATACGCCTATCAAAAGCGCAATAATTATGAACAGCAGAACCGGAAAATAATTTTCCAACATATCTTGAGTCCCCTCCTCAGTTGGCTCCTGATGCAGCTCAGAACAGAATGCTATTCTAGTCTTGTTTCTTATCAACCTTCGGCTTGCAGCCTCGGTTTTTCGTTTTGGTGCGGGGCAAGAAACTCGAAATAATTTCCATGCCTCTGTTTTTATTATTTTTATTTTAATTCTTATGGGCCGTATTACCAACCATATGACCTTGACTGCCAGGCTACAAACGACATTCCATGACAACTCAATGCAACACAACTCAACCAGTCAATTGTATATCACCCGAGCACCTTCCCGCAAATGTGAGAGCAACGCTCTAATCCCAAAAGGCTAATCCCAAAGGGCAACACCAAAACCCCAAGCCGATTGCAAATTAAATCAGCACCCCCATCCGCTCACTTTCTCCACAACCCGCGCCAATGCTAGAAGTTAGAGAAACTGATCGCAAAGGTGCCTAGTTTGATGCAAAGCGAGCTGTAATCCGCATAGATACAGGATGTGTCGTGTATCTGAATGCATTAGCGATCAGTTTTGAGTGAAATGCTTGTTGGGCTGGAAGTGGTATGGATGGCTCAAGGCACGATCATTGATCGCTGGTATTGTGAATCATCTTCCAAAATGGATTGTTTCATAAACAAACAAGCTGACCGTACAAAGTGATTGTTTGGCCTTGATTGCGACCGTCCGCTATACATCTGAAAACGGTCCTACAAAACCAGCATTTTGATGAGGCTCGAAGGTCGCTTGTTAACCCAAACCGGAAATAGCGCTTAACGAATTCGTTGCCGCAAAGCGGACACTCGCGAACTCACACATTCGACCCACTGCGGACAGACGAGCTTCGATATTCGCTTCCCCAAACCCGACATTCGCGAAGTAGCACTAACGACCCGAAGCAAAGTCTCGAAGCTGTAGCCACGTCCCAGCCGGTTCATCACCCGGATCAGGTTGTTAGCACACCAACACGACAATCTGGTTACGTCAAAAACTAGTCTGGCCTGGTCTTATATCTAGGTCGAACGGCATATGGTCAGCTAAAAATTTGCGTGTAACGATTCGCCGCCTTCAACTATGTTGATCGAACCAGCAGTCTTTTGACTGTACGAGGGGTAGCCATGGGTTTTCTGTCACGCGATGATAAAAATATTGCCCTTGCAACGCGAGGCATTGCCACACTTTTATTAATCATCGTGGCTTCGTTGATAACGGTGGTTAGTCCTGTGAGTGCGTCTACCATAGTGCCCGATAATTATATTTGGACAGGTTCATGTTGTGGATCGAGTCAACCTCAGTACATACATAATCCGTGGGCATTGGTTAACTATTTTCTGACCACACCGCCACCTAATACTTGGCCAGGGTCTTATACAAATTGCTCTCCAGCACCTACAGCAACTGGACAGACATGCTACGTGTATGGTTGGGGGAACACCCCAATTCTCTATACCAGTCAAGCCTTCTGTCCATCTGGATTCAATCCTGATCCAGCCAATCCCCAGCAATGCGTTATTTCTCCCAACACCCCCGATCCTGCTAAAAACACCGACAAACCTGACACATGCGCAGGCACAAACCCCTGCAACGCGGGCACAGGCAACAAGTATCAGCGTGAATCAGACTATGTGGGTGTTGGGCCATATCCGTTGCAAATTGTGCGGACATACAATAGCGGCGGAACAATGCCATCAGCAGTAGGCATGACGGTATGGGGTAGCCAATGGCGTGGATACTATGATCACAGCATTGTGTATTCCAGTAACGGTACCACCTTAAAAACCGCCATGCTCAAACGAGACGGAGGCAAACAGTATTACTTCAATCAGGCGATCGGCACCGCAACACCACCGCTGACCACCACTACATGGACGCCCGATGCCGACGTCGTAGGCAGCCTTGTCGAAATAGGAGTTGATGCTTCCGGAAATCCGACCAGTTGGGCCTACACCAACGAGAACGACGAGGTTGAGACGTACGATGCAACGGGCAAGCTGGTAACGATCACCAACCGTATCGGCCTCACCCAGACGCTGACGTACAGCGATGGAACAGCGGGCCCCAACGGCAGTTATGTGCTGATTGCAACAGGTGCTCCCACCACTGCCATCCTGTCTGCCGGATTCCTGATCCGCGTCACCGATCCGACAGGTCGCAGCCTGCAGTATGGTTACGACGGTAGCGGTCGCGTGGTGAAGATGACCGATCCCTCGGGCGGCGTGTACCTCTATGCCTATAGCGGTTCCGCCTTGACCGACAACCTCACCGGCGTTAAGTACCCGGACGGCAAGGTGCGCACGTACCTGTACGGCGAAGTTGCGAACGTCTCCGCCACCCCGGCAGCCGGTGTCAGCTATGCCCACAGTCTGACCGGCATCCTGGACGAGAACGGCACCCGTTTTGCGTCTTGGACGTACGACGCCAACGGCCTTGCAACATCCTCTGAGCACGGCGCATTCGGCAGCGGCATCGATCATGTTGGGCTGAGCTATGGCACACCGGATGCCAACGGCAATTCCACCACCAGCGTGACCGACCCCAGGGGCAATGTGCGCAGCTATGGCTTCAGCACCTTATTGGGTGTGGTCAAGAACACCGGCATCACCGGATCGCCCTGCGATGGCTGCTCCGCATCCTTTACCTATGATGTGAACGGTAACGTCGCCTCGCGTACCGACTTCAACGGCAACAAGACGACCTATGTGTACGACCTGACGCGCAATCTGGAGACCAGCCGCACCGAAGCATCAGGATCAGCGGTAGCCCGAACCATCACCACCCAATGGCACCCCACATTGCGCCTGCCCACCCAGATATCCGAGCCGGGCAGAACCACCGTCTATACCTACGATGCAACCACCCGTAACCTGCTCACCAAGACGGTGACCGATAGCGCCAGCAGCAGGAGCCGCAGTTGGGCTTACACCTACACTACGGCAGCCGATACTACCCTGTCCAATCTGCTCAAGAACATCAAAGGCCCGCGTACCGATGTGGCGAGCATTACGTCCTTCGGCTACTACCCCAACGGCGACCTCAAGACCATCACCGACGCGCTGGGGCACGTCACCACGATCAACAGCGTGGATGGTGCCGGACGACCGCTATCCATCACCGATGCCAACGGCGTTATCACCGTCCTCACCTATTGGCCGCGCGGCTGGCTCAAGACTCGCACCGTCGGTGCCCTGACGACCAACTACACCTATGACGGCGTCGGCCAGCTCACGCGCGTGACCCTGCCGGATGCCAGCCACCTGGATTACACCTACGATGCCGCGCACAGGCTGACCGACATCGCCGATATCAAGCTGGATCATATCCACTACACCCTGGACAACATGGGCAACCGCACCAAAGAGGATGCATACGACGCCACCGGCAAGCTGTCCAAAACCCACAGCCGCGTGTTCGACGCCCTGAACCATCTGGCGCAGGACATCAGCGTCTATAACGCCACCACCAGCTACACTGCAACCTCAAGTTACGATGCCAACGGCAACCTCAAGCAGGTGGTGGATGCGAAGAACCATGCCACCCTCGTCGGCTACGATGCCCTGAACCGCATCAATCAAACTACCGATGCCGCACTCGACATCGGTAATTATGCGTATGACGCCGTGGATCAGCTCAATAACGTGAACGATCCCATGAACCTCAACACCCACTATGCGGTAAACACGCTGGGGGAAGAGACGCAACTGGCGAGCCCCGACAGCGGAACCACGAACCGCAGCTTCGACAGCGCGGGCAACGTTCTAGGTGCCACCGATGCGCGCGGCATCGCTGCCACCTACACGTACGATGCACTGAACCGGCCCTTGAGCGTCAGCTTCCCCACCACGGGTGAAAACGTCACCTACACATGGGATGCCGCCACGGGGTGCACCTATGGCATCGGACGTCTGTGCCAACTCACGGAAAACAACAGAACAACCACCTTCGCCTATGACAACCAGGGCAACCTGACCCAACGAACCCGCACCGAGTTCGGTGTGAACATCGTCACCCATTACGCTTACGATGCCGCCAACCGCCAGATCACCGTCATTTCCCCCGGCGCCGAGACATTGAGCTTGACACGGGACAGCGCTGGCTACGTCCAGAAAGTGGACGACACCAGCGCCAGCGGCACCACCTCGATCACGGCCAACGTGCAGTACGACGGCACCGGTCAGGCTACCTCCGAATTGCTCGGCAACGGAATAACACAGTCCATGACTTACGACCTGTCCGGACAGGCCAATATCGAACCCGCACCCCCGGTTGCCGCTGCCGCAGCCAGTACCGATAACGATGTGCCGACATTGCCGGAATGGGGCAGCTACCTTCTTGGCAGCTTGCTCCTGCTGCAGGTGGTGCGCACACAGCGACGGGTGCAACGCGGGACGGGGAGAACAGCATGAGGCTTACGTTCACCATGCGTTTCGCACTGCGCCTGCTGGCTGTGGCGCTGCTGGCCGGACTGACGACTCCATTCGCCTTTGCCGACACCGCGTCGCTGGTGTACGACCCGGCAGGCAATGTAGCCAGCCGCACCACGGCACAGGGCACCACCACCTACACTTACGATGCAGCCGACCGTCTCATTGCCGAATCTGGTCCTGCCGGTAATTTCAACTACAGCTACGATGCCAACAGCGTCCGCCTCTCCGATTCAGGTGGCAGCTACACCTACAGCACGACTTCCAACCGCCTGACGGCCCGCCACGGCAGGGCGGTCATCACCGACGCTGCAGGCAACATCACGTCAGACGGACTGGGTCACACCTATGCCTACAACCAGGCCGGCAGGATGTCCGAGGCCAGGCTGAACGGGGTGCTGCTGGCAAGTTACGACTACGACTATCGGGGGCTGCGTAACCGCAAGGTAACCACCGCTACGGCACCCCAGGGCGCGCAGACCATACTCTATGTTTACGACGAAGCCGGACACCTGCTCGAAGAACTCACTGCCACGGGTGCAGCCATCCGCACCTACGTCTGGCGCGACGACACGCCATTGGCACAGATCGAGCATATCCCGGCACGCCGGGTCATCTACTTCGAGGTGGATCATCTGAATACGCCACGGGTGGCGCGGGATCAGTCGGGTGTGGTGGTGTGGACATGGGTGAGCGATGCCTTTGGTGCAATTCAACCCAACCAGAACCCCTCGGGTGCTGGAGTCGTCACGGTGAATCTGAGATTCCCCGGACAATACTATGATCAGGAAACGGGACTGTTCTACAATGGGCAGCGTTACTATGATCCGGGCATGGGGCAGTACACGCAGCCCGATCTGATCGGGCTGGCGGGGGGAAGTTTCTCCACCTATACCTATGCCGGCGGAAATCCGTTGAGGTGGTCTGATCCAAACGGAGAATGTCCATGGTGCTTGCCAGCGTTGGGAGCAGCAGCCACTTTCAATGGCCTAATGCATCTGCTCAATTCCGCATACAATTTCTACGCTGATTTGAGTTCACAGGCCACATCGCAGAAGGCTTTAAGTTTGGCTCGATCCGCGTGTGATAGTTATCCAGCTGGTGGAGCATGTGGCGATCTTCCAAATTTACAGCAACAGGCTAATCAATGTACTGCGAACTCTATTAAAGCTGGGGCAAATATACCAGGCACGCTAACATCGCCAAAATTTCCAGCAACAACAATGCCGAAATAGGAGTGCAAAATGGCAAAAAAAAGTTTAGTAGTATTTTTCATCATATCGATCATTTTTCAACTTGCGATCACCGTTGGGCTTTATTTATTGGTCTACGTCAAACCAATCCCTGAGTTAATATCAACTGGAACAGAGATGCTTCAACAATATAATGCATCACCAAATTTGCCATCGGCTGGCACTAATTTGGTTCGATCATTTATGGTGGATACGCTACAGTCTGAACGGGCAACAGCTACTTTGCTGTCAACTATCGCAACTACTTTACTGATTTGTGTTCTGGTACAAATTTCAGTGTTGATTACCCTATTCCGTAAAAGATGAATTCGCATCTATACCCATCCCTGTCCTTGTTGACGTTTTTTTATTGCATCTTTGCGATGGTGTAACGAAAAGAGATAAGGGAGTTATATGGCAAAAGATACGCGACCTGTTTTCGTTCCTGTTTCCGGCGTGGTGCATTCTGCGATTAGCCAGCGTCTTAGTGAGTTGTTCTATCGGTATCGTCAACTTCATCAGATGTTGTCTGACGAAGTGTTTAACGCGGTGATGTTGAAGGGGATTGAAGCGTTGGAAAAGGACTCCAGTTCATTGACGTTCGAAACCGTCGATATCAATTCGATTAACACGGATCACATAAACGCGCCTGATTGGCAGCTATAAGATGTTCGTTCTTAAATTCCGAAAAAGTAAGAAGCGGACGCTCCCCCAGACTGAACCACTATCCAATTCATAAAATTGCCACCGTCTGTAATGGACGAGGAAGTACTCATTGGCAGTGGCGGCATCGACCGTCCTCTTGGCATGCCGTTGAACTGCATTTTGCCAAATTGCTCGCCGCTAAGCGGACATGTGTGAACGTCCCCTTGTGGCACGAAACCGAACTAGAAGTTATGAAATTGCTTGCCGGAAAGCTGCCGGTCGTGAAAGACGGCTTATGGCCGACTTGCGACTGTTTGTCTTTACTCACCTGTATGTCTCTTCTACGCACGGAAGCGGTCATCCCGAAGTCCGAATCCTGCTATATAAGTACCGACAGTACAACTAAAAAGAATATATAGGCCGAATGGCATATTGTCCTTTGATGTGCAGTCATGTAGCGTGCGTCCCTTATGCGGAGCAAAGCAGACATGTGCCGATGGGATGTCCGAAGGACTCAAGTCGGCCAATTCGGGACAGTCGCGACTGTCTGCTTTGCGGCGATGAATACCTAAAATAGAATTCCGCCTTGTGCCATCAGCGGAACTACGAATTGGAAAATTCAGTGTCCGTTCCCCGCACCGCTGCGGACCCTCGTGGTTTTCTGAATATGATTTTGTTTTAGTCTGCGGGAACCTCCTGACTATTTCGATTTCACACTTCTAACCCGAGTATAGTCATACAAGTTACCCGATCGCGGGCACTGCAGAACCGTCAATCGAGTTCGTTATCACTACAATTAGTAGTAAGCCCATCTAACTTCTCTGCCTAAATCGAAATATATTCGAATAGGCATTCAATATCAGAACTTGATCCCCAAAGTCACCCGCAATTGACGCGGCTCTCCCGGATGCACCGTGATCCCGCTCGGCACCACTGGACTCGTCGGTGATACCCGGTAATCCTGCTGATAGGCGATATCGTAATACTGGCGGTTGAACAGATTGAGTGCGTCCAGCGAGACTGCCATGCGCGGAGAAATCTCGCGCCGCACCCGCACATTGGTCACGATCGCCGAGGGCGCCGTCAGACTGCCATCCTGGGCGAGCGGATATTGCCCGATGTATCGGGTTTCGACTCCCACCATCCAGGGGCCAGCATCGCGGATCGCGGCCCTGAGCAGCGCAACCTTGCTCACCGCATTCGGAATCAGGTCCCCGGCGGCGCCGTTGTCATTCATGATTGCATAGCGCGCATGGGTCCAGGCAAGATCGGCATCGACCAGCAGCCAGGAATTTGCAATCCAGTGGTTATTCCACTCCACCCCGGTGCGCTTGCTTGCGCCGTTCGGTGTCGTGCTGCCGATCGCAGAGTCGGCCGCATAGACGATCTCCGAATCGCTATCCAGACTCCAGAACGCAACCGAGCTCTGCAAGCCATCGAACATTTCGGTACGCATCCCGATCTCCCTACCTGCGCTTCCAACCAGAGCCGGCACCGCAGTCGCGGGCACGCCGGTAGTCGGGTCTACCCTGTCGATCACGCCACGCGCATCGTTGCTATGAAATCCCTTGCCAGCATTGAGGAACAATTCCGTCCGCTGCCAGGGGCCAAAGATCGCCGAGAACTTGGGCGAAGGACGGGTGCCCCCGGCTGAGCCCGAATTCTGCGGTTGCACATACGAAGTCATGTCCATGGAAACGGTATCTTCGCGAAATCCAACCAGGGTGCGTATCCAGCTGGCCCAATAGGTCGTGTTTTGCAGATACAGGCCGGTCAGGGTCTCTCCAACCCGGTTGTTGCTTACTGCTGCAAAAGGTATGCGCGCCTGCGTGTTCTGCAGGCTGACGTTTATGTTGTCGTGGCGCAACTGCAGGCCCAGCTCTGTAAACGAATCGTGTTCCAGCAGACCATGGTTCCATCCCCTGACCGCCTGCCCGCCAACGATGTTCCGGTCTTCCGCCTGTTCGAACTGGTCGCCGGTCGCCGGACGCAATTCGAAGAAAGTGAAGTTCGACCAAAGCTGCAGATGGTAATGTTCGATGAAAGTGGACAACTTCGTATACCCCGCGGAATCGCTGCTGCGCCATTCCCCGGAAACGATATCCCGGCTGGAATTTCCGCCGTCGGTGGGATCCAATGCCGAAAAGCGTCCCAGCTGCCCCGAAGCGATCAACTCCAGCGGCACCTGGTCTGTCGAATTCCACTTCGCATCGTAATGGATCGCATCGAGCGACCATCCGTTTGTGGCACCGCCATCGCTGAGACGCAACAGAGCATTGGTCTTGTGCAGATCCTCGTTGACCGCCCACGGACCGTTGTTGCTCATGAGCTCCACTGCGCCGAGCAGGGTCGGGCCGGTTTTGTTGAGTGAAGATGTATTCTGGGAATACTGACCTTGTGGCGCCAACACCGTCGACCCCGCCATAAGCACGCGCCGGTAGCCATAGGCTCCGAGAGTCATGTCCGCAAAATTGTGATCAAGACTGTTCCGGTATTTGATGTCTGCGGAACCGGCTGACGAAAAATCGCTGTTGTCGGCGAAATACGGGCCTTTGCGGTAATCGATGCGTTCCACCAGCTCCGGGATCAGGAAATTCACGTCGGAATAGCCCTGACCATGGGCATTGGTGGGCATGTTCGTCGGCACACCGTCCACGTTGGTGGCGAAATCGGAGCCATGGTCCAGGTTATATCCGCGCAAAAAATACTGATTGGCCTTGCCGTCGCCGGAGTGCTGGGTGACCACCATACCGGGCACGGTCTCCAGCACCTCGCCCGGCCTGAGCAGAGGGATGTCCTGCAATAACTTACCGCGGACGACCCCTTGGGAAGCTGCATCGGAGGTTCCGACTGCATTGTCGTAATGCCCGGTGACCGTCACCTCGGGCAATGTGTTTATCGTTTCAGAATTGGATAACGACTGCTCGTTATCTGACTGCGCATTCACTGCTGTATCAGCCAATGCTACGTTGACATGCAAGCCAGCTGTAAAAATAGTCGCTATTACTGCAACCGAAATTAATTGATATGCTTTAAATTTCATGGACACATTAATGCAAATACCATCACGATTTAGTTTGGCGAATTACAACTATCGAATTAATTAGCAATTCCAGGATGTAAGAAGTTTCCTACATTCCTCTTACAAGAACTGTGCCAGAAGCAAAAAAGCTTACGTCATGACCGAACGTTATGATGGAATATCCAGTAACCTGCTAAATATCAATAGTTAATTTAAGTGCAACGAAGTTTGCTAGTCCATGTCGCCATGACGAAAAAGTAAAAATGGCTCTAATTTAAAGAACATTCAGTGGAAAAGAACTAACCACTTTAAAGAACATTTCCGATCTGCGATACCAGGCATAAGCCAAGTTTGGTGAGTGTTTGTTTTCAACAAATTTATTTAATCTCTGCGGGTACAATTTCCCCTTTCCTAGAGGCATAGGCTGGCCGAGAGCCAGCAGATTAAAGAGCGCAGAATACCCCGCAGCTTGCTGCGGGGTACTTTATTTGAAATGCAACTGTGGGGAACCGCCATTCGAAGTGCCAGATAAAATAAGTACAATCTTCACTCCGCCGCAAAACCATTCCGGTAGGTGACAACGATGCGGGTGTGTATTTACGATAGTGAGATGATGTCATCTTGAGTGAACTTAAATTCGGTCATTACACTCGTCAGAACATGTAGGTAATGCCTGCATTGCCCAGCCACTGAGGCACCAACTGGTTACCGTTAGAAAATCGGTATGCCGGAATATAAATTGAAGCGTTGGCCTGCAAGTGTCTGGTCAAGTTCACCATCACACCGGGTGCAATGTACAAATTCCTGTAGCCGCTATTCACGTTACCATAAATGGCGTCGCCCCCGCCTTGGTCGCTTCCTCGCCACTGGGCGTTCACCTGCAACATGGGAATCACCTTGGTTGTACCCGTCAATCCGTTATAGGTCACTCCTGCAGTAACATTGAGGCTGTCTCCGGGTTTGTATGACTGGTAGGTGTTCAGCGCGTGCCGATAAGTTCCCTGTGAAAACCAGCCAAACTCCTTGCCGATATATCCCATCTTGTAGCCGCCGAGCAGTAAATCAGTGGTCCCGGTTCCCGGCTCTGTATCGCGATCCAGCAAAGGCGATGCGGTAGTGGTACCCGTCGGCAATTTCAAGCCGAAGGTGAGCCCGCTGGACATGTCTGCATCAAACCCGGTGTACATTCCCATCACGCGGATATCGGAAAGTCTGCGGACATTCGCGTTCTCGATGCCGGGGGTCACGCCTGCAGCCGCATCGGTGACGCCCGGCGTGCCATTGGTGTCGGTGGTAAAGGATCTTTGCCAGAAAGGCACCATGGCCATGATTCCCCAATCCCTGTTGAACATATGCTGCCCGTACAGATTGTAGTATTCGGTTTTTATCTGCTGATCCGGGTTAAGTGCGCCTGCCGCATTGCTTGAGCCGCTGTGGTTCTGGTTCTGATTCATGTATGCGTATTGCAAAGAAACCTGGTCGTTCATGCCGGACACCGGCAAGCCTGGCAGGCCGACATCAAAAATTCCGCATCCGCAAGCGCATGCAAAGACTGGAGCGGGTACGAGCGCAGCTCCAAGGAAAGCCATGGAACGAAATTTGGAGAGCCCAAGCGCTATAGACAGTGCCGAACGAAATATTTTATGTAATGATTTTGTTTTTGCGGTCACGCGAAATTGTTGCATTGTTTGGTCCCCTTTTTATTTATTTGAAAATTGTTGCTGCTGTGCCAATTCTTTGAGGCATAGGCATTATAGGGACGCTTGTGTTGCTAGCCCTGCGACATATTGTCGCAGGGGAATTCTCATTTATCGATGGATAGAAGCTATACGACTCTGAATTGAATGATAACTTTAATGATTGTCAGAAATTCTCCGCATAAAAATTCACAAATTAAAGATATTGGCCTTCTTACTGCTTTTTGAAACTCTTTCTTGCGATTACTTCTTCCCTTTGGTAAGGTGATGGCCGCTATGAGGCTCTCCCGATTCTTTCTTCCCGTATTGTTTGCATTCGCCTTGCTGTCCGCGCAGCAGGTCGGTGCAGAGCATGCATTGAGCCATGCGTTCGAAGAACAGTCGCAGAAAGACAAGCAAGCACCGCATTCTAATACCTGTGAAAAATGTGCAACCTATGCACAGCTTGGCAGCGCTCTCAGTGTTGGCCATTATGATTTTTCTTTGCCACAGGTATCTGATGAAGTTGTACTGCATTACACATCCACCTTCCACCACTTCAACAATCTGGTCGCCGATGCGCGCGGCCCGCCTGCTCCTCTCCAATATTTCGCCTAATCGCCGGTCCCTCATCCCTTGCGGATGACAGACTGCTTCTAGCAATATTTTTGGAGAAACACCATGTTTAAGCGCACTCTATTGTGTGCGGCGCTATCTGCGCCGCTATGTGCCTATGCCGCAAATGAACAAGTGCCGGGCTCTGCAGCCGGGCAAGCTGAACAAACGACTAAAGCCGACAAGTTAAATGCCATCAAGGGACAGTTGCGTAATACCGGTGGGCAGCCTATAGCAGGGGCAAATATCACGCTCAAGTCTGCCACCGGAGAGGTCATTGGGAATACCACCAGCAATGATGAAGGAAATTTCAACTTTTCCGCCATTGCACCTGGCACATATGTCGTTTTGTCAGATAAAGCCGGTTACGAATACAACACGTCAAATGTCACGCTTCAAGCTGGGGTGGTAAGCACCATCATTACACTGGCAGCATCGCAAACACCGGAGATCAACATTACAGTGGCGCGTTTGGACAATGCCCGCAACGGACTGTCGCCTGAAACTGGCGGCAGCATCTATCGCTTCGCACAAAAGGACATCCAAAATTTGCCGCAGGGAGACAGTACGCCACTGAACCAGGTTCTTCTTCAGGCTCCCGGCGTGGTCAATGATTCATATGGACAATTACATGTGCGCGGCGATCACGGCAACATGCAGTATCGCATCAACGGTGTGATACTTCCCGAAGGTATCAGCGGTTTCGGCCAGGCACTCGATACGCGCTTTGCGCAGAACATCAATCTGCTCACTGGCGCGTTACCCGCACAATACGGCTATCGCACGGCAGGGGTCGTCGAAATCAATACCAAGACCAACTTCGAGAGTGGTGGGCAATTCGATATGTACGGCGGTAGCAACAATACCTTCAATCCCAGCGTGGAATATGGCGGTACCAAAGGCAATCTTTCCTATTTCGTCAGCGGCTCCTATCTGACAGACAACGTTGGTATTGAAAATCCGACGTCGAGTCGCAATCCGATACACGATACAACGAAGCAAAGCAAAGAATTCGGCTATTTTTCCTACCTGCTGAATCCGGACACCAAAATGAGTGTCATGTTCGGCAGTTATGATGGAAATTTCCAGATACCCAACAATCCCGGACAACAGCCGGATCCGAACAATCTGGGCATTTTGCCGCGACTCGGTTTGACGGGATACAACTCCGCCTTGCTCAATGATCAACAACGCGAAGTAAATCGTTTCCTCGTATCATCGGTGCAAAGCTCGCTGAATGACAATATCGATTACCAGGTCTCGCTGTTTACGCGTTATTCCAGCACCCACTACATGCCCGATGTCGTCGGCAATTTAGCCTTTAATGGTGTGGCATCGGACGCTTTTCGCAGCAGCTCCAGCACCGGCATTCAGGCCGATGCCAGCGATCGCTTGAACGAGACGCACACGCTGCGCATGGGCTTGTTCGGCAGCAATGAAAATATCCAGAGCAACAACACGTCCGCGGTATTCCCGGTCGACCCCTCGACCGGATTGGTTTCCGGGTCAGCTTACAACATCGTCGACAACAATCCCAAAAACGGCAACACACTGTTTGGCGCCTATCTGCAGGACGAATGGTCGGCAACCAAAAAATTGACCGTGAACTACGGCGCTCGATTTGACCAGGTCAACGCCTACGTCAATGAGCATCAACTGAGTCCGAGACTGGGCCTTGTTTACAAATACAGCGATCAAACCACTTTGCATACCGGATATTCGCGCTATTTCACACCACCGCCGACCGAGCTGGTTTCCACCAGCACGCAGGCTTTGTTCCAGAACACGACGAATGCGGCACCCGGATTGAACTCATCGGTAAAATCGGAAAGGGCCAATTACTTCGATGCCGGTGTCACGCACCAGTTGACCGTAACCACCAGTTTGGGATTGGACAGCTTCTACAAGCAGACCCGGAACACCATAGACGAAGGGCAGTTCGGCCCGGCCTTGATCATGACACCGTACAATTATGCGCAAGGCAGAATATACGGTGTTGAGTTGACCGGCAATTACAAGTCAGACAATCTTTCCGGCTATGCCAATCTGGCTCGCACTGTCAGCCAGGCCAAAGACATTATCTCAAGCCAGTACCTGTTTGATCAGGCCACGCTCAATTACGCGGCAAGCAACTGGGTAAATGTTGATCATGAGCAAGCATTGACCATCTCGACCGGCGGCTCCTATCTTTTGTCGGGCACGCGCCTGAGCAGTGATGTGATATTCCAGAGCGGTTTGCGCAACGGCTTTGCCAACACGACGAATCTGCCTTCCTATGCAATTGTCAATCTCGGTGCAAGCCGCAAGATCAGTCTCGACGCAACAGGTCCGGTGGAAATAAGACTCGTCATCAACAATTTGTTCGACAAGATCTACGAAATTCGCGACGGCTCCGGCATAGGGGTATTCGCTCCGCAGTATGGGCCACGGCTCGGCCTGTTTCTCGGCCTGACCAAGCAGCTCTAATTTTTGCAATCAAGCACGGGTTATGCAGGGCATAACCATATAAAGGAGTCTCTCATGCAGGAAATACAAGAAACACTACAAGCCATCAAATTCGGCGGTGTAATCATCTACCCTTTGTTGGCTTTGGCAGTTTTGGCACTGGTGATCATCATTGACAAGTTCTATCTGCATTGGCGCTACATCAGACTGCCGTCGTCGCTGTTCAACCTGATCGAAACATTCGGGTTCACTTGGGAAAAGCTGGATCAGGAACTATCTGCATTGACGCCTGGAAATTACTACTCAAGGTTCTCCCGTATCATCATAGACAACCGCGACAAGCCGATCTGGTGGCTGGAATCGCGCGCCAGCGATGAAGCGCAACTCATCGAAAAAGGGATGGGGCGCGGTCTATGGGTTCTGGAAACCATTGTTACCGGCGCGCCGCTGCTGGGGCTGCTGGGAACCATCACCGGCATGATGCATTCATTCAATCTGATTGGCGGCGCTGGCCTCGTCGATCCCACCGGGGTCACCGGTGGTGTTGCGCAAGCGCTGATTGCCACCGCATTCGGTATCTTCATCGCCATCTTCGCGCTGTTCGGCTTCAACTTTTTGTCACGCCGCCAAGTGCAGGTGCTTGAAGAAATGGAGCGTCTCGGTACGCGCATGATAGACAATATCCGGCTGAGTCAGCACGAGGGAGGGGCCGAAAAATGAAGATCAGAAAATCTCGCGAATACAAACGCGGACGCATCGAAATCATCCCGATGATCGACGTGATGTTCTTCCTGTTGGCCACTTTCATGCTGGCCTCGTTGTCCATGCAAAATCTCCATTCGCTGCCGGTCAATCTGCCTCAAGGACATGCTTCGCCAATACAGGCAAAAACGCCGGTTACTTTGACTATTCGATCCGATAGCCAGATATTTTTGGATAAAACACAGGTTACACTGGATAACTTGGCAACCACACTGAAGACGATGCTGCCCAACACGGATGCCAGTATTATTGTCGCTGCGGACAGTAGTGCACCCAATGGCATCACCGTGCAGGCGATGCTCAAGGCCCGCGAAGCCGGAGCGCAACATTTCCTGATTGCGGTTAAACATGTCGACTGATGCATCGACATGGTTGGCGCAGGTGGATGTCGGTTCTCCATGGCATCGACTGTACTGGACACTCCCAATTTCGCTGCTGGCCTGCATAATCGCATCCATCTTGTTTGTTTACTCTATGGTGCATTCGGTTAGCCGCACACCGGAACCGGTACCTGTTGATGCCGAATTGATAGAGCTTCCCGCTTCTGTACTTCTGAAGCCCCTATCCCGTCAGAATGCACCTGCACCTAAACAAGCTTTGCCGCCAAAACAAATTCAGCAGGCCATTTCACCTGTTCAGCAAGATCAGCCAAGCGTGAACCCTGCACCGACTGCACCACCACCTGCCGCACCAGCCACAACATCCCCGGCAATTAACAACACACCCGAGACAGATAGAAATCGTAGTGCTCAGGCAATAGCCAAACCATTACCGGCCATCCCAGATGACTTGCGGCAAGATGCCATGAATGAAGTAGCTACTGCTCGGTTTCACATTGCCGTCGACGGCAGCGTAACTGTTGAACTTGTTAAGCCGACGCAAAATCCGCGTCTGAACAGATTGCTTTTGGGGACACTGAAATTCTGGAAATTCAATCCGGCAACTATTGATGGAAAACCTGTGGCTTCGGTAGAGGTCATCGTAGTTAGGGTTCAAGTTAACTAGCTGATAAGTTGTCTACTTCGTAATGAAAAACACATATCTTACGACTGCCTTTTCTAACGTTGTTAAGGTGCGAGACAAAGGGATCGGGATTCCAATGCAGGATTGCGCTCAGATTTTTGAGCGCTATCATCGTGGAAGTAATGTAAAGGGAATTACTGGGACCGGTATCGGGCTATACTTGGTCAAAATGGTGATATCACTTCATGGTGGGGATGTATCAGTTAGCAGCACAGAAGGACGGGGATCAGAATTTACCGTGCGGTTGCCGTTTGAAACGTAAACAATTACATAGTAAGGATATTTTGAATTGGTGTTCCCTGAATGATATGGGAGGCGCACATGAAATATTTACTTATAGCTGCTATAGCATTAGTACTTTCTGGTTGCACAACGAATAGATCCAATGTGGATCCGTGGGTAGGTCACAAAATTTCTGAAGTTGAATCAGAATTTGGTGTGCCAACATCGAGCTCTGATAGTGGTGATGGTCTGCGAGTTATCACATGGGAGTTTGCCAATCCAAGGCGAACAACAAATATTTGTCGCAAGTCGTTTACCGTGGATGGTGCGGGAATAATTTCTCGAAGTTCATTTAGTGGTTGTTCTTTCTATTTTTCTGAATAGGTATTTGGAATAAGAAAGTGGGGCCGATCTATTCAAATTGAAACGGTTGTATGAGCTCATGGCTGCAAGTGAACCTCTACGGAGATGTGGGACAGACCTTTGAATTGCCTTAGCATAGTATGGTAGAAAGATGCCCCACGCTGAGGTTCGTGTGTGATTACGGAAACTACAGCACCAAGGTGCCCTGGGCCAAGCCGCCACACATGCAAATCAACCAATTTGTCGCCAGCCGTTTCGACTGCGCCCCGCACCTTGTTTGCCATCGAGTCGCCAGGACTGATGTCGACCAGAATCGCGCCGGTATCGCGAATCAACCCAAAAGACCAGTTTGCGATCACGAATGCACCAATGATACCAGCGAGTGGATCCATCCATACCCAGCCAAAAGTCTTTGCCGAGATCAAACCGATAATTACCAGTACCGAAACTGCCGCATCGGCGATAACGTGAAAGTAAGCAGCGCGCATATTATGGTCGCGAGCGTCAATACCATAGTCGTCATGCACATGGCCATGTTCTTCAAAAGTTAAGCTATGTTCTCCAACCGGAAGCATTACCACCGCCCTGAACGCGTGCGGCTCGGGTATTGCCGTTGTTGATTCCAGGAAGTCCGTTGACCTGGCAAACTTGAACACCTGGAATTTTCCGTTTGGTCGAATAGTTGTGACTGTCACATCTTGTGCCGACAATTCCACACCTTCAAAAAGCGCGCGTATCCGAAAAACAGGTGGTACGCCATCTTCGAAAATAGACAGCGCGTAAACCCCAGAGCCTGCTTTGATGTGCTGCACTTCTTCCTTGTGCTCATGGCCGACAAGTTCATTGTGCCCATGGCTGTGACCATGCCCATGGTGATCGCCGCCGTTTAACAACCATGCACTGGCAATATTGACCAGCAAACCGACCGCCGCAATAGGAATCGCCTCGCCGAAGTGAATGGGCACAGGTGACAGAAAGCGAGCAATAGCTTCATACCCAATCAGCAACGCGATCATCGCCAGGATGATCGCGCTAGTGAATCCTGCCAGATCGCCCAACTTGCCGGTTCCAAAGACAAAGCGTGGATCGTTGGCGTGCTTTCTGGCATAGGTATAGGCAAGTGCTGCAATCAACATCGCACCGGCATGGGTGGACATATGCAAACCGTCTGCCACCAAGGCAAGTGAACCAAATAGTTTGCCCCCGACAATCTCAACGATCATCATCAAACTACAAAGAGCTATTACCGCCCAGGTCTTGCGTTCGTTCTTGTCATGGCCTTCCCCTAAAAAGACGTGGTCATGACCAATACCAAACGGGGCATCATAAAATCTATTCATTGTGAACTCACTTGAAATGACCAAACAATGTCGACCAGCTTCGCTGACTGTCTTCTAAAGGTACTTGGTGATTTCCTTGAACTCGCGAATGGTGTTGTTTGCGCCGCGAGTCCCTTTGCGAACGGAGTTTTCAAGGCAGTGATCGATGTGGTCATGAACCAGGGTTTTCTTGGCGCTGCTGATCGCTTTTTCGACGGCTTGCAGCTGTTGTGCAATGTCAAGACAGCCGCGATCTTCCTCCAGCATTGTAAGAATACTGTTCAGGTGGCCTTGGGCTCGTTTGAGCCGTTTGATTACTTCGGGGTGGGTGGCGTGTGTTGTCATAGTTTTTGTATCCTATCCTACGGGGGGGGATATGGCAATACAGTAAATGCTGAAAAAATATGTGGAAAATTGTTGACAATGATTTCAAATGCCATAAAATGCGGCCCATCTCATTTCCTCAGGGAGGCATCATGGATAGTGGCCCTAGTAGCTTAAACCGCGTTAGCTAATCAGCAAATTCGCAGGCCCTGTCTTTGACTCCCGCCGCCGTCTCGCTGATTTAGCGGGACGGTGCCCCAGCAGCAAATCCCTATAACCCGCACATGCGGGTTGCTCTGAGCACCTCCACCGGATTGTTGTAATCCGCCGTGTTGTCTTGTGTCGTCGCAGCGTTGCTGCGTAGCGATGTTTGGCTTGTGCACTGATTCCGATCAGGCATCAACACGGCATATCGATAATGCATTGTTTGTCCGCTTTGCGTGGCAAACGCATTTATGCGAGGTGCAATCATGATCATCAAAACTTTCTTTACTAAAGTAATGCTTCATTTCATCAATGGTATCCGTCGGGCTTCTGCCCGGCTTGTCCACGTGTACAACGTCGGCAAGGTTGTCTTTGCCTGCAACAGCCACTTGGCTACGCCTGCGGGCAGCAGCATATATGGCGTGTTGATATCCAGCGATACCGCTCGGCAATGGCTGTGACAACGCAATCGGAGGCGGCCATTGGCCGCCTCTTGGGAATAGCGCAATCTTTAGGAATACACTCATGACAATAGTTAAACAAACTGCCGTGCTTGATAGCGCACATATTGGCGACATCCGGGGCGCCTTGGGCACGATTCGCCACGGTGATGTAGGCCCCAGGAACGGACTGTGGCATCGCATCAAGACACTGCTGGCGATTATTGGACCGGGCATCATCGTGATGGTCGGCGACAACGATGCCGGCGCCTTCGGTACTTATTCCCAGGCTGGACAGAACTACGGCACGAGCCTGCTCTGGGTGCTCGCCTTGCTGATTCCGGTTCTTTACGTGAATCAGGAAATGGTCTTGCGCCTCGGTGCGGTCACCGGCGTCGGCCACGCCCGGCTTATTCTCGAACGTTTTGGCAAATTCTGGGGTGCGTTCAGCGTCATCGACTTATTCATCCTTAACGCACTGACCATCGTCACCGAGTTTATAGGTATCAGTCTTGGCCTAGGGTTTCTCGGTGTCTCTAAGTTCGCCGGGATCGCCATCGCGGCCGTGCTGATCATCATTGCAGCAGGAACGGGTGACTTTCGTCGCTTCGAACGCATTTCACTGATTTTGGTAGTTGGTAGCCTGTTGTTGGTGCCGATCTTCATCATGGTGCACCCGGCAATGCCCCAGGTTGTCCATGACTTCGTGATACCTCAAATGCCGAAGGAGGCCAAACTCAGTGACATCATGCTGCTGATCATTGCCATTATCGGAACGACGGTCGCGCCCTGGCAACTTTTCTTCCAGCAAAGCTATGTGATCGACAAGCGAATCACGCCACGTTTCATCAAATACGGCCGCATTGACCTGTGGTTAGGCATCATTATCGTGATCGTTGGCGCGGCAGCCATGATCGCGTTTACTGCGGAGATTTTTGCCGGTCGTCCGGAGTTCGGCAATTTCACGGATGCCGGCGGTATTGCGACGGGTCTTGCCACTTACCACAGCAAACTGATGGGAACCTTGTTCGCCGTTGCACTGATTGATGCCTGTATTATTGGCGCCGCGGCGGTTTCGCTGTCAACAGCCTATGCCATCGGCGACGTACTGTCGCTGAAGCATTCTCTCCATCGCAAGCCGTCCGAGGCCAAGGGTTTCTACGCGGTCTATGTGGCGCTGATCGTGGTTGCAGTGGCATTGGTGGTTATGCCGGGTGTACCCCTTGGCCTCCTGACCAACGCTGTGCAAACGCTGGCTGGAATATTGTTGCCAAGTGCGTCGGTATTTTTACTCCTGCTGTGCAACGACAAAGAAGTGCTTGGCCCTTGGGTCAATAGCAAAAGCACCAACCTCTTCACTGCCATTGTGTGCGGTATTCTCGTGCTCCTGTCGTTAATTCTGACGGCTTCCATGGTGTTCCCGGATATTTCTGGCGATTCGATCATGCTGATTCTCGCCGGCGGCGGCATTACTGGCCTGCTGATCGCGATCGGCATGTGGGCTCTGCGCATATACAAGGCGGCTGAACGCCGAGAATTCGAAGCTGAACCTTCAGTGACTTATGCTGCCAAGGATGCCATCAACTGGCGGATGCCGCCGCTGAATGAACTGAAACCGCCTCAATTATCGTTCACGACGCGAGTCTGGCTGGGAATATTGCGCGCTTATCTGGTGATAGCTACTGTCATGGTCGCCTACAAGGTCATCCAACTGGCATTTGGACACGCTCAAATTTATAAATATTAGAGAATTCACCATGAGCAAAATCCGCTGGAATCTTAATCCTCGTGCCTGCATCGCAGGCGAGAGGAAGAAAAGCGACGTGGCTATTCAGCGAATCGTTGCAAATAAAGTTCAAGCAACAATAGTGAATGTTGCAATATTAACGCAACATTATTTTCATATTATCTTGGCTATGTTTGATTCGAAAATGGTGCCTGCCAGGCAGCGACTCCCCGGGCACCGTAATACTTCCTTGGCAAAGCAATTCATATTCGTTTTGCTGTCTGGAGCTTTTTTCTGTGTTCCCCATACGGTGATTGCTGAAACAGGGGCGCAAGACACAACCTCATCGAATATCGATTTAGCTGCAATCGAAGTCTCTCCGCCCGCTAAAAATTTGACAGATAACCTGCCACTGGCACCAAAAGGATGGGGGGTTTATGGCCAATTCACCGGAGTCAGCCAAACGCACCCGGGATTCTCGTCGCCTTATCAAGGCCAAAACAGTTTGAGTTCGGGTGCCGCGAGTACTGAAACGACCGATGTGACGGTATTTGCGGGGATGCGTCTCTGGAATGGTGGGGAGCTTTGGATGAATCCGGAAGTCGACCAGGGGTTTGGCTTCAACAATACCCTTGGAATGGCCGGTTTTCCAAGTGGTGAGTCATACAAGGTTGGGGCAAATACCCCCTACCTTCGCCTGCCTCGGCTGTTTTACCGGCAGACCGTCAATCTGGGTGGAAAAGAGCAAACCGTCGCGCCAGGGGCCAACCAGATAGGTGGAACCCAAACTGCTGACAACATTATCATGACGCTCGGCAAGTTTTCCGTGGTAGACATTTTCGATACCAATTCCTATGCACATGACCCACGAGCCGATTTTATGAACTGGTCGATCGTGGAGTCGGGCGCTTTCGACTATGCGGCCGATGCTTGGGGCTTTGCCAAAGGTGTTTCCCTCGAATGGACGCAATCCTGGTGGACTTTGCGTAGCGGATTCTTCGATCTGTCCACGATCCCGAATACAACGATTTTGGATCAATCATTCAGGCAACATGAATGGGTCGGCGAAGCCGAGGAGAGACATCAACTGTGGGAGCATCCGGGCAAACTGAAGCTATTGTACTTTGTCAACCAAGGGGACTTTGGAAATTATGCAGATGCAGTGCAACTCGCACAAAGAACAGGCAGCACGCCGAATACTTCCCTAGTCCGGCGCTACAGTTCGCGCCCTGGAGGCGCTGTCAATCTGGAACAGGAAGTCTCTGCCAATATGGGATTGTTTGCCAGAGCAAGCATGAATGACGGCAGCAAGGAAGCTGATGAATTCTCCGAGATCAACCAGTCAGTCACTGCAGGGCTATCCTTGAAAGGTGACCAATGGGGGCGTCACGACGATACGTTCGGCTGGGCCGCCGTAGTCAATGGAATTTCAAGCGATGCGCGCAGTTATTTTGCAGCCGGGGGTATGGGGATATTGATTGGTGATGGACGGCTTCCGCATTACGGCTCGGAGAAGATCATGGAAACTTATTATTCCTATGCCGTGCATGCGTTTGAGCACCTGATGCTCACATTGAACTACCAGTACGTTGTTAATCCAGCCTATAACCAAGACCGGGGTCCGGTATCGATTATTGGTGCCCGTGTGCATATGGAGTTTTAACTTCGAAATGTTAATCGTTATGAGTCTGAAGGGCATTCCCTATGCATATGGCTAAAATAATTTTGGCTACGGCGATCATTCTTTCATTCATTAGGTTCGCCGTTGCAGAAGAATCCACACCCTCTTCAACTTCACTTGATTTCAATACTATTGTGATTGAAGTATTGGGAGAGGTTCCGGGCTTAACTCAGGAACAATTGGTCAGCTATTTGATCAAGAAAATGCAAGCTGCAACCGATACTCATTGGCATTCTGTTGCGGTGAAACCGGGAGAGGCAGATTCACCCAACCGTGTGGTTTGGACTTTCAAGACATTGCGAAAAGTAGTCTGGAAGGGAGGATCCCATAAAGGGTTTCAGTCGCCCGCACATTCGGAGACTTATCTCAGGGCAGAGGCAAAACTATATTTTATGGGAGTCTACCAGATGACCATGGATACGCACCCCTCGGTCAGTAGTGACGACTATCAGTTTTTATCAGAAATGGCACACAACGCAGCCCATGCCATGTTCGTCGAAAACAAACCAGATATTCAATGAAGATGCCGCTTTCGCTACAACGGGAGCCAAATATTGATGCAACCAGATTTGGTAGACATTTATGCCGTGCACTTCCGCGTAGAGCTTAAGCAATTAGAGATACTAAATGAGCCAAACTTTCCGTAATTCTGGCGAAAACATTACCCATTCATGCCGTTGTGACTGGCAATAATTCAGTGACTTAAGCATGGAAGCGATAAATCAAATCAATGCCTCATAACTCGACACACTTGTCAGCATGACGACCGCATTTGTGCTCGGAAGTGTTATACCCTTCTAATTAAGGATCGATACAAGCACCCTCACATTGGGACCAATATGGACATATTTTCCAAACTTTACTACTTGTTCCGAAAGTACCTGAAAGCGATTCAGATCTATCTGGTCATCGCTGGACCGGGGCTTGTGGTCATGATTGCCGACAATGATGCCGGAGGAATTACGACCTATGCGGCCACCGGTGCAAAGTATGGCTACAACCTGATCTGGTTTTTGTTGATCCTGATCCCGGTCGCCTACTACGTTCAGGAAATGACGGTGCGCTTGGGTGTGGTCACCAAGCGGGGGCATGCTGAAGCGATTTTTGACGGCTTCGGTGCTTTTTGGGGTTGGTTCTCGCTGATCGACCTGATGATTCTGGATTGGTTGACCTTGGTCACCGAATTTGTCGGAATGACTTCGGCCCTGCACATCTTCGGAGTGCCAGCCTGGCTGACGGTGATCGGTGTTGTAGCCTTGATGGGAATGATCATGCTGAATGGTCGTTACTGGACATGGGAAAAAATTACCATGGGGTTCTGCGCCCTGAACCTGATTTACATTCCGGGTGCATTCATGGTCAACCCGTCGGTTTCGGACATCCTCGGCAACGGCCTGATTCCCAACTTTCCGGGAGGATTCAACGGCGAGCTGTTTTTCATACTGATGGCCAATATCGGTACCACCATCGCGCCCTGGATGCTGTTCTTCCAGCAAAGTGCCGTGGTCGATAAAGGCATGCAGGAAAAAGATATTCCCTGGGGCAAATTCGATACCTTATTGGGAGCAATATTAACGGTCGTGGTGGCGATATTCATCGTCATTGTCACTGGAACCGTCTTAAAAGGCATCGATATCGATGACGCATCCCAAGCTGCCCAGCAATTGATGCACACCAATCACTATGTTGGCGCTTTCATGGCCATCGGCCTGTTTGACGCGGGTTTGCTCGGTGCGCTCTGCATTTCGCTGGCAAGTTCATGGGCTTTCGGCGAAATCTTCGGTTGGGCGCATACCTTAAACACAAAAATCAAGGAGTCCCCTTGGTTCTATGCCAGTTACTTTTTTACTTTGGCAACTGCGGGACTGGTAGTACTGATTCCCGGAGCACCTCTGGTATTGATTACACTATTCGTTCAAGTGGTAGCCGTGACTTTGCTCCCTGCCGCCCTGGTGTTCCTGATTCTGCTGCTGAATGACAAAAAACACATGGGAGAGTATGCCAATACATTGAGTCAGAATTTGATTGGCGGCTTTATCGTCATCTCCATTGTGATTCTGTCCACACTATATGGTGTCAGCGTGATGTTCCCTAACCTGTTCCATTAAACGGAGAATCGAGTATGTTATTAAGTATTCGCCGCTTCTCAGCAAAAATACGCGAAATCAATCACCGATACAGCAAGCCGCATATCGAAATGTCACTTGGCGTCAAGATATCGCTGATGGCTCTGCGGATTTACCTTTTTGTCCTGGTAGGTTTAATCCTTTATAAATTTATCCTGATGCTGAACTGAGGAATAACCAAATGGCCGCTGTACTGGAGCACAAATTCTTTCTGAGTGAAATTATCGGACGCAAGGTCTATCTGAAATCAACGTTAGAGCAGATCGGACGTTTGACAGACATGGTGATGATTGAAACAGGCAAGCTTCCCGAAGTTAGTCATTTCGTCGTCAGTCGGCCATTTGGCTATCCTTCATTGTTAATGCCGCTGAACAAGCTGACGCTGATTTCAAAAACTGAGATCGTATTTGACGTTAGCGGCCTTATCGAGTGTACACGCGAGCCGCCTGAGGGCTCAATCCTGCTTCGCGCGCATATCCTCGACAAGAAGATTCTTGACATGGACGAACACGAGGTTGAGGTTATCTATGACATCAGCCTCGATTTTCAGGGAAGCAAGTTGTATGTCAGCGAAGTCGATATCAGCAGACGACGTGTATTACGCAGGATGGGTCTGGGATGGCTGGCTGACTGGTTATCCGAGCAAAGGAAAGAAGATACGATGATCTCCTGGCTGTATGTCCAGCAGTTGCCGGAGGGAATTGATGCTTTCAAAGGTCATGTCAAACTCAGCATTCTCAAGGAAAATATCAGCGATATTCATCCGGTCGATTTGGCAGACATTCTCGAAGAGTTGGATGGTGATCAACGCATTGCGGTATTTAATGAGATTGAGCCGGAACAAGCCTCCGAAACTTTGGAAGAAGTGGAGCCTAGGGTTCTACGAGAACTGATCCGAGCGATGAGTAAACGCCAGGCGGCAACATTGATCAATGCCAGGAGTCCGGCGCAAGCAGCCGCCATTCTGGCAGCACTACCTTCGGCCGAAGCCGATGAACTGCTTCAATTGATCGATAAGGATCGCGCCACCAAGGTGCAGAATATCATCGACCACCATGATGAAAATATCCTTCTATTCTCCACACAGAAATTCATAAAAATGCCTGAGACTACACAGGTCGAAGAGGTAATGACGGACTTTCGGAAGATCGCTCGCGATATGGATGTGATCATGTATGTGTATGCCACAGATGAGCTGGACAGATTAAAGGGAGTTGTCGATTTGCGGGAACTGATTGCCGCCGAACCTGACCAGTCAATCGGCGAGATCATGACCGACAACATCATCAGCTTGAACCCCAACGATACATTACGCGATGCGATAGAAATGTTCGACCGCTATAGTTTTCGTGCCATTCCTGTCACAGACGATCAAGACAAACTATTGGCTGTAACTTCTTTTAGAGATATTCGCGGTATAGAGCCACGATTGAGTTAGGAGCTAGGTGATGTCGAGTACGCTTGAAAAGCTTCAACTTATGATTGTCGAGCTATTTGGAATACGGCTAACAGAAATCGAATTGGACATTCCTTTGCAATATGTTGGAATGGATGCTTCCAATCTGGAAGAATTGCGAATTTTCATTGAAGAAAACTACACAATTGATATGTCCGTAGTTGAAGAAGAACACCACGAAGTAGACATCGATATGCCAGCACAAAATCTGAAGGATCTAACCCTGCGACAGATTGCTAGTTGGGTAGATGCTTGGATCAATCGAGATGAAATGCATCCTCGACATCATGTTAGATGCGCGAAACCATCTTAAGACAAGAGCCTTTGATTGGAAAAGTTACTCGCAAATTGTAGATGCAAAATTAGTCTCCGCCCATTCAGCATCAATCGGTTCTCTGTATCAGAAGAATGCCAAAGAGTTCTGCGAATTTGTGCCATCGAGCATCACAATGATGAGATCAAGTCGCTTCTGACCTAGGAAGGGTTCGGTTGCAGAAGAGAATATCAGCATTGCACATTCACTACCAGATAGTAGGGGCGTCACTGACTGCATTGGGTCAACGGACCTTCAGGCTCACAAATTTTCATCGAATTGAACGTTTCCTAATGGCGTAGAGCAGTCGCTCAGAGGTTCCACGTTGAGGGTCCGGAGTGGGTCGAATGTGTGAGTTCGCCTATGTCCGCTTTGCGGCAACGAATTCTTTAAGCGCTATTTCCGGTTTGGGTTAGGAAGAGACCTTCAAGCACCCGCAAAGCACTGAATTTATATGACGGCTTTCGGTGGTGAACCGGACATCCCTGCAGCCCAAACAGGTATCTTTTTCAGCAAGTCCCGTGGATGCTGGATGCGGGTTTTAATTGATAGCATGTGCGATCAGTTATGCACTCTTTGGTTCTTTTGACTCAAAATGTAGATAATCAGCCCAAAGTTGCATGGCTTTGTGTCGTTCTTCGAGATACATCAAATGAGGTTTATCGAGGTAAGCGGCTTCGATCTTGTCTTTTTCGATATGACTAAGTTGCACTTCGATGATATGGGGCGGGAACTTGCCCTTGTCTTTTAGCCATGTTGATGCGACCGTACGTACACCGTGGGGCACGATACCTAACTTGTGTACGCGAAAGGCTAAAGAGAGTGCATCGCGACAGAATGCATCTTCTCTCTGGTTTGATGGAAACAGCCATGGAGTGTTTCCAGTCACTTCCTTCAGCTCTATAAGGAGCTCGATTGCCTGGCTTGCCAACGGAACGATATGCAACCTTTTCATTTTCATTCGTACTGCCGGAACTTCCCATTCTTTTTTTTCAAAATCGAACTCATCCCATCGCGCACCCATGGTCTCAGAGCCACGTAGCCAGACAAGGAATTGAAGCTTCATCGCCGAGCGCATGATAAACTTTTCGTAGGTTTCAATAGATTGGAAAGAGGCTTGTATGCTGTCCGGGATCTGCTTTGGTTTTGGAGCAACCTTGTGAAGCACGCCCTGCATATCGATCATCGTGTACGGCGGACGCTTACCACCTTGGATCGCATATCTGATGATCATGGTGACAAGATCCATGCACTTCTTCGCCAAGCTGTTTGATCGCTTATCAATCTTGCGCAGGAGCGGAACGACCTCGGGAGCGTGAATGTCTTTGATGTCTCGATGCCCAAGAGCGGGGTAAAGATCGTTCTTAAGGCACTCCAGATATTTCTTGACAGTCGCTTCAGCAATCACAGACTTTTTCCATGAAACGAAATTCTCAGCAACCATTTTGAAGGTATTAACCTCAGGTACGACCTCAGGAGACACTGGATTTATACCTTGGCGAATCTTGGCAGCCATTCTTGCGGCAATTTCTCTCGCCTCACCCAGAGTTGTTTTGGGGTATGGAGAAGCACCTGGTAATGCTGCCCGGGTATCTTTGCCATTGAACAAATATTTCATCCGCCAAAGTTTCGCTCCGTTTGGCTGAACCAATAAATGCAGTCCGGTCACTTTTCCATCAAAGAGCGCTTTTGACGTGACTTTCCCATCTGCGGCAACCTTGGGTGATGCGTTTCGAATCTTGACGTCTGACAAAATGGGAATAATTTTGGGCATTTTTTGGTAATACGGATTAACCTATTACCATCAGTGTTGCAAAAAAACCATTGGCATGTCAATTCTGGAGGTGACAACTCAAGTCATTTTATGTCAACGCAACTTATTGATTATATTTATTACAAACTTTCCATAGATCGAGTAGGAGACGGGTCACCCCCGCCGCCCTCTCACAACACCGGACGTACGGATTGCGCATTCGTCTTATGGTTCCACTTTTGCACGATTACGCAATGGGATTTATTTTTATAAAAATGAATAGTGCATGCCTGATAAAAATGGCTTGCAATCAATAACTTTTATGGATTTATTGTTTTTTGTACTTTTATGGTAACACGGCTGATCGTACTACCATCAGTGTTACCATAAAGCGTCTGGCTGGAGACAAACGATGCCAGATAAGAAGAAATAAAAATTACATTAACTAACTGATATTATTTGATTTTTTTGATATAGTAATATTTACTGATATCGTTGACACGCATTTTCCAGAGACTTTTAAATCTCTTTATAATCAAATACTTACAAATTATGGTGCGGGGCAAGGGACTCGAACCCTCACGTCCTTACGGACACAGCCACCTCAAGGCTGCGCGTCTACCAATTCCGCCAACTCCGCATGTTGCTTATTATTTTTATTATTTTGGTATTTGTTGCGATTTTGAATCGCTTGTTTCAGCAGCTGCCGACGCAGGCATAGACTGCTGCTGCAGCTTTTGCACGTCAACTTTATCCAGCACGCTCTGCTCTTTGGAAGGACGCGAATATATATAAGTCAACGAAAGACTGGTGATGAAGAATATCGTCGCCGCTATCGCCGTGCTACGACTCAGAAAATTGGCTGAACCACTAGACCCGAACAAACTCCCTGCGGACCCGGAGCCGAACGCCGCTCCCATATCCGCCCCCTTGCCGTGCTGGATCAATACCAAACCGATCAACACAACTGCGGTTATCACATGCACTACCCAAACTAAATTTTCCACAAACCACTCCGAAACGAATCAATCACTTACCTACTGACCTGCGCGGCAGATCCCCAAAAACTCTTCGGCGACCAATGCTGCTCCACCGATCAATCCGCCATCTATATCTGCCATGGCAAACAACGCCGGCGCATTAGCCGCCTTGACGCTACCGCCGTACAGTATAACCAATCCTTCAGCCACATGCGCATCATGTCCGGCAACACGCTGACGAATGAAGGCATGCACAGCCTGCGCTTGTTCCTGCGATGCCGTCTTTCCGGTACCAATCGCCCACACCGGCTCGTACGCTACAACCGCCTTGCCAAAAGCCTGCACTCCGACCAATGCAATCACCGCATCCAACTGTTCAGCGACAACTGATTCTGTCTCGCCACCCTCGCGCTGTTCCAGTGTTTCGCCCATGCAAAGTATGGGAATCAGGCCTGCGCTTTGCGCTGCCGCGAACTTTTCCGCCACCAGTCGACTAGTCTCGCCGTAAATGTTGCGTCGCTCTGAATGCCCTACTATTACATAAGTGCATCCAAAATCCGCGAGCATGGAAGCGGACACTTCGCCGGTAAATGCGCCCTTTTCGAGTTGGTGCACATCTTGCGCACCCCACTTCACCGCCGAAGCAGCCAATTCCTGCTTAAGTTGCGCCAGATAGGGGAAAGGAGCGCAGACCGCAATATCCACACGTGACAATTGTACGGCACCGCTCTTGATGGCGGACAGCAGCGACTCGTTCTGAGCCAGTGACCCATGCATTTTCCAATTTCCAACAACCAGTTTACGACGCATCAGGATCAATTTCCGCCTTTGACTGAAGGCGGCGATAGTACCGATGAAAACAAAAATGGTCAATCCAAGCGCATCCCAACCGCCAAAACCCGCATATCCTCCTCCAGCATCAACCCCTCGCTGATTGTTACACTGTGTAATAATTGTGTAACAAACTCACCTTAAGATGCATCCCGCTACAAACAACAAGCGCAACGAGTAATCCTTATAATTGGGAGAAAAACTGAAATGAGCAAACTGAACCGTCTTCTAAGCAGCATCGGGCTGTCCGCTGCATTGCTGTCTGCTGGTGCGGCTTACGCTGGCGACATCACTGGCGCGGGCGCCACTTTCCCCTACCCGATCTACGCCAAATGGGCTGAAGCCTACAAGGCTCAAACCGACGTGGGCATGAACTATCAGTCTATCGGTTCCGGTGGCGGCATCAAGCAGATCCAAGCCAAGACAGTGGACTTTGGCGCAACCGATGCGCCGTTAAATGAAACTGAATTGGCTGCTTCCGGTTTGACCCAGTTCCCCGCCGTGATGGGTGGCGTGGTGCCAGTCGTCAACATCAATGGTATCGAGGCAGGCAAGCTGAAACTGGACGGTAAAGTATTGGCCGATATCTTCCAGGGCAAGATCACAAAATGGAGTGATCCGCGCATTGCAGCAGATAACGCAGGTATTGCCTTGCCGAATGAGGACATCACCGTGGTACACCGTGCCGATGGTTCCGGCACCACTTTCATCTTCACCACTTACCTTTCGCAAGTCAGTGCAGACTGGAATAAAAGCATAGGTGCGGATAAAGCTGTGGCATGGCCTGTTGGTACCGGCGGCAAGGGCAACGAAGGCGTCGCTTCTTACGTCCAGCGCATCAAGAATTCCATCGGTTATGTGGAATACGCCTACGCCCTGCAAAACAAGATGGCCTTTACGCAAATGAAGAACCGCGATGGCCAGTTTGTCAAACCCGACGACAGCAGCTTCAAAGCCGCTGCAGCCAATGCAAAGTGGGATGCCAACAAAGGTTTCTATGAAATCCTGACCAACGAACCGGGCAAGGACAGCTGGCCCATCACTGGCGCCACCTTCATCCTCGTCTACAAGACTGCGGAAAAAGCAGACAATGCCAAGGAAGTGCTGAAGTTCTTCGATTGGGCATTTACCAACGGCGACAAGCTGGCTTCGGATCTGGACTACGTACCGCTCCCGGCCAATCTGAAAAAGATGATCCGCGATGCATGGAAAGCTCAAATCAAGGATGCTTCAGGCAAAGCACTGTGGAAGTAAGCAATACGTTCTAAGTTATAATTGCGGGGGCTCTAAACGCCCCCGCAATTTTTCAAACTCCTGAAAATCGAATTATGCCGACGTTCCTACAAGAAGCGCGCCTTAAACAACAAGTCGTGCAAGACATGTTGTTCCGCAATCTGACACGTCTCGCAGCATTCGCCGTATTGGCCCTGCTTGCAGCGATCATCGCTTCGCTGGTCGTGGGCAGCATGCCTGCCATTCACGCCTTTGGCTTTGGATTTCTGACCAGTTCCGTGTGGGACCCGGTCAAAGACGAATATGGGGCCCTGATTCCCATCGTCGGTACTCTGGTTACTTCGGGCATCGCGCTGTTGATCGCTATCCCTGTCAGTTTCGGCATTGCCATCTTTTTGACTGAACTCTCGCCAAACTGGCTGCGCCGTCCGCTGGGCATCGCTGTCGAATTGCTGGCCGGCATTCCCAGCATCATCTACGGCATGTGGGGACTGTTTGTCTTTGCCCCTTTGTTTGGCGATTACGTTGAACCGTGGATCAACAACCATATCGGAAAAATGCCTTTTATCGGGCCATTTTTCTCCGGCCCGCCCATGGGCATCGGCATGCTCACTGCCGGCATCATTCTGGCAATCATGGTTATCCCTTTTATCGCTTCGGTGATGCGCGACGTGTTTGATGTCGTACCCGCCATGCTCAAGGAATCCGCCTATGGTCTGGGCTCAACGACATGGGAAGTAATGTGGAATGTGGTGCTGCCATATACCAGGATAGGTGTGGTTGGCGGCATCATGCTCGGCCTCGGACGTGCGCTGGGCGAAACGATGGCCGTCACTTTCGTCATCGGCAACGCAAACCAGCTGAACAAATCCTTGTTCATGCCGGGCAATAGCATCGCATCGGCCCTGGCCAACGAATTCAACGAAGCCGTGGGAACACTATATACCTCTTCCCTCATCGAGCTCGGTCTGATCCTGTTCTTCATTACATTTATCGTCCTTTCGCTCGCTCGCCTCCTGCTGGTCAAGATGGCGCAACGCGAAGGACACGGAGCCTGACATGTCGTATCTATACGCCCGTCGTCGCTTAATCAACATGGTCAGCCTGAGCATTTCGGTGTTCACCATGCTGTTCGGGCTGTTCTGGCTGGGCTGGATATTGTGGACGCTGCTGGTAAATGGTTTGCCCGGCCTCAGCCTGCATGTATTCACGCAGAGCACGCCGCCACCGGGCAGCAATGGCGGACTGATAAACGCCATCGTCGGCAGCCTCATGATGGTCACTGTCGGAGTCCTGATAGGCACCCCGATAGGCATTCTTGCCGGCACCTACCTTGCAGAATTCGGCCAGCGCGGCTGGCTCGCTCCACTCACCCGCTTCATCAACGACATCCTGCTATCCGCACCCTCCATTGTCATCGGCATCTTTGTGTATGCGGTCTATGTTGCCAAGGTCGGGCATTTCGCCGGCTGGGGTGGTGCATTCGCGCTCGCCATTCTGGTTATTCCGGTTGTCCTTCGTACTACCGAGAACATGCTGCGCCTCGTCCCCAACAGCCTGCGCGAAGCGGCGGCGGCACTGGGCGCACCACAATGGAAAGTGATCAGCTTCGTCACCCTGCGTGCCGCACGCGCCGGAATATTGACCGGCATACTGCTTGCCGTCGCGCGCATCAGCGGCGAAACGGCACCACTGTTGTTCACCGCGCTCAACAACCAGTTCTGGTCTAGCGACATGAACAAGCCATTATCCAATCTGCCTGTGGTCATCTTCCAATTCGCGATGAGCCCATACGAAGACTGGCAAAAACTCGCCTGGGCCGGTGCATTGATCATCACCCTGAGCGTACTCACCCTGAACATTCTGGCGCGGGTATTGTTCCGCCAGAAAGCGAATTCCCAATGAGGATCGAAGAAATGACAGCCGAGCAAATCATCTCCGCGCCAAAAGTGATCGTGCGCGACCTGAACTTTTATTACGGGGCCGATCGCGCGCTGAAAGACATCAATCTGGTCATTCCGGAAAAAATGGTCACCGCCTTCATCGGCCCCTCCGGCTGCGGCAAATCCACCCTGCTGCGCACTTTCAATCGGATGTATGAGCTATATCCCAAGCAGCGCGCCACAGGAGAAATACTGCTGGATGGAGAGAACCTGCTGGACAAAAAGCAGGACCTCAACACCCTGCGCGCCAAGATCGGCATGGTGTTCCAGAAACCCACCCCGTTCCCGATGTCCATCTACGACAACATCACCTTCGGCGTGAAGCTGTATGAGAGACTCAGCAGCCACGAAATGGATGACCGCGTGGAATGGGCGTTGAAAAAAGCCGCACTGTGGAATGAAGTCAAAGACAAGCTGAACCAGAGCGGCACCGGTCTCTCCGGCGGCCAGCAACAGCGCCTGTGCATCGCCCGCGCCATCGCCGTCAAACCGCAAGTGTTGCTGCTGGACGAACCCACCTCGGCGCTCGACCCGATCTCTACCGCGCACATCGAGAAGTTGATCGATGAACTGAAGAAAGACTTCACCATCGTCATCGTCACCCACAACATGCAACAGGCCGCTCGCGTTTCGGACTTTACGGCTTATATGTATCTGGGAGATCTCATCGAGTTTGGGGATACCAGTACGGTATTTACCAATCCCAAACGGAAAGAGACGGAAGATTATATTACTGGGCGTTTCGGCTAATCATTCCATTCCATTTGTCCTGATAACCAGCAACTTTGCTGGTGTCTTTTGGCAGCCAGGTCGAATGGCTAGTATTCACATCGGTGCCGCGCGCAGCCGGTGTATCAAAGGATGGACGAAGCCCTCTGGTTTTCTAATTCAAAACCAACACCGTCGGGGTAATGGCGTTTGATGTGCATTTAATATAATCAGCTCCTTACAACACCAGCGCTGTTTTATAGGGAGCTACAGGAAGCAATAAGTTTCGTAAACCTAGTTTCGATTAGCTCATAACAGGTACACGCTTGAATCTCTTCCAAGGGCACCAACTATGGAAAAAGAACCAAAATCAGATTGTCTTTAAAGCTTCGACACTCGCAAAATCTCTTTAAGACCCATATTATTTTTCAACGAGGCAGTTGCATCCAAAAATCGATTTAAAGCCCGATTACAGAAATGCTTCCTATACACAACGTGTAGTGATGACCGCTGTCCGGTGTAAGCTAACTTTGGGCGCTAGCTTTAGTTGGGGCGGTGTTTCGGCGATAGACCTGAATTGGAAGTTAAGGCCGTATCCTCCGACCGCCTCCTTTTCGGCCATAGCGGTCGTTCTGATTATCCCAATTTTGGGTCCGCTTCTAAAGCTATAGCGGAAGTTATAATCTCTCCGGGTGCGACCAAAGATGCAAATCTGGGCAGTGGCTCATGCCAACTAATATTCAGATATTGTGAAGGGTAAACTATCACCATTTAACAGTAATATGGAATTTATCGCAGGATACGGTAAATCCCTGCGCGCGTAGAATACGAAGAATGTCTTCCACAAATTCTTCAGTACCGACCGTCCATCCTGCGTTGTTTTTTCCATGTTCAGCCGCGTCGCGAATTTTCTTCTCAGCCTCTTCAAGAAAAGGATTGAGTCGGAGTAGGCGTGGGTCGGCTTGCCGCATTTTTTCGTCGGTTGTTATTTTTAGAGCTTCTTCCTTGGAAATCATAGTCGCCCCGTCTTGGATATTGTTCTAGTCGGCATTTGCTTTTAGAAGTGCCTTAACAATCATGGAATATTCCTTGTCTGGTCCCGCTTCAAGATTGATCTGAGCCAAGGCCGCAACTTTAAGAACATCGACATGGGTTCTGTATGCCGCATTTAGAGCCACGAGAACCTCTTTTACGCGTGTATATCTTCTCTCAAGCAATTCGGGGCGATTCAGGTCAATTTCTTGTATTGTAATCTCACCCCGAGCGCTTCCATTCCGTTGTACAACCACCGCTCCTAATGCCATCAAGTGATCCTTTGGATCCTCCGCGTAGGGATCTATGAATGGAGCATCCGGGAAAAATTTGTCAGTCTTTATATTGTTGCATTTTCCGCATACAAGCCCAAGATTTGACCATTCATATGCTAGTTCTGGAAATTTGTCGTCGGCTTTAGGCTTGATGTGCTCAACATCACCGAAGTCAATGTGCGTTATCTTGCTTTCGCAGTACATGCACTTGTCACTGGATGCATTTTTCAAGGCCAATTTATTGTCTGAGTGTTTATAGTTACCTGCCGCCAATGCCGCAGGATTAGGGCAAGCTGGTCTTGATAGTTTAATCATTTACGTGATTCCAAAAGCGTCGACATACTGGTCAGAAGTAATTTTTCCATACCAATAGCTTTGAGGTCCCTGCGAAGGTCTTCGAAATAGTTTTCCGTGATAGGCTTGGATGCGTATTCATTCGTTATTTTACGCAAATGCTCTTCTACCCACACAGGCATCGTGAACGATACGCCCAAGACTTCATCTAATATCTCAGTGGCAGTTTTAGGCTCTCCTTGAAAATCAAGTCCAACTGATTCTATCTTACCGACAGCATTGTGTTTAAGCGCATAGACAGCAGAACCTTTAACAGAGCCAACAATTAGTGGGCTATGGGTTGACACAATAAATCTAGCGCTAGGGAATGCATCAATAAGATCTTGTAGCAGGCGACGTTGAAGAGACGGGTGTAAATGATTTTCTATCTCGTCAATCAGGACAGTAAATTCGCCATTTTCTTTGGTCGAGAACATATAGATTTGCCATGCAATATCTATTAGTGAACTTATTCCACCAGAACAGGTTTCAAGAATAAATTGGTCGTTGCTGTTGTTACATACGAAAACGATCTCCATATTTCTGATTTCAATTTTTTGAAAGCCTAGCGTAGTCGGTAGTATTTTCCTTAATACTTGCTCAAACCCCTCAAAATGTCGCACCTGTTCAGCATCTGGGGGCATAACATCAACGCCACCTCGCTTAACACCATATCCGTGAATCATCCAACCAATGAGCGTATTTTTTATGTAAAAGCTACTTGGCTGGTCATTGCTGCCAAAATATCTATTCCGATTTGTGTTGGATACCTCATGGAATGCGTTTGTGCGATCTTTCTTTATCGTTGGAATACTCGTAACTTGTTGGTATCGAAATACTGATCGGTGTGATGGTATGAAAAAACACTTGACTCCTTGTTGACCAGATATTTGTATTGAATATGTTGCTGCGTCATTTTGCGGGATTGTTAGAGGTGCGCTGTGATCATTTGAGTACAGAATTCTGCCTATGACACTCTCCTTATTTGTGTCTTCCCCCATAAAGAAGCGCTGCACATACTTAATAACGCCAGTGAGTTTTTCTGCTCGAGGTGTGGCAAGGAGAGGCTGCTCCCAACCAAAATGTTTTGCCAAGATATTCAAAATAGTTGTTTTGCCGCATCCGTTCGCACCAGTTAATATCGTGAGGCGATCATGAAAATGAATGGAAATCTTTTCGAATTGTTGCCACTTACTAATCTCGATATTTTTAAAGTGCATTGTTTTAGCAACCCAAATGATGTGGAAAATCGAAATTACCATCCCCCGTTCATAAAGCTTTGGGGGGCTTAAATAATGTAGTATTAGGAATCTATCAGTATTTCTCCTTGGCTTCCATAAGAAACAATATATACCGCTTCTGAAGAAGACGGCTCATGAGTCCTTTGGGCCGCTTATGACTTGGAGACGAGATGCCAGTCGCAGCTCAGCTGCTGATAACTGATCGCAGGCGATTTAATTGAGCCCTTTGTATGGCTCGCCCAAAGAGACTAGAACTTCCGCAATTGATACAACAGCAGACGAAGATCCAGGCAACCGAAGCGGCGACTTAGGCCGAGGTCCAGTCATCGGCCATTGCGGACATTTGCGATCGCAGCTTCCAAAGACGGTTCACCCTTCAAAAGCGGCCATTTCGGTGCAGACATGGAATTTAGCAGCAGGCCTTAGAGGCGTCAGCTTCAAGGTTATTCAGCATTCGCGACAATTCATCAAGACTTTGCGCTACCGGTGGCATTCTTATAATAGTTGGTTCCTCGTCTGGGAAGTCTTGCCGCGGGAAAATCGTTCTGTCATTGTTATGCAACCAGAAGCGGTCACGCTCAATGCGGTGTAAATGTATATGGGATGAAATGCCTTCTACCGGATGATCTTCAATTATTTGGGATATCACTATGTTCATAGCTGAGCCCCACCCACCCGTGTTTCCGACCTCTGCTTGCATGAGTCCGCTGTTTATTCCCATTGCATGAGTTATGCCTTCGGCATAGGTTCCTACCATGGACCCACTACCTATACTGACTGCAGTATTGCCGCCTCGAAAGACTTGCGGTTCAAATGTTGGCCAGGAAAACTTGCAGACATAAATCATTGCCCTGCCTGGTATTACGTCCTCGGCCGGATCGGGGCCAACAATAATGAATTGCGATCCATGCTCCTGCAGCTCAGGCGAAAACGACTCGAATACGCTCTTTGCGATCGGTGCCCAGTTTTCGGCAACATAAGGTGGATGCCATGCTGAATTCGGGGGAGCGCCATGCGGAAGGCGTAGAAATTCGCTAATGCTTCTGAGTAACGCGAAGCCGATTTGAACAGAGCCGGCAAACCCCCCAACTAATGAAGGCCCGACGGGATAAGCCTTTCGCAATATATCAAACCGTCTGTTTTCGACGGTGACTTGAATGTCAGAAACCATTATTCCGTAGCCGCCCAGCACAAATGAAGATCCGATTACCCATGTCATGAAAATCCACCCTTCTGTAGTCTATATGTCAGCCATAGCTGGCATTTCTCGGTGACCTGAAATTCTTCGACTATTCATACATAGCAAACCTTACATAACGTTGGTTGCGTCCGCTATTGCCGTTAATTATTCTGCGGACTGGCCAGCCCGTATAATAGCTGTTCTGTGGTGTGCAATTAATGGAGGACACAGTTTGACTCCGCATGAAGAATTATTCACTCTTTCCAAGAAATTGAAGGCAGCCTCAGCTTCCGGTGAGAGCGGCGACATCAGAGATATGTTGGCGGCCTTGGAAGATGCAGCGAATGCGGTCGGAAGGTCATTTTCCGGGTCTTGGCAGGGCTATCACTCTCGCGTCTACTACGCCAATTTCTCACCACCACCTCCGGGCGCGCATTTCAGCCAAGAATGGGGCCTCATGGATACTTACATGTCCAGTCATGGGTCACGGGGAGATTGGTGCGAGTGCGACCCCGAAGTCGTTAAGGAGCACATCCGACGCAAGGCCGGAGATCCAGACTTGACGGATGCGCGCTCGAAAGCTGAGAAGGCCGCGGAAGTGTTTGAGTTTTCCAAGTCCGAACTCGTTTCCATTCTCCAGAGCGAGTTGGATGATCGCGACGATTCCTTTCTAGAGGACTTGATAGCGCAGTTGAACAAGCTGCTTCCCATGTCCCCTTTCGAAATTGCCCAAATAAAAGCTCCAAAGGGACAAATAATGACGAGGGACACGGTTGTATTGGGGCAAGGAACAAAGATACCCCCGCACATAGTTGTCCTTGCCGACGTTCAGTCAATTCGGCAATCCTTCGGCATTTGCAGCGCCGCAGCAGAGATAGCCGCAAAGGCAGCCTCTCATCTGGAACGTAAATCGCGAAAACGCAAAGTGGCAGAACGAATCGGGACGAATGTTTTCATCGGACATGGTCAATCCCATGTCTGGCGTGACTTGAAGGATTTTGTCCAGGACAGGCTTAAGTTACCTTGGGACGAATTCAACCGGGTGCCGATCGCGGGAATTACCAACATAGCTCGGCTGTCGGAAATGCTGGACGCCGCCGCTGTTGCTTTCCTCGTCATGACTGCGGAAGACGAGATGGCCGACGGCGCTCTTCAAGCCAGATTGAACGTGGTGCACGAGGCAGGTTTGTTTCAGGGGCGGCTGGGATTTACAAAGGCTATTGTGCTTCTCGAAGAAGGGTGCCAGGAGTTCAGCAATATTCAGGGATTAGGGCAAATTCGCTTTCCGTGCGGCAATATCTCTGCGGTGTTTGAGGAAATCAGACGTGTGTTGGAGCGCGAGGGATTGATCGAATGAAGAACTCGCGGCTCTCACATAATATCGTGGTCAACACGGACGCCTTGCGGCCTGCTTCCGCAACGCGCCAGTTGCCTTTGCGTTAGGTTGCTTTAAACCTGTCTCAACTTCTAAAGGCTATTACACATGGCGACAACAAAACCCACGAGTTACCTCCGCAGGTACACTGACCTACCAGCGCTGCTATATTTGCTTCACGAACAAAAAATCACACTTCTTGATCCAAAATCGTGGGATGACAGTAACGATTCCCACTACTTGTCGCAGTACAAGGAAAAGAAAAAACTCAAGTCCGTTTTGGCGCTCTGCTTTTCTCAAACGGCGGAAACATACCATCACTGGCGCGTGTTTTCCCCTGGCCCTTCTGGCGTGTGTATTGTGTTCAATCGCGCACCTCTGCTTGCTTCATTCAAGCTCCATAAAGTCAAAACACAAGATGTCGAATACCTTACACTCGTCAACGCAAGAAAACGCAGCTTTCGTACCAACGAACTCCCATTTATTAAGCGTGCCGCTTTCAAGCCTGAAAGCGAGTTTCGTGCGGTCTTCGAATCAGCTACCGAAGAGCTTCCTAGTATCAACATCCCTATTGATCTCAGTTGCATTCGTAGCATCTCGCTGAGTCCTTGGCTTCATAAGAGCCTTGCTCAAACAACAACCACAGCAATTCGCGCAGTAGATGGTTGCAAAAAACTCAAGGTTTCCAAATCAACTCTCATTGCCAATGAAGAATGGAAATCCATTGCAGCAAAAGCAACCTAGACCTACCCTCAAGCGAGACTGTGCAAAAGCGCGCAGCCCCTTACCTCAGTTGATGTCCGCTCTGATCAGCTAAGCAGTCAAATTTCAGAGCACTCTGATTTGGCCGCTATGGCCGAATTGAAGACGGCCTGGAAGTCAGCCAAAGCCGCCCTTGCGTATCATCCGAGGTGACGGCAGCTAGGCACGACTCCAATGTAATGGAGTCGAATTGATTGACTATGGTGAGCAACTTATTGCTCACCATACGGTTTTGATCTTCGCTTTTCTTTCCCCTGTGCGCCGCCTCGATAGTTCGCAAACAAGCGGAGGTTTATGCGAGCACTGTTTGAGTTCCGCGGCTGGGTACGTTTTTTGTACCCCACCAGGGCGAGTTGCGCAGCCCCGCTTGTTGATGAAATATCGAGAGAACCCCGAAGGGGCGGCAAACCAGGGTCGCCTTTTTTTTGGTTACTTTTTCTTTGGCGAAGGAAGAAAAAGTGACTGGCTGTCGGGCTACCCCCGACGATTTTGGCTCTGCAGGATGCCGACTAATAAAACCTTACCCCGCCACTTCCCTCACCACCCCCGCAATCCTCTCCGCCCACATCTTGACCTGCACCCCATCTTCCCCCTCCACCATCACCCGCAACAATGGTTCCGTCCCGGACGGACGCAACAGCACCCGCCCTTTGCCATTCAAGTCACGTTCGGCTTTGGCCACTTCTGCCTTGACCGGCGTCATCTCCAGCAATTCGGCCGCCTTGCCTTTCACTTTCACGTTGATGAGTATCTGCGGATACATTTGCAGATCGCTCGTGGCCTGTGCCAGGGTCTGTTGCTTCATGCGCAGGGCGCATAGCACCTGCAATGCAGACACGATGCCGTCGCCGGTACTATGCTTGTCCAGGCAGATGATGTGGCCGGAATTTTCGCCTCCGAGTTGCCATTTCTTTTCCTGCAAGACCTCCATCACGTAACGGTCGCCCACTTTGGCGCGAGCGAACGGAATGGCCAGTTTCTGCATGGCATGTTCGAAAGCAAGATTGGTCATCAGGGTGCCGACCACACCGCCGTGCAGTGTGCCCAGTGCCTGGCGGTGCTTGGCGATGATGTAGAGCAATTGGTCGCCGTCGTAGAGCTTGCCTTCGGCGTCCACCATAATGAGACGGTCACCGTCGCCGTCGAGCGCAAGGCCAATATTGGCGTGTTGTTCTTTCACCGCTTGTTGCAGGTTCTTGGGGGATGTCGCGCCGTAGCCTTCATTGATGTTCTTGCCGTTCGGTTCCGCGCCGATGGCGATGACATCCGCACCGAGTTCGTGGAAGACGTGCCGAGCGATATGATAAGTTGCACCATGCGCGCTATCCACCACGATCTTCATGCCGCGCAGATTCATGTCGGCCGGAAAAGTGCTCTTGCAGAATTCGATATAGCGCCCGACAGCGTCGTCGATACGCTTGGCCTTGCCGAGGCTGCCCGAAGGATTGGTCTGCATCGGGTTATCCAACTCGGCTTCGATGGCCTGCTCGACTTCGTCCGGCAATTTCATGCCGCTGCCCGAGAAAAACTTGATGCCGTTGTCATCGAATGGATTGTGGGATGCGGAGATGACCACACCTGCCTGCAAGCGCAGCGCCCGAGTCAGATAAGCCACTGCGGGAGTCGGTATCGGACCGGCCAGATAGACATCGATGCCGGCTGCAATGAGTCCTGCTTCAAGTGCGGATTCCAGCATGTAGCCGGAGATGCGAGTGTCCTTGCCTATAAGCACTCCCGGACGCTCGCTCTGCACATGCTCGGTTTTTGCCAGCACTTTGCCTGCAGCGTAGCCCAGCAGCATCACGAATTGCGGTGTGATGGGATGCTCTCCCACTCGCCCGCGCACACCGTCGGTGCCGAAATATTTTCTGCTCATCTCATCCCTCGCTTAACGCATTCCAAATCTTCAATGCATCGACAGTCTCGCGCACATCGTGCACACGCACGATGGATGCGCCGCGCTGCACCGCCAATAAAGCCGCTGCCACACTCGCAGCCATTCGGTCGCTCACTTCGCGTCCGGTGATCGCGCCCAGCATGGACTTGCGCGACACCCCGGACAGGACCGGCACACCCAAAGCGCCGAATGCTGCCAGGCCGCGCAACAGGTCGAGATTATGCCCCAGTGTCTTGCCAAACCCAAAACCCGGATCGATCACGATGCGCTTGCGCGCGATGCCTGCCGCTTCGGCGACAGCCATGCGTTCACGCAAAAAGGCGCTCACCTCATCCGTGACATTCTGATACTCCGGTCGTTGCTGCATGGTCTCTGGCTTGCCTTGTTTGTGCATCAGGCACACTGCCGCATCGCTCCCGGCGACCACTGCCAGTGCGCCCTCCGCCTGCAATGCGTTGATGTCGTTGACCATGCTTGCGCCTGCCGCCAAGGCGGCGCGCATCACTCCGGGTTTGTATGTGTCGATAGAGATCGGTACGGAAATGCCGCGCAAACCTTCAATCACGTGCAGCACGCGATCCAGTTCTTCTTGCTCGTTCACTGTAGCCGCACCGGGCCGGGTGGATTCGCCCCCGATATCCAGGATGTCCGCACCGTCATCAATCAGTTGCCGCGCATGGGCAACGGCATCAGCAGTGGTCATGTGATGTCCGCCGTCTGAGAACGAATCCGGCGTGACGTTGACGATGCCCATCACAAGAGGGCGCGAAAGATCGAACTGGAATTTTCCGCAATGGAACATTGGAAATCTCTAGAAACTCATTTATCGGGATGCAGCGCAAGGCGCGCGAAACACAGCGGCTGAGACATACCTTTCCGAAGCCAAGTTTGGACAGGCGAGAACGCGAGCACCGCGCAACACAACTATGCGCCCATAATATGAGTTTATAAGGGTTGCCATAGAAAACGGGGGCCAAGCCCCCGTGTGTAAGTTAGACGCCTTCAGCAGGCTTGTTGGTCGCTGTTGCCGTCGGTGCTTCATCCTTCGGCGGCTCAGGTGCCTTGTTGCTGCTCAGGCTTGGCTTGGGCGGACGCGGCGGATTGCCCGCCATGATGTCGTTGATCTGATCGGCGTCAATGGTTTCCCATTCCAGCAATGCTTTGGTCATTGCTTCGATCTTGTCGCGATTCGCTTCGATCAGGCTGCGCGCCAACGCGTATTGCTGGTCGATGATGCGACGAATCTCGGTATCCACTTTCTGCATGGTCGCTTCGGAGATGTTCTTGTGCGAAGTCACCGAGCGTCCAAGGAACACTTCGCCTTCGTTTTCGGCGTACACCATCGGGCCGAGCGCATCCGACATACCCCACTGCGTGACCATCTTGCGAGTCATGTCAGTAGCGCGTTCGAAATCGTTGGAAGCGCCGGTGGTCATCTGGTGCATGAATATCTCTTCGGCGATACGACCGCCGAACAGCACAGCGATCGTGGACAGGATGCGATCCTTGTCCATGCTGTAACGATCTTCAGAAGGCAATTGCATGGTCAGCCCCAGCGCGCGACCGCGCGGGATGATGGTGACCTTGTGCACAGGATCTGTCTTGGGCATCAGCTTTGCAACCACAGCATGGCCGGACTCGTGATACGCCGTATTGCGGCGCTCCTCTTCCGGCATGATCATGGACCTGCGCTCTGCGCCCATCATGATCTTGTCCTTGGCCGCCTCGAAATCTTCCATATCGACGAAGCGTTTGCCGCGCCGCGCGGCAAACAAGGCCGACTCGTTCACCAGATTGGCCAGATCGGCGCCGGACATGCCGGGAGTACCGCGTGCCAGAATATCTGCCTTCACATCCGGCGCCACCGGCACCTTGCGCATATGCACCATGAGTATCTGCTCGCGACCGCGGATGTCAGGCAGCGGCACCACGACCTGACGGTCGAAACGGCCCGGGCGAAGCAGCGCTGGGTCGAGCACATCGGGACGGTTGGTCGCGGCAATAACGATCACGCCGGAAGCGCCTTCGAAACCGTCCATCTCAACCAGCAATGCGTTCAGCGTCTGCTCGCGTTCATCATTGCCTCCGCCCAGTCCCGCGCCACGCTGGCGTCCGACTGCGTCGATTTCGTCGATGAACACGATGCACGGCGACTGCTTCTTGGCCTGCTCGAACATGTCGCGCACGCGCGCGGCACCGACGCCGACGAACATCTCGACGAAATCGGAACCGGAAATGGAGAAGAACGGCACCTTGGCTTCCCCAGCGATGGCCTTGGCCAACAGCGTCTTACCCGTACCGGGGCTGCCCACCATCAGTACGCCGCGCGGAATACGCCCACCGAGGTTCTGGAATTTGGTCGGGTCTCGCAGAAAATCGACCAGTTCGGAAACCTCTTCCTTGGCCTCGTCGCAACCTGCCACATCGGCGAAAGTCACTCGTTCCTTGGCATCGTCCAGCATGCGCGCCTTGCTCTTGCCGAACGAAAATGCGCCACCGCCCTTGCCGCCCTGCATCTGGCGCATGAAGAATATCCACACGCCGATCAGCAACAGCATCGGGAACCACGATACAAAGATGCTCATCAGGAAGGACTGCTCCTCTTCCGGCTTGGCTTCGATCTTCACTCCGTTCTTGAGCAGGTCGGAAACCAGCCACAGGTCGCTGGGCGCATAGGTAGTAATGCGCTTGCCGTCGGTGGTCGTCGCTTTCAGGGTACGGCCTTCGATAGTCACCTTCTCGATATGGCCCGATTTCACTTCATCGAGAAATTGCGAATAATCCAACTGCGCTTGCGCCGTCGATTGCTGGCGCGCGTTGAATTGATTGAAGACGGTCATCAGCACCAATGCGACAACCAGCCAGATTCCGACACTTTTGAATAAATTGTTCACACATGCTCCTTATGAGCGGTAATACGAAGTTGCATTAGACACTGTCCGGGGCTATTACTCAAGCTTGCCCAGCCCCACCAAATACTGCTCGCTACTGCGGTCGCGCGATGCTTTCGGCTTGCGCGTAACCACTTTTGAAAAGTGGTTACGCGCAAGCTTCAGATAATCCTCAAACCCGACGCCTTGAAACACCTTCACCAGAAACGATCCGCCAGGCGCCAAATGGTGGACAGCGAAATCCAGCGCCAGTTCAGCCAGATGCATGGCTCGCGCCTGATCTGCCGAACTCACACCGCTGATATTGGGCGCCATATCCGAAATTACAAGGCCAATCTGGCGTCCTTCCAGCTTTTCCTCAAGTAGAGCCAGTACACTTTCTTCGCGGAAGTCGCCCTGAATGAACTCCACCCGCGGCAACGGATTCAACGGGAGCAAGTCCAGCGCGATTATTCGCCCCTGCTGGCCAAGCTTGCCTGCGACCACCTGGCACCACCCGCCGGGTGTCGCTCCCAGATCCACTACCACCATGCCGGGCTTGATGAGGTGATCGCGTTCGTCGATTTCCAGCAGCTTGTAGGCGGCACGGGAGCGATAGCCGTCCTTCTGTGCCTGCTGCACATAAGGATCGTTTACATGCTCGCGCATCCATTGTTTGCTGGTTTTAGAAGCCTTCATCGTTTAGAATCCGCGCCTTAAATCTGGGAAACCACTCATTATGTTAACTCTCTCCGTTTTACAGCGCCGCGACCTCAAGGCGCGCGCGCATGCACTCAATCCTGTTGTCATCATCGGCAATGCCGGCCTGACGCCTGCCGTTCTGGATGAAATCGAGCGTAGCCTGAAAAGCCATGATCTGCTGAAGATACGCGTGATGAACGACGACCGGGAAGCGCGTGCAGCCATGTTGCAGGAGATATGCGAACAACTGAAGGCAGGCCCGGTACAGCACATAGGCAAGATACTGGTCGTGTTTCGCCCGCTGGAGGTTCCAATCGCCAAGCCCCCCAAACGTCGCCAGGGCAAAGCCGTTCAAAGCAAAAAACAACTCGGCAGCCGCACCTGATCCTTCCCGATACACGGGAAGGAAACACCTGACTAAACGTACTGAACTTCCACCACTTCGTATTCGCGGATACCACCCGGCGCCCGCACTTCCGCGATATCTCCAACCACCTTGCCTATCAATGCCCGCGCAATCGGTGAGCTGATGGAAATCTTGCGTTTCTTGATGTCGGCTTCATCGTCGCCGACGATCTGGTAGGTCACAACATCGCCGTTGTTGGCATCTTCCAGTATCACGGTCGAACCGAACACGCAGCGTCCATCCGCATTAAGCGTTTTCGGGTCGATGACCTGCGCGCTGCCCAGCTTGAATTCCAACTCGACGATGCGTCCTTCCACAAACGACTGGCGCTCCTTGGCTGCTTCGTATTCGGCGTTCTCCGACAAGTCGCCCTGTGCACGCGCTTCCGAGATAGCGTTGATGACCCAAGGCCTGTCCACCGTCTTCAGGCGGTGCAACTCCTGGCGCAATAATTCGGCGCCGTTCACAGTCAAAGGAACTTTACTCATGCCGCTTTCCCCTTCTTTCTATTTTTTCTATTTATCCAGACGACGGTGCAGGGACTGCACGTCATAGACCTGCAACTCGGCCAGATGCTGCATGCCGAGGCAGGCAGCGCGCGCACCGGCAAGCGTAGTGTAGTATGTCACACGCCCCTGCAGAGCGGCATGGCGGATCGAATACGAATCGCGCATCACGGAAGGTCTGCTATCCACCGTATTGACGATGAGGCTGACATCGCCGTTCTTGATCATGTCCACGATATGCGGACGCCCTTCGGCAACTTTGTTCACCACGGTCACATCGACTCCCGCCGCAGTGATGACCGACCCGGTACCGCGTGTGGCAAGTATGGTGAAGCCCAGTTGCTTCAATGTACGCGCAACCTCCACTGTGCCCGCCTTGTCTTCTTCGCGCACGCTGATGAACACCTTGCCGCCCTTCGGCAACTTCACGCTGGCTGCGAGCTGGGACTTGACGAAAGCTTCGGCAAAAGATTCGCCCACGCCCATCACTTCGCCCGTGGACTTCATCTCCGGGCCGAGAATGGTATCAACGCCGGGGAATTTGATGAAGGGGAACACCGCTTCTTTCACCGAGTAATAAGGAGGAATGATTTCTTTGCTCACACCCTGTTCCGCCAATGTCTGACCTGCCATGCAGCGCGCGGCGATCTTCGCCAGCGGCACGCCGGTAGCCTTGGATACAAAAGGCACGGTACGCGAAGCCCGCGGATTCACCTCCAGCACGAACACGGTCTCGCCCTGGATGGCGAACTGCACGTTCATCAAACCGACCACGTTCAGCGACTTCGCCATCGCGACTGTCTGGCGGCGCAATTCGTCCTGCAGCTTGACTGACAATGAGTAAGGCGGCAGCGAACAAGCCGAATCGCCGGAATGCACGCCCGCCTGCTCGATATGCTCCATGATGCCGCCGATAATGACTTGCACGCCATCAGACACAGCGTCCACATCCACTTCGATCGCATCGTTCAGGAACCGGTCGAGCAGGATGGGCATACGCTCCGGATAGGTCTTGGACATCTCCTCGGCATCGCGCATATAACGTTCGAGATCGGACTGCGCATGGATAATTTCCATGGCGCGACCGCCCAGCACGTTGGATGGGCGCATCACCAGCGGATAACCGATCTCGGCGGCACCGGCCACTGCATCGGCCACGTTGCTTGCCGTACGATTCGGAGGCTGCTTCAGATTCAAGTTGCGCAACATCGCCTGAAAACGTGCGCGGTCTTCCGCACAGTCGATCATGTCCGGTGTGGTGCCGATGATGGGCACGCCATTCTTCTCCAGGCCGCGCGCCAGCTTGAGCGGAGTCTGGCCGCCGTATTGCACGATCACGCCGATGGGTTTCTCCACCGCCACCACTTCCAGCACGTCTTCCAGCGTCAGCGGCTCGAAATACAGGCGATCGGAAGTGTCGTAGTCGGTTGATACCGTCTCGGGGTTGCAGTTGACCATGATGGTCTCGTAGCCGTCTTCACGCATCGCCAGCGCGGCATGCACACAGCAATAGTCAAATTCGATGCCCTGGCCGATGCGATTCGGTCCGCCACCCAGCACCATGATCTTTTTGTTGCCGGTAGGCTGAGACTCGCATTCTTCCTCATAGGTCGAATACATATAGGCGGTGTTGGTGGCGAACTCGGCAGCACAGGTATCCACGCGCTTGAACACCGGGCGCACACCCAGCGCATGGCGGTATGCGCGCACCGATTCATCGTCGATACCCAGCAATTTAGCCAGTCGCGCATCGGCGAAACCGCTGCGTTTTAGCGTGCGCAGATGATCCGCGCTCAGGCTTTCCAGCGTATGGCCGTCCAGCGACTTCTCCTGACGGATCAGGTCTTCGATCTGCACCAGGAACCAAGGGTCTATCTTGCTGACGTTGAACACTTCTTCCACGCTCATGCCGAGGCGGAAGGCGTCGCCCACCGCCCAGATACGGTCCGGGCCGGGTGTGCCCATCTCCGACACGATCGCTTCACGGTCGCTGTATTTTGTGTCCAGACCATTTACGCCGACTTCCAACCCGCGCAGGGCTTTCTGGAACGACTCCTGGAAAGTGCGGCCGATGGCCATCACCTCGCCCACCGACTTCATCTGCGTGGTCAGGCGGTCATTGGCTTGCGGGAATTTTTCGAAGGCGAAACGCGGGATTTTGGTCACAACATAGTCGATGGTCGGTTCGAACGAAGCCGGGGTCGCACCGCCGGTGATGTCGTTCTTGAGTTCGTCCAGCGTGTAGCCGACGGCCAGCTTGGCCGCAACTTTCGCAATGGGGAAACCGGTCGCCTTGGAGGCCAGCGCCGACGAACGCGACACGCGCGGGTTCATCTCAATCACCACCATGCGCCCGTCTTTCGGGTTGATGGAGAACTGCACGTTGGAACCGCCCGTCTCCACGCCGATCTCGCGCAGCACCGCCAGCGAGGCATCGCGCATGATCTGGTATTCCTTGTCGGTCAGCGTCTGCGCCGGGGCGACCGTGATGGAGTCGCCGGTATGCACGCCCATCGGGTCGAGGTTTTCAATGGAACAAATGATGATGCAGTTGTCGTTGCGGTCGCGCACGACTTCCATCTCGTATTCTTTCCAGCCGAGCAGCGATTCTTCGATCAGCAGTTCTCGTGTGGGCGACGCTTCCAGGCCGCGCTCGCATATCTCGACGAACTCCTCGCGGTTGTAGGCGATACCGCCGCCGCTGCCGCCCATGGTGAAGGAAGGGCGGATGATGGTCGGGAAGCCCAATGCCTGCTGCACCTGCAAGGCTTCTTCCATGCTGTGCGCGATGTTGGAACGGGCAGAAGCCAGACCAATACGGGTCATCGCCTGTTTGAATTTCTCGCGGTCTTCCGCCATGTCGATGGCATCGCGCGAAGCGCCGATCATCTCGACCTTGTACTTTTC